>CAZZLC010000124.1:0-12680 GCA_964655065.1 uncultured Enterobacteriaceae bacterium | reverse complement strand
AGCTGATCACGCCGATCGCGATGGCCGAGCAGCTCCGATTCGCCATCCGCGAGGGTGGCCGCACCGTCGGCGCCGGTGTCGTCGCCGAGATCATCGAGTAGTCCAATGGCAAACGGCAACAAGATCCGCATCCGGCTCAAGGCCTACGATCACCAGCTGCTCGACAAGTCGGCCCGCGAAATCGTGGACACGGCGAAGCGCTCGGGTGTGGAGATCCGGGGACCTTTTCCGCTGCCCACCACCATCAATCGGTGGACGGTGCTGCGGGGACCGCACATCGACAAGAAGTCGCGCGAGCAGTTCGAGCGGCGCACCCACCACCGGCTCCTCGACATCCTCGAGCCCACCCAGCAGACGGTCGACGCCCTCATGAAGCTCGACTTGTCGGCAGGTGTGCACGTCGAAATCAAACTCTCGTAGGTGCTCCGGGGGCCGGCCCACGCCGGCCTCACTCGGCAGAGCGCGACAGGAACCACGATGGCCACGATCGACATTTTCGACACGGAACGCAGCAAGGTCGGCGAGTTCGAGCTGAACGACAGCGTCTTCGGCGCCGAAGTCAGAGATCACCTTCTCTATGCCGCGGTTCGGTACCAGCGGGCGAAGAAGCGCGCGGGTACCCACAAGGCCAAGGAGCGCGCCGAGGTCCGGGGCGGTGGCCGCAAGCCGTGGCGCCAGAAGGGCACCGGGCGTGCGCGCCAGGGCTCGACGCGCTCTCCCCAGTGGCGGGGCGGCGGTGTGGTGTTCGGACCCCGCGTCCGCAGCCACGCCTTCAAGCTCAACCGCAAGGTGCGTCGACTCGCGCTCGTCTCTGCGCTCTCGCGTCGCTGCGCGGAGTCCCAGCTCGTGCTGCTCGACAAGTTCGAGCTCGAGCAGATCAAGACCCGACAGGTCGTCGACTTCCAGAAGCGCTTCGAGCTCGACACTGTCCTCCTGGTCGCCTCGCGCGACGAGAACCTCTACAAGTCGGCCCGCAACATCGCCGGCGTGACCGTGATGCCTCCCGAGGGCGTGAACGTCTACGACATTCTGCGGCACAAGTCGCTCGTCATGACGAAGGAAGCCGTCGAGGCTCTCACCGCCAGGCTGACGGCGTAGGAGATCCCATGTTGATCAAGGACACCCTCATCCGTCCGCTGGTGACCGAGAAGAGCACCTCGCTCCTCGGCACCGAGCGTTCCTACGCCTTCGAGGTGTCGGTCGACGCCACCAAGCCGCAGATCCGAAAGGCCATCGAAGAGTTCTACGGTGTCGAGGTCGAGTCGGTCCGCACGCTGATCATGCGCGGCAAGGTCAAGCGCTTCGGTCGCCGCTTCGGTAAGCGCAAGAACTGGAAGAAAGCCTACGTGACCCTCTCCGAGGGCCACGAACTGAACCTGTTCGAGTCCTGACGCGCTCGTTCGCCTGGAGACCCCCATGGGTGTGAAAAAGTTCAAGCCAACGAGCGCAGGCCGAAGGGGCATGACCGGGGCGGACTTCGCCGAGGTCACGCGCTCCACCCCCGAGAAGTCCCTGCTGACGCCGCTCCCCAAGAAGTCCGGGCGAAACAACCGGGGTCGCATCACGGTGCGACACCGGGGCGGTGGTCACAAGCGAAAGTACCGCATCATCGATTTCCGTCGGGACAAGTGGGACGTGCCGGGCAAGGTCGCGCACATCGAGTACGACCCCAACCGGTCGGCTCGCATTGCGCTGGTTCACTACGTCGACGGCGAGAAGCGCTACATTCTGCATCCCATCGGACTTGCGGTGGGTGACGAGGTTCTCGCGTCGAACAGCGCCGACATCAAGCCGGGCAACTGTCTCGAGCTGCTGTCGATCCCGCTCGGCACCGATGTCCACAACATCGAGCTCTCGCTCGGCCGCGGTGGGCAGATCTGCCGCTCGGCCGGAACGTTTGCAAAGGTGATGGCCAAGGAGGGCGGCTACGTCTTGCTTCGCCTCCCCTCGGGCGAGCTGCGCAACGTGTGGGGCAAGAACCGGGCTACCGTCGGCCAGGTCGGCAACCCCGAGCACGAGAACATCGTCGTCGGCAAGGCCGGCCGCAAGCGGTGGCTGGGCGTCCGTCCCACCGTCCGCGGCACCGCGATGAACCCCGTCGACCACCCCCACGGCGGTGGCGAGGGCCGAGCCAAGGGACGTCACCCGGTGACCCCGTGGGGCAAGCCGACCAAGGGCGCCCGCACCCGCCAGACGAAGAAGCCGTCCAACCGCTTCATCCTGAAGCGCCGCAACTCGAGGTAGCCCATGGCGCGCTCCATCAAGAAAGGCCCGTTCATCGACGGCCACCTCCTCAAGAAGGTTCGTGAGGCCCGGGACTCCGGCAGCAACCGGGTCATCAAGACCTGGTCGCGACGCTCCACGGTCATCCCCGAGATGATCGGGCTCACGTTCGCGGTTCACAACGGCAAGCAGTTCGTGCCGGTCTACGTGACCGAGCAGATGATCGGTCACAAGCTCGGCGAGTTCTCGCTCACGCGGACCTACCGCGGGCACGCCGCCGATCGGAAGGGCAAGGTCCGATGAGCACCAGCACCGCCAAGCTTCGCTACTGTCGCGTGTCGCCCCAGAAGGCGCGCCTCGTGGCCGATCTGGTTCGCGGTCTCGACGTCTCCGAGGCGATCGAGAAGCTCGCGTTCGTCGAGAAGAAGTCGGCCCCCATCATCAAGAAGCTCGTCGAGTCCGCGGTCGCGAACGCGGAGCAGAGCGCCGACGAAGTCGACATCGACGAGCTGTTCGTCGAGACCATCTACGTCGACGCCGGGCCCGTGCTCCGCCGATTTCGCCCGCGGGCCCAGGGCCGCGCCAACCGCATTCTCAAGAAGACGAGCCACATCACCGTGAAGCTCGCCACCCGGGACACGGAGTAATCGTGGGTCAGAAGGTACATCCCATCGGATTCCGGGTCGGCATCAGCCGCGGCTGGGACTCGCAGTGGTTCGCCGACAAGGACTACGGCCGCTACGTCGAGGAAGACCTCCGCGTTCGGCAGCACGTCAAGCGCAAGCTCAACTCGGCCGGCATCAGCAAGGTCGTGATCGAGCGTGCTGCCAACAAGGCCAAGGTGTTCATTCATGCCGCGAAGCCAGGGATCATCCTCGGTAAGCGGGCGACTGGTCTCGATGCTCTCCGCAACGAGCTCCAGCGACTGACCAGCACCGATGTCTACGTGCACATCATGGAAGTGCGCAAGGTCGAGACGGACGCGGTGCTGGTGGCCGAGAACATCGCGGCCCAGCTCGTGAAGCGCGTCAGCTTCCGCCGTGCGATGAAGAAGGCCATCACCCAGGCTCGCCGGGCGGGGGCGAAGGGCATCAAGGTCATGTGCTCGGGTCGCCTCGGCGGGGCGGAGATGTCGCGTACGGAGAGGTACATGGAGGGTCAGGTGCCGCTGCACACCCTCCGCGCCGACCTCGATTACGGCCTCGCAGAGGCGAAGACCTCCTACGGCATCATCGGGGTCAAGGTCTGGGTCTTCCGCGGCATCAAGGTGCCGGGTGAGGAGACCACCGAACAGAATCAGCCGAGCCGTGGGCCCGGCGACGGTGAGCGTGATCGCGATAGGGGTCGTGGCCGCGACCGCGATCGTGACCGCGACCGCCGCAACTGACTGGAGGCAACGTGCTCGCGCCAAAGCGTGTGCGGCATCGCCGCGTTCAAAAGGGCAAGATGAGGGGCTTCGCCTACCGTGGGTCGGAGGTCTCGTTTGGAGACTTCGGGCTCCAGGCGACCACCCGCGGCTTCGTCACCGCTCGCCAGATCGAGGCGGCTCGTATCGCCATGACCCGCCACATCAAGCGCGGTGGGAAAGTCTGGATTCGAATCTTCCCCGACAAGCCGCTCTCCAAGAAGCCGCTCGAGACGCGCATGGGTAAGGGTAAGGGTGCTCCCGACAAGTGGGTCGCCGTCGTAAAGCCGGGGCGCATCATGTACGAGCTCGACGGGGTCGCAGAGGAGGTGGCGCGCGAGGCCTTCCGGCTCGCCGGCCACAAGCTCTCTGTCGGCACGCGGTTCGTGAAGCGCGACAGTGAGGTTCTCTGATGGCAGAGCACCAGGAGCTGAGCGACGAGCAGCTCGTCCATCGGATGCTCGAGGCGGAGCGCGAGCTCGTGGCGGCGAGGTTCAAGCATTCGATGAACCAGCTCGAGAATACCGCGTCGCTGAGGTCGATGCGCCGGGAGATCGCGCGCCTCCAGACGGAAGCTCGACGCCGGGAGAAGGAGCAGGGGCTCGCCAAGAACCGGCTCCTCTCCATGCACCGTGCGAGCTATGCGGGCGCAGCGAGCGCACCGGTCGAGGAAGCCTCCGCCGAGAAGGGTGGTTTTCTTTCCGGCATCGTTGACAGGCTCACGAACAAGGACTAAGGCTCCAGGCGACACGTCGGTGTCGTCCCTTCGGGCACTGCTTGGTGCCGAAACGCTCCTGGCGGAGCGACTGCAAGGGTGAGCGTCCCGCTCCGCGGGAGACCCCACCCTGGTTTCGAACCCCAATCGAATCGCGCGGCTTCGCCGCGGCCGCCGGAACTCACCGTCCGGGCGTCACAGAGGTATCGATGAGCACCCACCACTCGACGGGCGAAGGGCGTCGCCGGATTCTGATCGGCCGCGTCGTCTCCGACAAGATGGACAAGACCGTCACCGTCGAGGTGACCCGCACCGTCAAGCATCCGCGGTACCACAAGTTCGTGTCGCGACGGAAGAAGTACAAGGCACACGACGAGAACAACGAGTGTGCTGTCGGTGACACCGTCGTCATTCGCGAGAGCCGCCCGCTCTCGCGCCACAAGCGCTTCGTCGTCATCGAGCGTCGCTGAGCGCGGCCTCCGGAGGTTGTCATGATCCAGATGGAAAGCGTGCTCGATGTTGCCGACAATAGCGGTGCGAAGCGCGTGAAGTGCATCAAGGTCGTCGGGGGCTCGAAGCGCAAGTACGCGAGCGTCGGCGACGTGATCGTCGTGTCCGTCAAGGACGCGGCGCCGAACGGCAAGGTGAAGAAGGGTCAGATCGCACGCGCGGTCGTCGTGCGGACTCGCAAGGAGGTTCGTCGGGTCGACGGCTCCTACATTCGCTTCGACAACAACAGCGCCGTCCTGATCAACAAGGAGAACGAGCCGATCGGAACCCGAATCTTCGGCCCGATCGCCCGTGAGCTCCGGGCCCGAAAGTTCATGCGCATCGTCGTCCTCGCGCCCGAAGTCCTCTGACGGCAAGGGAGTCCTCCGTGGCTGCAAGCAACAACAAGTGCCGCATCCGGAAGGACGACCAGGTGGTCGTCATCGCCGGTAAGGAAAAGGGCCAGGTCGGGCGCGTCGTGAAGGTGCTTCCGGCCACCCGTCAGGTCGTGGTCGAAGGGGTGAGGGTCGTGCGCCGTCACCGCCGCCCGGTGGGCGGAATGCCCGGTGGCATCGTCGAGAAGGAGATGCCGATCGACATCTCCAACGTGGCGTTGTGGAACGACGAGGAAAGCCGGAAGGTCAAGGTCGGCTTCAAGATCCTCGACAACGGCGACAAGGTCCGGGTCGACCGCAAGACCGGCGCGGTCCTGGACAACGGCTGAGGTCCGAGATGGAAAACTACCTGCCCAGGATGCGCACCAAGTACGACACCGAGGTGGTCCAGAAGCTCCGCGAGGAGTTTCAGTACCCCAACGTGATGATGGTGCCACGGCTCAAGAAGATCGTCCTGAATCTCTCGATGAAGGACGCCATCCAGAACGTGAAGCTGCTCGAGACGGCTGCGGAGGAGCTCACGCTCATCGCGGGTCAGAAGGCGGTCATCACCCGCGCTCGTCGTTCCATCGCGAACTTCAAGCTTCGCGAGGGCATGCCCATCGGCGCTCGCGTCACGCTGCGCGGCACCCGGATGTGGGAGTTTCTCGACCGGCTCATCTCGGTCGCGATCCCGCGGATTCGCGACTTCCGCGGCGTGAACCCCAAGGCGTTCGACGGACGGGGAAACTACTCGCTCGGGGTGACCGAGCAGATCATCTTCCCCGAGATCGAGTACGACAAGGTCTCGCGCATCACGGGCCTCAACATCGCCTTTCAGACCACGGCCGAGACGGACGAGGAGGGCCGCTCCCTGCTCCGTTGCCTCGGGATGCCCTTTGCCAACTAAGATTTGCGCCGGCGCTGGTTGTCGCCCGCTCGATCCTTCCGTGGAGTGCCATCCATGTCGATGACCGACCCCATCGCGGACATGCTCGCCCGCATCCGCAATGCGCAGCTCGCGGGTCACGCCTCGCTGACCATGCCGCGCTCCAAGATCAAGGTCGCGATTGCGAAGATCCTGAGCAACGAGGGCTTCGTCGAAGGCTTCGTCGAGGACGACCGTGGCCCCCAGGGCGCGCTCAAGGTCTTCCTCAAGTACGGGAACGACCAGCAGGGAACCATTCGCGGCCTGCACCGGGTGAGCAAGCCGAGTCGCCGCGTCTACGTCGGCAAGAACGAGATCCCGCGGGTTCGCAACGGCCTCGGGGTCGCCATCCTCACGACGCCCAGGGGCGTCCTCACCGACGCGCAGGCCCGCCAGGCCGGTGTGGGCGGTGAAGTCATCTGCCACGTCTGGTAGGAGTTCACGATGTCCCGGATTGGTAAGCTGCCGATTGCGCTTCCGAAGGGCGTTTCTGTCGACGTCCTCGATGCCGAGGTGAAGGTCAAGGGCCCGCGCGGCGAGCTCCTTCAGTCGCTCGTAGACCGTGTGTCGGTCGAGGTGGCCGACGGCCAGCTCGTGGTCTCTCGCCTCGACGATGCACGGCAGAGCCGGGCGAACCATGGTCTGATGCGCTCGCTGCTCAGCAACATGGTCACTGGCGTCAGCCAGGGGTTCAAGAAGGAGCTCGAGGTCATCGGCGTCGGCTACCGCGCCGCGGTCAAGGGCAAGACGCTCGAGATGAACCTCGGCTACTCGCACCCCGTCAACTACTCGATTCCCGACGGAATCAAGATCGAGGTCGACAAGCAGGGTGTGATCGCCATCGAGGGCAACGACAAGCAACAGGTCGGGCAGGTCGCGGCAGAGATCCGCGCCTGGCGCAAGCCCGACTCCTACAAGGGCAAGGGCGTTCGGTACAAGGGTGAGCACGTCTCGCTCAAGGCCGGCAAGAGCGCGAAGTAGTCGGAGTCGACCATGGCCAAGACCAATCCCAAGCGCGTCGCGCGGCTTCGCCGCAAGAAGCACATCCGGAAGATCGTTCGCGGCACGGCCGACCGGCCGAGGCTCACGGTGTTCCGTTCTGCGAAACACATCTATGCGCAGGTCATCGACGACGAGTCTGGTCGGACCATCGCCGCCGCGAGCACCCTCAAGGTCTCCCTCGAAGAGGGGGCCAACGGGGGCAATCGCGAGGGCGCGATGGCGGTCGGCAAGGCCATCGCCGAGGCTGCGAAGTCCAACAACATCGAGGCCGTGGTGTTCGACCGCAACGGCTACCTGTACCACGGACGCGTGGCCGCCCTGGCCGACGCCGCTCGTGAGGCCGGACTCAAGTTCTAAGGAGGCGCCATGGCCCGCCGCGGTCGTCGCGAAGAAGAAGAAAGCAGCTTCATCGAGAAGGTGATCTACATCAACCGCGTCGCGAAGGTCGTGAAGGGCGGTCGACGATTCTCCTTCTCCGCCATCGTGGTCGTCGGCGACGGTGAGGGCCAGGTTGGGGTCGGGTTCGGCAAGGCGAACGAGGTTCCCGAGGCCATTCGCAAGGGTACCGAGAAGGCGCGTCGCACCATGCGGCAGATTCCCCTCGTCACCGGCACGATTCCCCACCAGATCGAGGGGCGCTTCGGCGCGGGTCACGTCCTGCTCCGACCGGCGGCGGCGGGTACGGGCGTCATCGCCGGTCCGACCGTGCGTGCCATCATGGAGTGCCTGGGCGTGACCAACGTGCTCACGAAGTCGCTCGGCAGCTCCAACCCCCACAACGTGGTGCGCGGCGTGATGGACGCGCTGCACAACCTCGAGAGCGCCGAGCAGTACGCGACGCGGACCGGCAAGGACATCGACGCGGTCTACCGCAACTACAACGTGCGGCCGATGGCCGAGGTCAACCAGCAGGGCTGAGGGAGTCCGTCATGACGCATCTCAAGGTGACACTGCGCAAGTCGCAGATCGGCGCCACCGACCGGCAGATCGCCAACCTGAAGGGGCTGGGGCTGCGTCGCATCGGCCACGCGCGGGTGCTCGAGAACACGCCGGCCGTGCGGGGCATGGTCAAGAAGGTGATCCACCTCGTGGACGTCGAGGAAGTCGACGCCCCGACCAGCGCGGAGTGAGGCGATGGGCAACGAACTCTCCAATCTGAAGCCCCAGCCAGGCGAGCGTCACTCCAAGATGCGCGTCGGTCGTGGCGAGGGCTCGGGCAAGGGCAAGACGGCAGGCCGAGGCACCAAGGGAGCGCAAGCCCGTTCCGGCTACAGCTCTCGTCCCGGCTTCGAGGGCGGCCAGATGCCTCTGCATCGTCGCCTGCCGAAGTTCGGGTTCAAGAACCTGTTCGCCAAGGAGTACCAGACCCTCAACGTCGAGCAGCTCGCGAAGCTGCCCGCGGGCACGGTCGTTACGGCAGAGCTCCTCAAGGACCACGGCATCATCAGCCGCATCGGGAAGGATGGCGTCAAAATTCTTGGCCGCGGGGAGCTGGGGGTTGCCCTTCACGTGAGAGTGGCCAAGATGACCCGGTCCGCTGCCGAGAAGATTGTCGCGGCAGGCGGCACCACCGAAGGGGATGTGCCCTCCGCGTGAGTCGCGTTCCTGCCGGGACCTTCGCCGAACTGTCACTCCGGGACTGACATGAACATCATTCGGGAAATCTGGGAGATGGAGGACCTGCGCAAGCGGGTCCTGTTCACGTTGGGGATGCTCGCCATCTACCGACTGGGCATCTTCATTCCTTCGCCCGGAATCGACCGCACCCAGCTCGGACTGTGGTTCGCCCAGCAGCAGGGCAACATGTTCCAGCTGTACAACATGTTCTCGGGCGGTGCCCTGGAGCAGTTCTCCGTCTTCGTTCTCGGCATCATGCCGTACATCACTGCATCCATCATCATGCAGCTGATGGCGGAGATGGTGCCCACGCTCAAGCGAATCAAGGACGAAGGCCAGTCTGGTCGCAACCGCATCACCCAGTACACGCGGTACATGACCATCGGCATCGCGCTCGTGCAGTCCTTCGGCATCGCGAAGGGCATGGAGCAGATGAAGGTCGGCACCGCCAACGTGGTCATCGACCCCGGTCTCGGCTTCGAGCTGCTGACGATGCTCACGATGACGGGCGGAGCCTGTTTCGTGATGTGGCTCGGCGAGCAGATGACGGAGCGTGGCATCGGTAACGGGGCCTCGATCATCATCACCTGCGGCATCATCTCCGCCGTGCCCGCGGGCGCCATGCGGCTGTGGACCCTCGTCGACAAGGAGGAGATCAACCTCCTCGCCGCCGCGCTGCTGCTCACGTTCATGTTCCTCGTGGTCTTCGCGATCGTGTACATCGAACGAGGCCAGCGGCGGATTCCACTGCAGTATGCCAAGCGCGTGCTCGGCCGAAAGGTCTACGAGGGCCAGACCACCTACCTGCCCCTCAAGGTGAACATCGCCGGGGTCATTCCGCCGATCTTCGCCTCGTCGCTGCTCATGTTCCCGAACACCATCGGGCAGTTCTTCGAGACCGCGTTCCTGCAGCAACTCGCCGGCGCATTCGCGCCTGGTCGCTGGCTGTACAACGTCGTCTATACGGTTCTCATCATCTTCTTCGCGTTCTTCTACACCGCCATCACCTTCAACCCCGAAGACGTGGCGGAGAATCTGAAGAAGCAGGGTGGCTACGTCCCTCGGGTCCGTCCCGGCAAGGAGACCGCCGCCTACCTCGACTGGCTGCTCACGCGCCTCACGTCCGGTGGTGCGGTCTACCTCGCGGCGATCTGCGTCCTGCCGACCATCCTCATCACGAACTTCAATGTTCCGTTCGCCTTCGGGGGCACGGGGCTGCTGATCATCGTCGGTGTCTCGCTCGACACCGTAGCCCAGGTGGAGGCCCAGCTCGCGACCCGTCACTACGACGGCGACATCGCGACGAAGGGCGGCCGGATCAAGGGGCGCCGTCAGCAGCTCGGTGGCCAGGGGCCCTGGTTGTAGCGTGGTGAAGAAGGAGAAGGATCCTTGGGAGCTCGCTCTCATGCGGCAGAGTGGTCGTCGCCTCGCCGAGGTGGTGGCCCTGCTGCGTGAGGCGGTGCGCCCCGGCGTCACCACCCGCGAGCTCGACGAAATCGCCGCGCGCGAGATCGAGAAGCGGGACGCCAAGCCATCCTTCCTTGGCTACAAGGCTGGCGGAACCATCCCGTTCCCTGCCACCATCTGCGCTTCGCCCAACCACATCGTCGTGCACGGTTTTCCCGACGAGCGGGTCCTCGAGGAGGGCGATATCGTCAGCATCGACGTTGGGCTCATCTACCTCGGCTACCATGCCGATTCCGCCTTCACGGCCCCGGTCGGCCAAGTGGACCGCGCGATTCTCGAGCTCCTCGAGCACACCGAGGCGAGTCTCTACGAGGGCGTCGCTCAAGCCCGGATCGGCAACCGCATCGGGGACATCGGGCACGCGATCCAGTCCTACATCGATCCCCTGGGCTACGGCATCGTCAGGGAGTACGTGGGGCACGGAATCGGTCGGGCACTCCACGAGACGCCGTCGGTCCCGAACTACGGCATCCCCCGGCAGGGTTCCCTCCTCCGCGAGGGTTTGTGCATCGCGATTGAACCCATGATCACCATGGGCGGTTATGCGACCCAGATGCTGGACGACGGGTGGACGGTTCGAACCGTCGACGGTTCGCTGGCCGCGCACTTCGAACACACCGTCGCCGTGACGGACCGGGGTCCCGAGATCCTGACCGTCCTCGATTCTTCTTCTTCCAAGGCAGGATGAAACCGTGGCACGCATCGAAGGGGTCGACCTCCCCCGCAACAAGCCCATCTGGGTGGCCCTCACCTACATCTACGGAATCGGCCGGCACACCGCCCAGCAGATCGTGGAGAAGGCCGAGGTGAATCCCATGACCCGGGTGTTCGAGCTGTCCGACCACGAGACTGCGCGCATCCGCGAGCTCATCCAGAACGAATACCAGGTCGAAGGCGAGCTCCGGAAGGAGATCGACATGAACATCAAGCGCCTCGTCGACCTTCGCACCTACCGGGGCATCCGTCACCGGCGGAATCTCCCCGTGCGGGGCCAGCGCACCCACACCAATGCTCGTACCCGCAAGGGACCGCGTCGCGTCGCGGCCAAGCGCAAGTAAGGAAGGACCCGATGCCCGCGTCTCGACGCCAGCAGAAGCGCAAGGTCAAGAAGAACATCCCCGCGGGGGTGGTTCACATCCAGGCGACCTTCAACAACACCATCGTCACCATCACCGACCTCGCGGGGAACGCGGTCTCGTGGAGCTCTGCGGGCGTGATGCGCTTCAAGGGCTCTCGCAAGAGCACCCCGTTCGCCGCACAGCTCGTGGCCGAGGACGCCGCACGCAAGGCGATGGAGCACGGTATGAAGCAGGTGGGCGTGTTCGTGAAGGGTCCCGGGGCCGGCCGTGAGTCCGCGCTGCGGGCCATCGCCAACACCGGCCTCAAGATCACGCACATCAAGGACGTCACGCCGATCCCTCACAACGGGTGCCGTCCCCCAAAGCGTCGTCGGGTCTGACCCGGCGCACCCTCAACCTCCGCCGCTGCCGGCTCGGCCGGGCGTCCCGCGGCGGATTTCCCCTCTTCTCGCGTGAGCCCTGGAGCTGGACACCAGGTGCGGCAGCGAACGAGGATTCGACATGACGATGGAACAGACCATCTACAACAACTGGCGCACGCTCATCAAGCCGCGCCGCGTCGAGCGCGACAATAAGTCTCACCGCTCGTACGGCAAGTTCGTGATTCGCCCGCTCGAGCGTGGCTTCGGTACGACGATCGGCAACTCGCTGCGTCGCATCCTGCTGTCGTCGCTGCAGGGCTCCGCCATCACGTCCGTGCGCATCGAGGGCGTACTGCACGAGTTCGCCTTCATTCCCGGCATTGTCGAGGACGTCACCGACATCGTCCTCAACATCAAGGGTGTCTTGCTCCGCACCTCCGCTCTCGAGACCGTGCGCGGTCGGGTCGAGCGCAAGGGTGAGCCGGGTGAGACGGTGGTCGTCCGTGCGGGTGACTTCTCCTTCGATGCGAACGTCGAGGTCCTCAACCCCGAGCACCCCATCGCGACCCTGACCGAAGAGGGTGAGTTCCACTGCGAGGTCACGGTCGAGATGGGCAAGGGCTACGTTCCGGCTGCCCAGAACAAGACCGACGAGCTGCCCATCGACGCGATTCCCGTCGACTCGATCTTCTCGCCCATCCAGAAGGTCCGGTTCACCGTGACGAACGCGCGTGTCGGTCAGCGAACCGACTACGACAAGCTCACGATGGAGATCTGGACCGACGGCTCGGTGTCCCCGGAGGACGCCCTCGCGTATTCGGCCAAGATCCTCAAGGAACAGCTCCAGATCTTCATCAACTTCGCAGAAGAAGAAGAGCCCGAGCAGCAAGAGGAGGAGGAGCCGGAGCAGGAGTTCAACGAGAATCTGTCGAAGCGGGTCGACGAGCTCGAGCTCTCGGTTCGGTCGCAGAACTGCCTGCAGAACGCGGGCATCGAGTACATCTACCAGCTCGTCGAGA
>CAZZLC010000123.1:0-12923 GCA_964655065.1 uncultured Enterobacteriaceae bacterium | reverse complement strand
CGACGAAGTCCCAGGCGACGCCAGGCTCGAGGGTGAGGAGCGTGTGCACCCCCGGTTCACCCTCGATGGTGGCCACGGCGGAGAACCCGAACCGGTTGAAGGCACCAGCGTTCTTTCCCCACGCACCGCGAATGCCGAATCCGGGTGCGTTGGACGAGACGTCTTCGAAGTACGCGATGGGGCCGAAGCTCAGCTGCATCGCGAACTCGTAGCTGGTGCTCGCCGGAAGGCGCTCGATCTCGAGCGACGGCACGGGCAGGTCGAACTCGTCGTCGAACGGCTGCGGCGCCACTGGGGTGATCACGGGCTGCGGCGGGAGGTCGGACCGATCGACGACGTCACGCGACTCACTGACCTCGCTCGGCTCGTTCGCCCGGGCGGAGGATGCCAGCAAGGTGCCCCCGAGAACGCCAAGCATCTGGATTCCACCCATCACCTCACCCCTCCATCCGAATACGACGCCCGATCCGGCGATCGCGTCGTAACCTTGCACGTTCGGCGAACCAAATCGCCGAGACCCATCTTAGGTGACAGCTCCCGCCTCCTGCCTGCCTCGTCGGTGACGATTGTCCACAACCTGTTAATCCCGCCTCGAAACGGGTCGATGATCGGACGTGGAGTGGGTAGCATTCCGAGGTGGCTCGGACTTTCACCATCGTTCGCACTCTCGGTCTCGGCGCCCACGGCTCGGTCCATCTCGCCGAGGTCCGCGACCGTGACAACTATGTTCAGACGCTGGCCATCAAGCGCCTGAACCCGGCTTGTTCGTCGGACGAGCCGCTGGTCGCGAGGCTGAGAGAGGAAGCGAGACTCCTCGCCCAGGTCCACCACGACAACATCGTGCCCGTTCACGGGGTCACCACGCTCGAGGGCGGGCTGGCCATCCAGATGGAGCCGGTCTATGGGCTCGACCTGTCGCGGCTCACCGAGCGCGCGGTCCTGCCGGCCCGGGTGAGCACCGGGATCGTCGTCGAGATCGCCGATGCGCTCGATGCGGCCTGGACGGCCCAACCGAGCGGGCAGGCAGAGCCGCTGCGCCTCGCCCACGGTGACATCAAGCCGTCACACGTGATGATCACCCCTCGAGGGGGGGTGCGGCTGCTGGACTTCGGAATCGCCTGGGCGAACCACGAGGCGGCAGGACCACGGCCCACCGACCGGTACTGTGCCCCCGAGCGGTGGACCTCGGGCGAGGGCGGACACGCTGCCGACATCTTCGCGCTCGGAATCCTCTTCGTCGAGCTACTGACCGGCCGGGCCGCGTTCGAGATGCGCGCCGATCCCGAGGCGTTTGCCGAGGACCAAGCCGACCTCCTCGAGTCGATCGAGCACCCCGAGCTCCGAGAGCTGCTCGGGCGAATGATCGCCTTCGACCCTGCCGCTCGCCCCGATGCGGTCGATGTCGTGACCACGGCACTCCAGCTGCTTCCCCGGGTCCCTGGCTCGGACCTCCGAACGTGGGCCAGCCAGCACGTCGCCGTCGAGGCGCCCAGCGTCGACAGGAGCCTGGACAGCCTTCCCGTCATGCTCGAGGACGCCTCGAATCCGGGGCTCCCCGTGCTCACTCCGGTTCCGCCACCCGCTCGACTCGCCCCACGGCGCCCCCTCGGCTGGACCCTCGCCACGGCCGGCGCCGCGATGCTGCTGGGCGTGACGCTGGCGGGCGCCTGGATGGCTCGGCCGTCTCCCCTCGCCGTCGCCGTCGCGGGGTCGCTGGCGAGCGCAGACTTGCGCGCGGCCGTTCAGCCCGAGACCAGCGACATCTGGTCGTCGGCCGCGACCGACGGCCCTCGTGTGGCGGTACGGTTCGTGGTCGATCCCGGGCTCCAGGTCCGCACCGCTCGGGGTGAGGTGACCGGCTCGCTGCAGGAGCTTCCTCTGGGCCGCGCAGTCGAGCTCTTGGTGACCGAGGGTGACGAGACCTGGTCTTGTTGGATCACGGTGAGCGAGGCGAGCCGCGAGGTGCGCGTCATGCCGGCCGCGATGGGCGGCTGCCAGGAGTAGGGCGCGAGGGCCGGCAGAGGATAGACTTCGTCATGATCCGAGCCCTCCCGATCGTCATGACAGCGGCCTGCAGCCAGAGTCCCTGGATGGCCAGCTCGTCGATGCTGGGTTCGCAGCCCGACTACCAGCCTGCGGTGCTCCTGGTCACGGTCGATACCGTGCGAGCCGACCGGCTCGGCGCCTACGGCTACGCGGACGCTCAGACCCCCACGCTCGACATCCTCGCGGCCTCCGGCACGACCTGGATGCGAGCCTACGCCGCGACGCCGCTGTCGATTCCGAGCCACGCCACACTGCACACCGGGCTCTATCCGCCCACACACGGGGTGAGGAACGAAGGCGACTTCAGGCTGTCGGACGAGCACGTGACGCTGGCCGAGCGCTTCGCGGAGGCCGGCTACCGTACCATGGCGTTCACGAGCGCCTTCACCATGCAACGGCGCTGGGGCCTCGACCAAGGCTTCGACCTCTACCACGACCCCATCGTCGAGGGCAGTCCGACCCAGATCGCGTGGCGCGATCAGCGCCCTGCCGATGCAGTCGTCGACGACGTGCTCGCCACCCTCCAGGCCCTGCCCGACGACGGGCCCCTGTTCCTCTGGGTGCACCTCTTCGACCCGCACTGGCCCTACCGGCCGCCCGAGCCCTTCGCGACCGAGGTACCCGACGCCTACGATGGGGAGATCGCGTTCGTCGACGCCCAGCTGCGCCGGCTGATCGACGCCTGGGACGCCCGCTTCTGGGCAGATGCCTCCATCGTCGCGGTGACCTCGCCGCACGGCGAGTCTCTCGGACAGGGCGGGGAGGAGACCCACGGCTTCCTGCTTCACGACGGGAGCCTCCGGGTGCCCTTGATCCTGCGAGGACCGGGCGTGCCGGCCGGGTTCCAGATCGGCTCGGTGGTCAGCCACGTCGACGTCGCGCCGACCCTCCTCTCGATGGCCGGGATCTCCCCGCACTCGGGCCTCCAGGGACGCGATCTCCGCGACGGCGGGTCCGGGGAGGCCTACCACGAGTCGCTCGCCGGACAGTTCTCGCTCGGGCTGGCTCCGCTGTACGGCCGGACCGACGCGAGCGGGCGATACGTCGGCGGCCAGTGGGGCTCCTACGGTGCGGCGACCGGCTACGAAATCCGCCGCACCGAGGTGGCTCCCCCAGGGCACCGCTACGACCGGCCCCTCTCCCGCATGCGTCGTCGCCTCGACGAGACCCTGGCCCCCGAGGTTTCGCTCGACCCGCAGACGCTCAGCATGTTGTCGGCGATGGGCTACCTGGCCGCCGGGGACCCTGCCGCATCCGCCGGGCGCGACGATCCCCGCACCGTGATCGACGCGATTCCCCTCACCTGGCGTGCGCGTCAGCGGATCGGAGCCGGGCTCCTCCTCCAGGCGCAGGCCCTGGTGAACCAGCTCGAAGAGAGACTGCCGGGAGCGTTCGGCGTGGATCTTCTGCAGGCCCAGATCCACCGACGCCAGGGCCGCCTCGAGGAGGCTCGCGCGGAGTTCCTGGCTCTCGTTCAGCGGTCGCCCTCCTCCACCCTCGCCCTGCAGATCGCCGGGATCGGCACCGCGCGTGGCGACTGGGAGGACGCGGCCTATTGGTTCGACGAAGCCTTCCACCTGCAGCCCAGCCCCGAGGCGATGGCCGGCCAGGTGCGGGTCGCGCGTATGCTGGGCGACACCGAGCTCTCCGACGATCGGGCATTCGAGTTCATGGTTCGGTTTCCGGAGCACCCCGAGCTGGCCTTGGTCCGCGCCGAGCGACTCTTGGAGGAGGGCCAGGTGGCCGCCGCTCGAGAGGAGGCTCGGGTGGGCCTGCAGGGTGTGCCCTGGTCCCCGTGGGCTCACCAGGTGATGGGCGACATCCTCTGGGAGCTCGGACGTCCCGACGCCGCGATCGACGAGATGCAGGAGGCGATCCGACTGGATCCCTGGCAGGCGGGCGTGCGGGTGCGCCTCGCTCGTGCGCTGCTCGAGCTCGATCGCGCCCACGAGGCGGTACGGGTCATCGGGCCCGTTGCCCGCCACGCCCCGCCAGGTAGCGAGATCCACGAGCTGTTCCAGCAGGCTCGCGATGGCATCACGGCCCAGGCGCGCAACGCGCTCCGCCGGTCTCGCGCCCGAGGCCTCTCCGCCCGACGCTGACCGGGAAACGAAAGCGGCGGTCCCCCCGGGAGAGGGGACCGCCTCGCGGACGGAGCTCCCGCGCCGGGAGCGCTACTGGACGGTCACCACGACGGGTCCACCGAAGAAGGGCTGACCGAAGCCGTCCACCACGACGAGGACGGTCTGGCCTGCGGTCAGCGACACGGTGACCTCGGAGGCGGTGCCGACCGTGTCGTCGTTGCAGCCGAGCTCCGTCGTACCCGCGCAGCTATCCAGGACGTACAGCACGGTGTCGAGACTGGAGCCGATGGTGTCGAAGGTGTAGGAGCCGGCGTTCGGCGCGGTGAACTCGAAGGTCACCTCGGCCGAATCCGAGAACGCGCAAGATGGCGTGAACTGGTCGATCCCAGTCGTCGTGTCACCAGCGGTGGGAACGCCGAAGGGCAGCACGCCGTCGGACGGACAGCAGTTCGGGTCGCCCGCACAGCCCCCGTCGCTGCAGTCGGTGTTGCCGTCATTGTCGTTGTCGACGCCGTCGTCACAGACCTCGGGGCAGTTGACGCTGAAGTCGCAGTCCGGGTCGAAGCAGTCGACGAGGAAGTCACCGTCGTTGTCGATGCCGTCGATGCACTCGCTCTCGATGCAGGCCGGGTCGAGCTCGCAGTCGGGATCGACGCAGTCGAACAGCAGGTCGAGATCGTCGTCGGTGCCGTTGTCGCAGATCGTCTCGGTGGGCGTGACCTCGGCGATGTCGAGCTCGAAGGGCTGGTTGAAGGCGGGGCTGAAGGCCTCGGCGACCACGATCACCGTCTCGCCGGCCACCATCGACCGGACCACCTGCTGCTCGAAGAACTCGTCGCAGTCGATCTCGTCGCCGCCACAGCTGTCGAAGACGGCGGGGACCGCGAAGCCGAAGGAGTTCTGGGTGGAGAAGACGTAGTCTCCGCTGGCGGGGGCCGTGAACTGCACCGAGAAGTCGTTGCCATCGTCACCGCCGAACTGGACCGCCGAGCAGCTCGCCTCGAACACGTCGAACTCGTTCGAGAGGTCGCCGGTGACGGTCGCGGGGACGGTGGTGATCACGTCATTCGGACAGCACAGCGCGTCGGTGGCACAGAAGCCGTCGTTGCAGTCGGCGAACCCGTCCTGGTCGTCGTCGAACAGGTTGTCGCAGATCTCGGTGCAGCCTGGTGCGAGGTCACAGTCGGTGTCGCGGCAGTCGATGTCGCCGTCGTTGTCGTCATCGAGGCCGTTCGCGCAGTTGAGCTCGGTGCACGCGGGGTCGGAGTCACAGTCGTTGTCGCTGCAGTCCGCGAAGCCGTCGTTGTCGTTGTCGTTGCCGTCGGTGCAGTCGGTCTCGATGCACGCAGGGTCGCCGAGGCAGTCGGGATCGAGGCAGTCGACGGTGAAGTCTGCATCCTGGTCGACGCCGTCGTCGCACACCGTCTCCGTGGCCTCCAGCTCGTAGATGTCGAGCTGGAAGGGACCCGTGATGCCGGGGCTCCACGCGTCGGCGACGACGATGACCGTCTCACCGAACACCATGTTGCGTGTGATCGTCGAGTTCAAGAAGAACTCGTTGCAGTCGAGCTCAGCGCCCGCACAGGAGTTCTTGAGGGAGATGATCACGTCGGTGGGGTCGGAGGCACCGGTCGTGAAGACGAACTCCCCGGTGCGCGGCGCGGTGAACTCCACCGTGAAGTCATTGCCGCTGCCGGCGAAGGAAGCGCAGGTCGACTCGTGGAGGTTGGGCTCGTTCGTGAGGTCGCCCTGCACGCTGAAGGGCACGGAGTTGACCACCCCACCCGAGGGGCAGCAGTTGGGCGCCTGGGCGCACGCGAGGTCGAGGCAGTCAGCGAGGCCGTCGCCGTCGTCGTCGAACCCGTTGTCGCACACCTCGATGCACGACGGGCTGAACGCGCACTCCTCGTCGTTGCAGTCGATGAGCAGGTCGTTGTCATCGTCGAACCCGTTGTCGCAGTCCTCGATGCAGGTGACGTCGAACTCGCAGTCGGCATCGAGGCAGTCGAGTAACCCATCGCCGTCGTCGTCGATGAGGTTCTCACAGTCGCCCTCGAAGCAGCCTGGTACGTAGGCGCAGTCGCTGTCGGCGCAGTCGACGAAGAAGTCACCGTCGTTGTTGAGGCCGTCGAAGCAGTCGGTCTCGAAGGGAGCGACGAGGTCGATGTCGAGCTGGAACGGCCCGTTGCCGCCGCCGTCGAACGCGTCGGCGATCACGAGCACCGTCTCTCCCTCGACCATGGTGCGGGTGAGCGCGGAGTCGAAGAGCGTGTCGTCACAGTCGAGCTCGAGGCCGCCGCAGGTGTCCTTGAGCGAGAGGATGACGTCGACGGGGTCGGAGGCCCCGACGGTGAACAGGTAGGTCCCGTCCTCGGGGGCGGTGAACTCGACCGTGAAGTCGTTGCCGCTCAAGAAGCCGCCGCCCGCCGCGCAGCTCGAGGCGTGGATGTTGTTCTCGACGATGAGGTCGCCCACGAAGCTGAACGGCACGCTGTTGGTCGAGAAGGAGGGACAGCAGGCCGCATCCTCGGCGCAGAACGGGTCGGCGCAGTCGATGGGGCCGTCGCCGTCGTCGTCGATCCCGTTCTGGCAGTCCTCGAAGCAGGTGACGTCGAAGTCACACTCGGGGTCCTCGCAGTCGGTCAGGCCGTCGTTCTCGTTGTCCTGCCCGTCGCCGCAGATCTCCGGAGGCAGCTCGGTGATGTTGAGCGTGGCCGGGCCGACGTCGAAGCCCGTCGCGCCGTCGAGGTGGATGACGTAGGTGCGACCTTGCTCGAGCCGCACGTCCACTTCGGACTGCTGGGTCCCGTTCGCGTTGTCGTTGCAGGCGACGACCGGCCCGCCACAGCCGAGCTGGACCTGGAGCACGGTGTCGAAGTTGGTGCCCGTCGTGTCGATGACGTAGTTGGCCGTGTTCGTGGGGGTGAACTCGAAGCTCGTGTCCGGAACGCCGGTGTTGAAGGAGCACACTGGGTTCACCGAGCTGGTCTCGCCGAGCGTGTTGGTCCCGTAGGTGCCCGGGCCAGGAACGCTGTCCTTCGGGCAGCAGATCGGGTTGGCGGCACAGTCGTCGTCGTCGCAGTCGAGGAGGAAGTCGGCGTCGTTGTCGACGAAGTCGTCGCAGACCTCGTCGCCGCAGACGGGATCGGTGACGCAGTCGAGATCGAAGCAGTCGACCTCACCGTCTTGGTCGTTGTCGAGGCCGTCGGCGCAGACCTCGGCCGCGGCCTGGAAGATCGTCAGCTCGATCTGCCCGCTCCCGAACTGGGCCAGGTTGTCGACGAGCACGATGACGGTCTGCCCGGCGGTCATCGCAAGGTCGATGGTCGAGAAGTCTGGCCCGAAGGGTCCCGCGCAGGCGATCTCGGTGCCGCCGCAGCTGTCGAAGATGGCGATGTTCATGGGGTTGATCGCGCCGCCGGGCAGGAACACGTCGAGCGCCTCGAAGATGTAGGTGCCGTCGGCGGGGGCCGTGAACTCGAAGGTCACGTCGCTGCCGCTCGCGATGTTCCCGAAGGGGTTGCAGCTCGGCAGACCGTAGAGGTTGGGCTGGCCGAAGAGGCTCGTGGGGTAGACGCCGGGGCCGTTGGTGGACTTGAGCGGGCAGCAGTCGGGAGAGTCCTGGCAGTCCGTGTCGAAGCAGTCGACGTCGAAGTCGAAGTCGTCGTCGATGCCGTCGTTGCAGACGAGCTCGCCGAGGCAGCGCGGATCGTTGGTGCAGTCGTCGTCGTCGCAGTCGACCAGCAGGTCGGCGTCGTTGTCGGTCTCGTCGCCGCAGTTCTCCCCGATGCAGTTGGGGTTGCCGAAGCAGTCGGTGTCGGTGCAGTCGGCGAAGCCGTCGAAGTCGTTGTCGAAGCCGTCGTCGCAGGACTCGGGAAGCTGCTGGCGAACGTCGAGCACGATGTTGCCGGAGTTCAGGGGCACGTTGCCCGCGCGTGCGTCCACGGAGACGATGACCGGCGTTCCGCCCACGAGCGAGGTCGTGAGCACCGGGGTCTGGCCGGCACCGCCTTCGCAGGCGAGCTCGTTCCCGCCGCAGCCGTCGAGCAGGGAGACCACGACCTCGACGTCGCTGCCCGTGAGATCGAAGCGATAGTCACCGGTGGCTGGCGGGGTGAACTCGAACGTGACCTCCGGTCCGGCGGGCCCACCACAGGAAGGCTCGATCTGGCTGGGCTGGCCAATGAGGTTGCCCGTGGTCACGCCGAGGCCGGCGATCACGTCGACCGGGCAACACGCCGCGACGCTGAAGCAGTCATCGTCGAAGCAGTCCGCGAGACCGTCGAGGTCGTCGTCGGTGTCGTTGTCACAGGTCTCGGGGGTGCCCTCGGTGACGTTGAGCACGACCTCACCCGTGCCGATCAGCGTCGCGTTGCTGAACGTGTCGACGCTGACGATGTAGCTCTGCCCCCCGATCAGGTTCGCCACGACCTCGGACTGGTTGCTGCTCCCCGCGTTGTCGTTGCAGGCGAGCTCTGGCCCGTTGCAGGAGTCGAGCACGGTGACCACCGTGTCGAACGCCGAGCCAATCGTGTCGAAGCGATAAGGGCCATCGACGGCCGGGGTGAACTCCCAGGTGATGTCCGGACCGCTGGGGGCGATCGGGCTGTCACACGAGGGGATCAGCTGGTTCGGGAATCCCGTCAGGTTGGCGCTGTACGTGCCTGGACCCGTGATCACGTTGACCGGGCACGCGAACTGAATCGGGCCCGTGTCGCCGGTGGGCGCGGTGTCGGCATCGGTGTCGGCGTCGGTGTCCGCGTCCGTGTCCGCATCCGTGTCGGAGTCCGTGTCCGAGTCGGTGTCGGAGTCGGTGTCGGCGTCGGTGTCCGTGTCGGTCTCGATACCCGTTTCCGCGGTCTCGTCCTTGTCGTCACCGTCTCCGGTACAGGCGGCGAGGACGGAGAGCCCTCCCCACGTTGCAATGAGCCACAGTCGCATCAGAGACTACTCCATTCACGGGTCCACGAATGTAGACGACGTGTCGCGGGCGCGCACCCCCTATGTCCGCGCCGGTCCCGAAACTTCACCTGGCGACAGCGGATTGCCCGTCTCGTCGACCCGCGCGGTTGCCTACCAGGTCCCGGAGGCTGGAGCAGGCTCGTCGTCACCCGACGACGCCTCTACCGGGCGAGCCGCGGGAGGCAGCTGGATCGTGAACGTGGAGCCAGCGCCGACCTCGCTCGAGAGCACGAGCTTCGCGCCCACGAGATCGCAGAGGCGCTGGGTGATCGTGAGTCCGAGGCCCGGCCCGCTCGGGGGGCTGTCCTCGAGGTTGTGAAAGGCGCCGAAGATCCTGGCTTGATCGCGTGGTGGAATGCCACGGCCCGTGTCGCTCACGGCGATGTGCAGCTCGTCGTCCACCCGAGCCAGGCGGACCGTCACCGTGCCGTGCTCGGTGAACTTGACCGCGTTGTCGACGAGCTGGTGCAGGCACTGAAGGAGGAGCCGGGGGTCGCTCCGGAAGCCCTCGAGCGGCCCCGGACCTTGCTCGACCACGAAGGAGAGACCGCGCTGCTCGACGGTGGGCAGGGCCTGGAGACGGACGGCCTCGACGAGGGCGAGGACATCGAGATCGGACACCTCGAGGGTCGCGTGCCCGGCCTCGACCTTGGCCAGATCGAGCACGTCGTCGATGAGCGAGAGCAGGTGATGACCCGCGAAGATGATCCTGCCCAGATCGCCGATGATTCGAGGGTCGTCGATGGTCTCGGACATGAGCTCGGCGTAGCCGAGCATGGCGTTCAGCGGCGTGCGGAGCTCGTGGCTCATGTTGGTGAGGAAGGCCGACTTGGCCCGGCTGGCGGCGAGTGCGTGGTCCCGGGCGATCGTCAGCGCGTCCTCGACCATCGCCTGACGACGGGCCTGGCGCTGAAGCTCCACCAGCTGTGACCGCAGAACCTGGGTCGCCCTCGAGAGCTCCCTCTTCAGGCGCTCGTTCTCCCGGCAGACGGTCCCGTGGCGACGCGCCCGCTCGAGGGCGAGCAGCAGCGGCACGGGGTCGTCGTCGACGACGACGACGTCGAAGAACCCGGCGGTGACGAGGGCCCGACCGCCATCGGGCAGCGGCGCATCGAGAATCGCGACGATCGGCACCTCGCAGGACGCACCTTCCTCCAGTGCCCTCGGATCGGGCCACAGGACGACGTCGGGCCGCACCTCGGACAGGCGGGACGAGAGCTGCGTCCAGGTGCACTCGCAGAGCGTCCATCCTTCGCGCTCGAGCCACTCCGCGCAGGGCCGCCGTGGGGACGAGAGGTCATCGATCAGCAAGATGCTGCCTCGGTCCCCGTGCGTCACTGCCACCTCCCGTCCCGACACGACGGTCCTGGTGACTTGTCGGTGCGTGGCGCTCGCGCCTTCAGAGGGAACTTGCCATCGGCGGTCCCGAGCGACACCTTGGGGCGAGCCGGGAGGCCCTGGATGATCTTCGTGCTCGCCGCGGCTGCGATTGCCGCGGACACCCCCCTCGACACGACGGGATGCGAGATCCTGTCGACCTGGTCGGAGCTCCGATTCACGTTTCACGTCGAGACGGACGGCAAGGTCAAGGTGGTCCGCGAGTGGCGCCTCGAGCCCCGCACGAACCGCGTGACCCGCACGATCGACGGCGAATCGATCGCGTTTACGTTCGGCACCCCCCGCAACGAGCAAGAGACGCGCGCCGATGCCCAGTTCGTCAACGACTCCTTCTGGCTGTGGCCCCAGTGCCACGCCGACTGGGCCACCGACCTCGAGGTCACCGAGCACGGCGCGGTCCCCATGCCGTTTGGCCAGGGTGCCGCACTACAGACCACCATCCGCTACCCCGCGACCGGCGGCGGGTATCGACCGGGCGACGCGTACGACCTCTTCCACAACGCGCAGGGCCGCATCGTGGCCTGGCACTACCGGCGACTCAACGCCGACGAGCCGACGCTCACCGTTCGCTTCGCCGAGCCCTTCGAGCTCGGCCCGCTGGTCGTGACCACCCAGCGCTTCACCGAGGACGAGACTTTTCGCGTGTTCTTCACCGATCTGTCCGCGAAACCGTGATCAGCCGAAGGCACCCTTGACGTAGTCTCGAGCGCGCTTGTCCTGGGGATCGCCGAACACCTGCTCGGTGGTCCCGTCCTCGATGAGCTCGCCGAGGTAGAACACCGACGTGCGATCGGCGATCCGTTGGGCCTGTTGCATGTTGTGGGTCACGATCACGATGGTGACGTCGCGTTTGAGGTCGCCGATCAACGACTCGATCTTCTCGGTGGCGATGGGGTCGAGCGCCGACGTGGGCTCGTCCATCAGCAGCACCTCGGGCTTCACGGCGAGCGCTCGCGCGATGCAGCGCCGCTGCTGCTGCCCGCCAGAGAGACCGAGAGCCGGCTGGTCGAGGCGGCTCTCGACCTCGTCCAGGAGCGCCGCCTGGGCCAGTGCGGCGCGCACCCGCTCGGCAAGCTCGCTACGGTCGCGGAGGCCACCGATGCGAAGGCCGTAGGCGACGTTGTCGAAGATCGACATCGGAAACGGGTTGGGCTTCTGGAACACCATGCCCACACGACGCCGAAGGTCGACCACATCGGTCTCGTCGGTGAGGACATCGGTGCCGTCGATGCGAATGACCCCGGACATCCGACAGCCCTCGATGGTGTCGTTCATCCGGTTGATCGCCCGCAGGAGCGTCGACTTGCCACACCCCGACGGGCCGATGAAGGCCTGCACGACGTACTGGGGCACCTCGAGGTCCACGGACTTGATCGCGTGGTTGTCGCCGTAGAAGACGTCCACCGATTCGCACTCGACCATTGCCATCAGCGCCTCGTGCGCAGCCTGGCGCGAAGGAGCGCCGCTGCAGCGGTAGACGTCCCCACCAGGCCGAGCAGGACGAGCGCCGTGCCGTAGGCCAGAGGCCGCACGGTCGCGATGTCGTGGTGCTGGGTCGCGAGGACGTACAGGTGGTAGGGCAGCGCCATGAACTGATCCAGGACCGAGCCGGGCGGGGCTGGCAGGAAGAACGTGACGCCCGTGAAGAGGATCGGCGCGGTCTCGCCGGCCGCGCGCGCGAGGCCCAGGATCACGCCCGTGAGAATGCCCGGAATGGCGGCAGGCAGCACCACCGTGCGGATGGCCTCCCACTTGGTGGCCCCCAGCGCGAGTGCGCCGTCGCGCCACGCCTGGGGGACGGTCTTCAGCGCCTCCTCGCTCGCGGTGATGGTCCAGGGCAAGGTCAGCAGGCCCAGCGTGAGGCCCGACGAGAGCACCGAGAGCCCGAGCCCGAGCCCGTGGACGAACAGGGCCACGCCGAACAGCCCGTACACAATCGAGGGCACGCCGGACAGATTGCGGATCGAGAGGCGCACCAGGCGGACGGACGGCCCTTCGCTGGCGTACTGGTCGAGCCAGATCGCGGCGCCGACGCCGAGCGGCACGGCGAACAGCGCCGTGATGAGGGTCACGAGCAGGGTGCCCACCAACGCTGGCCACACGCCACCCTCGGTCATGCCGACCCGAGGTGGTTCGACGAGGAACGACCACGAGACCGCCCCTCCGCCTTCGGCCACGATGACGAAGAACAGCGCGACGGTGACGAGCACCACCAGCGCCGCGTTGACGGCGAGGATGGCGAAGCCCGCCCGCTCGCGGGACGTCGCGCGGCTCAATGAAACCGCTCCTGGCGCCGCTGCACCATGTCGGCAGCGACCTGGATGCCCAGCGTGACGAGGAAGAGCAGCAGTCCCACGGCGAACAGCGCGTAGTAGTGTGTGGTCCCCTGCGGCACCTCGCCGAGCTCGATCGCGATGGTGGCGGTCATCGTGC
>CAZZLC010000122.1:0-12928 GCA_964655065.1 uncultured Enterobacteriaceae bacterium | reverse complement strand
CTGACCCAGCTCCGTGCCCGTGACGACGCCGTCGTCGTTGAGATCGGCGGCACCACCGATGCCCCTCACGAAGTACTCGCGGAACAGGCTCTGGTCCGGCACGGCCTCGCGGGCGTCGCCGGCGGTCAAGAAGTAGCGCTCCGGGTGATTCGTGTAGTCCTCGACATGTTCGTCCCTGCTCGGTGAGCGGCTGCGGAAGAAGGTACCCGCGAAGCAGGCGTCGAAGGCGAACAGGGCGTGCTTCGCCTCGAGCCGCTTCGCAAAGCGCTCGAAGTCCCCCAGCGGGATCGCCTCGGTGCGGATGTCCTCGTCGGTGGGCTTCACGTCGAACGGCACGAGGAATCCCTCCTCGCCGAGGTAGGGGTGGCGGCTCGTGAAGCCGTGACCGGCAAAATAGACGAGCAGTCGGCTGTCGCGATCGCGATGCGCCGCGTAGAACGCGTGCAGCGCTTCCATCAGCTGACTGCGGGTCACGTCGACGACGACCTCGACGGTGAAATGGTGCGCCTCGAGAGCCTCCCGGACCTCCTCGAGATCGTCGCGAACCCCTGGGAGCCTCGGAAGGAACTTGTACCGCGACATGCCGACCAGCAGCGCGTGGCTGCTCGAATACCCGACCCCGACATCGATCGGTCGCTCCACGATGGGCTCGATGTCTCGGTCGGGTGATGCAGCGGCGACCGCGAGCAGTCCGAGGGACCAGGCCAATGGCAACTCCGAAGGGCTGCGATTCGTCGCTCCGACCGGTAACGCGCAGCGCCTCCGTCACGTGGCGGGTTCACGCACTTCACGGAGGCATCCACGACCGCGCTCGGAGCACGGCGACCTCCGGTAGCCCGATGACAGCTTGCCCACCTACGAGGAGGGGGCACTCCTGGTGTCGTACGGCCGCAGCCTTCGCCCTTCGCCGTGTCGAGACACCGCTCGCGACTGACCAGTACGCTCGGTGGGTTTCGAAGATCCATCCTGGGAAACCGTCAAGGGAGGAGCGCGGCCTGACCGGCCCGTACGGCGGGCCTCGTGACGAAGCGGTTCAGGTAGGCGTCGACGTTGGCGAACCCGTCGTAACCGAGCACCTCCTTGCCGCCGTAGTACTCGAGGGCGCCGAGCCAAGGCCCGATCGCGATGTCGGCCACACTGAAGTCGCCGACGACCCACTCCCGGTCCTCGAGTCGGGCGTCGAGCACGCCGAGCAGGCGACGGGCCTCGTTCGTGTAGCGCTCGAGCGCGTAGGGCGAGGCCTTGTCCCGGGCGAAGCGGAAGAAGTGTCCGAACTGCCCGAACATGGGACCGAGGTGGCCCACCTGGAAGAAGAGCCACTGCAGGACCTCGGACCGCCCCCGCACTCCCCCAGGCAGGAGTCGACCGCTCTTCTCGGCGAAGTGCAGCAGCATGGCGCCCGACTCCATGATCGCAAGCGGGGCGCCATCGGGACCTTCGGGGTCGACCACGGTCGGAATCTTGCCGTTCGGGGAGAGGTTGGCCACGTACTCCGGGTCCTTCTGATCGTCGTTCCCGAGGTCGAGACGGTGCAGCTCGTAGGGCAGCCCCGCCTCCTCGAGTCCGATGGTCGCTTTCACGCCGTTGGGGGTGCCCGCGGCGAAGACCTGGATGCGGTCGGGGTGTCGGATCTCGTAGCGGCGAGGCACGATGTGGCGAAGGGCGGCGTTCACGGAACCTCCTGCGGCGCGTGGCGCCGAGCCACGCCGTAATGTCGTGTCCATGGCAAGGCCGTCCGCTGGTGCACGATCTCGTCGCCGTTGGACAGGCCGAGCTCCCACGTCTGGTGCTCCCAGGTTCAATCCTGGCTTCGCCACCCTACGCCAGCTCGGATGATGCAGACCAACAAGGAGAAAGTCACCATGACGTTCCACTGTGCAGTCGCGCTCTTCGCGCTCGCCGGATGCGACCAGACCGAGAGCCCCGGAGAGGAGGCCTCCGAGGCGGCAGAAGCGGTCCAGGAGGGAGAGCCCCTGGACGAGATCGGAGACGAGGTCAAGGACGTCGGCGAGGCAATGACGGACTCGAAGAGCGATCTGGAGAAGCGCGTCGACAAGGTCGAGGCGTGGGTCGAGGAGCGCACCGAGGCGATGGCGTCGGAGTCGGAGGAGGCCGGCGAGGCAGTGGGCGACGAGCTGAAGAAGCTCCAGGAAGAGCTGAAGCGGGTGAAGTCGGATCTCGCGTCGGCCGGCGAGGATGTCGGAGCCGAGCTGAAGCAGCGCGTCGATGCGCTCGAGAAGGACATCGAGCAGATGGTCTCGAAGGAGACCGACAACAACTGATCCGGGCCGCCCCGAGGGGCGCGCGGCGCGATGGTCGCCTCGGGGGCACGACCCGCCCTCCTGCGACCGGACGAACGAGCTCGACACGGCACGGTCCAGGGCCTGGTCGCTCGCCCCGACCTGGCAGCGATCCGTCTGCCGACGAGCCGACGACGGCGACGGGCCCCGCCGCTCACCACACCGCCCGCGCCCACCAGCCACCTGTCCACGACACGGGGCATCGCACCGGCGAGTCGGCTCCACCAACCCATTTGAATTCCCGAACCGAATTCCTAATCCCGAGTGAACAACCGTAGGAAGTACGATGAACTGGGATCAGGTCGAGGGAAAGTGGAAGCAGGTCAAGGGTCGGGTTCGCCAGGAGTTCGGCAAGCTTACCGACGACGACGTGGAGTCAATCCACGGGCGCCGCGAGGAGCTCGTCGGAAAGATTCAGGAGCGGTACGGCCTCGTCCGCGACGAGGCGGAGCGGCGCGTTGACGACGCGATTCGCCTGATCGACTGACTTCCTTCAACCGTACTGGAGTAAAAAGAATGCTCTACTGGACCATCGTCTTTCTCGTACTGGGTCTCGTCGCGGCGTTGCTGGGCTTCGGCGGCCTGGCCGGCACGTTCACCAGCATCGCGCAGATCTTGTTCGTCGTGTTTCTGGTTCTGTTCGTCGTTTCGCTGATCGCGGGCGCTGTCCGTCGCTGACAGACCGTCGTGGAGGGTGCGGAGGGCTCTCGCGTCGTCGCGCAGCACCGGCAGACCACGCGATCCGGTGCAGGTGCCCATCCGTAACCGTCCCCTCACCCCATCCGGGCAGGAGGTGCTTCTCGACGCTGCATCATCCCTGCCCCAGTCCGATCCCCAGGGCCTGCGGCAGGAGGTCAGCGAGACCGTCACCCGGGCGACGATGCAGATGGGGAGCAAGCTCGATCTCGAACGCACCCAATTGGAGCTCTCGTGAACCCGATCGTTTGTCTGTTCTTCTTGCAGGGCTGTCTCGACGAGCCGTCCCCGCAACACGAAGCCGACCCCGAGCTCCCGGCCGACGCGCTACAGCAGGTGCCGCCCGACGTCGTCGAGGAGCTCGCCGCGATGGGCGAGCACGCCGACCGGATCGAGGCCAAGCTCGCCAGCGCCCGGAGCAAACAGCAGACCGAGGAGGCCGAGCTCTCACGCTTGCGCTCGACCCTGGAGGAAGCGCGCGCGCGCCGCGAGGCCACCGCCGCGGACCACGTCGCGGCCGTACGCAGCGGCCAGTCCGACGTCGCCCGCGCGGCCCAGGACGTCGAGAGCGAGCTCGACGAGCAGGTTGCCCAGACCCGCAAGGCGATCTCGCGGGCCGAGGATGGGGCCGAGGAGGCTGCACTCCTCACGGAGCGAGTCGAGAAGGAGCTCGCGTGGCAGCGGGCCGTCATCGTCGCCACCCGGGCCTCCGCCGCCCGCGACGAGGGGGCGGAGATCGAGGTGACCGAGTACGTCTCTGACGCCGATCGGGCATACGAGGCCCTGCTCGCGTCGCAGAAGGCCTACACGGAGGCCCTCGAGCCTGGGGAGAAGCCGCCGACGTGGCTCGAGCTCCCCGACCGCCGCGCGGATTGATCGGCGGCCGCCCCTGCGTCGGCTGATGGACCGAAGCAGAGCAGCCGGCGAGCGGACTTCTCGTTCTTGCCAGCCTGCCGCCGGAACACGAGCCGACTCCCGGTCGACGGTCGCGCCGCGGGGTGAGCGGGCCGGTTCACAAGCCGCTTCGACCTTCCTACGCGGGACCAGATGGAGGACCCGCAATGATCCTGTACTCGCTTCTGGTCGCCCAGCCCGCGCTCGCTGTCGATGGCCCGTCCACGTTCTCCGAGGACGTCAAGCCCGAGCCCCCGGGCCTGAATCCCTCCGGCGCCGGCGAGGTGCGCACCTATGCCGGAGTCGGGGGAGGGATCGCCTACGCCGAGCGCGGGGTGGGCGAGTTCGGCGGGTCGATCGGCTTCTCGAGCTCACCCGGGGTGCGCTCTCTCTCCGCCGACCCCTCGGTCGGCTTCTTCATCTTCGACAACGTCCAGCTCTCGGCCATCGCGGGCTACCAGCACGTCAACCTCGACGGCGAGGACGCGAGCAATCGCCTGAGCCTCATCTTCGAGCCGTCGCTGCACACGCCGTTCAACGACACCCTGTTCTTCGCGCTGGGGCTCGGAGTCGGACCCGCCCTGACGGATGGCCAGGCCGACGACGGGAGCTGGGTCGGTGGGGTCGCCATCGCGCCGAGGACCGGCCTGCAGCTGCTCGTGGGGCGCTCGGGCATCCTCAACCTGGGGGTTCGCTACTCGGCGGTGATCTCGGGCGTGGACGCAGATGTCCAGGTCGCTGGGGGCCAGGCGATCCTGTCCTTCGTGAACACGCTCGACGTGCAGACGGGCTACACCGTGATGTTTTGAACCCTGCTCGCAGGCGCGACGGCGGGATCGGCTCGCGATGCGCCAACCCGCCCGGTCCGGCGGGCCGGGTCCGTCGGGCCCTGGAGATGCGGCGACGGATTCCTACACGCCGGCAGGTCGGGCACGATGCCCGAGTCCTTGCTGGAGGAATCGATGCTGTTCACCCTTCTCTTGGCCCTCTTCGGGTCCGTCGCCACCGCCGGACGCTGCCCGACGCCCGAGCAACGCACGCGCCTCACCGCCTTCGTCCAGCGCGTCTCGGAGGCGGAGACGACCGAAGAGGCGCAGCGCAAAGCGCTGCGGAAGCTGCGGCGGAGTCGGCGGGCCGTCACCCGCGCCAGGAAGCTCGCGCCGGGTGACGCTGAACTCGCCGAGGTCGAGCAGGAACTCACCACGATGAGCGCCCACGTCGACGCCGCGCCGACCCCTCGGGCGGTCGGAGAGGCGCTGGCGCCTCTCGCCCAGCCCACGGCCATCGGCTGCTCCTTCAGCACGGGGGAGGTCATCGCGATCGTGCTCGGGTTCGTCCTCGGAATCATTCCCGGCGTGATCCTGCTCATCCTGCTGTGTTGAGCCGGCAACCGCGCCAGTGGTGAGGCGACCGCAGGAGGCCCCTGCGGACGCCCGACGCCTCACGAGGAAGAGGCAGTCTCCTCAAAGATCGGTGCTGAGCCCCAACATGAGTCCCCACTGCGCCCGTACGTCCTCCGAGCCGAAGTAGGTCGCCCACGACGCGGGCTCGATCACGAACGACAGGCCGTCGGGACTGCCGAACTCCGCCCCCACCGCGAGCCGCGTCATGAACACCGCCGCCGAATCGGACCGCTCGAGCAGCCATCCCTCGACCACCGAAGTACCAATCGCGACCCCGGCGCCGGCGTCGCCGTACAGTCGCACCGGGCTGGCGGGAAACAGCCGCCCCCGCACGGACAGCGGGAGCTCCACGAGCGTCTGACGGCCCGAGAACCCGACGGCGTCCTCACCCTCGGTGGTGATGGTGACGGGCAGCAGCAGGGAGCCGCCGAGGATGCCCCCCTCGTCGATGCCGACCTCCCCTCGCACCGAGAGGCGCAGTGACGCGGGGTCGCCGTCGAAGGCCGAGGCGGTTCCGACGAGGGCTTGCAGCGCGCCGCCCTCCGACTGGGCATGGGCGCTGGGCGCGAGCGCGGCGAACAGTGAAAGGACGATCATCGGGGCTCCTGGATTTCCGATAGGCAGACTTCGAATAGGGTCACTCTCTACCGATGAAAGACGATCGTCGCGGATCGCCCCGATCTGCGGCAGCCCGGGCTTTCTTTTCAATCCCCCGTCCTTAGCCCTCTGCAAACGGAGGAGAGACGTTGGGCCGACGAGGGATTTTGGTCACTGGCGCACTGCCGACGGGTTGATGGCCAGTGCGACTCGTGACGACGATGCTGCTCACGGGGCTGCTGACGGCGGGCTGTGCGTCCCGCCGGGGCCCCACTGGCACCACCGTGCGGAAGGTCCGCTTCGAGGGCAACCCGGGGCTCTTCTCTCCGCTCGGCAACGCCTCCCTGCGCGCGGTGATGGAGCACCCCCAGCCCTCCTTCGATCCGTGGCCCGTGCGAAAGCGCGTAGGGCTCCGCGAGGACACGCTGGCCACCGACCTGGAGCGCGTCCAGACCGTGCTCGCCCATCACGGCTACTTCGACGCCACCGTCGGGTGGCGGATCGACACCCGCAAGCCCGCCAACGAGCGGCGGGGTCGCGTCGTGGACGTTGTGGGCGAGGTGTCGCTCGGGGAGCAGAGCGTCGTCGAGACGGTCAGCCTCGAGGGGGTCGGGAGCTTGCCCCGTCGACTACGCCGTCGCTTGCGGGCAGAGGTCCGGTCGGCGCGCGACGAACCGTTCACCCTCGCCGCGCACGAGATGCACAAGGGCGGCCTCGTCAACATCCTGCGCGAGCGCGGGTATCCCTCGCCGAGCGTCGTGGGCGACGCGGCGGTGCGCCGTGACGAGCACGCCGTCGAACTCACCTACACGGTCGAGAGCGGACCGCGGGCCGTCTTCGGCGAGACCCGGATCCGGGGGCTCGAGCGCGTGCCCGAGCCGGCCGTGCGCCGGAGCTTCGCGCACCGCGAGGGCCGCCGCTTCGATCAGCGCGCGCTGCAGCGGACCCGGACCCATCTGTACGGGATGGACGTGTTCTCGCTCGTGGGCGTGCAGCCCGCCTCGGTCGAGGATGGCACGGTGCCCGTGACCGTCAGCGTCGAGGAGGCCGCGCCGCGTTCGGTGAGCGTCCGAACGGGCCTCGGACTGCAGAACGGCCGTCAGGAGGCGCTGGTGGGCAGCACGTTCTCCCACGCGAATGCGTTCTCCCGCCTGCTGCGTCTGAACGCCGACGCGGAGTTCGGGCTTGCCGCCCTCGCCGAGGGGTTCGGCCGGATCGGCGGCGACGCGGAGGAGGTGCTCTGGGGCTTCGTCGGGGAGGCCTCGGTCGAGACGAGCGCCTCCGACGTCGGGGGCAGCCGGCTCGACCCCTCCCTCCGGCTCCAGTACGAGCGACAGCTCACGGAGGCATTCACGACCGACCAGCCGTCCATCACTGCCTCGGTGGCGTGGCGCTACCGACGCGACCTGACGCTGTCGCTCGCCTACCGGTTCGACTTCACCCGCTACGCGGAGATCCGCGTCGACCCCGCGGAGATCGGGCGCATCGACGTCGCCCCCGACCTCGTCGACGGGCGGTTCGTGAACGCGCGCGTGGTGCCTCGCGTGGTCTGGGATCGCCGCAACGACGTGCTCGCGCCGACCCGCGGCACGTTCGTCGACGCGCAGCTCGATCTGGCCGGCGCGTGGCTCGGCGGCAACTACAACTACGCGGCGGTGCGACTCGATCTCCGCGGCTACCAAGGCATCGGGAGGGTGAGTCGTCGCCTGCGGCGCGCGCTGCGGCTGCAGCGCGAGCAGCTCGTGATCGCAGCCCGTCTGTCGGGCGGCATCATCGCCCCCTACGGACCGCCACAGCGCCGCGTCGTGCCGGTCGCGGAGCGGCTGTACCTCGGGGGTGCGAGCTCCGCGCGGGGCTGGCGCTACCGCGCACTCGGGCCCTACGTCTGCGACGACGACGAGGCCCAGGAGTGCCGCGCCGAATTCGGCGTGAACCCCGGCGACGACGTCGACACGGTCCCCGTGGGGGGACGGGTGTCCACGCTCGGCACCCTCGAGCTCCGGCAGACCTGGGACGCCATTCGGGTGGTCGTGTTCAGTGACGTCGGCATGGTGTGGTCCCGGCTCGAGGACCTGCAGCGGCTGCTGCCTCAGCCGAGCGTGGGTGCGGGCGTCCGGCTGGTCACTCCCATCGGCCCCTTGCGCTTCGACGTCGCCTACCGGCTCACCGACCCGCCCGTCTTCGGACCAGAGCCGCGAGCGTGGTTTCACCTCGGGCTCGGGGAGGCGTTCTGATCGGCCGTCGCCTGCTCTGGGTCGCTGGCGGGCTGCTCGCGGCGGCCCTGTTGCTGGGCGCGCTCGCGGTCGGGTGGTCGGCCACGCCGGCGGGGGCGGGGTTCCTCGCCCGGCAGGTCGAGCGCCAGCTCGGGGGCATGCTCGCTACGGGTGACCTCACGGTCGGGGCGGTCCGGCTGCTGCCGTCCGGCGTGCGGATTGAGGACCTCCGCGTGGACGGTCCAGCGCAGCCCGACTGGCTCGTCGTCGACGAGATCGCGGCCTCGGTCGCCTGGAGCGAGCTGCTCGAGCGACGCGTGCACCTCACCGCCCTCGAGATCTCCCGCCCGCGCCTGCGCGACGACGCCGACGACGGGCTAAGCGGCCCCACGCTACCCCCAGCGAATCCAGACGGGGCTGTCACCTGGTTCCCCGAGGGCTGGTCGCTCACCATCGACGCGATCGGCCTGTCCGGGGGCGGCGTGGCGCTGCCCGGCCTCGAGGTGCGCGGTCTCGTGGCCACGGGTGGGCTCGCGATGACCCACGAGACGGTGACGCTGCCCGAGACGACGGTTCGCTTCTCGCAGACGGTCCCTGCAATCGGGGCGGTGACGGTCACGGCCGAGGGCAGGATCGAGGGTCCCGATCTGGCGTCGGTCGCGGTGTCTGGCGAGGGCGCTGACTGGATGGTGAGGGGCGGGGGAGAGATGCCGGGGCTCTTCGACGAGCTCGGCGCGATGTCGGTGTCGCTGTCGGCATCCGCGGGCCACGCGGGGACTCGACTGCTCGCCGAGGCCTTCGACCTCGCAGTGCCGCGCGCCGCACCGCTCGGGACCACCGCGGTGCTGACGGTCGAGGGGCCGCTCGATGATGCAGCGATCGGGCTTCGCGCCTGGCGTACGTCCGAGGCCCATCGGGATGGTCCCGAGGCCACCCCGGAGCTCGTCGCCTCGATCTCGCTCCGGGCGGCCGAGGCGCCGGTGCGGGCCCGGTTCACGGCCAGCACGCCGAGAGCGCTCGGCGTCGACGACTTCGGGCGCCTCGATCTCGGCGGGGCGGAGGGGACGGTCGTGGTCGATGGTGAGGAGGTCACGGCCGACGTCAGCGCCACCCTCGCTGCGCTGGACCTCGATGGGGTGCCCTTTGCGATGGCCGGCGACGTCGCCGTCCGCCTCGCCGACCGGCGGCTCGAGGTCGACGCCCGACTCGCCGATCGTAGCGATCCACGGGAGCGCGTGGTCGTGAGGGGGGTGGCCGATCTCGAGGCCTCGGTCGCGAGGTTCGACGCGCTGGAGGTGAACCCGACGGGCGAGGTGCCCTGGCGCCAAGACCGTCCAACGGCAGTACGCTGGACGAGCGACGGCCTCGCGGCGGTATTCGTGGACGTGTCGAGTCGACGGGGCTCGATCACCTTCCGCGCCGACGACCTCGTGAGGCGTCCGTTCGACGTCGACGCGACGGTCGCCGACCTCGATCTCGCTTACGTCCGCTCCGTGGTGCGGCGCGTTACCGACGCCGAGTTGCCCGAGCTCGGCGGCACCGCGCAGCTCGGGCTCACCACCGATCGCACCCCCACTCGGCCCGCCAACCGGTGGTTCCTCGACGGGGCGGTGACCGGGCTGTCGGTCGACCCCTGGCTCCACGAGGCAACGGTGCGCCTCGCGGGCCGGGTGGCGCCGCGGCCCGACGCGGCGGTCGATCGGCTCGTCGCCGAGGTCACGGCCGCGGTGGACGGCGCGCAGGGCGAGCTCGCGAGCCTGGCTGCGAGCGTGCCGGTTCGTCGGCGCGGTGCGGCGGACTTCGCGCTTCGTTGCGGCGAGCCGACGGCAAGGGCGGACCTCGGGATCGACGCCGCGCTCGCCGATCTCGACGCATTGGTGGACCTCCCCCCGAGCGTGCCCGCGGAGGGGCAGATCACGGCAGACCTCGTGGCCCGCGGCGATCCTTGCGACCCCGAGCTCGAGCTCGAAGGCGCCGTCGCGGCACCGTTCGCCGACCGACGCGTCGCGATCGATCTCGCCGGCACCGACGTCGACGGCGCGCTGCGGCTGCACGCGGGGCTGCAGGACGAGCAGCAAGTCCAGCGGCTGCGAGCCACCGTCTCGGCCCGTCACGCCCCCCTCGCCAGGCTCGCGCGGGGCGAGGTCGCCATCGCCGACGCGGTGAAGGCCGTCGAGGGCGAGGCGACGCTCGACGGCTTTCCGTCGTCCTGGCTGCTCGACACGCTCGAGGGGCGTCTCGACGGCACCGCCACCGTGCGCGGGCGGGGGATGTCGATCGACGAGACCGACGGTCGGGTGGTGCTCGAGCCCGACCCGTCGCTCGGCATCGACGAGCGCGTGGAGCTGGCGTGGCAGACCGCGGATCGGGTGGTGCGGATTACTGGGGCGGCGGTCGGCGCCGAGCCCCGCCTCGAGGCGCGGCTGTCCCTGGACGCGGCTCCGTTGACCCTCGCGGGCCGCCTGGAGTCGACCGAGCTGCCGCTCGCCCACCTCGTCGCGATCACCGACGGCGCGCTCGTCGACGGCGAGGGGCGGGTCGAGGCGGCGGGCACGGTCCGCGGCACGCTCGACGACCCCGAGATCGACGCGCAGCTCGACGTGCGGGAGGGAGCGTTCACGCTTCCCTCCACCGGAGTCCGCTACCAGGACGTCGAAGCGAGCGGGCACTTCGAGGGGTTCACCCTCGTCGTCGACGAGGCCCGGGCGAGCTCGCGTCCCGAGCGCCGAGGCTTCGCCCTGCTCGAGCCGGGCAAGGCGCTGACCGCGACGGGGTCGATCGACCTCTCCGACGGGGGCTTCCGGCCTGACCTGGAGCTCGAGCTCGACCGCACCTGGATCGTCGCGACGTCGACGACGATCCTTCAGGTGTCGGGCGAGGCGCGGCTGAACCGACCCCAGCAGGGCGGTCGGCTCTTGCTGTCGGGCGCGGCGACGGTCGACGGGGGCCGCTTCGAGACGGATCGGACCGTGTTCGGCGACCAGCGCACCCGTGCGCTCCACCCCGACATCCGGTTCGTCGGGGACGGCCTCGCCGAGCTCGGCCCCGAGATGGGAGCGGAGTCCGAGGAGAGCGCGATCCCGACCACGCTGTCCGCCATCGACCTCGATCTGGACGTGGACTTCGGGGACGGGGTCCGTCTCGACGCGGCGTTTCCCCTCGCCGATACCGCCGAGCGCATCACCGCGACCACCGACGCGTCGATCGACGCGATGCTCCGAGGCAACGTCGCAGTGAGCCAGGTGGACGGCGAGCTCGACCTGCAGGGCCGGCTCGACGTCACCGGCAACGTGGGGCTCCTCACCGCGCAGTTCGAGGTCACCGGCGGCTCGGTGGCCTTCAGCGGCGGCGATCTGACGACCCCGCAGATCGATCTCGCGCTCGCTCGCGAGACGCGCGCCTACGGCCGGGTCACGGCCGACGTGTCGGGCACGCCCGAGGATCTGGTCATCTCGGACCTGTCGTCGCCCGAGTACGGGAGCCGGGCCGACATCGTGGCCATCTTGCTGCTGGGGCGGCCGATCGAGGAGCTCGAGCCGGGGCGGGGCGCGAGCAGCTCTGCGGCCGTCCAGAGCGCCCTGCTCGCCGTCGCGGGCAACCAGGTCTCCGAGGTGCTCGGCACGCGAGTGGTCGACAAGGTCGAGTACGACGCGGTCGAGGGCCTGTCGCTGGGGTGGCAGCTCGGGGGAAGCGGGTTTCTGACGGTGTCGGTGGATCCGCTCGCCGAGGAGGACGAGAGCACGGCGGAGGCGCAGTTCACGTGGCTCTTCACCGACCACGTGGAGGCCGGGATCGAGACGGGCGACGCGGGAACGGGGACGGCCTGGGTCACCTGGCGGGACCGCTTCTGAGGCGGGACGAGGGGCCTTCGTGAGCGCGGCGAGCGGATGGTGTTGCTCGACACGCGCCATGTCGGACTGGCAGCGCTCCCTCCTCCCCGGAGCGCTCCCCGTGCCGTCGGAGGCGGCTGAACCGCGACCCTCCGCCCGAGGGGCGACTGGGTGAGGCTGCTGTTGCAACTCAGTTGCGAGTGCAGCCGACGGTCAATAGCCAGATGCGGGAGGCCCCATGAACTCGCTCTGGGTCGATCGTCTGGGCAGCTTGGCGAGCGCATCGTGCGCAGTACACTGCGCTCTCGGGCCCGCGCTCGTCTCCGTGATCGGACTCGGCATTCTCGCCAACCAGAGCGTCGAGTGGGCGCTCTTCGCGTCGGCGATCGGCTTCGCGGTGGCCGCAGCCTGGTTCGGGTATCGCCTGCATCGCAACCCCTGGATCCTCGGTGGATTCGCAACGGGCGTTCTGGTGCTCGCGGCCGGTCGGGTCGGCGAGGCGTTCGAGCTCTACGAGGGCGGGCTGGTGTTCGCGCTCGTCGGCGGAGCCTTGCTCGTCACGAGCCATCTCGCGAGTGCCCGCTAGGTTCGCGGGGCACGCGTAGCGTGCCGAACGTGAGCTTCCCGGTTCCCGTCACGTTGCTGACCGGCTTCCTCGGTGCGGGCAAGACCACCCTGCTGAATCGTCTCCTCCACGGCGCTTCGGACACGCGGTTCGTGGTGGTCGAGAACGAGTTCGGTGATGTCGGGATCGACGGGTCTCTCGTCGACGCTCCCGCCGATGCGGTGTTCGCCCTGAACGAGGGGTGCGTGTGCTGCGCGGTCCGCGAGGATCTCGTCGCGCTACTCGGCACACTCCACCGCCGAGGCGCCTTCGACCACGTGATCATCGAGGCGTCTGGCCTTGCCGACCCCGGACCGGTGACGCAGGTGGTCGAGCGGCTGCAGCCCGCGTACCGACTCGACGGGGTGGTGACCGTGGTCGACGCTCGCCA
>CAZZLC010000121.1:0-13167 GCA_964655065.1 uncultured Enterobacteriaceae bacterium | reverse complement strand
TGCGGGCCGCCAATGTCCTGATTCGAACGTGACGACGAAGCGACCCCCGGCCAGCTCCTCTCCTGGGACCGCCCAGGGTGTCGGCGTAGGATCCCCTGCCACGGGTCCTCCTCAGGACCCCGGAGCATTTCCACGGAAGGTCACTCACGCGCCTCGGGCTATCCTCGCGCATGCCGCCGTCCGCTCCCCTCTGCCTCCTCGGCGGGGCTGTCGAACTCGACGATCCCGGACGGTGTCCTCCCCGGTGGGCCGGCTCCGGGCCAAGATCGAGCTCGATCCCACCGCGCGCCACCACATCCTGACCGCGCCGGGCGGCTACCGATTCGCCCCGCTCGACGAGGCGCTGGACGTCGATCTCGTGGGACGCGACGAGGCCCTGCGGAACGGAATCGACGCCGTTCGCGCCCGCCGACCCGCGATCGCGATCCACGGGCCGGGCGGCGCGGGAAAGACGTGCCTCGGTTCGAGGGCCTCCGAAACACCTTCCTCGCGCCACGGTGGACGTTCTTGCCCTGATGGGCCTGCAAGACGAACGAACGGTTCAGCACGAGGTGTGGTGCGTCGCAAAGCGCGTCTCAGTCGCGCTACCGGGATCCCCTTCGCCGGGCCCGCCGACTCGCTCTCACGGCCTCCCTCGCTCGCAGATCCCGCACCCGGGTGAACCCGAACAGCACGCGCTGTGACGCGACTCCTCGGTCGTCGACAGCCCAGGCGATGTCGAGGTCGAGAGACGTCCGGTGGTTGACCTCCACCTGGACGAGCGGGAGGGAGAGGTTGCCTCTCTGCAGTGTCGAACCGACCACCAGGTACCAGCGATTCGCAACGAGCGAGTGCTCGTCGGAGAAGCACTCGACCCCAAGGCTCGGCCGAAGGAGGACCGGGCCGATGCGGTACTCGACGCCGGCGCCACCTACCAGGTGCACGGCGTTCTGGAGCTCGGTCACGAGGGCTCCGAGCCGGTAGGTGGCGACGACCGAACTCGTGAGGGCGACTCGTCGCGAAGCGGGAATCCGCAGATCGATGCTCCCTCCGAGCTCCGGGAACGGACCGGCTCTCGAGTACTGGCGTCCAACGCCGACCGAAGGGTAGAGCCCGACCGTCCAGAGCGCCTCGGCTCGGTCGGGTCGGCCCGCATAGACAGAGGCGGAGAGCAGCCCGACCGACAGACGCGGCGTCACACCGAAGCGCGCTCTCGTGGGGAAGAAGGTGGGGCGAATCACGCCAACAGGGTCGGTGGAGTCGGCAAAGGGACCTCGCGGAGCAAACGTCCACCACCACCCACCCAAAAACCCAATCTCGGCGTGACGGCTCTCCGGCGTCATCCGGTTCGTCGTAGACCGGGTGACGGGCGGAGTCTTGCCCACGCCCTTCTTCAGGGTGAGTTGCGTGTCCTGGACGGGCTGAAAGCCGTTTCGATCGAGGAAGATCTCGAGGGTCCGTGGATTCGTGACGCGGATGTTGACGGCCGGAACCTCGAACTCCTGGCTCGTCGCCTCGTCCTCGAACACGCGACGGGCGAGGTACTTGCCGGGGGGAAGAACGAGATAGACGGGCTCTTGCTCGAGTCGGGCCACGGACCGGCCCGTGTCGAGCGAAATCACGTCCAGCACGCCGTCTCCCCACCACAGGTTCATCGCCACATTCGCACCGCGCAGATCGGTGAGCCGCAGGTCTCTGCGGCCGCGAAGCGCGAGCTGGAAGCTCGGGTTCTGGGGTTTGCCCAAGAGCCGGGCGGAGTCGTGTAGCGTGCGCTGGCGCGCCCAGTCGAACGACTCCCGCAGTGTGACGATTCGGTCCTCGTTATGGTCGGCAGCACCCCGGAGGCCCCCCACCCAGTGGTGCGTGAACAACGATCCACCGAGGACTTCCAACTCGTGGGCATCTTCCGCGCCGCTGCTCGCGGAGAGGTAGGCCGTTCCCTGGCTGGCGAGCGGCACGTCGAAGGGCCCGGTCGGCTGGACCCCTTTTGCGGCGGTCCACCCCCCGCCGCGGCATGCGTCCACGACGCCGATCCTGACCTTCGCAGGGACGGCGTCCAATGCCTGCTTCACGACGCCAAGAGGCAACGCCTGGCCCCGAGGAAACAGGGCCTGCCCGTCGGCGTGACCGGAATAGTAGAAGAGCAAGGTGTCGGGACGCTTGGCACCCACCTGCTCGAGAACGCGCACCACCTGTTCGGGGGTGGGGTCGATGAGGACCTCCACGTCCGAGCGGGCCACCCCGCCAAGGTCGACCAGGACGTCCCGGACCATGAGCGCGTCCGTGATCGAGTAGCGCAGGCGTGCGCGTCCGGGAGGCGCCACATCGGTGCCGATCACGACGGCGGCTGGCTTGGCGAAGGCTGCGGCAATCAACCAGGCAAACACGGGTCCTCCACCGGTGGTCGGCGTTGACCGCATCTCTCACGAGGACGAGCGTGTGAGTGTGATCCGGCCACGTGCGCCGAGCCATCTTGGCACGGACCGCGCCTCCGGGACGGTCTTGACCGGATTGCAGAAGCTCGCACGTCCTGTTCGTGGAGGCGACCCTTGATTGCATTGCTGTGGTTGTCCGGCTGCTTGACTACACCCGTGCAACGCGTCGAGACGCTCGGCGAGGGGAACCGAGAGGTGGGCGTGGAACTCGGCGCCGGGATCCCGGACAACGGAATCGGGGAGCCCGTCGTGGGCGAGTGGCTCCCCGTCGTCAATGTCTCGAAGCGTCTCGGCATCACCGATCGGTTCGACGTGGGCTGCCGGTTTGGCACGAACGGCTACGAGCTCCAGAGCAAGGTGATGCTCACCCGACGCGACGCCCGGATGGTCCTGTCCGTGGCTCCGTCGTTCATGACGTCGTACTCCGTGACGGACCTACGGCTGCCGCTGATGCTGGGCCTGAACCTCGGGCCCCACCAGGTCGTGGTCGTTCCGGCCGTGATGCTCCGCCACAATGCTCCGCTTTTTCGCTCGAGCTGGACGACCCTCGATCCTCGGCTCTCGGTGGGGTTCGCGGCCCAGATCACGCCGAGGGTGAGGCTGCATCCGGAGATCGTATCGTCAAACCGGATCTATCCAATCGGAGGGCGCTGGCAGGGCTGGGAGACCCGACGCCTCAGGGTCACCGCCGTGTTGGGGGTCGTCGTCACCGTTCCTAGGTCCACCCCTGCGTATGGGCCGCCGTCTTCGGGTGATTAGCTCGTCCGGGTAGGCCGTCCCGAGCCGGTCACCCCCGACCGTCAGACCGCCGGAGCGCCTCGGGCAGCTCGTCCCCGACGGGCAGCGCGCGGTGCCGCAGCGCGGTGACCGTGGGGTCGACGTCGAAGACGTGCCAGCCCTGGCCGAGCGTGTCGTAGCTCTGCACGGCCGGGTGGCGCAGCACCTCGTCCACCTCGGCGACCGTGTGCAGCAGCGTGTCCGCCACGGGCCGCAGCGCCGCGAGCGTCACCGCGTTCAGCGCCCGGGACATCGCCGAGGGCGACATGAGCCGATCGCGACCGGCCAGCGCACCCAGCGGCGTGGCGTGCGCCCGCGCCGAGCGCGCCCAGAACGTCTTCAGTCCCGAGCACAGCCCGCTCGAGAAGTACAGGAACAGTCCCACGAATACGTCCAGGCCGCAGAACCCGCCTTGCCGACGGATCCGGAGCAGCTCTGCCACTTGCTCCAGCACCCCGCGCTGCCGCAAGTCGAGCAGAGAGCTGGCTCCCGGGACCAACAGGTTCGGCAACCGTGTGAAATCCTGCTCCCCGAACGAGACGTCGATCGATCCGCGTGCCATGCTGTTCATCCTCTCACCGAGGCGGCTGCGGGCGGATCGTTCCGCCAAGAAAGAAGCGCCCGCGGCCGATACCTCCCATCCTCGGGTCCATACCCGAACGATCCCCTCCATTACTTCGTCGTGGTAGCTGTTGCCGGCGTACGGTCAACTACTGACCGGCGTCGCCGCCATTCTCATCCTGCGGACTGCGGTCTCATGGATCCGGCACGAGTGGGGACTCGGATGAGCTCGACGAAGGTATGCCAAACGTGTACTATGTACGGAGATCGCCTGTATTCACACAGCTTCAGTACGATGTGTACACGGGTCATTGATTCAGCGGAGATTCTCTCACCATCACGGACGTGGCGGAGTGCTCAATACTGTTAGCCGCAGACCGATGAATGTCGTTAGCTGCTCGAACAACTAATTCGTGTTTGCATGGAGTGATTGTGCATTTGTTCGGACTTGTGCTCTGGTGGGGCATTGCATTGGCCGCGACGCCGATGCTGACGGTACATGTGACGGGCGGAGGGCTAGCGTCTGGTGCTAACGTCCTGATCGTACGACACGGCACTCCCATACATGTGGTCGAGAGCCCGGTCGAGGGCGCAGACGCCGAGACCATCGGGCCCTTCACCGTGACCGCGCTAAGCGAGTTCACCTTCGAGTACCCGGGAGACGCCACTCCACTGGTCGCCGCACAGGCTATGGTGACGGCCTGGGCCGCAGCGGGGGGGCCCGGCGACTACCAGGTTTTTCAGGTGGGTCAGTCGATCTACGTGGAAGCGACCACGCGTCGAGATGCTTCCGGCAACGTTCACCCGTTCGACTCACCGCTCGACTTGAATCTCAGTCTGTCGAGAGTCTCTGGGCCCGTGGCGGAAATCTATCCGGAAGTGCTGGAGGCCCTGGCCGTCGCCTCTGGACAACCAGTCTTCGACGCTAACGAAGGTCGTATCTTCCCGCCAGACGCGGAGGAGTATCCGGACGTTACGCTCAGTTCGACGTCAATGACTGCTCGCGAGGCGTTGAATGAGATTCAGATTGCCCTCGGCTATGGAACGACCAGACTCAGCTGGGGCAGCTACGTGCCACCGGACCTGCCATCGCAAGTAGGATGGTTCCATGGTCTGCATACGTCATCCTTATCAGACGAAAGCCGATACAACGCCACTCCGATGTCGCCTGTGTGCGGCGATGGTTGGACCTGGTACGGGGCGGAGGAGTGTGACGACGGGAACACGGACGATTCGGACGCTTGCGTTTCGGGTTGTTTGGTCGCACGGTGCGGTGATGGCTATCTTTGGCTTGGTACGGAAGAGTGTGATGATGGTAGCGACGTCGAGGTTGGCATCTGCGATTCGTCATGCTCGTTTCACCCAGGGGTATGCGGCTCTCGATCCGCTCGAGGTGGGCGTCGCGCTCGCGATGCAGCGCCTCGCCCCAGATCTTGGCGCTCTTCGCGGGCGGAATCACGAACCGAGCGCCCTTCTCGTGGATCGCTTGGTAGACGGGACGCTTGTCGTAGGCGCCATCCGCCACGACCTCGGAAACCGGCTGCTCGACGTGCTCGAGAAGGGCAGGCACGACCGCGGCGTCGGTCGTGGTCGAGTCGGTGAGCTCGGCCGCCTGGATCTGTCCCTGGGCGTCGACGGCGATGTGCAGCTTCCTCCATCCCCTTCGACCTCGCCCGCCCCACTTCGTCGCGGCCCACTCTCCCTGTCCGACAATGGCCAAGCCGGTGGCATCGACGATCAGCTCGAGCGGGCCGTCCTGGGAGAGTGGCTTTAGAGCGACGTCCAAGCCTCGAGTGCGGCGCGAGATCGTGGTGTGGTCGGGAGCCTCGAAGTCGAAGCCCATGAGGTCGAGCAAGGAGGTGAGGAATCCCTCGGTCTGGCGCAGAGGAAGGTGGAGGAGGACACGAAGGGAGAGCGCGAGCTCGATCACCGCGTCCGAGAACTTCTTCTGACCCCCACGACGACCATTGGGAAGGGGCGTCCAGGTCTTCACAAGCATCGGCGAAAACCAGACGGTGATCTCACCGCGCTGGCGCAGCGCTCGGTCGTAGGCGGGCCAGTTGACCACGCGATACCGGGCCTTGTATCTCGGATGCACCTTAGATCGGGTCGAGCCCACCTCTTCCTCCGCGCCGGAGGACCTTACCATACGTTCAGTGGTTGCTGCACCAACGCCGTCGGTCGCTACGCACGCCTCGATCTGCTCGTCCTGGACGAGCTCGGCTATCTGCCGCTGAGCAAGGCCGACGCCGAGCTGCTGTTCCAGGTGTTGAGCGAGCGTGCCGAGCAGTGCGCCCTCGTGCTGACGACGAACCTGAAGTTCAGCGAGTGGACGTCGATCTTCCCCGACGCGCGACTGTGCCGGGCGGTGATCGATCGGCTGACCCACCGGTCGCACATCGTGGACACCGGCAAGGATTCGATCCGGCTCGAGGAGGCGCTGGAGCGCCAGGGGCGGGCAGGAGCCGAGGCGACCGCATGAGGAGGAGAGGGCCATGGACGGTGCCGGGCCTGACGCGGCCCATGGACAGGCTGGGGACAGGCCGCTTCGCGGTCCCCTGCGGGGATCCTGCCCCCAACCTGCCCACAGTCCGCTTGGACAAGCCGCTTCGCGCATTGCCCACAGTCCCTGGGACAACGCTGCGGAGGAGCGCTTCGCGCACCTCCTGGGTTGCCCCAACCGCCCACCGCCCACAGCCCCGATGACGACTTCCCCCCAACCTACTTCAGGGCCTTCGGCCCTGGACATGCCGAGGAGTGCTGACCCGAGTTTGCCTCAAGAGCCATAGAACACATGGTCAGGGTGGGGCCACTTCAGGAGATTAAGGTGGGGCCACTGCAGGTTGACAGACCCATTTGCCACAGGAATCAATGCTGGCCAGTGAATCGACCACGCTCGGCACGACACTTCCCCAGTGAGGGAAATCGCCCATCGTCGTGCCGGCTAGCACATGGGGTGGGTAGATCGTGTTGTGCGAAGCGTGTTCTTGATGACGCGAACTCGGAGGCGTTCGTTGCTTCGAGGGGAGTTCGTTCGCTCGGCCCGTCTGTCGTTTTTGCGTCACAACGCCCTGGAGGCGAGTACGTGAAACGCGTTCGTGGGGACGGGCTCGTGGTAGATAGGGCCAAGTCGGAGGCCCAATGAACGAAGCAGCGGATGCCGAAGGAGAATCGACAACAGCGCGAGGCACGAAGGGAACGAGTTCCCTGACGTGGGCACTCCTCGCCCTCGTCATCGTTCCGGTCGCCTTCTACACCGTGCAGGGCGCATTCGTCAGTCAGACCGTGCTTGAGTCCGCGCGGTCCTCCGCGCTGAGCTACGACGACCACTTCGATCCGGTCGTGGTTCGGAACGGCGTCGTGTCGGCTGGTCCGCGCCTGCCTCGTAGCGAGGTCGATGGCCGCCTGGTCCTCGTGGACCCGGACGAGACCGTGACGGACGAGGAGCTGGAGCCCTACTCCGAGCTCATCCTGGTTCGTCGAACAACGCTCATCCGAAGGCAGGTGTTTCGAGAGCAGACCTACCAGGTGTCATCCATCCAGGACTTCCTAGGGGTCGACGACATCGTTGTCGACGGCGCTCACCTTGCCGAGGCCATCGAACGTCACAGCCACTGGTTTCTGATCGTCGGGCTCGGCATCGGCTTGTTCCTGGCGCTGGTGGACATCGTCCTGCTGACGATCTACGCTTTGGTCGCGGCAAGTGCGGCATCGTTGCTGCCGAGGACAACCATGATTTCGGCCTTCCCCGTGGCCCTGGCCGTTTCACTGCTGACAATTCCGGTGTCCTTTGTGCTCAATTGGCTCGAGATGCCTCCCGGCGCCTGTCTGGGAATCTTGCTCTGGTCCGGATTCACAGTCGGCGGAACCTTGCTCGGGGTCGGTTTCCGACGCGACTGACGGGGCGTGTGGAGCGACCTTCTCATTGCTGCTTCAAGTCGGGCCGGTGGTCCTTCGAGAAGCCCCGAGCCGGCATCGGTGCCCCCTCGGCGGGGATCGTGAGTTCCACGTCGGTGCCGTGACAGTCCCGATCGACTCCGCGCCACCGCTGAGCGGACTGCGACATCCCTGCCTCATTGCGGCGCAGCTGCGCACTGGCTGGGCGGAGGATCAAGGTGCTCCGAGAACAGGGGCCAGGAGGAATCCGTGTTCAAGATTCTCGCTTTCGTTCTGCTCGCGACCGTCGCGCACGCAGCGGCCGCGCCGCTGCCCAACATCGTCTGGTGTGACGAAATGTTCATCGGCGACAAGCTCTACTCGCCCTACGCCTACGTTGAGGAGGAGCTCGAGGTCGCCCTGTTCGAGCGCAGTCGGCGCGAAGTTCGGCTCACGGCGGCCGGCGAGGCGTTTCGCCTGCGGGCCGAACGCGTGCTTCGGGAGGTGGAGGCGGCTGCGGAGGAGGCGCGTCGGGCGAGCAAAGGTCAACTGGGTGTGCTCCGAGTGGCACATACCTCCCACGCAGCACTGACCACGCTCCCTGGTGCGGTGGCGGCGTTCACGCGGTCGAACCCGCAGGTGGAGGTGCAGTTGCGGGAGATGCCCTCGAACCGGCAGATCGAAGCGCTGCGCCGCGCTGAGGTGGACGTGGGCGTGGTCGGGTGGCCCGAGGCCAAACCAGGGGTTGAGCTGATCGGCTCGCTGGAGCCCCAACATCTGGTGCTGTTGTTGCCCGCCGAGCACGCGAGAGCCGCAGCGTCCGGGCTCTCGTTCGGGGAGCTGACAGGCGATACGCACATCATCTTGCCGAGGGCGCATGAGCCGCGCATCTACGACGCGTGGGCGCACGCATTCTCACTGTCCGGGGGAGCCGATCCCCAGATCGTTGAGGTCGGTCAGGTGATGACGGTCGTGGCGTTGGTCGCTGCGGGCCTCGGGGTGGACTACGCCCCCTCACAAATCGCCGGTTTTTGCCCGGAGGGCGTCCGCGTCGTGGCGCATCGACCGCACATCCCAGTGCACTTCGGGGTGATGGTGCGCGAGGGGGAGCACGCGGTGCTCGTGCGCGAGTTCGTCCGGGAGCTTATGCCGTAGCGCAGCTCGGTCACTGCTCGATCAACGCCATCGCCGCTGCGTGCAAAGAGGCGCGCTCCTCGTCTGGCCAGCACATCCACCCCAGCAGCTCTAGCAACCACACGGCGTCGGCAGCAAGCATGGCGAGTGTGACGACCTCAGAGGGATCTTGTGTGTCATCTGCAAGAGATTTCGCGAACGTGGCTTGAGTCCACGCGCGAACGCGCTCGGTTGCGCTCGTGCCGGAGACGAGCGCCGCGAGGAGTGCAGCTCGTTGTGTGCGCTCCCCTGGAGCGGCATCAAGCGATGCGAACGCTTGGTCGATGTACGCCGCAGGCCCTGGGCGCGGGTGATGGCGCGCGCGCTGTTCTTCGAGCCGTACCTCGAGATCGCGCTCCAACTCGTCTCGAAACGCCTCGAGCAACCCGTCTACGAGGGCATCACGCGTGGGAAAGTGGTGCTCTATCCCGGAGCGCGTCAACCCGACCTCCTCACCGATCGCATCAAAGCGCATCTTTTGCACCCCCTCCTGAGCAATGAGCTCCAAGGCGACATCAAGGATGTGCTCTCGTGTGGGTCGCTGTACAGGCTCCTCATCGCCTTGTGTGAGCAACCCGCAAAGTTGCTCAAGCACCCGGACTGCAGGCTCACTTGGGACACGCGCCCCAGACTCCCATGCCGATACAAGTGCTTGGCTAACCCCCAAGTATGCGCCGAGGCGCTCCTGTGTCCAGCCGAGCCCGTGCCTGAGCCTCCTGATCTTCAACGGTTTCATATCTGGCTCTCCCATGCTTCCCTCTGCGATTTGCATCACCATGTGATAAAGCGCATCCCATCGCTTGCTCGCAACATGGGGGTCGGTACATTGCCTTTGTTATCAACAAGGTGCATCCCGGTGATATCACAACCGATGTGCACATTCCATCAAGGAGGCAGCTTTATGGCATATTGGTACTTAATGGTTGCGATCGTCACAGAGGTCGCAGGGACCACGTTCTTTCGCCTCTCCGAGGGGTTCGCAAAGTGGCACTGGGGGCTCGTGGCGATGGGTCTGTATCTGCTCTCTTTGCTTCTTCTCTCTTGGGCCATGAAGACCATCCCGATGACCATCACCCAGCCGCTCTGGGCAGGTGTCGGGACAGCGCTTGTGGCGCTGATTGGAGTGATGTGTTTCGGAGAGAGGCTCGCGGCGGGGCAGTGGGTAGGCCTGGTGCTCACCATCACTGGGGCAGTGATGCTGCGTGTATTGGCGACACAGGAGGTGGGGACATGAGTTGGGCGATGAGAGCGTGCCAGACGAAGGATTCGGTGATGGTGCGCCTGGGCGTATGGGACGTTGAGGATGCCAAGGCGCAGTGTATGTTGTTTCTCGGTCGCGGCGATTTCCTCGAAATGCGCGCTCCCGTGGCTCAAACACTCGCTCGATCTCGCATTCGAACTCTCGCATGGGATTGGCGAGGGCAAGGGGGCTCACAACGAGCCCCAACAGTGGATGTTGGCATCGGTCATGTCCGCGACTGGCGCGACTATGGACTCGATGTCGACGTTGCCCAAAGCTGCCTCGTCCCCCACCTGCCTACGTTCGCTCTCGCGCACTCCATGGGAGGACTCATCGCCATGGAGCACGCGTGTCATCGTCAGCCCAGCTTCGGGGCGCTCGTGGCTCTGAGCCCGATGCTTGGCTTTGGGCAACGTGAGCCGGAGAAGGTGATACGGGCACTCTCCGTCGCTGCGTGTGCACTCGGTTATGGCACCAATGCCGCCTGGGGTGAGGCAGCGCACTCTCCCGATTCATGGCGCTACGAGGGAAACATGTCGACCGACGATCAAGAACAGTTCGCATGGCTTCGACGCGTCGCCATGGCGCACCCCGAACTCTGCGTCACAGGCTCATCCTGGGGCTGGGTGCGCGAGGCCACAGCAGCGATGGCACGGCTGCGCAGCGCTCGTGATTCCCTCATGGCCCCTACACTGCTTGTCTCAGCGTCCGGCGATCGCTCCATCTCACTACAAGCTCACACAGCATTTGTGGCGCGTCAAAAAGACGCCCACTTTCGGTCTCTGCCCGGTGCGCATGACCTACTCCTAGGAGCGCCCAGCGTGCAAGAGACCCTCTGGCACATAATCTTCGAATTTCTTCAAGAACACCTGATGTTGACCCAGCATTAAGCGCTGATCTCACAACCTCAAGAGGCACACGAGGCGGTGTAACTGGTTGAAGGGGATAGTCTTTCTAAAGCCGGTCCGGGAAAGCACCTTGCGACGCCGCTCCCCTGGCGCGGCCCCCGTTCAGCAGATCCACGGGGCGTCGCGCTCCGGCGTCACCTCGCCGCACACGCTCGTGCCCCCGCCGCGCGGCACGACCGCGACCCCCTGCTCTGAGGCCCAGGCGAGTACGGCCGCCACCTCGGCTTCGTCGCGGGGCGCGGCCACGAGATCGGGGGCCGCGGCGAAGTCTCCCCGGTACCCCCGCAGCAGGTCCGGGTAGCTCCGGCCGTAGGTGTTCCGAATCCGGGTCTCGGCGTCGGCGGTGACGATGTGGGCGAGCGGGTCGGGCGCCGCCACCCGAGGCGAAGGCAGGGTGATCGCCTCGATGGGCACGGGCTCGTCGGGCGCGTCTCCCCCAAAGCCCACCAGCGCGGGCAGCGCCTGGGCGAGGTTCGCCCGGGTGGCCGCGTCGGGGAAGCGGTCCGCGAACCCCCACCCCCAGTGACTCAACGAACGGTTGGCCATCGTGTCCTCCACCCGGACCGCACTTCCTGGGGCCCACGATACCTCTGCCCACGGCCGGAGGGTGGCGATGAAGGCTGACCCGCCGGCGCGCCTCTGGAGAGTCCATGGTCGTCTTCACCCTCCTCGTCAGTCCCGCCCTCGCCCACGACTACGTTCCATGCAGCGCCAACCCCGTCTCGTCATCGCGCTCCATGCCCGTGTACCGTGTACCGGTACCGCTTCGCGCTCACCGTGATCGAGCTGTCCTCTGCCCTCCAAGCTGCCGTCCCGTACGGGTGGTACTCCTCATACTCCCAGCTGCCACCACCGGCGGAGGTGCGCTCGCCCAGGTCGGCCCATGGAACAGGAGCGACGGAAATGTTGTCCAGCGCTCGTGGGGTGGCGACCACATGCCACCCAGAGGCGCTACGCCGTCGGCGGCGGAGGCCTGCGGGCCACCCAGTATCCGGGGCGGCGCCGAGCATGGGCGACCGCCGTTACCACGACACGCTCGGCTTCCACCTCGAAGAACACCACGTACGGGAACCGCTGCAGGACGGCGCGGCGCCATGGCGGCGTCCATAGGGGGAATCGCCCGGGCGTCTCCCCGATGTCCACCACAACACGGTCGATAGCGGCAACGAACTCAAGTCCGAGGCCGGGGCGGCGTCCTTCGTACCACACCGCTGCTTCTTCGATCTCGGTGTCCGCGTCGGCATGGATGACGACGGGTAGGGTCACGAACCTGCGAGCCTCTGAAGCAGTCGGGCTCGAACCTCTCGCCAAGGCTTGGCGTCCTGCGAGCCCCGTTCGCGGCGGCGCGCCAACTCCTCCAGCCACGCGGCCTCCCACTCCGGATCGGCGGGGCTCTCGACGCTGTCGATCAGCTGGGACGCCAACGCGAGCCGTTCTTCCTCGGGAAGGTCGAGCGCTCGGGCAGCGATTTCATGGGCGGTCTGGCTCATGGTTACGCCCTATCCTGGCCCGCATCGGAATGCAGTGGTCGCTTCCGCTGACGGGGTCGCGACCACGCGCCGATGCTACCAGGCGGTCACGCCTCGGCGTCGTCCGGGTCTTCGAGGACGCCCAGCCCGGCCTGCTCTGGGGATAGTCTTTCCAAAGCCGGTCCGGGAAAGCGTCCGGGAAAGCACCTTGCGAGCTTGTTGACGTTCCTCCGCTTCACGGGGCTTCGCGTCGGCGAGACCATGCTGTTGCGCTGGTCCGACCTCGACCTCCAGCGCCACCTGCTCACCATCGAGCCGGGGATCACCAAGAACAAGCGTGGCCGCGTGATCCCGGTGAGCGCTCACCTCGTCGAACAGCTCTCTTGCTGGCCGAGGGACACCGTCTGGCTGATCCCGTCGCCGGCCCGGGGTCGGGACAGGACCCGGCAGCCCCGCCCGCGAGAGGTGGCTCTCGCGTGGCAGGACGCTGGCGTGCCCGAGCGTGTGTGGCGTGGAGCGCCCCATCATGCCTTTCGCAAGGGCTTCAAGAGCGGGCTCCTCCGCGCCGGAGCGCCACCCGACGCCGTCGACCACCTGCAGGGGCACGTGATCTCGGGCAGTCGGGGGCGCTACATCGACCCATTCGTGGCCTACGACTTGGTGGAGGTGGTGGGGAGGGTGCCGGTAGCGAGCTCGGCTAGTGGGTCGAATCAGGAGTGATCGCTGGAAGTCTCGTCCTGGTTCTCGCG
>CAZZLC010000120.1:0-13182 GCA_964655065.1 uncultured Enterobacteriaceae bacterium | reverse complement strand
GTCGCCGTCGACGCTGACCTCGCCGCCGTCGAGGTCGAGGGTCACGGTGTACTCGCCGCCCTTGACCCCCGCGACGTGTCCGTCGTCGAAGCGCACGCTCCACTGGTTGCCCTGGTCGCTCGTGGGCTGGGCCCAACTGGCGCCTTGGCCGAGCATCGCGTCGAGGACCTGCACCGAGCCCCGCGTCCGGACCTCCTGGACCGTCTGCTCGGCGGCCCGGATGGCGTCAGCGTGCGGTTCGTCCGCGTCGGAACCCTTGCCGCCGGTCTCGGGCTCTTCGCGTCGGGGCGTCCGGGTCTTCGCCCCCTTGCTGCCGTCGTCGACCCGCACCCAAGACCCCGACTGTGCGGCCTTGCTGTCGGGGAGCAGGTAGTCGACACGACCGGTCTCCTTGTTCTTCATCTTCACCGTCTTGCCGGTCTTCCGCCCTTTGCGGAGCTCGAGCAACAGGCGACGGCGGGCGCGTTCTTGGTCGACGAACATGGCAAACCTCATCGGTCGAACACAGCCACGGTCACGCGGCCACGGCGGGGGCGGGTCGGCAGGTGTCTCCCTTTCTCCATCGATCCGCCGCTGCCGGGTTCGCCCCCTTCGGAGTCCGGACCCTCGAATCCGGCCAGCCATTCGTCGAAGTCGAAGTCGTCCTCGTCGTCGAAGTCTTCATCCGCGTCGTCGACGTCGCCGGCGCCCGCTTCCTCGCCGTCGTCCATGCCGGACATCCCGCCCTGCTCCATCATCTCGGCCTGCTGCTGTTGGCTCATCGCCTGCAGGAAGCTCGGGTCGGTGGGCCAGTTCCACGGGTTCTTGTGGTGCCTCTTCAGGTCCTCGCTCTCGGGGTCCTCTTGCTCGAGGCGGTAGCGCTCCTCCTCGTCGAGGTGGAAGCCCATCGGGTTCTCGCCTCGCGCCAGGCGCACGTCGTTGCGCGTCGACGCCACCCGCGTACGGGCTTCGTCGATCTGCGCAATCACGAGCGGGTCCTGGTCCCCGAACTCCCACACCACGCGCAGGTCGGGGTGGCAGCGGCGGGCGAGGGGGTTCAGGATCTGCTCCGTGAGGTGGAGGAGGTCGCCTTGCAGTCCCTCCTCCTTGGCGGTCGCGATCTCGATCTGCCGGTTGGGGGCGTTGAGGCTCGGCCCGCTGCCGCCGTCCCAAGGCTTGCCGTTGATCGAGCTCGGATCCATCCGGTAGATGGCGCACGCGCCCGACAGCTGCAGGCTCATGAACTCGGCGAACCCCATGTCCTTGGGCAGGGGCTTCAGGTCGATCTTCTGGATCGTGCCCTTGTCGGGCAGCGGGATGACCGGAGGCTGCCAGGCACGATTGACGCCCTGGGTGGACTCGCGGAACATGTCGGTGAACGCGTCGACGTCCTCGCCGCTCATGTTGCCGACGAGGCCCAGGGCGAACTCCGCGAGCATGCCTCGAGTCCACAACGACGTGTTGAAGTCCCAGGTGTTCATGAACGCAACGCCGAACTCGAGCGCGTCCTCGACGTGACTCGGCGGGTAGCCGGCGTACCTCACGTCCGTCCGAGTGGTCATCGGAGCCACGATCATCTTGCCGGGCGGCAGCACAGACTCGAGCACGCCTTCGCGGACGACGCACTCCCTGCCCGCGAACAGGTCGATGTCGAGAGCCGCACTGGCGAGCTCGAGCTCCTGGTCGCTCGAAAGCTCGCTCGGGTCGTACCGCCCGTGCCACTCGGGGTGGTCCCGCTTCCACTTCTCGAGCCACACCATGGTGGGCCAGATGAGGTCGCCATCCACCCAACGGAAGCCCACCACGCGCTCCGGGTCGTACAGGGAGCGCAGCACCTCGCAGGCTGGCCGGTTGATGGTGTGCATGTCCTCGGCCAGCGGTCCCAGCAGCTCACCGAGGGTGTTGACGCCGTACTGCGGGGCCGGGTGCTCGAGGATGGCAGAGAACTGCCGGATGAAGCGCTCGAAGCCGTCGGGCGGCACCTTGCCGCGCTCGCGGAAGTCCTTGTGGACCACGCGGTAGCCGATGTCATTCGGGCCCCCGCCCCATGGCCGACTCATGTGCCGGATCTGGTACTGGCGGGCGCGGTGAATGAGCATGAAGATCGCGCTGCGCTGCCGGATCTGACGGAGGGCCTGGTTGGTGACCTGGTGCACGCGACCGTATCCACGCTGCACTCCGACGCCGCCTGCCTCGCGGGTGAGGTAGCGGGGGGTCGAGGGCACGCTCGACAGCGCGACCCGGCGCAGGCGTTCCTTCCGGATCTGCAGCAGCGCGTCCCGGCTCACCTTGACGTCCCCGTCGTCGAGGAGCTCCACCCCCTGCTGCGACAGGAACGACAATGCGTCGAGGTCGCCCTTGCGAGCCTTCAGCAGCGGCGGCAGCGCGATGGGCTGGTTGGCGCGTTGCCGGTGGAGCGCCTGCTCGAGGCCGGCGGGGACCTTGCGCCAACGCCGGGTCTCGGGGTGGCGATACTGCAAGCCCCTCGGCCCTTCGCGGGTGGGGATTGTCCCCGCAGCGATCCCTTCGACGAGCGAGTCATCGGCCACGGGGCTGCCCCACGGTCCGCACGCCCATCCGGACCCGGAACGTCCGCTCGCAGTCGGGGCAGGTCACCTCGTAGGGCAGCCGTCGCAGATGCTGCCGTCCGTTCTCCCCGAGCAGGAGCTCGACGCAGCACCGTCGGTCCTCGAGCGTGACGAGGCCCGAGTGCGGCATCCGGGACAGTGAGCCAGCGCGTCGCCGACGCCGACTGCTGGGCCCGGGACCGAGCATCGCCTCCTCGAGGTCTTCGACCAGCTGGAAGGCCGCGCCGTTGGGGTCCTCGACCACGTCCACCACCGGCACGCCGATGACCGCTGCCTGCGGATCGGCCGCCTGCTGGGGTTCGGCGCCCAGGGCCCGGAGCACGGCTTCGCTGTGGTACATCAGATCCTCCGGATGCCGCGGACGAGCGGAAGGCGCTGCATCGCCACGTCGGCGTACAGGTTGGCGTCGGCGAAGTGGTCGGGGCCGAGCTTCTCGACCACGAGCGTTCGCTGGTTGCGACGGTCCCGTCGCTCGCGGTTGGCCACCTGGTCGTCGAGCTTGTTGACCACCATGATGTTGGTCATGGAGTCCATGTAGGCGCGGCAGATCCGGTAGGGCTGCCACCGGCCGACGCGCAGTTCGGCGGAGTAGGCGACCTCGTCGCCCTGGACGGGTAGACGCACCACGAGATCCCGCGGGTGCGGGAGTTCGTTCGTGCGCTGCCTCCACCTGCCCAGCGACCACCGCATCCCCTTGACCTTCTCGATCGACACGGTGTGGCGGAAGTTGACGTCGTCCCCGGCCTTGGCCGACTCGGTGAGGTCCTTCCACTGGGCCATCGGCGTGCTCGAGTCGGCGGAGGTCGTGAAGTTGGCGAGCCACACCCGCCCCCGCCAATGCCGCGCGAACCGGAGCGCCGAGTCCCACTCGGGCTGGGCGTCGATGACGGCGTAGCCGACGTTGTACTCGTCCATCAGATGGCCGAGGTCCCGCCACTGGCTCTCGCCGTGGGGCATTGCGAGGTGGACGGTGCGGTGCTTGCCCAGCGGCGTCCGCTGCTTGATCACCACCACGAGGTAGCCCCGCTGCACATCCGCTCCGAGTGCGGTGTGGTCGAGGTTCTGCTTGCGCCATCGGGCGGTGCGATTCGCCGGCCACTCGAGCGAGGGCTCGATGCACGCCTCGATGGCCTCGTGGGACGTGACGCGCTTCGTCTCGTCGATGGTGGCGAGCCCGAGCCCCGAGTTGATGAACTCCTGGTCGTCCTCGCTGTGCTCGTACTTGTAGAGCATCCGGCCCGCAGGATAGGTCGGCGACAGCATCTGCGGCATGTGGTAGCTGTGCGGCTTGTCGCGCCCGGGGGAGCGGGGCTCCCACCACCCCTCGCGGGGGTCGTCGAGGATGGTGTCGCAGTTGGGGCACCGGTAGACGGCATCGACGAACGAGCCCGTGGGGGCGCGGTGACGCCCGAGGTCCGGCTCGTGGCGGTGAGCGTGCTCGGCCTGGCGACGGAGGGCCGGGGAGGCGCCCCGCAGGTCGAGGATGCACTCGGGGAACACCTCGGCGAGGACCACGCCCCGCGGGCAGCCGCAGGCGGTGTGGAAGTAGCGTTGGTCGCCCCGCAGGAACCAGAGGTTGATGTCCCGCTTCGGGAACTGGGCGGTGCTGACCTTGACGTCGACCGGCTTGTACTTGGCGCTGTACCGCTCCATGGCCCGCTCGACATCGCCTTGCTCCATGCGACGGACCTCGTCGAAGAACACCCCCTGAAGAGGGTTCGACTCCGTAGACGCCTTGCCCGCGGTCGTCATGAGGTACAGCACGCTCTCGCCGAGCGTCCGGGTCAAGACGTTGTTGACGCCCTTGACCCCACCGCGTCGCGTCGCGCCCACGAGTTGCGCGATGGCCGGGTTGGACATCCAGAACGGAAGGAGCCGGTTGGTCGACACCTGCTCGGGAAGGCCTTGGGTGGGGAAGAAGAAGCCGAACAGCGACCCGTAGTGCTGGAGCATCGTTCTGAGGAGCTTCACGAACACGCGGCCCGTCTTGCCCGTCTGCGCGCCCGCCTGGAGCACGAGGAAGTCGCTGTCGTCCTCGTAGACCTCGACCAGGTGCTTGTAACGGTGCCAGTCGAACGGCCGACCATCGAAGAGGATGCCGTGGCGTCGCACGAAGTCGAAGTCGTTGTCGCCCACCTCGATGGGGCAGCGCAGGGGCTCGAGCGCCCTCACCGAATCGAGCAGCATCTCGGGCGTCAGCGCCTCGGTGAGCGACCGGGTGAACGCACCGAACTGTTCCTCGGCGGCCCGGATCGCGAGCTCGAGCGGATCGGCGTCCACTACCGCACCCGGGTGAGGGGGGCGTGCACCTCGAACGTCACGACGCCTTCCGCTTCTGCTCGGCCAACTCGCCAACTTGGAGCAGCACGAGGCGCGCGTCGCTCGCGAAGCTCTCGAGCAGGCGCTCGCGGAGTTGGGGATCGGAGACCATCCGCTCGACCGTCGACCGCAGCGCCAGGAATAACCGCCCGAGCAACGTCGGCACCGCCTGCTCGAGCGCCTGGCGGACGCCAATCTCCCGAAGCACCGCCATCTGCGCCTTGTGCCAGCTCTCGACCTGCTTGCGGTTCTGCTCGAGAAACCGGAGCCGCTGTTCTTCGATGTCGATGTCGCGGGGCTCGACACCCATCTCGCGCATCTCGGGTGTGGTCGCGAGCTCGCGGAGCGTCTCGTCGTCGGGCATCAGCGACCACAGCTCGAGCATGGCGGCCATCACCGCAACCGGCCGACGCGCATCGAGCAGGTCGGGGTCGGCGAGGTTCGCCTCGAGGCGCTCGACGAAGGCCTGGGACCCCTTGCGGTAGCGCTGGCTGTAGCGGCCGTGCTTGATGGGCGCGCCGCTGCCCCGACCGGTCTCGGGGTTCACCCCTCCGCCGTGGTTCCGGCAGCGAGTCTTCCCCTTCGCAGGGTACCGCGCACAGAACTGCCCCTTGCGCTCGCCGCGCAGCCTCGCGCCGCAACGGCCGGGGATCGGTTGGGCACTACCCACGGGGCCTCCCCGAGGGCCGGTAGCGCGTCGTCATCCCCACGCGGTCGACCACCCCCCGCTCGTGCAGCGTCAGGAGCGCGCGCTGGGTCAGGAGCATCGGCGAGCTCGGCCGCGTGTCGAGTGACTGCGGCAAGCGGCGATGCGTGCACCACTGGGCCACGACCTCGTGAGGCACGACGAGGTACCCGATGCCACCGGCACGGCACCAGTCGAGGACCGTGCCCCCTTGAACGGGGTGGATGGCGGGATCTTGCCCCCCAATGGGGTGGGCGGCCTGAACGAGGCGATCCAGGGCATGACCCCGTAGGGTCGCCTCGTTGGGTCGGTAGCGGATGCGCACGGGGTCGGCCTCCGTGGACCGGATCGCACGTCGCATGGGGTTCTGATGCGCGAGCGTCAGTCGGCGATCCCCTCGTCCTCGGACACCTCCGCTCCAAACGCTGGCGGCCACGCCCACTCCGCGGGCGTCGTGAACCGCCGACCCCTCGGACTCGCCCGTTCTGCAATGATGTCGGCCCGGGCCCGTAGCGGGGACTCGGACCGGAGGCGCGCCGTGGAGCTGATCAACCTGCTGCCCGAGTGGCTCGGCTCCCCGCTGCAAGGCTTCTTTCAGCAGCCTTGGGTGGTGGGGGTGGGGGCCGCGCTAGCCGCGGTGGCGGCCCTGATCGGGTACGTGCGCAGCACCGGGAAGGCCGTCGACGAGATCGTGGTCAAGCCCGTCCAGAAGCGCCGCCAGGCCCAGGCCGAGCATCAGCAACGCGGGCAACGCCGCGAGGCCTACGTCCGCGCCCTGCGCGACCAGATGGAGGTCATCCCGCGGGCCTTCGAGGTGCCGTTCGAGACGATGGGCAGGCGCTTGATGTCGGAGGTCCGCGTCGAGGTCCAACTGGTGGGCCACGTAGAGGGATCCGACGGCCCGATCGCCGAGCTCGGCGTTCGCGGGGCTGGCGTTCGGGACCGGCTCACCGCGGCCGAACTGCTGGATCGGATCACCGCTCGCCAGGCCCAGAACCAGCCCACCCGCGCCGTCATCCTCGGCGACCCGGGTTGCGGCAAGACGATGCTCCTCAAGGAGCTCGCCCTTGTGGCCCTCGATCGGCTGACGGCCGAGCCGGACCGGGGATGGGTCCCCGCGTTCGCGCGTCTCGCGAACGTGCGCTGGGATGCGAGCCTCACCTCGCTCCTCGCCTCCTTGGGTACCGATGAGGGAGATCCGACGCTCGAGAACGCGCGGGCGGCCGGGCGACTGCTGCTGCTCCTCGACGGGCTCGACGAGAACCCCGACCGGCGCATTCGGACCACCCTGCTCCCGAAGCTGCTGCAGGCGTTGGGCCCCAACGCGGTGGTGTGCACGAGCCGGCAGATTGGCTACCGCCCGGCGCGACGGCTCTTTCCCGAGGAGCTCCGGGTCCAGCCGTTGGCGCCCGACGCCCAGCGGCGGCTCCTCGAGCGATGGCGCTGCCCCGCCGACCGGCTCGACTCGGCGCTGGTGGACCTGCAAGCCCGCAACATGCGGGAGGTGGCTGAGAACCCGCTGCTGCTCACGCTGGTCGCCCTGGTGCTCCGCCAGCCCGACTTCGTCTCGATTCCCCGTCGGCGAAGCGCCTTGTACGCCGCGGCCCTGCCGCACCTCGTGCGGCGCGACTACACCGAGCCCGGCCAGACCGAGCTGACGCCGGCGGAACGCCGGGTCGCCCGAGGAGCGCTCGGCCAGCTGTTCTTGCGGCTGCACGGAACGGCGGACGAGACGCTGACCCCCAAGCGCGTCGCGGCCTTGCTCGACAGCCCGGACCTCGCGGAGGTTCGGGCGCAGGTGGAGGCCACGCCGCGGTTCGGCGATGCGGCGGGACTACTCACCACCCTGGCGCGGAGAACCGCGCTGCTCGACCTGGTCCCGGGCACCGCCGACCACTACACCCCGCCCCACCGGACGCTTCGGGAGTTCTACGTCGCGGAGGTGCTCGCCGGGGACCTGAAGGGCTCCGACCCCGACGACCCGACGCCCCCGTCCTTGCAGCTCGCCCTCGACCAGGCGCGGACCAACCCCGCGACGTGGGCCGAGGTGCTGGCCCTGGCCTGCGGGTTGCTCGACGACGTGCGAGCCGAGCGGCTCGTGCGTCAGGTGATGGCGCAGGAGACGGCAGAGCTGACCTACCGGGTGGTCGCCGAAGCCGAGCAGGTGTCGGAGGCGACGTTGCTCGAGGTCCTCGGGATGACGCGCGAGGACGACCCCGAGGCGTGGCAGAAGGGCTGGGACGACCGACAGAACCTGCTCGACCGGCTGCCCGAGCTCGTGCCCGGGCCCGAGGTGGCGCTCGGCCTGCTGCAGCAGTTCGCCCAGGTGACCACGCACGGCGCGGACCTGTACTTCGTGTGGCGCCACCTCGTCGAGCTCGGCGAAGGCCGGTTCGGGGACGCGACCGAGGTGCCGGACGCCGTGCGACGCCAGGCCCGCGACCGGGCGGAGACCCTCTGGCGCGACCACCGCCCCGAGGCCGCCGAGGCCGTGCTCGAAGCGCTCGAGGACCGAGGGTGGTGGGTGCCCATCGCCGAGGGCACGTTCGTCATGGGCAGCCCCGAGGGCGAGGTCGGCCGAAGCAACGACGAACGCCAGCACCACGTCCACGTCACCACGGGCTTCGAGATGATGGCCGTGCCCGTCACGAACGAGCTGTACGAGCACTTCGACACGGGGCACGTCGTAGACCGTCGCCCGAACACCGACGAGAACCATCCCGTGGTGAGTGTCACCTGGTACGAGGCGGCGGCCTTTGCCCAGTGGCTGCAGGCGGCTCACCGGGCTCGGGACCCCTCGAGTCTGCGTGTGGTGGGCCTGCCCCACGAAGTGGAGTGGGAATACGCCTGTCGGGCGGGAACGACGACGCGGTTCGCGTCGGGCGACACGGAGGCGGACCTCGCCAAGGTGGGCTGGACCGGAGCCAACAGCGGCGGCAACACGCACCCAGTGGGCAAGCTGGAGCCAAACGCCTGGGGGCTTTACGACCTGCACGGCAACGTGTGGGAGTGGTGCAGCTCGCCCCGGGACCCGTACCCGTCGGGGTCCCGCACGCACGACCCGCTGCCCCCGGTCGACCTCACCGACTCCGGCGCGGGGCGTGTGGTCCGTGGTGGTTCCTTCGACTACGGTGCCCAGTTCGCGCGTTCGGCGGACCGCGTCGGCTGGCTTCCCTCGTACCGGGTCCCGGACCTGGGCTTCCGGCTCGTTCGCGCGCCCGCCCCCCAGCCGGATGGCGATTGATGCGAGGTCATAGGCCATTGGAGATAGTGCGCAAGTCGGAAGGGCCGGAAGGATCCGGCCATCGATGGCCAGAAATCGGCAGCCAACGACCGACCGCCTTCCGGCGCCCATCCGCGATCGGCCGTCCGTCGCCGCAGCCGGAAGGCTGACGTCCGTCGAGGCCCGCCGCCAACAGCCCCGATCGCGGCCGATTTTCACGAGATATGACATGAATGCCCGTGCTCACCCGCGCGCCACGGCCCGATCCGCGCCGAGATCCGCGGTCCCGAGCGGAGAGCCCCCTCCACGGGGTTCCGACGACCCGCTCCCACGCACGGTCTTTCCTCGAGGGCTCGTGCACGATCGCATGGGAAGGTGCATCCAGACAGCGTGAGCGCATGGTGGCAACTCCGGGTCGTACACCTCAACGCGGGGTATCGTGTCCCGGCCGACGTACGAGACTGACGCGAGCATCGTGGTCGATGAGTGCCGCACGGCCTTCGTGGGCAACCCTCGTTGTGCGGCGGGGTCAGAGACCCGGCGCAGGACTTCGATATCGACGACGTTGACGAGGCCACGGGCGGGGAGTCCGACAGCAAGTGACGTACACCGTCGATCAGGAGGGCAGCTCGCCACGAGGAAAGACATGATCCGCCTCACGCCCGCCGAACGTCTCCAACTGATCGAGGCCTTCCAAGACCTGTGCCGGCTGCTGTGCAGGAGAGTGCGGATCGACGACTACCGATCCCCAGCGGGGCGACGTCACCTGATGCGGGCACTGCGCGCCAAGCCGAGTCAGCTGTCGGACGTGCTCTCCGGGCACCGGGGGAGCTACGATCTGCTGCGAAGGTGGGCTGCACGCACCGAGGTGCACCTCGACCTTGCACCGGATGGGGCGGTGGGACTCACCGACCTGGCGTTGCCCCGTCGCCCAGTCACGCGGGACGTACCGACACCGGGTCGTGGATGGGCCACACCGCGTCGGTCGGGCCCGAGCTCCGCAGGCGCAGCCGCAGTCGCCTCCGCAGTCGCTTCACGCCTTGGCCCACGATCTGGCAGGCGCGCGACTCACTGACCCCCAGCTCGTTCCCGACCCGCTTCAACGGCCAGCCTTGGAAGAACGAGCGGTTGATGGCGAGCCGTTCGCGCCGTGGCAGGCGGTCGAGCTCCTCGTACAGGACCGCCACCACCTCCCGGGTCTCGAGGTCGTCTTCGAGGTCCGAGGGACACGGGATCTGCTCGACGAGGGGGGCGGGGTTGTCCGCCGAGACGGGTGCGTCGAGCGAGAGCACCTGGGCAGGCTCGGCGTCCCGACGCAGGCGGTGGTAGTCGTCCAGATCGACGCCGAGCTCCTCGGCCATGGCTCGCGGGGTCGGCTTCGCGTGCCGGCGTCGGATGTGGTCTTCGGCATGGTCGAGCGTCTGCGCCTTGCGCCTGACCGAGTGCGGGGTGAAGTCGACCGCGCGAAGGTGGTCGAGGATGCGTCCTCGGATCGAGTGTCGCACGTAGGAACCGAACGGGGTGCCGCGGGTCGCATCGAAACGCTGCCGCGCCTCGAGCCACCCCTTCGCCCCCTCTCCGACCAGGTCGCCCATGTGTACCGAACGGGGCAGCCGAGCGTGAATGCCGCCCGCGATGCGATGGACGAGCTGCGTGTAGTCGGCATCGACCCGGGAGCCGCCATCGACGGACTTGGCGCGAGACCGAGCTCGCTTGCCCTCCTCGAGGCGACGGCCCCGCTCGTGTAGCGACGGGGCAGGTCGCGGGCAGGGCGGCGGGTTTGCAAGGCGGGCCCCGTCGAGCCGTTGGCGGCGCTCGTGCACCGGCTGCGCCGAGTCAGACACGCGACGCGGGGCGGTGCGAGGCGGTCGATGGTCCGCCGTCCTCGTGCGCGATGGCTGGACCTGCGCGAGGCGACGCCTCTGTTCGTGCTCCATCTACGAAACCCCCGGATTGGTCCGGAAGGCCGCGGTTGTCCGCCCACACTCGCCGGACGCGTGCTTGGTACCCAATCGGTAAGGTGTTTCGTTCAAGGGAGCCATGGCGCGTAACCGCGGTGCGTGTTCGTCACACCTGGTCGTCGTACGCCACTTCCTCCTCCTCCCACACCGTCTGCTCGACGCGGTCGGAGTCGTACGGCAGCCGCTCCGTCGTGGCCGCAAGCAGCGCACGACGGTCGCGAAGCGACTCCTCGTAGCTGTAGAGGAGCTTGACGAGCCATTCCTCGACGTCGAACCCGTCCTCGACGCCTCGCGCCAAGACGTCGCGGGCGACCTCACGGGCGAAGGTCTCGCGGGAGCTGCCGATCGGAGGGCGCACCCGAGCGAGCTCGTCGACGACCTCGCGAGCTTTGGCCGCGGCACGCTCGGGACGGGGAAGGGGCAGACCGGCAACGATGGCGATGCGCACGAGCCACCTGCGGAACCAGGACACACGGACCTCCGGAGCTTGGGGATTGCGTCCACCCTCATCGGGACCGCTCCCCACGATCTGGTAACGCGAGGCCACAGGAGGCAACGGCATGTTCAAGCAGATCCGCGCGCTCACCCGAGACAGTGCAGTCGACCGTGTGTTGATCGAGATGCTCGACAAGCAAGGGCTCGATTGGTCGAGGGTCCTGGTCATCACCGAGCCGGACCTCGCCGAGCTCTCGGCCCGTCACGTCGCCCAGCTGGCCCGAGAGGGGAAGGCCGAGGCCGACCCCGAGGCGACCCAGGTCGACCTTCTGCGCGGCCAAGTCCTGTCCATCGAGCGGGCCCTGCAGCGGGAGAGGCAGCAACGTCGCGTCGCCTCCATCGTCGCCTTCGCCGTGGCGCTGGGTGCTCTCCTCGTCGGGCTCGGAGGATTCGCATGATCGTGCCGGTGGTGAACTCGCCAGCGGAGGCAATGGAGCGGGCGTGGAGGGACTACGGCCGCAAGCTGGCGCGAGCTCGTGTGGAGGCGTTGCGGGACGGCAACGCCCTCGATGTCGGGAAGGGCGAGACGCTGGATCGCGAAGCGTGGATCCAGGACTCGGAGTTCGGGGTCCTCGTGCGGGCGCCGCTGCGCGTCGTGCTTCAGTTCGACGTGCGCTTTCCCGGATGGGCCACTCCCCTCGAGGTGACGTTCCTCCGCCAGCGTGTCGAGCTCGAGGGCGTAGTGCACCACACCCAGCACCTGACGCTCGGGCTGTGGTACTGCGACTGGACGGGTGACCCCGGAGCCCCCGTGCCGGCCGATGCGTTCGAGGGGGAAACCAACGCGGCGCGGGCGGCGCTGCTCGACCTGCTTCTCACGCCCGAGGTGACCGGCGTAGCGTTCGGCCCCGAACCGAGGGTGGGCCACCGCTACCTACGCTACGAAGGTCGATTCGCCCAGGACCGTTCGGGTAACGTCTTCACCCGCCTCACCGCGGGGTGCGTGGTGCCCGAGGTCGCACCAGCCGGACTCGAGGAGGGCCAGCACGTCGCCATGGGGACGATGACCATTCGTCGGAACGACGGCAGTGTGGAGCATCGGCCCCTGCTCGGCGAGGTCGTGCGCCTGGACAAGCCCGAGGAGCCGTAGCCGTCAGCTGCGGATGCGCTTCCAGCCGATCAGGTCCGACATCCAGACGAACTCCGCGTACTCGCCATCGGTCGCCAACGTGATGTCCGCGACGGCGACCGACCCGTTCACCAGCAGGCCGGTGACCGCGATGACGCAGTTGTTGGAGTTGAACGTGTTGCGCGCGTCGACCACGGCGAACGCGTCGCCCCGCCTCGGGTTCAGGGGTGGGGTGACGGTCGCCACGCCGAGGGTGGTGTTCACCGGGTAGACGCGCCCCGCGTACGTGCCGAACGTCGAACCGCCGGCGCCAGCCTCGAGCTCGTCCGCGATCGAGCCCCATCCCCCACTGTGCAAGGCGTTGTAGGTCGCCCGGAGCTGCGTCCCCACGAGGAATTTCTCGGCGTCCTTGCCAAGGGGAGACGGACGGCCGCCGTCGAGAATGCTGACCTCCGTATCGTCCATCTCGTCATCGAAGAAGCGGGCCATCCAGGCACCTCCTTCCCACCAATCGCGTTCGGCTGGGGGAGCTTGCGGGACGGTCGGTGCCGTCAGGCCAACCACCGCCATCGGTGCGAACGGCGCCTCGAGCGCCAAGGCCTCGGCTACACGCGGCGCAGGTGCGATATCGACCCCGCTGGGCTCGATGGCCTGGAACGGTGCTTCGACGAGTCGCGCGTCGGCGGTGTCCGACGCCGCTTCCTCTCCGTGCAGCACAAAGGCGACGACGCGCCCGACCCGGGCCGTACTCGGTAGGCCGTGCAACGCGAAGCCCGTGACGCTCGTGAAGGCGCCGCCGGAACGGGCACCGGCCTGCACGAAGCCCATGACGCGGTGGACGACGGTGGCCACGTCAGGTGAGT
>CAZZLC010000119.1:0-13408 GCA_964655065.1 uncultured Enterobacteriaceae bacterium | reverse complement strand
CCGTGGCGGTTCCGAACGGCGCCCGCCTTCCCCTTGCCCTGGAGCTCCAGGGCGGCGGGACCCTGGGCCGCGTCACCGTCGGCCCCCGACTCGGGTTGGGCGCGGTGTGGGCGCCCACCACCGACGTCTCGCTCATCACCGAGGGGGCGTTGCTGATCAGCTTCCGGGGCCGCCCGCGAGACGATTCGCGAGTCGCTCGACGAGCTGCTCCCACGGCGCGGCGTCGGTAGGGTCCACGGAGAGCGCACTTCGGCTGCGAAGCGAGGCGAGCGCGCCGGGGAGCGCCTCGGGAAAGCGGGAGCCCACGAGGACGGGGAGGACCTCGACGTCACGCCCGAGCGCGATCGCCACCTCGAGACGCACGTAGTCCTCCGGATCGTCGATGCGACGGTGGCCCGGCTCCCCCTGGCCGGCCCACTGAGGACCGACGAGCGGCACCACGAAGTCACACTCGTGAAGGAACTCGGAGAGCGCGACGCGGAAGTCCGCACCCCATCGAATGGACTCGACGTCGAGGAAGATCTCGGCTTTCGGAAAGGCCTCGCGCAGGCGCGCGACGAGCTGCCGGACGTGGGTTCCGGTGTCGACGCGCCGGTAGGAGACGAAGAGCTTGAACCGCACGCGCGACGCGACCACGCCTGGGTCCACCGACCCGCGCAGCCCGTCGAGCCTGGACCACAGGGCGTCGAGCCGCCGCTCGAGCTGGTCGTATCGCCCGAGCCACACCCGCGAGAGGACCGCCTCGCCCATCTCGATGGCGTCACGGTCGGCATCACCCCGAAGCGCCCGACCCTGGCGCCCGATGCGGAGCACCAGCGCACGGAGACGCTCGAGACGGTTCTCTTGGAACCAGGTGAGCTTCCGTCGGAGCAGCGCCGCCCGTTCGTCGGAGCGGACCGCGTCGGCCTCGTGCTGGAGCGCGGTGATCACGGCGTCGCTCGCGAAGAGCTCCGCGTGCATCCGGTTCAGGAAGCGACGCAGCTTGTCGGTCAGATCGCTGTTGCGTCGACTGTCCTCCGCGATCGCCACCACCCAGGCCCGCACCCCCCGGACGTCTTGCTCCCACGCATAGATCCGGCACCGTCGCCAGTGCGCGACGAGGTGCTCCTCGAGATTGGGGATGGCGCCGCGTCGGGACGCGAGCAGGGTGAGCAAGGGCGGACCGACCTTCACGGGCGCGTCCGGGCGCCCGGTGATCCACTGCCAGAACCGCCGAAGGCCCGTCGGACGCCACGTCGACGCGAGCCGGTAGTGCTCGGCCAGGGCGTCTCCGGAGAGGCCGAGCGGATTCTTCCGACCGCCGATCGCGCAGGGCACGCCCAGCAGGTGGCGGGCAAACCCTACCGGATCCTCCGACAGGATCGGCGTCACGTCGGTCACGTCACGCGCGATCAGCTCGACCTCCAGCTTGCCGACGACGTGACCGTCGAGGAACAGGCGCTGGTCGCGGACGGCGAGGTCCACGGTCGTCCCGTCGGGGAGCGTGAACGGCTCGACCGGACCCACCCGCAGACCGGTCCGCACGACGCAATCTCGCGTCTCGGCGAACTCCCCCCGCAGGCCGGGGACCTTCCGGTCCACCACCCCGCCGAACCCACGCACGAAGCGGATGTTCACCCAATCTCCGTGCACGTTCTGCTTCTTGATCGGGTGGCCGGGGTCGGCCCAGGCGGGCTTGCGCAGTCGACTGCTCTGCGCCCGCTCGAGGCCGACGTCGAGTCCGCGGGGCTCGAACAGAGGCAGCTGCACCACGGTCAACACGAGGACCCCCAGGTGAGGGGGCACACCGGTCGAGAACCGGTGGCCCCCCGCTCAGTTGCCTGAGCGAAGGGTGTGCGCGCGTCTGGCGTGCATCCCATTGCCCTCCGAGCATCGCACGCGGCCACGTCAACGGCAACCGTGGTCAGTAGCTGAACTCCCCGAGCTTCACCTTGCCGCGGAAGGTCCAGTAGACGACGGCGGTGTAGGTCGCGACCAGCGGCATGCCGAGCAGCGCGATGAGCGCCATGAGCTTCAGGGTCGCCTCCGACGACGCCGCATTCAGTACGGTCAGGCTCTCGGCGGGATCCACGGCCGGCACCAGGTTCGGATACAGCGCAGCCCCGAGCAGGAACACGAGACAGACGACCACGAACGTCGAGGAGGCAAACGCCCAACCCGGGCGTTCGTAGTAGATGCTCCTCGGCACGTTCATGATCGCGAGGACGTTCAGCGCGACGAGCCCCCAGGCCGCCGGGTAGACCTCGAGATGCCTGGTGACCTCGGGTCTGAGCACCAGCGTGGCCATCGTCACCATCACGTACAGGGCGTTGAACACCCCGAACGTCGACCACATCCAGGGCTTCACCTTCTCCTGGAGCGGCCCCTCGGTCTTCAGGTACAGGTAGATGCTGCCGTGCATCGCGAACAGCGCGACCGACAGGAGCCCCGTCCCGATGGCATAGGGGTGGAGCTGGTCGAGCACCGACATCCGGATGACGTGGTCCTCCATGGGCACGCCCCACAGCAGGTTCCCCACGGTGACGCCCATCAGGAACGTCGCGCCGAACGAGGCCAGCGAGAATGCGACGTCCCAGAACCGCCGCCACCGCGGGGAGCTGACCTTGGACCGAAACTCGATCGCGGCCGCTCGGAAGATCAACGTGACGAGCAGCAGCATGAACGCGAGGTAGAAGCCCGAGAACACCGTCGCGTAGGCCTCGGGGAACGCCGCGAACAGGGCTCCCCCGAAGGTCACGAGCCAGACCTCGTTGCCGTCCCACAGAGGGCCGATGCTGTTGATCACGAGGCGATGCTCGGTGTCGTCGTCGGTGACGAGCACGTTGAGCATGCCCACGCCGAGGTCGAAGCCGTCGAGTACCGCGTAGCCCGCGAGGAGCACGCCGAGGAGCACGAACCACAGGAGCGTCCAGTCCATCAGCTCGCCCTCCGCCCGCCGGCCGCGACGTCGAGGAGCTCACTGGTCGAGGGCAGGTCCTCGGGGGGACCCTCGACCTCCTCGGGACCGTGCAGGATCTTCTGCGACAGTACGAACCACCACACCGCGAACAGCAGCGCATAGACGATGCCGAACATCACGATGCTCGTCAGCACCATCTCGGCGGTGACCGCTTCGGAGAGGGCCTCCGACGTGCGCAGGTGGCCGGTGACGATCCACGGCTGGCGGCCGGCCTCCGCCGAGACCCACCCGAGCTGGTTGCCCGCGTAGGCAGGAAGCACGGCGAGGACGTGGAGCCAGAGCACCGGTCGCCACCGGGTGACCCAGCCGAGCCGCACGAGGACGAGCGAAGCCGCGCTGGTCACGAGGAAGAACACGCCGATGGCGAGCATCGCGTGGTAGGTCTGGAAGACGAGACCGACGTTGGGCCAGTCCTCTCGCGGGAAGTCGTTCAGGCCCTGCACCGGTTCCTCGAAGTCCCCGTGCACGAGGAACGACAGGGCGCCCGGCACCGCGATGCCGTAGTCGACGTCACCCTCCTCGACGTCGGGAACCCCGAACAGCCACAGCGGGGCTGGCCCCGACTCGAAGTGCCCCTCGTAGGCGGCGAGCTTCGCGGGCTGGTACTCGGCGACCGTCTCGCCGGCCGCGTGACCCGACACGAACGACCCCACGACCGAGACCAGGATCAGCACCTGTCCGAGCAGGAACGCGCGGCGGGCGAACCAGTCGTGACGTTGCTTCAGCATGTACCAGGCCGCGATGCTCGCCACGAAGGCGCCACCGAGGATCCCGGACCCCGCCCAGACGTGGAACAGTCGCTCGACCGCGCTCGGGTTGAACACCATGGCCCAGAAGTCGGTGATCTCGGCGCGGGGGCCGAGCGGCCCCTCGACGATGTGATAGCCGGCTGGCGTCTGCATCCAGCTGTTCGCGACGGTGATCCAGATCGACGAGAACACGGACCCCAGGAACACCATCAGCGACGCAAACCAGTGCACGGGCCGCGAGACGCGGTCCCAGCCGAACACCAGGATGCCGAGGAACCCGGACTCGAGAAAGAAGGCGAAGATGCCCTCGGCCGCCAGCGCAGAGCCGAACACGTCGCCGACGTAGCGCGAGTACACCGCCCAGTTCGTTCCGAACTCGAACTCCATCACGATGCCCGTCGCGACGCCGACCGCGAAGTTGACGGCAAACAGCTTGGTGAGGAACTTCGCCATCGCCTCCCAGCGCGCGTCGTCGGTGGCCCACCACAGGCTCATCGCGCCCACCAGCACGGCTCCGAGGCCGATGGTGAGCGGCGGGAACAGATAGTGGAACATCACCGTCATCGCGAACTGGAGGCGGGACAGCAGCAACACGTCCATTTTGGGCCTCCTTGTTGGCTTCGTAAGGACCGTGGCGAGTTCGAACGCGCGATTGCAACCGCTGGCGGCGCCGTGTGGCGTTGCGTGCACGAAACCCTGCTGCGACGCGTGCGCTTGGCAGGGTGGCCGGCAGCCGATACGAGCCCGCTTCGCCATTCGGAGCGCCTGCTTGCCGTCGAGCCCCCACCAACCCGCCTCGATGCTCCGACCGACCCGCGTCGACCTCGTGCTGTGGGTTCTCCTCGGCCTGCTCGTGCTCGTCGTGTCCGGGCCCGGCCGTGGTGTCGATGCCCACGCATACACCGGCCTTCCCGCGATGCTGGAGTACGGGCACCTTCCCGTGGCTCGTCACTTCGACTTCCCCGTCGGCGATGGCGACGCGGCAGGCTTCCACTGCGCGCAGCGCTTCGGCGAGAACCTCCACCTCGGGGAGGACTGGAACGGCGACGATGGCGCCGACCTCGGAGCCGCCGTCACCACCATCGCCCGAGGCGAGGTCACCTTCGCGGCCCACGCAGGCGCCCCGTGGGGCAACGTGGTGCGGGTGGTGCACCACGTTCGTCGCGGCGGCCGCTCGTCGTTCGTGGAGAGCATCTACGCTCACCTCGACACCATCGACGTGGCGCTCGGCGATCGCCTGGACCGCGCCACGCGCGTGGGGACGATCGGCGATGCCGACGGCCGCTACGACCCCCACCTCCACCTCGAGGTGCGCCGCGTCCCCGACCTGCCCCTCGGTCCGGGCTACAGCTCGCGCAACCGCGCCTGGCTGGACCCCACTGCGTTCATCCTCGACCACCGCTGACCGGCGCGGCGAGAGGAGCCCATGTTCGACATCGTCTCCCTGTTGATCGTGCTCGCGGCCGGCTTCGGCGCGCTCAATCACCTCACCCTGCGTCTGCCGTCGGGCATCGCGCTCACCATCGCGGGGCTGCTCGCGTCGCTGCTCGTGCTGGGGCTCGACGCGGTCGCGCTCGACTTCGGGCTCGGGGAGGAGCTGCGCGAGCTCGTCCTCCAGGACATCGACTTCACCGAGGCTCTCATGCACGGCATGCTGGGCTTCCTGCTGTTCGCCGGGGCGATGCACACCGATCTCGACCGGCTGCGCACCTGGATCCAGCCCATCGCGACGCTGGCCACCTTGGGCGTCATGATCTCGGCCGCGCTGATCGGGCTCGGCGCCTACCTGGTCTTCGGCGCGCTCGGGCTGCACGTGCCGCTGCTGTGGTGCTTCGTGTTCGGCGCACTCGTCTCGCCCACCGACCCGGTGGCCGTGCTCGGCATCATGCAGGCGGCGGGGGCCCCGAAGTCCGTCGAGATCAAGGTCGTGGGGGAGTCACTGTTCAACGATGGGGTTGGCGTGGTGCTCTTCACCGTGCTGCTCGCCATCGCGAGCGGCGGCGACGGTCACGGACACGGCGGCGACATCACGGTCGGCGCGGTGCTGGAGCTGGTCGCGGTCGAGGTCATCGGCGGCATCGTGCTCGGTCTCGTCGCAGGCTTCGCCACCGAGCGGCTGCTGCGGCTCCTCGACGACCCGAACCTCGAGGTTCTCGTGACCTTCGCGCTCGTGATGGGCATCAGCTCGCTCGCGTTCGCGGTCCACACCTCGGCCCCCCTCGCCTGTGTCGTCGCGGGGCTGCTCATCGGCAACTCGGGCCGCGAGACCGCGATGTCCGAGGAGACCAGGACCACGCTCGACCGGGTGTGGACCTTCGTCGACGAGGCCCTCAACGCCGTGCTCTTCCTTTTGGTGGGCCTCGAGGTGGTCGCGTTCGAGTTCTCGGGCTCGGCCGTGATCGCGGCGAGCGTGCTCGTGCTGATCAACCTCGCCGCACGTGCCGTCTCGGTGGTCGTGCCGCTCGCGGTGTGGGGCCGCTTCCTCGACTTCGCTCCGGGCACCCGGCCCATCCTCGTCTGGGGTGGCATCAAGGGCGGCATCTCGGTCGCGCTGGCGCTGGCGCTGCCGGACTTCGAGGGCCGTGAGGTGGTGCTCACGGCCACGTACGCGGTGGTGCTGTTCTCCGTGTTGGTCCAGGGGCTCACCGTCGGGCGGCTCATCGAAGCGGTGGGACCGGCCACCCGCGAGACCCCCGAGGCGTAGGGTCAGCCGTTGTCGGGGCGCCTTGCCGGTCGCGCCCACCCGAGACCCACCGTGGCCCCGACGACCGGACTCACCCGCCCGTCGATCACGTCGACCCCCCCCTCCACCCGCAGCGAGAGCGAGAGGAAGCGGGTGCGACGATAGCGGGCGATCGCACCGACGAGGGCCGTCCCGCCGAGCGGGCGCGCTTCCTCGGAGCCGGCGACGTCGACCACCACGCCTCCCGCGACGAAGCCCTGGATCCCGCCCACCAGCAGGTCGAGGCTCCGACGAACCTCGAGCATCGGAGCGAGCTCCACGCGTGCGCGGCGCGCCCGGAGCCGACCGGTCGCCCCGATCCACCAGGAGCGCCCGATGGCGAAGGCGTCGTCGTAGCGCCCGAACCACGCCCCGGCCGAGACCTGGGCGGCCACGGCCACGGGCTCGCCCGACCATCCGATGCCCACCCCCAGATCGAGAGCCGGGCCTGCCTGCGGTCGGGACAGCGATGCCCCGAGCGCTACGCTCGTCCACCAAACCAGCATGGACCCGCCCCTAACGCGGCCCTCGGGTTAGGGCGGGGCGCTGGAGGACGAATGGACCGCCACAGTCGGCTCGCGGCAGCACTCCGCGGGACCCCCGTCGATCGCCCGCCCATCTGGTTCATGCGCCAGGCCGGTCGCTACATGGAGGAGTATCGGGCGATCCGGGAGAAGGTGAGCTTCCCCGAGCTCTGCAACGACGCCGACCTCGCCACCGAGGTCACCATCCAGCCCGTCGACCGCTTCGGGGTCGACGCAGCCATCGTGTTTTCCGACATCCTCACCATCCCCGAGGCCATGGGGATGGAGCTCGTGTGGGAACCGGGCCACGGGCCCAAGCTGCCGAGCCCCGTGCGCTCGCGAGCCGAGGTCGACGCGCTGGGCCAGCCCGACGTCGCCGACGCGCTGCCGGTGGTCCCGGCCACCCTGCGCAAGTTCCAGCGCGAGCGACCCGAGGTTCCGATCCTCGGCTTCGCCGGCGCCCCGTTCACCTTGCTCTGCTACATGGTCCAGGGCGGAGGCTCGAAGGACTGGCTCGCCGTCAAGCAGATGCTCTTCGGCGACCCCGAGACGGCGGAGCACCTGCTCGGGCGCCTGGCCGACATCGTGGGCGACTACCTGCAGTCCCAGGTGGACGCGGGGGCAGCCGGCGTGCAGATGTTCGACACCTGGGCGGGGATCCTCTCGGTCGACGACTACGACCGGTTCGCGCTACCGTTCGCGCAGCGCGCGTTTGCCCGCGTGTCGGGCGCCCCGCGCATCTACTTCACCCGCGACAGCTCGCCCTTCCTGGGCCGCCTCGAGAAGACCGGGGCCGACGTGGTGGGTCTGGACTGGCGGGTCGAGATTCCGAACGCGCGCGACGTGCTCGGCGCGATGCCCATCCAGGGCAACCTCGACCCCGTCGCGCTGTACGCACCGCCCGACGACATCCGGGCCCGCGTGCACCGGATCTGCGATCAGGCGGGACCCCAGGGGCACGTCTTCAACCTGGGCCACGGCGTGCTGCCCACGACGCCCATCGAGGGCGTCGAGGCCATGGTCGCCGCGGTGAAGGAGCGAGCGGCTCAGTAGCCGTCGTCGCACTCGGCGAGCGCGCCGTTCGAGCAGTCCATCACGACGTCGCGATACTGCAGCTCCGAGGGCAGGGCGTCGTCGATGTCGAGGCAGCCCTGCCCGAACGGGGCCGGCCCGTCGACGAACACCGACCGGAAGACCCGTCCACGCGACCCTTCGCGGTGTATGGCGCCGAGGGACGAGCGCTTGCCGAGGTCACCCACGATCGTGAGGTTCCTCGGACTTCGGGATCAGGTCTGCGAGGATGTCGCAGCCCGACAGGGCGATCGCCAGTAGCCCCACGAAGGGTTCACGTCGCAAGGTCACCTCCCCCGGCACTCTATAGGACGAAGTGGCAACCCTGCGCGTGTTCACTCGGCCTCGACCACCCGCGACACGTAGACGTTCACCTTCTGCGACCAGGCCGCGGGCATGTCGCCGTCGGTCCACTCCCACGTTCGGGTCTGGCCGGGCTCGAAGACCTCGAACCGCTCGGCCTCGAGCGGCGTTTGCCACGTCGGCACCACGACCGGCCACTCGCGCTCGTCCAGCACCTGGCCCTCACTGCCCAGGTACTGGATCGCCATGCGGAGGTCCTTGATCCGCTTGGAACCCTTGTTGGTGACCGACACGGTCCAGCCCCAGCCGTTCAACGGCCCCTCGGGGTCCTCCGCCATGTTCACCTGCTTCTGCTCGACCTCGCCGACCTCCAGGTTCGGCAGGTAGGCGTGGACCTCGATCATCCGCTTGGCAACACGCTTCCGCTTCTTGTCGGCCCGCGGGTACTCCTCGAGGAACCGCTCCCAGGCCTGCACGTTGCCCTGCTCCTTGGCCCACGCGAACAGGAACTTCTCGCGCTCGGCGAGAGCCTTGTCTCGCTGGTTGCCCTTGGGGAACCGCTTCAGGTAGGCGTCGTAGGCTTCGAGGGACTTCTCGGACGCCGCCTTCTGCAGGTACAGCGTCTCGAGGCGGTCGGTGGCCTCCATCGTGAACCGGCCGTTCGGATTCTCCGCCAGGTACTTCTCGAACGCTTCGATAGTGTCCTCGCCCTGGGCCACCACGAACGGATCGCTGCACCCCACCCACGCCATCAACAGCCACATCATGGGCCCTCCCCGATCAGGTCGTTGCGAGGGCGAGTGTACCGCACCGCCTATCGCACGCCGATCGTGAGGTTGGCGGTAAGCGCGAACCCCCGCCGGTAGTCACGCCACACGACGTCTTGCCGATCGTCGAACTCGAGATCTGGCGACTGAAGGAATCGCCACACCGGATCGGGCAGGTTGGCGAGGCGCACCTGCAGTCCGCCGACGGTGTCCTCGGAGCGGTAGGCCTCCCAGTTCCAGTACAGGGCCAGCCTCGGGATCGGCTGCAGAAACACCGGATCCCGTCCTTCCGCGGCGGCCCTCCGCTGCCGGCGGCCCACGATGTCGAGCATCACGCCCACGTCGTGAGCGTTGCGCAGGTACCCTCCCTGGACGTCGAGGGTCCAGGTGACCTGATCGTCCAACGGCCGGTTCTGGGTCAGGAACGAGGTCACGCGAACGGCGTTCTGGGTCAGCACGACGTCACCGAGCGTGTAGAGGCGACCGAACCGCGCCCGGCCTCCGACCTCGAGGCCGAGGGTGCGGGCTCGTTCGAGGTTCTGGAAGGTACCAGCGTGATCGTTGATGTCCCCGGTGAGGTGGACGCGCTCCACGACGTCGCGATAGTCGCGGAGGAACCCGCCGAGTCGGATCCCCGAGTCGTCGGAGAGATCCCAGATCCCAGCCAGGTCGAGGCCGTCGATCCTGGTCGGGCGCAGGTTCTGGGCGCCCACCAGCGTCTCGCCGGACTCGGGCTCGACGAAGGGGGCCGAGGCGATCTCGTGGAGGTTCGGACGCGCGACGCTCCGTCCCCAGGCGGCCCAGACCCGCAGGCGGTCGAGGGGCCTGGCCACGACGGATGCCGAAGGGAACAAGCCACACTCGGGCTTGCCGAGGCAGAATCGTCGCTGGCGATAGGTCGAGGAGATCGCATCCGCTTCGGTGGGCCGACGCCGGAACGTGGTCGCCTCCGCGAAGGACGACTCGAAGCGGAGACCAGCCTGGAGCTCGGCCCGGTCCCCGAGGTGCACGTCGGCGAGGCCGTAGCCTCCGATCGCACGCTCTCGCGCGATCACGTCGTCGGGGTCGACCGACGAGAGGTCGTTGAAGTCCAGCGTGGTGCCGGTGTTGTTCGGGTCGTAGAGCCGGTCGGCGCGAGACCGGTAGTACCCGTAGTACCCGTAGTACCCGTAGTACTCGTAGGGGTTGCCGTAGCCGGGCAGGCCCGCGATGGGCAGCCACTGGTAGCGCAGCGTCTGGGCGGTTCGATCCCGGGCGTGCCCCGACACGCCGGCCTTCAGGACCACGCCAACGGCTCGATCGACGGGGTCGGCGACCGCGAGGCTCGCGTCGACGCCGAAGCTCCGGACGTCCTCCCGAACGGTCTCGAACTCGCGCAGGAGTCCGTCGTCGCTGGGGACTCGCTGGTAGGAGCTGTAGGGGTAGCCGTTGTAGGTGCGGGTGTACCGACGCTCCTCGAAGGTGTAGGTCCGGCGATCCGGGGCGTCGCGGTCGGCCCTCGCGATCATGGCCCGGGCGTCGATCCGCAGCTTGCCGAGGTCGTGTCGCGACGTGACCTGTTGGGCGACGAGCTGGCGCTCGACCCACGACAGCAGCGCGCCCTCGGTGAAGTCCGCCGCCCCGCCCACCGGCTCGTAGTACCCGTAGTACGGCTGGTAGTAGCCGTAGTACCCGAACTCCCGGAAGCTGAAGGTCTCGCTCGTGCGCTGCTGGGCGAGGTGGGCGTAGAGGGTGTTCGCGGTGATCACGTGGTTGCGGAAGCGCCCGTTGAGCGCCAGGACCGCGCCGATGTCGACGTCGTTGTCCGTGCGACTCTCGCTCCGGGAGCGCCGACCGGGGTCGAAGGTTCGCTCGTAGCGAAATCTCCGCAAGGTGTTCTCGCTGCGGAACTGGTTGCGCCAGCGGTTTCGGAACGTGATCGCAGCGAGCGCCCCGAGCGAACCTCGCCCCACCGGGACCCGGCCCCCCGCGGTCAGGGCCAGCCCGAGGTCCGGAGGCAGGGAGCTGCGCGACTGCTGGGACACGAAGGGGCTGAAGGTGCGCGCGACCTCGTTCTGCTGGGCCTCGTCGAGTCGGGTGAGGTCCCCGATGTTGGCGACCGCCTCGGGGAGCGCCCGCCGGCCATCGTCGAACCCGAAGAAGTCGCGACGACCGCCGCGGTAGTCGTTGGCGAAGGAGAAGGTGCTCTGCGACACGAGAGCCGACGACAAGGAGAGGTCGAGGAACGGGTCCTCGGGCATCCGCACGGTGTGGAGATCGACCGCCCCGGCGCCGAACCCCGCCGGGCGGTCCGCGGAATAGGCGCGCTGCACGTCGAGGCTCGACAGAATCCCCGCCGGCAGGATGTCGAGCGGCATCAAGGGCACGAAGGGCTCGGGACTCGGAAGGGGGGAGCCGTTCCAGGTCGTCGTGCCGTAGCGCGCGGGCTGCCCGCGGAACATCACGTAGCGACCGAGCTCGACGGTCACGCCGGGCACCCGGTCGAGCGCCTCGGCTACGGTTCGCGCTCCGGTCGCCGCGACGCGGTCGGGCCCCCAGGCATCCTCGATGCTCGAGACCTCTCGCTGGGCGGCGATCTGGCGGGCGATGTCGCCCTCGACGTAGGAGCCCAGGACCTCGTAGTGCCGCAGCTGCACGCCCTGGGGGAGGATCTCGACGTCGGCGAGAACCCGATGATCGGGCACCGCCCGTACGTGGTCGACGCGCCAGGCGGGACCGTCACGGGGCTCCACCACGAGGGAGTAGTCGCCGGCGGGCAGCTCCATGGCGTAGCTACCGTCGCGGTTCGACCGGGTGGTCCGCGCCCCGAAGCGCAGCCGGGCTCCGGCCACGGGGGTTCGACCGTCCACCTCGACCACCGTGCCCACGATGGCTCCCCGGTGATTCGACGGCTCGGCCACATCGACGCGAGCCCGCTCGCCCCGCTCACGGACGACGCGCATGACGACGTCCTCACCGGCGAGGGTGACGAGGTCGATCTCCGCGACGAGTTGGTCGCCTTGCAGCACCTGCACGAACTGGCGGCCCGGGTCGACCGAGAGCTCCGCCACCCCGCGTTCGTCGGTGCTCGCAGCGATCACGCCTTCGACAACGACGTCGAGGCCTTCGACGGGCCTGACCTCGTCGAGGACGGTGACCTCGACCCGAGCGGGGCTCGGTGGGGGCGCCGGCAGCGACAGAGGCGCGGCGAGCGCCTCCCCGAACCACCAGGCCACCATCGTCCACCCCATCGTGGCCCCGAATGTACATCCTCGTGCCCGGTCCCGCAGCCTCGATGTCGGGTCGTTCAGCGGACCTCGGCGGTCCGGAAGGCGACCGCATCGGCGCCCGCTCCCGCGAGCTGATCCGTCCGCCACACGTGGCGCATCCCACGGCCGGGAGCGTCGCGGTAGGGGTCCGGTGCAGCGGGACCGACGAGCGCGACGCCGACGGCGAGGAGCGCGAGGGCCAACCGGTCAGCGGATGCCGAACGTGATCTGAGCGCCGAGGTTCCAGCCGCGGCGGTACTGGCGCCAGACCTGCGGGTCGAACACCTGGCCGGGCGCGATCTTCGCATCGTCGGGAGCGATGTACTGCTGCGTCCAGGTCCACTGCGGGTTCAGCAGGTTCGAGCCCTGAATCTTGATGCCACCCACGAAGCGCTCGCTCTCGAAGGCGTCCCAGCTCCACGCGAAGTTGAGCCCGGGAACGGCGCCGAAGATGACGTCGGGCTGGCCGAAGACGCCCGCTCGGTGAAGTCGGGCGCCCACGATGTTGAGGGCCACCGTCGCGTCGTGCTTCTCCCCCGAGTACCCGGTCTGGAGGTTGACCGTGTACCGAGCCTGACCGTCGAGGGGGCGCTCGCTGTTGGTGTCGACCCCGGTGTTCCGGAGCACGACGAGCGAGTCGAGGACCGCGATGTTGCCGACCAGGTAGATGTTCTCGATGGGCTCGACGCGGCCGCCCAGCTCGAGGCCACGCACCCGCGCGGTCGCCGCGTTCTGGAAGGTGCCGATAGCGTCGGTCCCGCCGACCTGCACGAACGTCCGCTCGATGGGGTTCGTGTAGTCCTTGATGAAGCCGCCGAAGGTCAGCGACTCGGTGGTCGACGGATACCACTCCCACCGGGCATCGAAGCCGTTGATCACGGCGGGCTGCAGATCGACCGAGCCGACGAAGGCCTCACCGGTGTCGGGATCGATGAAGCGCGAGTCGGAGAGCTCGTTGAGATTGGGCCGCGAGGTCGACCGGCCGAACGCAGCACGGACCTGCATCTGGTCGCCGAGGAAGAACGTCGACGACAGCGACGGGTACATCGCACAGGGCGCACCGGG
>CAZZLC010000118.1:0-13692 GCA_964655065.1 uncultured Enterobacteriaceae bacterium | reverse complement strand
GCAGCTCCCGGAGCTTCAGCTCGTCGCCGCCACAGTCCGCGGCGGTGAGCTCGAGGCGCTCGCTCCCGTGCTCCCGGAGAACGGCGTCGCGAGGACCGAGGCCATGGAAGGTGCCCTCTGCGTCCGATGCCACGTGTTCGACCACGGCCGAAGCAGACGGGGTCTTCGCCTCCTCGTGCCACGATGATCGCCCCTCGACTTCGAGCAGGAGCATGTTGCGGCCGGTGGGCGTGATCCGGCCGACCACCTCGCCCGCCTCCTCGAAGTAGAACTGGCCCCGGCGCGCGTGGACCGTCCACCCCAGCGCGGACAGCACTGGCGAGTCCTCGATCCCTTGGTGGAGCTGGCCCAGCACCTCGACCCGTCGCGCTTCGGACAGCTTGCGCAGCTTCGGCCGGGGAACGTATGCGCGGTCGGCCCATCGATTCCGCCAGCGGCCCACCCAGCAGCTCGCGACGATCGAACACTCCGGCCACTTCGTCGCCACGGGGCACCATGCCACGGCGCCCCTCCTGCGCATCGAGGGGATCGGCACGCTGCCGCTGCCCATCGGGCCGATCCTGCTGCCGGCGCTGCGGGAGGCCAGCGAGGTCGCGCCGTACGGTCGGGCGGGGGCTCGATCCGTCGTCGATCCCGACGTTCGCCGGTGCCATCAGATCGATGCCGACCGGATCGCGATCCCTTCCGAGTTCGAGGAGGTGCTCGCCGCCGTCACGGCCGAGGCGGGCGAGCGACTCGGCGTGGCCGGCGACGTGCGGTCCGAGCTCTACAAGCTCCTGATCTACGGACCGGGCGACTTCTTCGTCCCCCACCGCGACACCGAGAAGGCTCCCGGCATGTTCGGCGCGCTCGTGCTCACCCTGCCCGGGGAGTTCGACGGAGGCGAGATGGTGGTCCGGCACGGCGAGGCGGCGGAGACGGTACCGACGCAGTCCGGTCCGGGCGGGATCCGACCTCCCTGGCCTCCTCGAGCAGCGACTTCAGCATGGCGCGAACGAAGTCGGCATCGTCCCCTATGAGGTGGGCGCGCTGCTTGAGGCCACCTCGACGGAGCTCCGCCCTCCGTAGCGCAGGGCTCATGACGAGGAGGCCGACGTTCCGGTACTCCCCGCGCAGATCGGCATCGCGGCAGCGAATGGCGCTGCAGAGGTAGGGGGTCATCCCAATCGCTCCCTCAGCCCGACCAACGTATCGACCATGCGATCCCGCCGCTCGGTGAGCACGTCCGGCACATCCAGCAGCGCGAAGTCCGGGATCGGAACGTCCAGCGCCCCTGCGAGAACCGCGGCGACAACCTCGGCGACCGCGAAGCTGGGGTCGGCTGTGTCCAGCTTCAGGACGTACTCGTTGTCGTCCGATGCCTCGAAGATGGGCGGGCGCTGCATGCCCTCGTTGGTTCGTCGAACGAACCGGCGGAGCTCGAGCGGCGTGTCGTGGTCGGTCACGCTGCCAATCTAGCAAGGACTCGCTCGCGCGATCGCCTCCCGGCCAGCTCGCGGTGACGTGCTATGGGCCCACCGGCCGCCTTGTTCGCGGGGAGCCGGCGGCGCCCTGCCCATACCCGGAGGCCGCTGGCCATGACCTCCGTCGCCGACGAAGTGGACCGGTACCTCCGCACCGGCGAGGCCGATTTCATGCACCCAGCCTGGCCTGGTGACAGCTTCATGCAGCGCGCACGCCGAGCGCACGAGGACCTCCGAGGCGCTCTCGTCGCCGAGGTGCTGCGACGCAGCGAGGGCGTGTCCGCCGTCGAGGTGCCCGGCCCCGACGAGACCGTGTCCCTCACCCGGCAGAAGACCGAGCCGATGATCCGTGGCCTCTTCCCGCGCGTGGAGCAGGACATCGTGCTCGCCCTGGTCGAGCGCTCCGTCGTGTTCCTGACCCCCGCGAACATCGGCGGAGTGCTCCACGATGAGTCCTTCGACCACGCCGCGTGGCAGATCGCCAACCTCTGCCTGGGCAGCATCGGGGCCGAGCTGCTCGGGCCCGATGCCCCCGTCATCCTCGGGATGAGCCAGGAGGCGACGTGCTTCGTCTCGCCCCGCTACTTCGACGGCGACGATCCGTTCGCTGACTTCGTCGTCCACGAGGTCGCCCACATCTTCCACAACTGCAAGCGGCAGGTCGCGGGGCTGCCGTTCACCCGGCGCAAGGAGTGGCTGCTCGACATCCAGTTCGAGAAGCGGGAGACCTTCGCCTGGTCTTGCGAGGCCTACGCCCGGATCGTCGAGCGTGCCGAGCGGTTCCGCGACCGGGAGGGGCTCGCGGAACGGTTCGCCGAGCACTTCACCTCCTGCGGGGACGAGCGGGTCGACCCCGAGGAGGTGGTCGACATCGTGCGCGAAGCGAGCACACGGAGGAACGGCTGGAAGGCGATCCTCCAGCGCTGCGCCCCAGTTCGCACGCGCCGCACCCGAGGAGTCGTCGCATGAGCTCGGACCAGGGCAGCATCTCCGGTCTCCCCACGCTCGATTGGGGTCTCGTCCACGGTCACCGCGGCGGCGTGGTCGAGATGAGCGCGATCCAGCTCCTCGACCTGCGCGGAGGCCCGACCGAGCCTATCGGGGTGCGCTCGATCGAGGTGGAGGTAGCCGACGACCGGGCTGGGGGGCTGCGCCACTCCGGCGAGCACCCCACCGAGGTGACCGCTCGGGTCGATCCGCTCACGGGACAGCCCCTCGGGGATGATTCGGAGGCCCGGATCTGCGTCCTCGACGAGGACACGACCGAGACCGTGCAGGTCGTCCGGAGGTTCGCCCGTGCTCGCTTCGGGGTGAACCGTCGCAGCAGCATGATGCGCCGGGGGTGGGAGCCCGGCGACCTGCTGAGCCGACGCCAGATCTTCCCTCTGGACCCTGGTCACCTCGTCTGGTTCCGCGGAGCGGCATGGATGACGGACGAGGTCTATTGCGTCAACCCTACCTGCCCTTGCCAGGACCTGTACCTGGACTTCGAGGAGCTGCTGGCTTCGGGGCGGTCCGGCCCGAAGATCTCCGCGTTGATCGACTTGTCGAGGTGGGAGGTGAAGCAGACCTGGGGTCGCGGTCCGGCACGGGAGCTCGCGACGGCCTGGCTCCAGCAGCCCGGCGCGAGGGAGCGCGGGCGCGCGCTCTTCGATCAGGCGCACGCGGTCGGTGAGGAGCTGCTCGACCCCTTCGCGGCGCGAAAGGGCGTCGTGAACCCCGACAGTCGATGCCCGTGCGGCTCGCGCAGGAAGTACAAGCGGTGCTGCAGGGGCGCCCGACCGCCGCGCGTCCCTGGCGATCTGCACGCCCTGAAGGCCCGAGCCCGGACTGCGTTGACCGACTTCGCCCTCGAGGAGCTCGGCGAGCCCCTCCGCCTCACCGACGCCGACGACCCGGTCGTCATCCCCAGCGAGGAGAGCCGCTGGGCCTGGCTGCTGTACTGGAGACGCTTCGACGGCTTCACCCTGGCCGATCGCTTCCTCTCAGATCCGGATCGCGGCGACGTCTGGCTGCGTCGGTGGCTCGAGGCCGCCAGCGGCACACCGCCCGATGCCTTCGAGGTGTTGTCCGCTGACGGCCGGTCGGCCCGACTCGCGGGGCTCGCCGACCTCGATGGCGCCGATCGCGACGTGCAGCTCGCCAGGCCCGACGAGATCCGGGTCGGCGAGGTGGTGTTCGGAGCGCCGGTTCGGTTGATGGGGCGGGCCGTGATGGAGGGGGTGTGGACGATCCCGGGGTCGAAGCACGTCGGGTTGGATCTCGCCCAGGAGCTGAAGGGCGTGCGCCAGGAGACGGATCGGCTGCGGCGGCCGGAGCGCGTGCTGCAGGCCGTGTTCGAGGTCGCTGCCGACGGGGAGGCGAGCTGATGCATCCGCGCCCGACGAGTCGCCGAACTCAACACAATGTGGCGAGATCCGTGACCGAGATGTCGAGGCCGGAGCGCACCTGTCGACCGCACGGTCTCGCTGTGACCTCGACGAGGTGGTGACGGATGGCTCGCCGACGTCGCGTCCTCGATGAGCTCACCAACGACGAATGCCGCCGCGTCTTGTGGACGCTTCTGGAGCGGCACCCCGATCTCGCGCACGAGGCCGAGGACGTAGCCACCGAGTCGGTCGCAGACGTCGACCGCGAGGCCATCGCGGAGGAGGTAGCGGACCATGCGGCGAGGCTCGATCTAGAGGACCTCAACGCCCGCGCGGGACGTCACTGGAACGGCTACACGCCTCCAGTGCGGGCGGCCGACGAGCTCCTCATGGAGCCGGTGGAGGCGTACCTCGACGAGATCGACCGGCTCGCTCGGCTGGGCCTCGAGGACGCGGCGCGGGCGACATGCGAGGGCGTCCTGCTCGGTCTCTATCGCCTGCGAGACGTCGAGGACCACGACGTGATGGGTTGGGCGCCGGACTTCGCGCCCGAGGCGGCCGACTTCACGGTGTCGCGATGGTCGAAGGCGAAGGGGCCGTCGAAGGGACGACGCCGGCTGGCGGAGGAGTTCGTCGAGCTGGTCGTTCCAGAGTGGAGCGGATTCCTGGCCGAGCTCGAGCGGCGCAGAAGTCGCCGCAGATGATGGGCTGCGGCGACTTCTGCTTGGCGGCGGCAAGCCACGCGGCTTGTCCTTCGCCACGCATCAGGGCATGATGCGCTGGCCTTGGAGATGCGAGGCGACGCCGTCGAGCCGGGCAACGCAAGGGCAAACCGACACGCCGAGCGGTTCAGCGCTGGCTGGACCGACCAACGCCAACGGCATCGGTTGAGTTCACAGGGTCAGCGTGAATCGCAGTCTGCTCTGGCCCCGCGTGTCACGTTGACCGGGCTCGCAGCGGAGGTGAGCCCATGTTCGGTGCCCGGATCTTCATCAGCTACGCCCGAGGTTCAACAACCAGCCAGACGCTTCTAACGGGCCTCGAGCCTGTGCTTCGCGACGCCGGGCACGAACCGTTGCGGGACGACCAGACCCTCGAACCGGGGGACGCCTTCCGTAAGCGGCTCGCGCGCATGATGATGCGTTGCGACGGTGCGCTGCTCCTGCTGAGCCCCGAAGCATTGGAGAGTCAGTGGGTGCGCATCGAGTCCCAGGTACTCACTCTCAAGAAGCTCGCTGAAGACGACGCGTTCATGCTGGTGCCCTGGCTGCTTCCCGGTGTGCGCTGGTCGTCCGTCCCGGAGGACCACTTCCCTGTCGCCGATCTTCGGGAGTTTCAGGGCCTGTCGGGCCTCGAGACCCCGTACGAGGACGTCGCGGCCTTGTTCCGACGCGTTCGAGCCGCCCGGAAGGCGCTCGGCGAGGGCCTTGGTGACTTGGCGGGACCCGTTCGTCGAGACATCGCACGAGAGCTGCAGATCGACGTGGGCCCCACGGAGGGCGTGGCCTCGGAGGTCGCCACGTTGATCGACGAGGCTCGGCGGTCCGGCAAGTACGATGCCCTGTGGACGCTCGTCGAGCAGAAGCGCACGCTGCATCGGGCCACCGGCGACCTGGCCGCCGGTCTCGAGACCATCGCTCGCACGCTCGATGGCCACCCCGAGATGGCGCGCCAACTGCAGCAGGTCAACGAGGTGACCACGAATCCGGAGCTTGCCCGGCGCCTCGTCGAAGACACGCGCCGGACCCTCGAGCAGCTGGTCGACGGGTCGAGTGACGATCTCGAAGGCGCCCGGGCCATCGCCCAGGTCACGTTGCCGTGGACCCCGCTGTGGCGGGACGGCGGACAGGTCGTCGAAGGTGGACGTCCCAACCTGCTCACGGTGCGAGGGGTCGAGCCGGCCCACGCGAGTCCTGCGGTGGCGAGGCGCGTTGGGGCGCCCGACACGCTGTTCGGCACTTCGAGTGGCCTCGCGAGCCGCAGCGCGCTGACGAAGCCAGCGGCCTTGTCGGGCGACATCCGGCGGACGCCCGAGGCGTACGCCGACGCGCTCTGCGCGCAGATCCTTGCCAACACGCCGAACGTGCCGAAGGTGGCCCCCGAGGTCCTGCGGCTGCTCGCCCGAGGGTCGCTCGGGCAGATGAAGTCCCCGACGATGAAGGCGCACCCGAGGCAGTTTCGGTATGTCGTCGACGAGCTCGATGACGTGGTCGTCAAGGTCGCCGAGCTGCTCCCGGAGCTCTTTGTCGTGGTCCTGGAGCCGCTCTCGGTGACGAACCCCGAGCGCGTCATGGAGTACGGAGCGGTCCTGACGCTCCTCGCCGCCCTGTTCACCCCGGAGGATTCGTGACCTCTCCCCTCGATCCGGTTGCGCTCGCCCGCGAGGAACTCCCCCTCGATGGCGACGGGCTGCCCCCGTCCGTCCACGTGTTCGAAGAGGACGATCTGCTCGCCATCAACGCCGCACTGGTGACGACACGGCCGCTGTTGGTGCGCGGCGAGCCCGGGACCGGCAAGTCCCAGCTCGCCCGGGCGGCCGCGGTCGCGCTCGGCCGGGCCTTCGTCCACTACACCGTGAATGCCAACACCGACACCCGCGACCTCCTCTTCCAGATCGACGCGGTGGCGCGGCTTGCCGAGGCGCAGCTGTTGTCCGCGACCCGTGACGTCGACGAGAACGTCGCCAGCGAACGCCTCGCGCTCGAGCGCTTCACGGCGCCAGGGCCCGTCTGGTGGGCCCTCGATCCCCGTTCGGCGGCTGCCCGGCAGGAACGCGCGAAGGCGCCCTACTGTGTGGTCCCCGACCCCGCGCGTGCCGTGGACCAGGGGGTGGTCGTGCTCGTGGACGAGATCGACAAAGCCGATGAGGCGGTTCCGAACGGTCTTCTCGATGCATTGGGCGATCGACGGTTCTCGGTTCCGGGTCGGCAGGACGCCGTGGCGCTCGGTGACGGGCTCACGCCGCTGGTGGTGATCACCACCAACGAAGAGCGCGCGCTGCCCGATGCGTTCCTCCGACGGTGCTGGGTACGCCACCTGACGCTGCCCGAGGACGAGGAGGCCCTTGCTGCCTTCATCGTCCGCCGCGGGCGCGCCCACTTTCCGGACGTGGACGAGGCGGTGCTCGCGCGAGCGGCGGCACTGCTCGTTCGCGACCGTGGCGCGGTTCGGGGGCAGCCGATCGCCCCACCGGGAATGGCCGAGTACGTCGATCTCGTGCGGGCCGTACGCGCGCAGCATCCCGGCAACACCGTGGATCAGCGGGCGCTCTTGGAGCGAATTGCGAAGTTCGCCCTTCGCAAGCACCCGGGTCTGCACGACGCCGACGACGAGCCGACCCCGGGCGAACGGCCGTGAAGGCGACCCGGCGCTGGCTCGGGGATCTGGCGAGGCTCGCCGGGGCGTCCACGACCGGAGAGGCCCTCACCCGGTTGGCGAACGCGGCCGGGTTCGTCGGTTCCGATTCGCCACCGATGGCGATCCCGACGGTCACGGCGCGGGCCTCGGGACCTCCCGTTGCGGTTCCTGCGGCGCAACCGGCCGACCCTCTGGCCCCGGTTCGGTTCTTCCGGGCCGAGAGCGCGTGGTTCGCCGGACCGCTCCAGCTCGATGGGACGGAGACACCGGTGGTTCCGCCCCCGACCCCGTTCGAGGAGCCCGACGGGGGGTCTCTGCTCGATGTCCCGCCGACGCAAGAGGCGGTCCGGTGGTCGACGCTCTGGCCGCGCCTGCGGTCGCTGCTGCGTGTGAAGGCGCGCGGACGGGCGCCCGACGTGGCCAAGCTCGTTCGACTCATCGCCAAGGGTCGCGTGCTCACCGACGTGCCCCGAGTCCAGCGCTATCGCTGGCCCGAGCGCATCGAGCTGTGGCTCGACCGTTCGTGGCGCAACCTGCCGCTCTTCCCCGACCAGGCCAGGGTGGTCGAACGCCTCTGCCGAGTGGTTGGGCACCAACGCGTCTCGGCCGTGGTGCTCTCCGAAGAAGACCAACCCGAGCAGCGAGACGCCCCAGACGGCTTCGCGACGGGACGACTGGATCGCGCTCCCCCGTGCGTGTTGGTGCTCGGTGATCTCGGGCATTGGGGCCCACCGGCCACGCAACGAGGCTGGCACCGCGCCGCCGTGGCCCTTCGCCGACGGGGCCTCGAGCCCCTGGCCGTGGTGCCTCCAGGCGCGACCTCGAAATCCTGGTGGCGCGAGGTCTCCTGGGAGCGTCCGTCCCGTGGGTCGCCGCATCGGGTCGAGGGGCTGCTCCTCCGGATCGCGGCCGCGGGTCTCGTCGAGCCGGGGCTGGTTCGGGAGATCCGGCTCGCCTGGCGGGAGGAACTCGGAGACCTGGCCGTCGAATTCGATCTGCTGCGGCATCGCGATGTCGAGGCCTTCGACCCCACGGCGGTTGTCCTCACGCCGGAGGCGCGGGCGAAGTGGCGGGAGCGACTTCGGGCGTTCCCCTTCGAGGACAAGCAACGACTCGCCACGATCGTGGCTCGCTGGCACGAGAAGCTTCCGGGCGAACTCGGCCATGCCGAAACGATTGCGCAGCTCGGGCTGGGATGGCGCCCGGCCACCCACGAGGCGAGCGTGCGGATCGGCAAGGCGCACCGATGGTTGCGTCAGCTCTCGGAGCACCTGGACCCTCGGCTGGTCCGCTCCCGCCAGGTCGAGGCCTGGCGCGACTACGCACAGCGGCTGACCCAGGGGCTTCCCGACGTCGTGTTCGGCCATGCGGTCGTGGGAGATGTGCTGACGAGCCTACGCGAGCGGGCTCGACAGGACGTGGCCCCTCCCGCCGAGTTGGATGCCCCTCGACCGTGGTCCATCGAACACGTCGGGCCGTCGGACGAAAGCGGGGAGCTGCCGTTCGCGATCCTCGGGGATGGGGCAGCGCCGAAGGGCAGCTTCCTCGGCACGGTGATGGCGGGCGACCAGGTCGCGATCGCACGCTCCGGTCGCGCCCTCGGCGATGCCGGGCCCGTGCTCGAGGCTCGGGCGACGCGGTCGCTCGGCCCGGCCGAAGGCTGGGTCCTCCGGACCCCCTACCAACGCCTGACCCTGAGCCCGTGGCGTCGAGCGGATTGGGCGGTCGAGGCGGGTCGGGACCGCGCGGGGCTCTGGGCGACGCTAGGCGTCGAGGGAATCCCGCACCGCCTGCGGTGGATCCCGCCGGGTCGCTACCTTCGGGGTTCTCCTCCGACCGAGGCCGGTCGGTACGGTAACGAAGGCCCGCAGCACTCGGTCGTCATCTCTCGGGGCTTCTGGCTGGGGCAAACCCCCGTGACCCAGGCCCTGTGGACGGCCGTGATGGGCGAGAACCCGAGCCGGTTCGAAGGTCCCGAGCGGCCGGTCGAGAACGTGAGCTGGGAGGACGCTCGCCGGTTCTGTCAGGCACTCGGCGCGCGATGTCCTGGGTTGACGCTGCGGCTCCCGACCGAGGCGGAGTGGGAGTACGCCTGCCGAGCGGGCACTCGGACCGCAACGTGGGTCGGCGACCTCGATCTGTCCGCGGACGGGGAAGCACCCCAGCTCGCTGCGGTGGCCTGGTACCAGGCCAACAGTGGGGGAGAGACGAAGCCCGTGGCCGGGCGGGAGCCAAACCCCTGGGGACTTCACGACATGCTCGGCAATGTGTGGGAGTGGTGTGAGGACGCGTTCGATTCCTACTCGGAATCGGCACTCGTCGATCCTGTGACGACTGCGGGCGACCGGCGGGTGCTCCGTGGAGGCAGCTGGAACGACGGCGCTCGCTGCCTGCGAGCGGCGTTCCGGTACGCCTTCCACCCGGGCTACCGGGACGCGCTCCTGGGCTTTCGCTTGGCTGGAGGTCCCGCGCCCAGCGGCGGAGCCGAGAACGGGGCCGGGGACCGGCCCAGGGAAGTGGCGCGGGACGCGCCCGAGGGGGACCCATCCGGTTCCACTTCTTCCTGATCCCGGTCTACGACAGTGCGGACGCGCAGGTCGAGCTGAATCGGTTCCTGGCGACCCATCGGGTCGTCGCCGTCGAGCGCGAGCTCGTGCCCAACGGAGACCGTACGGCGTGGGCGGTGTGTGTCAGCACCACCGAAGAGCCGTCCCCATCGGCGGCTGGTAAGCCCGCCCAACGGTCCAGGGTGGATTACAAGGAGGTGCTTTCCGAGGAGGACTTCCGGGTGTTCGCCGACCTGCGGGCGCTTCGGAAGGAGCTTGCCGAGCAAGAGGGTGTCCCGCCGTACGCGGTGTTCAACAACGAGCAGCTCGCCGCCATCGTGACCCGTTGCGTGCGAACCAACGCCGAGCTCCGGACGGTCCCCGGGGTCGGCCCCGGTCGGGTCGACAAGTACGGCCCCGCGTTCTTGGCTCGCCTGGCCGAACTCGCCCCGACGAAGGAGTCCTGATGCCCCGACGCAGCAAGGTCACCCTCGCGCACATCGCCGAGCTGGACACGTTGAGCCACGCGCTGTGGCGCACCCGACGAGGGGGGCGGGGCGACCTCCCACCGGGAACCGATCCGGCGTCGTGGCTGGCCGAGCTCGCCAACGATCTGCGATCGGGCCGGGCGCCCGAGGGCCGCTTCCTCGCCTTTGAGATCCACGACCCGAAGCGGCGCTCGATCCTCGCCCCGTGCTTTCGCGACCGGGTCGCCCACCACGCGATGATCGTGCACCTGGGACCGGTGTTGGAGCGTGCACTCGTCGACGACACCTACGCCTGCCGCGTGGGGCGGGGGAGTCTCGCGGCCGTGCGCCGGGTGCAACACCATCTGAGGCGCTTTCCGTGGTTCGTGAGGGCCGACATGCGGGCCTACTTCGCGTCGATCGACCACGAGCGCCTGCTCGCGGTGCTTCACCGTCGGTTCGCGAACCGCGGGGTGCTTCGGTTGCTGGCCGCGACCCTCGAACGAAGCCCCATGGGCGGAACCGGGCGGGGCCTTCCGATCGGGTCCCTGACGTCGCAGTACTTCGCGAACACGTACCTCGACGGACTCGACCGCTACTTGCTCGAGCACCTCCGTGTGCAGGGCTACACGAGGTACATGGACGATCTGGTGTGGTGGTGCCCTTGTCGAGACGAGGCCCGTCGCACCCGCGATGCAGTGATCGCGTGGGCGCTGGCCGAGCGTGGCCTCGAGGTCAAGGCCCCGGTGCAGATCGGCCGCAGCGAGCAAGGAGTGTCGTTCCTCGGGTTCCGGGTGCGACGCGGGTCGCTGCGCCTGTCGCGCCGACGCAAGCGTCGGTACGCCGCGGCGAGGCGGAAGGCCGAGCGGGCGTACCTCGAGGACGGGGACGCGATGAAGCTCCAGGCCGCGTACGACGCGGCACTCGCCATCACCCTGCACGCGGACGCGGCCCCGTGGCGGCGCCGCGAGCTGCAAGCCCGGCCACCCCTGGAGGCTTGATGCACGTTAGAAACACCCACGGTCTCGGTCGAACAGGCGACAAGCGGGTGAACCGTGGAGGCAGCTGGAACAACGACGCTCGCAACCTGCGAGCGGCGTACCGGAGCGCCTACCGCCCGGGCAGCCGGCTCGCGAGCCTGGGCTTTCGCTTGGCTGGAGCGCGACGGCGCGATGGATGTCGCGTCGTGGACCCGACGGAGGCGGTGTCCCTGCTCGGGCAGGGCGAACATCACAGGGGCCCCGGCGCGGAAGTAGACGCCGCGGAGCGTGCGACGAACCCTCGCCGGAGGTCCGCCCCATGATGCGTCATCCGCTGAGTGCAGGAGGCGTGCCGTCGTGGGCGAACGCGTGGGGAGAGGACCGGTTCGGGCCGTGGGTCGAACTCGAGGTCTGTGAGGCCATTCAGCGCATGCGGTGGATGCGTCCGGGCACGTACCGGCGCGGGTCGCCGGAGTCGGAAGCGGGACGGTTCGAATGGGAGGGGCCTCAGCACGACGTCACGTTGACCCAGGGCTTCTGGCTCGGCGCCACCCCCGTCACGCAGGCGCTGTGGACGGCGGTGATGGGCGGAAACCCCAGTCGCTTCGTCGACCCCAACCGGCCCGTCGAACAGGTCTCGTGGGACGACGTACAGGCGTTCTGTCAGGCATTGGCGGAGCAGGCGCCAGGCCTCCGACCCCGGCTGCCCACCGAGGCCGAGTGGGAGTGGGCGTGCCGGGCGACAACCACGACGGCAACGTGGCTCGGAGACCTCGACATCGTCGAGCAGAACAATGCCCCCTTGCTCGATGCCATCGCCTGGTACGGAGGCAACTCCGGTGTCGAGTATGACCTCGATGAGTTCGCGGACTCGTCGGGCTGGCCGGGCAAGCAGTACCCGCACACCCGGAGTGGCACCCGACGGGTCGCGACGAAGAGGCCGAATCCTTGGGGGCTGTACGACATGCTCGGCAACGTCTGGGAGTGGTGCGAGGACGCTGGAGAGTATCGCGAGCCCTACTCGGGGGAGTCCAGCGTCGACCCTGTGAGCACTACGGGCGTCAAGCGGGTGTTCCGTGGAGGCGGCTGGGGCATCGACGCTCGCTACCTGCGAGCGGCGTCCCGGCACGCCTACCACCCGGGCGACCGGTTCGCGAGCCTGGGCTTTCGCTTGGCTGGAGGTCCCGCGCCAAGCGGCGGAGCCGAAGAGGGGGCCGGGGACCGGCCCAGGGCGCGCGGGACGCGCGGAACCGGTGCAGCGGACGCCGAATGACCACGCGTTCGACCGGCTGACCCATCCAGCTGTCCACTTCGGACACAGATGTCGACGTCCAAAAATCGCTCGTTGCTCAAGTTTATTGGACGATCGGTTCACAGCTCCTCCGTGAACGAGTGACCTCCTGCGCTCGATGCAGGTCCACGAGCCTTCCGACCCAATGAAGGCCGAGGCGTAACTCCAGAATCTCTCGTTCTCGGGGCTCGAGTTGCTCCATCTCCTCCTGCAGGTCGGCCCAGCCTCCATGAAGAGCTCGAAAGCTCCGTGGGTCGTCAGCAATCGCTTCGGGGTGGGGCCTCTGGACACCGGCGGTCTCGCACTGTACAGCATTGCGTACAGGAGCCGCGATGCGAACGACGGACATCACCAGTTTCACCGACCTGCGACAGCACCTCCGCGAGCACCTCGAGAAGGCGCGGGCGACCGGACGACCCCTCTACGTGACGACGAACGGCAAGACCGATGCGGTCGTGCTCAGCCCTGAGACCTTCGATCGCCTGATGGAGCGCGCCGAGCTCGCCGACAGCCTCTCCATGCTCGAGGCGAGCCAGGCGGACATCGCCGCGGGCCGGACCACGGAGGCCGACGTCGTCTTCGACCGGATCGCCGCTGAACTCGGACTCGACCCCGACGCGGAGCCGTGAAGCGCTACGCCGTTGTCGTGACCGCTGTCGTCGAGACCGCGCTACTCGAGAGGGCCCGCGTCGTCGCTATCGACGAGGGGTTGCCGAAGGCTGCGAGCAGGTGGCTCGCCCGGATGCGCCGAGCCGTGGCGAGCCTTCACGGGCTGCCTCGACGCGCCGCCCTCGCGGAAGAGGATGGGCACGTTGCTCACGAGGTCCGACGCCTGGTGGTGGTCAGCACCTGATCCTCTTCACCATCGACGAAACGAACGAGCGTGTGATCGTGGTCGGCGTCCGGCATGGTCGACAGCTGCCCGTGTTCGACGATCTTCCGCCTGCCGAGGACCTCTTCGAGGAGTAGTCTCGTATGAGCCCCGCCGTCGGCAACGAGGTGGAGCGGTACCTGCGCACCGGTGACACCGACCCGCACCACTCGGCCTGGTCAGGCGACAGCTTTCTGGCGTGCGCCCGGCAGGCGCGCCACGACCTTCGTGGCGCTCTGGTCGATGCCCACTGCACGGCCGTCACCGACGAGCTCCGCGAACGCCAGGACGCTGGCCGACTTCCCTCCGCGGTGCACGCGTACCGGGGCAGCCACCTCGAGCTGATGC
>CAZZLC010000117.1:0-13966 GCA_964655065.1 uncultured Enterobacteriaceae bacterium | reverse complement strand
CCGGGGGTTCGTTCTCGCGAGCGAAAGGGGGTTCATTCTCACGAGCGACGAAGGCAGCACCCGCTCGACTTCATCGCCGTGGTCCTCGAGGCTCTGAAACGCACCTAGGGCGTCGAAGACCGGCGTCGCCAACACCGTGGTCCACGACACCCCGAGCAAGACGGGCACCACGACGAAGCGGTCTTGCCCCGACTGGACCGAGCGCTCGAAGCGATCGAGGAGATGGCGAACCTCCTTGGTGCACCACTCGCTCTGAAGGGCTTCGGGGGTCACCAAGACCACGGCCCCGTGGCAGGTCCGTAGCCACCTGAGCAGGGTGGGCTCCCACTGCTCGCCGAAGGTGATGTCGACGTCACGGCGCGGGAACGCCCCCATCTCGCGGAGCGCGGGCTCGAGGCGCTCAAGAAAGGCAAAGCTCGGGTCAGACGCGCGGGCGTAACTGAGGAACAGCTCGGGTCTCGGCATGAAGGCGAGCGTAGCCGAGTGGCTGCCTACCGACCGTGAATCGGCCGGTGAACGCTACAGGGTCGTCTTCCTTGCCGCCGCGCTTCCGGCGGAAAGCGGCCGCGTGTGGGTTCGATTCGGCTTTAGCCGCCGCCAACCGGCGTACGACTCGCTCGGGCCGCTCTTCGAGACCAAGGGTCGGGCAACCAGCGGGCAAATCGAGCGTCTCACGAATGACCTCGCGGTCCGAGGCCGAGTGGTCTTCTTCGACGCGGTGAGCCCGGCGTGAATCGCACCGCTTGAGCCGACGGGGGAGGCGTGTCACCTTGCGACGCTGGCATAGGGGGCCCGTTGGCTGCGTCTCGACAGCGTTCTCTCTTCGTGAGCTACCGCCGAGCGGACGAACCCTGGCTTGCTCGGAGCCTGTTCGATCGGGCCACCCTCCGGTTCGGGCCGGGGAGCGCGTTCATGGACGTGAGCTCGATCCTCGGCGGCGACGACTGGCGAGAGCGGCTCCGTGACGCCCTCGGCAACACCGCCGCGCTGCTCGCGGTGATTGGCCCGGGCTGGCTCGGCGAGCACCGCTCTCGCCTCGACGACCCGGACGATTGGGTGCGCGTCGAGCTCGAGACGGCTCGGGCCTTGGGCTGCCGCGTCATCCCGATCCTTGCCGGGGTGCCCCACCTCACGGCGGCCGATCTTCCCGCGGGAAGATCGGTTGGGATGGGGCTGGGAGAACATCGCGAGACAGGACAGCATCACCTGCTGGGCCACAAATACCGCCAAGCCCTGCCTGCCAGCTCCGCATCGATCATCGGCCAAGCGGCCAAGCGGCCGAGGTGCCGACGGTATTCGACTGCGAGAATCGTGGTCCGCAGCACCTCGGTGGCCACCGGTCCTCCGTGCAGGGGACCGTACTCCCGGGGTGGAACCCATCTCGATGTCGGATGGGGATCGTCAGCCGCGTTGCTCAAGGCGACCACGTCACGCGCATGACGCTCGGCCGACGACGGCCCACCCGCCAGAACGCCCCGTTGGCGAGGTACGCGGTCTGTTCGTCCCGCGGATCGAAGGCTACCGCCGTCGGCTGATCGAGGTCGTCCGCCCGGGTCGCGAGCTCGCGCACCACGCCGTCATCGACCAGGCGGAGCGCGTCGTCGCCGAGCGCCGCTCCGATCCACCGCCCTCGAGCGTCGAGGTCGAAGTCGTCGATCTCACCGACTTCGGCATCCACGAGGCGGGGTTCGGGGACTCGCGCAGTACCGTCCTCGCGGATCGCGAGCGCCAGGATCGACGCGGTAGCGGGGTTGCTCACCCAGACGGCGTCGGCGGTGACGGCGATCCCGTTGGCACCGTACGTTCCGGCCCCGTAGCTCCGGTCGTTGCGCGGCGAGAGGTCCGGATGGCTCGACCACACCTCGGCCGTCTCCTCGAAGGGATCGATCACGAGGATGCGCCCGTCATCGTCGGTGGCGTACAGTCGCTCGCGCCTGGAATCGGCGGCCAATCCGTTGAGCTCGGCGCCGGCGGCCAAAGGCACGACCCTTCGGGCTGAATCGCGGAGGTCCCACAGCCCGGCATGTCGCGCGTCGTCCGAGCGCACCAGTCCCCAGGGGATCCCGCCCAGCCAAGCGAGGCCGTTGAGCCGGGTCGAGTCGTCGTCGGCGCCGGGGAGCTGGCTCACCGTCAGGGTGCCGGTCGCATCCCTCCGCCACAGCCGCATCGATCGGTGCAGGCTGACCCACACTGCTCCGTGTGGGTCCACGAGCACGGCTTCCGGATGCTCCCCCTCGGCCGCATCGAACGTCGCGAGCACGTCGACGGCTCCCTCTCCGGGTGTGACACAGCCGACCAGGCCGACCAGTAGACCACTTGCGAGACATCGAACCACGATCACCTCCCGCCCCCTCGTCGCACGCGGTATCTCATCGAACCAACGAATTGTTTGACTTCAACCATCGAGGTCCTCGATGATGTCTCTCGATGCCGCCTGGGTGAACACCTTCGTTGCGGTGGCCGAGCATCTCCACTTCGGGCGAGCGGCCGTCGCGCTGCACGTCACGCAGTCGACCGTCAGCCATCGCATTCGCCGGCTCGAGGAGACGCTCGAGGTCGAGCTCTTCGACCGCAGCCGGCGCCGCGTCGCGCTCACGGCGGCCGGGATGACGTTTCTACGGCGCGCGGCCCCTGCTCTGGCCGATCTCGCGCGGGCGGTCGACGACGCGAGAGCGTCCGCCGTCCGAGCCACCGAGCGGCTCGTCGTCGGCTACGTCGGCAGTCTCGTGTCACACCCCTTGGTCGCGGCGCTCATGGACGTCGCGCGCACGTTCCCCGACTGTGCGATCGAGGTCCAGCACCGCACCACCCACGACCAGATCGCGGCGGTTCGGAGCGGCGAGCTCGACGCGGGCTCGTCGTTCGTCGAGCCTCCCCCGCTGACCGACGACGTCGAGGCCGCGATGGCGCCGCCTCGTCCCCTCTGGCTGTGGGTCGCCGAGGAGCATCCCTTCGCCGATGCCGATCACGTCGACTGGAGCGAACTCGCGGGCGAGCGGCTGGTGTTGCTGTCGAATCGAGCCGAGCCCGCCTTCCGGTCGCTCCAGGCCGACCTCCGGGGCGCGAGACCGCCCATCGAGGTCGACGCGCTCGACATCGCCCTCGCGATGGTGGCTGAAGGGATCGGAATCACCCTGCTCCCCGAGGCCGCCCTCGCCGTGAAGCGGGTGCGACGGCTGCCGACTCCGCTGTTCACGGAATCCCTGTGGATGTTCTGGCGACACCCAGCCGTCTCGAATCCAGCGTTGCAGCGGCTCATCGATGCCTTCCGTCGAGACCGGCCCTCCGTAGACGACCTCGAGCACAGACATTCGCAGCGGAGCCCGACGTGATGGGTCCGTGGTGGCCAGTCACCCGTGATCGACCTGTATAGCGCGTTGTCGGGAGTGTCTCGGCGACGCAAGGCCGCAGGAGGCTACGCGCCGAGGGCCTTGCGGAAGGTGACCTTGTCGTCGCCAGGATTCCAGTAGTCGCGGATGCGGGCCTCTGCGTCGTAGCCGAGGCCGAGGTACAGAGCGTGCGCCGGCGCGAACTTTTCGAGGCTGGACGTGTCGATCAGGATCAGCCGGGCGCCGTCTGCGCGCCCCTGGGCTTCGGCCCGACGCAGGAGCATCTGGGCGGCCCCGCGCCTCCGGCAGTCCGGCAGCACGCCGATGAAGCGAAGGTTGGCCACGCCAGGCGCACCTTCGGGGTCCAACAGCGCCGCGCCCACGACGCGGTCGCCGATCGTCGCGACCCACCAGTGCTGATCAGGGAGCTCGCCAGCGAAGAAGGCCGCCATCTGCTTGGAGAACCAGGCCAGCTCCTCCTCGAGGAACATCTGGGTGCGTTGGGCGATGACCTCGAGATGAGGGAGATCGTCACCGGTTGCGGGTCGGATGGAGACAACGTCGGAGCTCATGGTGCCTCTTGGGGCAGGAGGTGGAGCGCCCGTTGATGAACCGGGCAGGTCTCGGGAGGGCACTTGACGTGGTCGCAGAGCCGGCAGAGGTGGGCTGCGGCGCGCGGGGACGTCGTGGCCGCCGACAACAGGGCATCGAGCAGGCCGTCGAGTTGCTCGAGCTGTTCGGTGGACAGGGCTGCCACGACCTCGTCAAGCGCGCTGCCGCGGGCCTGGAGGATGTCGGTGACGCGTGCTCGACCATTGGGGGTCAGGGACAGCGACACCGATCGCTTGTCCTCGCCGGGGCTGCGGAGCACGAGCCCGGCCTGGGTGAGCTTGTCCAGCAGGCGCACCGTGGCGGAGTGAGAAAGCCCGAGGGCCTGGCTCAGCTCGCGATTGGAGCACCCGTCGAACGTGTCGATGAGGTTGAGCGCCGCCATCGAGGAGTCGGTCTGGTTCGGGTGGGTCCGGGCTTGCGCGAGCCGATCAAGGACGGCGCCAGCAAACGCGCCGAGCATGTTGGTGGTGCGGTGTAGCATCGCATCCGTCGTAGCTCATATGCGTGCAGCACGCACTAATGTTCAACGGACTCATGCACCGCGACATCATCGTCTCCTCGTCAAGCTTCAGGGAATCACTGAAGATGTGACCTTCGCCGAGGAGGCCCTCCAGGTGGCCTCGGGGATAGTCTTTCTAAAGCCGGTCCGGGAAACCCGTCTCGATTGCGAGCACCGCAGCGTCCCTCAATCGGGTGTTCACTCCCCACTTATTCGCCCCCCTGCGTGATTTGGATTTCCGAGTGCACGGGGCTTGCATGGCATTTCCCCTTCACTGCGGCCGATGCTCCATCAGCGCGGGGTTCACCTCCCACTTGGGGCTGGGCCGGCGCCCCGGACCCTTGCGCGGCTTGGCCTGGATGGGTCGAACGTAGTGATGCTCGACCATCTCCTCGATCACGTCGCGGACATCGTCGGCGCTTCCGGCGGCCCGACCGAGACCCCGCTGGAGTTCTCGAAGGGAGAAACTCGCCTTCTGGTTGCGCAGGACCCAACGGACAGCACCCCTACGTGTCAAGAAGAAGCCGACACCTGATCGGCTAAGAACACTGAGCAGGGCGTAGAGAGAGCAACCCATTGTCGAAGTCCACCCCCAGGCTGGCCCCCGATCCGGAGGTCACCGCCAAACCGAAGCGCCGACGTTTCACCGCGGCGTACAAGGCGAAGATCCTCGAAGAGTGTGACAGCGCCACGGAGCCCGGCCAAGTCGGCGCGATCCTTCGCCGAGAGGGCCTGTACTCCTCGCACCTGTGCCAGTGGCGCCGAGCGAGACGTGAGGAGGGCCTGGGTGGCCTGAAGGCGAAGAAGCGGGGCCCCAAGCCGAAGTCGGAGCTGGCGCGGGAGAACGAGGAGCTGCGGAAGGCATTGGCCAGGGCCGAGGAGCGAGCACGGCGTGCCGAGTTGATCGTCGGGGCCCAAAAAAACTCTGCGAGGTACTGGGCATTTCCGAGGCGCCCCCCCCGAGCAGCGAGACGCGGGGGGAGCTCGGGGTCAGGTTCGCAGGAGCCGTCACACTCTGCGGAACCCTGCTGTCATCCATGTGGTTCATGCCCTCGATTCCCAGGCGCGAGCCTCAGGGCGACTCCCCGCCGCGTAGTGCCGTCGCGATGGCAAGGGCCGCAGCACGAGCGCATTCACCATCTTCGTGAGGCGCAGCGCCAGAAACGCCGACTCCGCCGACCGACCGTTTCGCATCGACCCGAATCGGCTCGCCGCCTTCGACCGTCGTGAGCCCAGGCAGATGTTCGATCCCTCGAAGCGGACTTCTGTCTTGCGCCAAACGATCACCCAGCTCCTTGGTGCTCAACGGAGTCGTGGCGGCACTCTCGGCCTTGAGCTGCGCGAGGTCACCTTGGCGAAGATACACGTCGTCCATGCGTCGGAAGTACACCAGGTCACCACCGCTATCCGCGACCGCCAACGCGATCCGCAACCCCTTCTTCTCGGCGTATTCGAAGCAGGCGCGCACCCCAATATCGACCGCCTCGACGCTCAAGAAAGGGCGCATCGGCACATCCTTCGCGACCGCGCTCGAGCAGGCCGAGGGCACACAGAGCGCGGCCAAGATCCACATCACGGTTCGAGCCGTCATTCGATGAGTCCCGCTCGACGTCGACCTTCGTCGTTCTTGATCGAGAAGTCTCCGCCTGCGAATTCCTGCGCGCCTCCTCGACAGAGGAACTCGATGGCTCGTGCAGACCACTCCGGTGGAACGTGGGCCGACGGGTCCAGCTTGCTCACTGGATTGATCCCCGACTCTCGGATCGCGGTTTGCATGTCGGTGGCCACCGTTCCAGGACTCAAGCCGACTACGCGAATGTTTCGATCTCCGTATTCCTTGTGAGCGCATCGCGTGAGCATGAGCACGGCAGCCTTGGTCGACGAGTAGTGGCTCCAGCCCTCGAGCGCGCTGGTCGCGGCCCCAGAACTCAGGTTGATGATCGTTCCGCCTCGTTCCTGTTCGAGCATGTGCGGAATCGCGGCGCGGAGACCGTAATAGACGCCTTTGTAGTTGATGTCGGCGACCCGCGACCACGCTTCCGGATCGCTGTCCGCAATCCGAGCGATCGGCTCGATGGTGCCCGCGTTGTTGATCAAGACGTCAATCCTGCCGAATTCGTGACGAGCTCGATCGACGAACGCCATCACCTCGGAGAAGCGAGTGACGTCCAGCTGCATCGCGATGGCTCTGCCGCCCGCGTCGTTGATTTCCTTCGCCAGGCGTTCGAGCGCGTCGACCGAGCGCGCACCCAGGACTGCGCGCGCGCCCAACCGCGCAAGGTGCCGAGCCGTCGCTGCGCCGATCCCACGGCTCGCGCCGGTGATGGCGACGACCTGTTCGTTCAACGGATCTGTCATGTCTTCCCCACTACCGAGCTCGTCAGCCGAATGCGGCCATTGTCTTACGGCCTGCTTCCTTCTTGCACCCACAGCGTGCCAAACCGCTCGCCGGAGCCGTGGCGCACGCTGCGCCTCTCCACTACCGCAAGAACTGCGAGTTGCGGTGCGCGAGGACCCACTTCTTGCCTTCCTTGCGCCAGACGTTGACGAAGCGAATGACGCCATTGGCCGGCTCGCCGCCGACAGAAGCTTCGACGTCGCTCTGCCCGTAGGTCACGATCGTGTCGCCGTAATCGCGGACCGTGGACTTCGGCGCGGGCGCCTTGGTAACCACGAGGCCGCCCTCCCCGAACAGCGCGAGGAAGCCCGCCTCGTCGAGGGTCTTCCCGGTCGGATGCTGGTAGACGAAGTCGTCGGAGAAGATGTCCGAGAACATCGCGTAGTCTGGCCCGACATACGAAGCGTAGTAGGCGGCCTGCCGCTCGAGGACTTCCTGCTGCTCGCGCTTGCCGGCGAAGGCAGGGGCCGTGAGGGTGAAGGTGACGGCGGTGACGGTCAGTACGAGCTCTCTCATGGGTCTTCCTCCCAGGCTGTCGATGGCGTGAAGAGCCGACGCCGGTTGCGAGTTGAGTTGTACTCTTGCTCGTGATGAGGGTACACCTGGCATCGGGCAGAAGACTTTTGCGCGAGGCGGGACAATGGAGCTCGAACACATCCGTCTGTTCATGCAGGTCGCGAGAGCGGGGAGCTTCACGACCGCGGCGCGTGAGCGTGGGATCTCCTCCTCATCGGTCTCGCGCGCAGTGCAAGCGCTCGAGGACGCGTTGGGCACACGCCTCCTGCACCGGACGACCCGCGCCATTGCGCTGACTCAGGAGGGTGAGTTCTTCCTGAGCCTGGCCGTTCCGGCGCTCGAAGAGCTCGAACGAGCCGCCGAAGAAGTGCGTGGTCTCGAGGCGGCCCCGTCTGGGCACCTCCGGATGACCGCATCGGTGTCCTTCGGCAACGCGGTGGTCGCCCCGCTCCTCCCCGGGTTTCGCGAGAGGCATCCCGGCATCACCGTGGAGCTGCTTCTCTCGGATGCGTTGGTCGATGTCGTCGGGCAGGGCATCGACCTCGCGATTCGCCACGGCTCGCTCGCCGAGAGCTCGCTGGTTGCGACCAAACTCCTCGAGGTCGAGTACGTCGTGGTTGCGAGTTCGCGCTATCTCGAGGAACACGGGACGCCAGCCGACCCCGCCGAACTCTCCAGTCACGAACTACTCAACTATAGCCTTCCAGGCTTCCGGCAAGGCTGGCGACTCACCAAAGGCAACGTGGAGCAGCAAGTCGCCGTCGCTGGCGGGGTGGTCAGCTCGAACGCCGAGACACTCAGGCAGTGTGCCTTGAACAGCATGGGAATCGCGTTGCTCGCGGACTGGCTCGTCAGAGGCGATCTCGAGACCGCAAGGCTCCGCAGGATTTTCCCGGACTGGTCCGCCCATGGCGCTGGGGTGCGGGAGCTCTCCAAGATTTCGCTCGTTCGTCCCTCCAAGGCCTTCACGCCTGCCAAGGTCACGGCGTTCGTCGAGTTTCTCAGCGACCACATCCGGCCGGCGGGCTCAACGGGGATCCTTGCGCGAGGCGAAGGTGAAGCCGACCATGAAGCGGTCTCGCCACTGGCCCAGTGAGTCGTCGAACAGCAGCTCGACGTGCCCGTCCAGGGTCACCCCGTTGGTCAGGCTGACCCGGACCAGAGGCAGAGCTGTGTTTTGCGGGAGAGTGTCGAGTCACCCTCGCGCCAAGAGGTCCCCGATGCGCACCGTCAACCTTCTCACGATCCTCACCGTCGCCGAGGTGCTGAAGCGGCTCGATCCGGTCCTCGCCCGGTTCACGAGCCCCGTCGAGGTCGGCCTCGACCTCGTGACCCTCGAGTCCACCGACGGCCTCGGCCTGGTGGTCGCGCTGGTGGCCGTGCCCACCGTGGCCCTGGTGATGGGCACGCTCGTGGTCTTCGCCCTCTGACGTCCGGTCAGCGGACCTCGGCGACCTCCGGCGTCGCGCTCGACGCGACCCAGGCCATCACGCGCTGACCGACGATGAGCGCTTCGACGTCCCCGAGATCGACCACCACCTCGAGGATCTTCACGTCGATGCGCTGGGTGGGCTCGTCGGTCCTCACGTTCTTGCGGCCCATGCGGCGACCGATCCGCACGATGCGCCCCTCGAAGGCGCGATCGGGGTAGGCGTCGGCGGTCACGAGGACCCGGGCCCCCTCGGCGAGCCGGGCGAGATCGCGCTCGTCGATGTCGACCCGGGCTCGGAGCGTGGAGGTGTCGCCGACCACGACGACGGGCTCGACGCCGCCGGGCTGCACGTACTCGCCCTCGGCGACGAGCACCTCGAGCACCTCCGCCTCGATCGGGGAGGTCACCTGACGCAGCCGGACCGCGGCCTGCGCCTGGTCCCGCCGCGCCACCGCGGCGTCGAGCCGCGCCTGGGCGACGCGCGCGTCGAGGGGTCGCGTGGCCTCGGCGCTCCCGAGGCGCGCGGCGCTCGCGTCGGCGGTGTTGCGGTCCTGCTCGGCCTGCCGGCGGGCGCGGTCGAGCTGATCCGGCGACACGCCGCCCGCGCCGACCGTGGCCTCGAGCCGGGCGAGCGTGGCCTCGGAGAGCTGCGCCCGGGACTCCGCCGCCTCGGCGTCGCGCCGCAGCGCCTCGAGGTCCTGCGTCCGCGCCCGGCCCCCGACGCGCTCGACCTCGAGGCGGGCCGCCGCGACCTCGGCCTCCGCTGCGGCGAGCGCCGCCCGCTCGACGTCGCTCTCGAGCTCGACGAGCACGGTCCCCGCGCCGACGCGATCCCCCTCGGCGACGTGGACCGCGGCCACCCTTCCGGGGACCGGCGTCACGAGCTCGCGCTCCGGGGTGGCCGGCTCGACGATGCCGAGCCCGCCGATGAAGTCCCCGTCGGGGGGCACGATGCGCAGGTCCTCGCCTCCGCCGGTGGGCGCGAGGGTGCGCGCCGCGGCCGCGCGGTCCTCCTCGCGGGGCACCGTCGAGGGGGCGGAGAACGCGAAGCGCAGGATGGACACGACCACGAACAGACCGACGACGCCCGCCCCGATGGACCAGGCGTGCCTACGTGCGAACTCCATGGGAGACCTCCGTGGGGACGATGCGGCCGTCCTCGATCTCGACGATCCGGTCCGCGAGGTGGAAGATGCGATTGTCGTGGGTGACCACGACGACGGTGTGGCCTTGCTCCCGCGCGAGTCCGCGCAGGAGCTCGGTGACCTTCAGCCCGCTCTCGGCGTCGAGGCTGGCCGTGGGCTCGTCGGCGAGGATGAGGGGCGGCGCGCCGGCCACGGCCCGCGCGATGGCGACCCGCTGCTTCTGCCCGCCCGACAGCTGCGCGCCCGGCCGGTCGACCTTGTCGGCGAGGCCGACCTTGGCGAGCAGCCGATCCGCCTCGGCGAGGGCCTCGGCGCGTCGCCAGCCGCGCATCTGCAGGGGGAGCGCCACGTTCTCGCGCGCGGTCAGCGCGGCGAGCAGGTTGTGCCCCTGGAAGACGAAGCCGATGTAGGCGAGTCGCAGCTCCGGCAGCTCCCGCTCCGGCCGGCCGGTGACCGTCTCGCCGAACAGGCGGACCGTGCCCGACGTCGCCTCGAGCACGCAGCCGAGGATGGACAGCAGCGTCGTCTTGCCGCTGCCGGACGGGCCGTTCAGGAGCACGAACTCACCCTCGTCGGCCTCGAAGTCCACGCCGCGCAGCGCCTGGTAGGCGACGGCCCCCTCGCCATAGACCTTGGTGACCCCGCGGGCCTCGATTGCGGTCATCGGAACACCATCCCGGGCTCGATGTTGCGCACCCGCAGGATGGCGAGCGCGCTCGCGACGGCGCAGAGCACGATCATCACGCCGTAGGAGCCGAGCAGCAGCTCCCTGGGCAGCACGAGCACCAGGTTCGCGCTGCGGATCCCCTCCGCCATGCCCGACGCCAGGAACAGCCCGATCGTCGTGCCGATCGCGGCGTAGAGGACCGCCTGGGCGAGCAGGAGCACGGTGAGGTCCAGGTTGGTGGCACCCATCGCCTTGAGGACCCCGAACTCCCTCACGTTGTCGACGACGGCCGAGAACATCGAGAGCGCCACGATGACGAAGCCCACGATGAGCGCGAACGCGGTCGACGTGCCGAAGGTGATGCCGAGCTGCGCGCCGACGAGGTAGCTCACGATGGCGTCGTGGAAGGCGTCGCGGGTCTGGACCGCGACCCCGTCGCCGAGGGCCGCGCGCAGCTGCTGCGCGACCACGTCCGGATCGGCGCCGTCGTCGACGCCGACGAGCACGAAGCTCGTCTGGTCGGTGGGTAGGCCCAGGATCCCGCGCGCCGTCTCGTAGCTCGCGAAGGCGTAGCCTGGGCCGAACGGCAGGAGCCCCCAGGTGAAGCCGCCGATGGTGACCCGCCGCCCGGAGAGCTCCCGCACGCTGCCGAGGTTCACGCCGCCGAGGGCCTGGCGCTGGCCGTCGTCCACGATGACCGTGTCGGCGAAGGCCAGGGCCTCGGGCTCCCCGGCCACCATCGCCCAGGGGCCGCCCGCGAGGCGGGGGAGGCGGGCGCCGACCAGCGTGACCCCCTCGCGGCCGCCGTCGGGCCGCATCATCGCGGCGTTCCCCATCAGCAGGGGCTCGGCCCAGGCGACGCCGTCGACGACCCGCGCCTGCGGCAGGAGGCCGAGGGGGATGGGCGGCCCTGGCAGGGCCTGCTCGAGGCCGGGCGGCGCGATCCAGATGTCGGCCGCGGTGTTGTCGACGAACTGGGTGTTCTTGTAGATCAGCCCGAGGAAGGTGCCCAGCTGCTGGATCATCAGCACCGTGGCGAAGACCACGCCGAGCAGGGTGCCGACCAGCTTGGCGCGGTCGTGGAACATCATCGAGACCCCGACGCGGAGCATCGCCTGGCGTCGGGGAGCGCCCCCGCGGTCCCTCAGCGCGCCGTGGCTCATGGCGCCACCTCCGCGGAGTCACCGGCCAGGAGCCGCAGGGTCCGTTGGTCGACCGCGAGGTCCGCCGCGGCCCGGATGCGGACGACCTCGGCGTCGAACCGATCGCGCTCGGCGACGGAGAGCGCGAGGGGCGAGCCGCCCCCCGCGTCGAGCTCGCTCCGGGCCACCGCGGCCCCCCGCGCCCGGGCCGCCTCCTCCGCCTCGGCCGCGGCGAGCCGGGCCTGCGAGGCGCGAACGCGGTGCCACGCCTCGTGGATCTCGGAGATCACGTCCTGCCGGACCTGATCGCGGACCACGTCCGCTCGCGCGGCAGCCCGCGACGCCTCCACGATCTGCGACGGCCGGCTCGCGTCGAACCGCCACGTCGCGGTCACCCCGGCCGACCACAGCGCGTCGGGGCCGAAGCCCGCGGCGTTGGTCCATCGCTCCTGCGCGAAGGCCCCCACCGAGGGAACCGCGGCGAGCCCGGACGCCCGCTCCGCGCGCCGGGCCGCGACGAGGTCCGCGGCCGCGCGCTCCACCCGGGGGTGGGCGTCGGCGGCGGCGAGGTAGCGCTCGAGGGGCTCGAGCGGCTGTGGGACCACCTCGAGGGCCACCAGCCCGTCCTCCGGCGCGAGCCCGGTGGCGACGGTCAGCGCCCGGGTGGCGAGCGCCTCGTCGAGCGTGGCCTCGGCCCTCGCCTGCTCCGCCCTCGCGACGTCGGCCAGGGCGCGGTCCTGATCGAGCGGCGCGGCCAGGCCGGAGGCGAGGCGGGCCTCGATCACGGCGAGGTTCTCCCGCGCCGTGGCCACGCCGCGGTCCGCGGCGGCGACCAGGTGTCGGGCGGCGACGAGGCGGTAGTACGCGGCGATCACGGCCTGCTCGACCCGGCGTCGCGTGTCGGACGCGCCCGCCCTCGCCGCCCGGACCGAGGCGTCCACGCTGCGGATCTGCGCCACTGCTTGCGCATCGAGGAGCGTCCAGTCGGCGCGGACCGTCGCGTCGAGCTGGTCCTGGGCGCTGATCACCGCCTCCGCGACCGCGCCGTCCTCGCCGGGGAAGCGCACCGCGATCTCGATCTCGTTGCGGGTGTACCCGGCGGTGGCGGAGAGGCTCGGGAGCAGCGCCGAGCGGGCCGCCCCCCGCCGAGCGGCGATCTCCCCGGCCGCGAGCTCGGCCGCGGACACCTCCAGCGAGCGCTCGGCCGCGGCGTCCAGGAACGCCTCGACGGGCTGCTGACCGAGCGCGGGACCTGCCCAGGCGAGGAGCAACCCCGCCCCGGCCCCCCGCCTCCGACCCAGACGACCCCGATCCCGTCTCGAGCCCACGACCCGCCTCCCCGACCGACCGCTCCGCGACCGGCCATTTTCTATTCGTCAGCAGAGATAACGATCGTGGGAGCCGGGTGGGGGACTTTTCGTACCCCGATCGGAGAATTCTTATTCAGGAAGGATCGACCTCGATCTCCGGCGGTCCGTACGCGCGGAGGAACCGGTCGACGTGGCTCGCGGCGAACGCCCGGACGTCGAGCGGGCGGCAGCGATCCCCCGAGAGCGCGTCCTGGTGGAGGAGCGCGAGGGCGAGCGGGGAGACGAGCGCGAGCGCGGCGCCGCGGACCTCGGCGTCGGCGAGGTCGATCTCGCCGCGCTCGCGATGGCGGACGAGCAGCCGCTCGACGATGGCGAGCGTGGGTTCGAGCACGTGCTCGACGAACGCCGGACCCACCACGGGGTCGTTCAGTCCGTTGGTGAGCCCGCCGACGAAGAGCCCGCCGACCCCGTGCAGGCGGAACCCGTCCACGAAGCGCGTCGCCCAGACGTGCAGCGAGGCGCGGAGCGGGTGGGGACCCGGGTCCGACAGGGCCTCCAGGAAGTCCCGGCTCCGCAAGTCGACGCTCTCGAGGGCGGCGACCACGGCCCGCGGACGGTCGCCGAAGTAGTGGCGGAGCGTGGGCACCGACACGCCCGCGGACCGGGCGAGATCGGCGAAGGAGGCCGGCTCGCCGTCGACGAGCAGCTGCTCCGACATGCGCTCGGCGAGCGCGCGCTTCTTGGTCTCGAAGTCCTGGTTCCGGCTGCCGCGGGGTCGTCCCATGGGCGTTCTGTAACCTCGCACGAACAGGAAACGGAAGGCGACAGTGGACGGGCGGAGCGGGCATGAGGGGGATAGGTGACATGGACGTGAACCCCGTCGTCGCCGCCCGGCTGTCCGGTGTGGGCGAGCTCG
>CAZZLC010000116.1:0-14128 GCA_964655065.1 uncultured Enterobacteriaceae bacterium | reverse complement strand
TCGACCGGATCCGCGACACCGCCGACTCCCACGACCGCGTGATGCTCGTGGAGGTCATGGGCCGGGACGCGGGCTGGATCGCGTTGCACGCCGGGATCGCCGGTGGCGCCGACGCCATCCTGATCCCCGAGATCCCCTACGACAGCGACGTGGTGGCGGAGATGGTCCGGTCCGGCCGGGCCCGCAACGCCAACTACCACCTCATCGTCGTGGCCGAAGGCGCGAAGCCCCAGGACGGCGACGCGAGTCTGCTCGCCAAGCTTCCGGGCGCGATGCCCCGCTACGTCGGGGCCGCCCACCGCCTCGCCGAGGCACTCGAGGGGCGGATCGCATCCGATCTGCGCGTCACGGTGCTCGGCCACGTCCAGCGCGGGGGCAGCCCGAGCGCCTTCGATCGCGTGCTCGGCACTCGATACGGCGAGAAGGCCGCCGAGATGGTGGCCAATGGTCAGTTTGGCGAGATGGTGGCGCTGCGGGCCGGCGGGATCGTGAGCTGCTCCATGGAGGAGGCCACGGCCGGACAGAAGCTCGTGGACCCCGACGGCGATCTGGTGCGGACCGCCCGCGCCATCGGCACCTGCTTCGGCGATCGGTAGTCAGCGGCGACGGCCACGTCCCAGCACCGCGCCGAGCCCGAGCAGCAACCCTGCGAGTCCCGGCGCCGTGCCGCTCTGACAGCCCCCGCTGCGGTCACCGGAGCCGGTCCCGGTGTCGCTGACGACGACGCCGTCCCCGGTGTCGGGCTCTTCCTCTGGCCCCGGATCGGTATCGTCCCACGGACGGGTGACCGGGGCGTCGACAATGGGCGTGCCATCGCCGTCGGGGTCGCCCATCTCCTCGCCGTTGGTCAGACCGTCGTTGTCGGAGTCCAGCTGCGAGACGGTCGCCCAGTCGACGTCGGCGGTGGCCGTCGACGTGCCGACGAGGTTGGCCTCGACGTCCAACCCGAAGACGTGGCGCGGGCCTCCGCCCCCCGGGTTGTCGTGGCACATCTGGCAGCGGTAGCGGAACGCGTTCGGTACCTGGTCCACCCGGAAGGAGCGGGCCTCGGCCTCGGGGGCTCCCGCGAGGAGAGCGACGAAGAGTGCGGCGGGGGTCATCCTTCCACCATCGCCCGGCCCCACGAGGTCAGGTACACCACGTAGAGCAACGTGAGCGCGCCGAGGTAGGCGACCGGGAACAGCACCCGCGACGTCTGGTCCACCCGGGTGGCGAGCACGGTGCGACGGCCGAGCATCAGCGAGTTCACCAGGATGTTCTCGAGGATGGTGAGCACCATCATCACGAACGAGAGCAGCACGAACGCGTCGAGGAACGTGTTGTAGATGTGCCGGGGCAAGCTCTCCGAGACGATGAACTGGTAGGCGACCGAGGTGAGCACGCCGGTGAACGACACGCTCATGCGATCGGCGAGCGTGTCGCCGAGCATCCAGAAGACCGCCCAGGAGATCCCCACGATGATCGCGAGCGGCACCATGATCTTGGTGACGTAGAACCCGGGGTCGCGCTCGACGTGGATGCGCGCGACCAGCTCCGAGTACTCGGCGCGGTCTCGGGGCTCCCGCTTCGTCTCGATGGTCTCGACGACGTCGACGATGTGCCACTCGGGAATGTCGAACTCGTCGGTGAAGTTCACCATCTGGTCCTGCAGGGCGAACTCGAGGTCCCGGCTCGTCCAGGCAAACGACTCGATCTCGACCTCGAGGGTCTGGTCGTCGAACGGGAAGCTGCGCATGTCGAAGTCGGTGGCGAGGGTGACGCCGAACTTCTCGCGGTACTCGACCGTGCCGTCGGGAAGCAGGATCAGCTCCTCGTTCTCGACCCGCCGCGGGCCGACCTCGTTGACGAAGTAGAAGTCGGGCCACCAGATGAACTCGAGCTCCCTCTCGGCGTCCTTCTCGAGGAAGATCTCGCGGGTCGCGTGCTCCACCTCGGGGTCGTACGCCTCGCGGGGGTCGCACCACACCAGGTCGAGGAAGCCCTCCATGGTGAAGGTGTTCGTGCCGGGGTCGATGTCGCTGATCTCCTGCACGAACAGCGCGATGCCGACCGTCGTGGGGCCGTCCTCGTCGGGAGGGGACACGTAGCGGGGCTTCTGCAGCCGGACGAGGAGCTCCGCGAGGGGCAGTTGCCCGAGCTCGGCCGCGCTGTCCGAGCCTCCCTCGCGCGGCTTGGCGCCCTCGGGACAAGACCCGACCGGTCTCTCGCTACGGGGCGGAGGGGCTCCGTCCGCCGAGGGTGAGGCCGCGACTCGGCTCCCCTGGGCGAGCGAGGCGGCGAGGATCGCGAAGATGGCGAGCCACAACGGCAAACGACGCAACGAGAAGCGAGACACCTGGTTCCTCCAACCTGGTCCATCCGGGTCGGGAGTGTCCCACACCCAACGCGAGCCGGCAGCGACGTGAACCCGCAATAAGGGCAGGGCGCACGACCAAGCAGGAGCCAACCACGTGAAGCCGCTGTCCGAAATCGCCGAGCACCTTGGCTTGAACGCGACCGACTGGGAATCCTGGGGGCCCGGGCGGGCCAAGGTCACCGTGGACGCCGCGACTCGCAGTCCGCGCGGCGGCACGCCGGGTCGACTGATCCTGGTGAGTGCGATGAACCCCACCCGCTTCGGTGCGGGCAAGACCACGACCTCGATCGGCCTGGCCCAGGGACTGCAGCGGAAAGGCGAGCGGGCAGCGGTGTGCCTGCGCGAGCCGTCGCTCGGCCCCATCTTCGGGCGCAAGGGGGGCGCCGTGGGTGGAGGGGCGAGCCGCGTCCACCCGGCCCAGGCCATCAACCTGCACTTCACCGGCGATCTGCACGCGATCACGAGCGCGCACAACCTCCTCGCGGCACTCGTCGACAGCCACCTGCACTTTCGGAGCCAGCCCGCGCTCGCTCCGGCCCGGGTGACCTGGCCGCGGGTGCTCGACACCTGCGACCGCGCGCTGAGGCACGTCCTCGTCGGCCTGGACGCCAAGAACGGCCCCGTGCGCGAGACCGGCTTTCACATCACGGCCGCGAGCGAGGTGATGGGGGTGCTCTGCCTCGCCACCTCCCTCGACGACCTCCGCCAGCGGCTCTCTCGGGTGGTCGTGGGCACGACGCGCGATGGTAGCCCCGTCACCGCCGAGGCGATCGGCGCGGTGGGCTCGATGATGGCGGTGCTCCACGAGGCCATTCGGCCGAACCTCGTCCAGACGACCGAGGGCGTGCCCGCGTTGATCCACGGTGGACCGTTCGCGAACATCTCGTTCGGGTGCAACTCGGTCCTCGCCACCAAGGTGGGCCTGAACCACGCCGACTGGGTGGTGACCGAGGCCGGCTTCGGCTTCGACCTCGGCGGGGAGAAGTTCTTCTCCATCAAGTGCCGCAGCGCGGGGCTGGACCCGGCCGCGGTCGTGCTCGTGGCCACCATCCGGGCGCTGCGCCACCACGGGGGCGGAACCCCCGACACCGTCGATCCGGACGCGGTGGTCCGCGGGTTCGCCAACCTCGCCCGGCACGTCGAGAGCGTCCGCACCTTCGGCAAGCCCGCGATCGTGTCCCTCAACCGCTTCCCCACCGATCACCCCACCGAGATTGCGGCCCTGCGGGAGCAGTGCGCGGCGCTCGGCGTGCCGTTTGCCGATTCCGACCCCTTCGGCACCGGAGGCGACGGCTGCACCGAGGTGGTGGAGCACCTGCAGGACGCGGTGCGGGGCGAGGTCACGCCCCACGAGCCGCTGTACGAGCTGCAGGCCCCGGTCGAGGAGAAGGTCGGCCGCATCGCGACCGCGATCTACGGGGCCCGAGACGTGGCGTGGACGGGTCAGGCCCGAGAGGACCTCGCGCGCGTCGAACGCCAGGGGCTCGGCCACCTGCCGATCTGCATGGCCAAGACCGACGCCTCGCTGTCCGACGATCCCAAGCGGCTCGGCCGCCCGGAGGACTTCGAAGTCACCGTGCGCGGGCTGACGCCAGCCGTGGGCGCGGGCTACCTCGTCGCGCTGCTCGGCGACATCGTGCGCATGCCGGGGCTCGCGAAGAACCCGCATGCGTTCGACATCGATCTGGTCGGCGACGAGGTGGTCGGGATCTGACCCTGGAGGGGCGGGTCCACGGGCTCCGCCGCGAGGGCGAGCAGGCCGACGATGCAAGCTTGGACGTCGTCGACGTGGTGCGCCCGGCCATCCCGACCGGCGCGTACGGGACCTCGAGCAGGGCGCGCGGGCCTACGGCATCGGCGCGGCCGCCCACAGCGCCCAGTCGGGGCCGAACGCGTCGAAACCCCGCCAAAAAATCTAGTTGACCCAAAATTTTGGGTCAGCTATAAATCAATCATGAGCCAGCCACGCTTCGAGGACCAGCCCCTCCGCGCCCAGAAGCGAGCCCGCACCCGGGTCGCCCTCGTCGACGCGCTTCTCGAGCGCCTGTCCGAGCGTCCCCTCGAGGAGGTGCAGGTCCGCGAGCTGGCCCAGGCCGCCGGCATCAGCGACGCCACGTTCTTCAACTACTTCCCGAGCAAGGACCACCTACTCGCCCACTTTGTCCAGCTCTGGACGCTCCGGGTGGGGTTGATGGCTCGCGCCGCCCGAGCCGAGCACGCCACCTCGCTCGCAGCAATCGAGGCCATCCTCGTGACCACCGCGGAGTGGAACGCGCCCCACCCCCGGGTCATGAGCGAGATCATCGCCGGACAGGCCCGCCTCGGCAGCCTGCCCGCCGACCACTCCGTCGAGCTCGTCGAGCGTCTGCTGTTTCTCGACGATGCGCCCGACGTGATGGACCTGCCCGACGGCGGGCTCGGCGATCTGCTGCCCGAGCTCGTGGCCGAGGCGGTCGCCGGTGGCGAGCTGCCGCCCCACACCGACGTGATGTCGGTGGTCCTCGCCATCGCCTCGGTGTTTTTTGGCGTCCCGCTCGTACTCGGCCCCGCCAACGGGGCCGCCGTCGCCCCCTCCTACCGCCGCCAGCTCCACCTGATCTGGGCGGGCGCCCGAGCCCTGCCCCACACTCCCGAGGAGTGAGCCCATGACCCGTCACCCCACGCCGACCGCCCCCCGGCTGTCGGACGCTACCCGTACGTCCACCGTTCCGGTGCTCGGCCTCCTGGCCATCGGCGTCGTGTTCAGCGCGCTCGCCGGCAATCGCTTCAACCTCGGGCTCGTCGGCTGGGTCGCCGCCGTGCCGTGGCTGCTCGCGACGCGGCGGCTGCAGGGGGTCGGCGCCTGGGCCCTGTTCTTCGGCGCCCTGCAGCTCGGCACGTTCATCAACATCCTCAAGATCGTGACCGAGCCGCTTCCCTGGTTCTTCGCCCCCATGTTCTCGGTGCCCATGGCCATCGGTGCCTTCGTCGCCTACGGCATCTTCGAGTTGCTCCGTCGTCGGCTCGGAGACGGCTGGGGGCTCGTGCTGTTCCCCGCCATCACGGTCCTGTCCGAGGGCCTGACGTCGCACACCTCCGAGATGGGGAGCTGGGGAAGCGCCGCCTACAGCCAGCTCGAGAACCTCCCGTTGCTGCAGATCACGAGCCTCTTCGGCCTGTCCGCCGTCTCGGGGCTGCTCGCGCTGGTCTCGGCGGTGATCGCGGTGCTGATCGACCGCGGCGACCGCGCTCGGTGGCTCCCCGTCGGGGCTGCTGTCGCGGGCCTCGTGCTGTTCGCCCACGCCTACGGCAGCTTGCGCCTCGACCGACCGCTGCCGGGACCTCACGTGACCGTCGCCACCGTCACCACGGACCTCCACCCCGGCCCCGAGGGCTTCCCGCCGCCCGAGATCGTCGCGGCGGGCAACGACGAGCTGTTCGCGCGCACCACTGCGGCCATCGACGCGGGCGCCCAGGTCGTGGTCTGGAACGAAGGCGCCACCGCGGTTCCCGCCGCCGAGGAGGCCGCGTTCCTCGACCGTGCCGCCGCGTTCACCCGGGACCACGGTGTCGACGTCGTGTTCGCCTACGTCGTACCGCTGACCGGCGGTGACTACGTCTACGAGAACAAGTACGTCTGGATGACCCCCGAGGGCCCGCTCGAGACCTACCTCAAGCACCACCCCGTCCCCGGCGAGGGCGCGGTCCCCGGCACGGCTCCCCTCGTGGCGCACGATCGGCCGTGGGGCACCGCCGCCGGCGCCATCTGCTACGACTACGACTTCCCGGCGATGGGCCGCGAGCACGCGGCGGCGGGGGCCGGGGTGGTGCTCGTGCCTTCGAGCGACTGGCGCGGCATCGACCCCTACCACAGCCATATGGCGGCCGTCCGCGGCATCGAGAGCGGCCTGTCGGTGGTGCGCTCGGTCCGCTGGGCCACGAGCCTGGCCACCGATGCGTTCGGCCGGGTCCGGGGCGCGGCGAGCTACTTCGAGGGCGAGCGGGTGATGCTGGCCCGAGTGCCCGTCACGCCCGTGCGCACGCTCTACAGCCAGATCGGCGAGGTGCTGCCGGTCGGGGGTGCCCTCGTTCTGCTCGTGAGCATCGGCGTCGCCCTGCGTCGGTCGATTCGGCGTCGCGACGCTGTGGATGCCGTCGCCCAGGGTGTTAGCCCTGGCGACTGACGTGGAGGTCGTAGTGAGCGACGCGCAAACCGTCCTGGTGACCGGAGGGCACGGTTTCATCGGGCACTTCGTGGTGAAGAAGCTGCTCGAGCGAGGTCACGCGGTGCGGTGCCTCGTGCGCGAGACGAGCGACACTCGGCGGATCGACGGCCTCGACGTCACCAAGCACGTCGGAGACATCCTGGATCCGGGGTCCCTCACCGAGCCGATGCAGGGCGCGACTTGGGCCATCCACCTGGCCGGGATCAGCTCCTACTCGCTCATGCAGACCGACCGCTGCATTCCCACGGTGGTCGACGGCACCCGCAACGTGCTGCAGTCCGCCAAGGACGCCGGGGTGCAGCGAGTGGCCTACATCGGGTCGGGCATCATCTACTCGCGCCACGAGCCGCCGCCCGAGCCGGTCGACGAGGACGAGCCCTTCGCCCTCGGCGAGGACACTCACCTCAACTACGCCCTGGCCAAGCACCGCGCCGAGAAGCTGGTCGACGACTTCGTGAACCAAGGCCTCGACGTGCGGGTGCCCATCCCCATGGAGACCTACGGCCCGAACGACGACCAGTTCCTCACCACCGGCTACCTCAAGGAGGCCATCAACGGGTGGCCGGCCCTCGCGAGCCACGGAGGAACCATGTTCGGCCACGTCGACGACGTCGCCGAGGGCATCATGCTCGCCATGGAGCGCGGCAAGCCTGGTGGGCGCTACATTCTCGGCTCCGAGAACGCGACGATCAAGGAGATCATCGACCGAACGCTCGCCATCGCCGGCCAGCCGAACAAGAAGGCCATCGTGATGCCCACCGGGATCACCAAGGCGGTGCTCTACGCGCTGCACAACCTGGGCCTGCCCTCACCCGAGCACCCGGCCGCCCTGGAGTACGGCACCACGTTTGCCTTCGTGAAGAACGACCGGGCGAAGAACGAGCTCGGGTGGCAGCCGCGGACCGGCGACCAGGTGCTCGAGGACACGGTGCGCTGGCTGCGCGAGGCGGGCCACATCCGGTGACCTCGGGTCACCGACCGAAGCCGAAACCCGCGGCCAGGAGCACGAAGGGCTCGCGGCTGAAGCCGGCCTCCAGGCCGACCTCTGCGAACCGGCGACGGCCCCCGAGCTGAACCCCGGCCTTCGCGAGCCCGCCCGGCGCGACCGCGCGGTCCTCGTGGCTGGTGGCGAGGAGCGCCGCCCCCACGAAGGCCGGAAGCCCCGCCACGTCGAAGCCGCCACGAACCCCGGCGTGCAATCCGGGTACCACCCGCCCCTCGGTGCCGTCGTCGACGCGCACCCTGGTCAGGAGCGACCGGAGCCCGAAGTCGACCCCCAGCCGCCGTCCCACGCCAACGACCCCGGTGAGGACGAGCCCTCCGCGCAGGTCGCCCTGGTCCCGGGACGGCGCCGCCTGGAACGCGCCCGCCACGATGGCTTGCCAACCCCGGGGCTCGTCATCGCGGAGGGGATAGGGCCACGCCGCGGGCTCTCCCTCGCCAAACGCGGTCACCCGAACGTTCCCCGCGCCGTCCCACCACTGGAGGACCCACGGCAGCGCGACGGGAAGCTCGTCGGTGGCCCGGCCGTTCACCGAGACCCGCCCGTCGCGGGGGCGCGGCAGCCGGACCGTCTCTGCGTCGCCTTTCGGGGCTCCCTCGAACGCTCGACGGAGGGGGTGTCCCTCGGAGAACAGGGCCTCCGGAAGGCTCCACGAGGGGTCGACCGTGCGGGCAGCCGAGAACCACGCCACCGCAGCCTCGCGCTCTTTGCGGACGAACCGGGCGATGCCCTCGAGACGCATGAAGCTCGCGACGTCGGCGGGGCGCAGGGGGCTCGCGAGGCAGAGCAGGAGAGTCTCGGCCCGGACCTCCGCTGCCTCGAGGCTCGTCTGGTCGCTCTCCCGGATGGCCTGCTCCCCATCGAGCAGGGTCCGCGAGAGCTCGAGAAAGGTCGAGGGCTCCTCGCAGCCCGACGCCACCGCCATCCCGACCAGCCACCACACGATCACGGCGCCCCTCCGGCCGAGCAGGTGTAGAAGCCGGCGTCACAGGTGACGGTCCACCGTTCCCCGTCGCGGACCCGCAGCCCGAGCGAGACCAACACCCGGGGTTCGTCGACGAACCAGACCAGGACGTCGTAGAGGCCCTCGGGCACGCCTCCTCCAGCGGCGATCGAGCGGCCGTCGGCCCTTCGCACGAGCTGGGCGCGCTCGACGTCCTGTCCGACGACCTCGACCGAGGCTCCCACGACCTCCGGCTCGTGCGACGCGAGCGGCTCCGCCCGAGCGCGGCCGGTCGCGGCTTCGGATGGCCCGGTCGGTGCGGGGGGGCCCGCGTCCACCCACGGCGGCTCCACCGCGACCGCGGGCATCGGAGAGGTGGCGGTCAGCCCAGGCTCTGGCGTCGACGGTCGAAGCCCGAACAGCAGGATGACCAGCACGGCACTGGCGGCGGCCGTGAGCGCGGCGACGATCACCATCCGTCGCAGCAAGGGCACGACGTAGGTGGGCTCGGCTCCACCGACCACCCGCCGGGGGCCCGGGGGCGGGGGATGCACGAACACGGGGATCGTCCGTGACGGCCGACTGACCGGGGTCGCGTCCCCCTTCCAGATGCCCAGCATCTCCTCCACGGTCTGGTGGCGGTCCCCGGGCCGCTCCTGCAGTGCGCCCTCGATCGCGAGTCGCATTCGGTCCGGCAGGTCCGGCACCAGCCCTTCGATCGGCCGGTAGCGGACGTTCGCCACGTAGAAGAGCACGTCGGCCAGCTTGCGGCCGTCGAACGCGACCAGGCCGCAGGCAAGCTCGTACAGCAGCGAGCCGAGCGAGAAGATGTCCGAGCGCGCATCGGCGGTGGTCGGGCTCTCGATCTGCTCGGGGGCCATGTAGGCCGGGGTCCCCATCAGAACGCCACTCCGCGTGCCGCTCGCGCCGAACCCACTCGTCTCGGGCAGGAGCGCGCGAGCCAGCCCGAAGTCTGAGACCTTGGGCACGAGCCCGGCGGACGTCTCCTCGAGAAGCACGTTCGAGGGCTTGAGGTCGCGGTGCACGAGCCCCAGCGCGTGCGCGGCGGCGACCCCCTCGAGGATCCCGCGACCCATCCGATCGATCTCGTCGATGGACGGACGGTAGCGGTCGAGCAGACGGTCGAGGCTGCCGCCTTCGACGAGGTCCAGGATCAGCCCGGGAGAACCGTCGACGTCGATCACGTCGCGCACCGCAACGACGTGGGGATGCTCGAGCTTCGCCTGCACACGCCCCTCGGCGAGGAGTCTGACGTGCAGATCAGACCGATCCGCCTTGAGGACCTTCAGCGCGAAGGCGCGATCGAGGGCCAAGTGCCGCACCCGGTGCACGACGGAGAATCCTCCCTCGCCGAGCAACTCCTCCACGCGATAGCGGTCCAGCTGCCGGCCGGGTTCGAGCCTCACCGACGCCCCGCGCGTCGGCGGGTCACGCCGAACAAGCCCACGAGCGCCAGGACGACCGCTCCGGGCCCCCCACCGGCGGTGTGGCAGCTCCACAGCCGGAATCCGGGCACCGACGGGTTACGAACCTCGACCGAGGCATCGGCCGTGCCGCCGAGCGGATCGACCGAGGCATCACCCGTGTCTCCCAGCGGATCGACCGAAGCATCACCCGTGTCTCCCAGCGGGTCGACCACACCGTCGCAGTCGTTGTCCAGACCGTCGGGAACATCGTCGGCGCCGGGATTGAGCGTGGGGTCGAGGTCGTTGCAGTCGCCTTCCTCGAGGGTGAACCCGTCACCGTCGTAGTCGGGATCGGGAAAGTCCAGGACGGAGCCGGATCGACCAGGCTCCGCTGCGCGCTCGGACGACGCCTCGTTGGTCCCCGGGTTGCCGCCTGCGAGTCGGATCTCGCTCGCCGTCGCGTCGTTCCGGACCCCCAGCAGCACGAGGCAGCCCCCGCCGCCACCCCCGCCCGGCGCGCCGCGACGGCGAACGTCGCCTCCCGCACCACCTTCGGCGTGGATCTGGGCGGTCGAGACACTGCCGAGCCCACCGTGGAGCAACACCCCGCCGCCAGCGCCCCCGCCGCCGGTGGAGCGGGTGTTCGCCTCCTGGGCGTCGGCACCGCGGACCCGGATGACGCCGTCGACGATCAGCCGGCCGAGGGCACCGAGCTCGATGGCGCCTCCGCCTCCGCCGCCCCGACGTCCGCCAGCGTCCGTCGACGCCCCCCCGGCCGAGCCACCCGTGAGCGTGAGGAGCAGGTCGCCGTAGGCCGATCCCCCGGGGTTCTCGCCGTTGTCCGTGGCTCCCCCCGCGCCACAGTGCCCACCGCCGGTCCCTGCGATGGCCGCCCGGCCCCCGCCGACCCCTTCTCCGTCGGACCCGGTCGCGTCTCCGCCGCCCGGACCACCCGTCTCCCCGTTCGCCGAGAGGTCGATCTCCCCCCGAACCGTGAGGTCGCCGGTCGCGAGCAGGGCGAGCGGGCGGGAGCCCGTGACGACGAGATCGTCGACGACGAGCGAACCGAAGGTGAACACCGCGACGCCGTCGTACTCCTCGCCCACGAGGTCGCCGAACCGAAGCTCGTCCGTGTTCACCACGGTGCCCGGCGGCGCCGTGAGCGACTCCTCGACCACGGTGAAGTCCGCCGGATTCAATGGAACCGCTTGGGCCACGCCGCAATACGCGAGCACCGCCGCGATCATGGTCCCCTCCCCGCTCGGCCGTGCAGCGTATGCTGCGTCTAACCCAACGTAAACCTGATCAAGACCTACGCCGTTGCGACCGAGGGAGCGCCAACCCCTGGAACTCGCGGACGATTCCCTTCCGGATCCGGTGCCCGAGACCCGGAAGGAGCGTGACGAGCATGGCGCCCACGCGATTCCGCCACTGGGTGGTGATCTCGTGCTCTCCACGCTCGAGACCGTCCACGATCCGTCGCGCAGAAGCCGAGGGGGCGATCCACGATGCGGGCACCCTGGCGAGGAAGGCGGGCCGATCGATCCCGATTCCCTCGTGGTCCTGGATGCGGGTGTGCATCATGCCGGGGAACACGAGCGCCACCCTGACGGCGTGAACCTCGGCCTCGGCCCGCAACGCCCGGGTGAGCCCGACCACCGCGGCCTTGGAGGCTGTGTACGGGATCGAGGTCGGAAAGGCGATCAGCCCGGCTCCGCTGGCCACGTTGACCAGGAGGCCGCCGCCCTGGTCGACCATCTGGCGGTAGCCGTGGTGGATGCCGTGGACCACGCCGTGGAGGTTCACGTCGAGCACCGCCCGCCAGCGCTCGAGGGAGAGGTCGGCGACCTCGGCCGTCACGTCGATCGCCGCATTGTTGACCAAGACGTCCAGCCGGCCGTGCTCGTCGACAACTCGCTGGACGACCCCTCCGAAGGCGCTCTCGTCCGTCACGTCGAGCTCGACGGCCCGCACGTCGAGGCCTCTCCCGACGAGACCGTCGACAGCCGCGTCGAGCGCGTCCCGGTCGACGTCCGCGAGCCACACCCGAGCGCCCCGGAGGCCCCACTCCGTCGCGAGCGCGAGCCCGAGTCCGCTCGCGGCGCCGGTCACGACGACGGACTGCCCGGACCAGCTCACAGCGCGCTCACCCAGCTGGCGTAGGCGCCGACGAAGGCGTCGTAGCCCGACAGGTCGTTGTGGTCACCGCCGTCGATCACCACGAGGCGAGCGTCCTCCGCCGTCGATGCGTCCCGCAGCTCCTCGGCGAGGGTCGGAGGGGTGATCGGGTCCTCCGAGCCCACGAAGAACAGGGTCGGCACCTCGATTCGCCCCACCCGCTCGACGTTCGACTCCGCCCGGAGCTCGGGCGCGATGTCGAACTTCAGGAACAGACGCAGCAGGCCTGGAACCAGCGCCTTCGTCCACCCCTCGACCTCGGTGACCGGCGACTCGAGCACCAGCCCCGCGAGGTCGCGCTCGGCAGCCACGTGGCTCGCCATGAAGCTGCCCATCGAGTGGCCGTGGACCACGAGGGACTCCGGCGCCACCCCGCGCTCCTCGGTGACGAAGTCGTAGACGGTGAGCGCGTCTGCCTTGAGGCTCGCCACCGTGGGCTCTCCGCCGCTCCGGCCGTAGCCGCGGTAATCGACGAGGACCAGGTTCACCGGCACGTCAGCGAGCATGTCAGCGACGAACTTCCTCGCCAGCACGAGGTGGAAGCCCTGTCCTCCGAAGTACAGCACCGTGTGGGCGGCCGGCTCGCGGACGACGTGCCACGCGTAGAGGTCGACCCCGTCGTCGGCCGTGACGGTGAACTCCTCGAAGGTCGCGTTGGCGAAGTCGAACGTGTTTGCGTCCAGCGTGCGCTTGGCCTGGAACACGCCGGCCTCGTCGAGCGGAATGGTCGCCGAACAGGCCACGGAGCAGAGCAACGAGAGGACGAACGAGGATCGCGCGAGCAAGGGAACCTCCACCCAGGTCCCGAGGCCTAACGATTCGCCACGGCACCCGCGGCGGTCCACGCGTGGGACCCGGAGCGCCGAACGTGCTCCCCGCGACGTTCCCCGGCACCCCGGACACGCAGGCCATCGTGAACGACCCGACCACGGTCGGATGACGCCACGGCACGGGTCCGGATGTCGCAGTGGAGGACGTCAGCTGCTCGTCCCGCACACAAGTCGCGTGGGTACGTCCCCTACGTCGGCGCCGCGAACTGGCCCGAGAAGGAGTCACCGATGTCGAACACCGAGCGCAACCGTCAGAACGTCCTGGACCTCGTCGAGCACATCACCACCGGAAAGCTGCTCGACGGCTTCGAGAAGCACTACTGCGAGACCTGCGTGCTGAGCGAGAACGGCAAGCCCGACCAGACCCGCACCGGCAAGGCCGCGAATCGCGAGTACGAGACGTACTTCGTGAACAACGCCGAGTTCCACTCGGTGTCGCTCGGCCCGGTCATCGCGGACGGCGACATGACCGCGTACGAGATGACGATGGACTTCACGATGGGCGGCAACCGCGTGGAGCGGACGCAGTGGGCGGTCCAGGAGTGGAACGCGGACGGGCAGATCGTGAAGGAGACCTTCTACTACAACGGGTAGTCGACGCGCTGGCCGCCCCACGCACTTGCAGGATCAGAACGTCGCGAGGCCCCGGTCGAGGGTGTTGGCGGTCTCGATGTCGTCGTTGACGGTCGCGTCATCCTGCAGCGCGATGGAGAACGCGTCGGCGGGCGTACTCGTGAAGGTACAGTCCTCGACCACGATGCTCGAGGTCCCGACGAAGCCTCCGATGGTGAGCTGCGCCGGCGTGTCGCGCTCGAACGCGGAGAACCCGCCTCCCACGAAGTCGACGAACCGCAGCGCATTCCGGCTGGCCTCGCTGTTGTCGATCCACAGTCCCTTCCAGTTGACGCCGTCCTGGTTGACGAGCTCGATGGGGGCGACATCGGTGCCGACCGCGGCGAGCGAGCCGCCGGCGCGGCCGTCGACGATCAGCGGCACGTTGTCGCCGAACTCGAGCCGCACGCCGGGATCGATGGTCAGCGCAGCACCGACCACGACCTCGTCGTCGATCCGAACCGGCTGGCCCAGGTCGGCCCAGGTCGCGTCGCTCTCGACGTCGCCGCCGACGATGCGGATACCCTGCGGCGACACGCGGTTGGACGGCGCGATCGACCCCAGCTCCTCGGCC
>CAZZLC010000115.1:0-14171 GCA_964655065.1 uncultured Enterobacteriaceae bacterium | reverse complement strand
GAGCAGCTGATTCGTAATCAGCAGGTCGTCGGTTCAAGTCCGATTCTCGCCTCTTTCTACCTGCGTTCTCGAGATGGCTCTTGTGCCAACAAGTGCCAACAGATCGCGGAGTGGTCGTCGCCGGTTCTTGTTCTCCCGATCGCGTCGATGTAGGGAACTCGGAGGCTATGCCCGGTTCGCTCGGTAATTTCGTCGTGGAATCACAGCTCGGGTTCGTTGTCCCCTCCAGGTTCGTCCCAGAGACGCGGATTGGAGGGTTGACCCTGGTAACTGCTCGATGAATCGCCGGCCACGGGTCCGCGCCTCGAGTTGGTGCCAACAGATGGCGCGGGGGTGCCAACAGGAGAATGACCCGTCTGGAAGCGCATCCATGAGGAAAGCAATCGCCTCACCGACGCCTTCGCGAACAACAGGCAATCCACCTGGGTCGGATATCGCCGCCAGTTTCCTTGGTAATCGTGCAGGGCCGAGAGCGAGGAGCGGCTGACTTCTCGTCATCTGGTCCTCGCAGCCTGATGACCTCCACATGGCCAACTCCACCCCGCCGGTTTCGAGTTCCCCCGTCGTGCCCGTCACGGCGGGGGCTTCGTCTATCCGGCAAGCACGTCGAAAGCGGTCTCGCGTATCGAATCGCCGCGTTCTACGTGGTCACGGAACAGGTCAGACACCCGATCGAGCATGCCCCGGTACCCTCCTGGAACGCCTGCCGCCCCGAACGCGGGACCATACACCAGACGGTGGAACATCGTACGAACCTCGTTCTGCACCGTGGGTCGCTGTCAGATCCGCTCGTGCCTCGCGCGAAGCGGCTATGCGGCCTAAAGCGTGTGGACACTGCCCACACCCCCCTTCCCGGGGGCCACGCAGGTCCGAGGACCCGCGATTCCTGCTTCATCGGAGGCCGTTCCACTCGCGTTGGACGGACCGCAGCGAGCCAGCGCGTACCTCCTCCACAGGCCGTTTGGCTACCCCGAGGGCTTCTCGGAGGTAGGAAGCGGGAGATTGGGGAACTGGGCGAGGTTGGTTGCTGCGTTGGTGTCGCGGTCCGCTTCGAACCCGCACACTGTGCAGCAGAACACCGTTGGTCCAGCGCGAGCGCCTCGTTGACGTGCCCGCAGTCGCTGCAGCGACGCGTGCTCGGGAAGAAGCGGTCGGCCTCGATGACGACTCCTCCGTGCCAGGAAACCCGGGTCTTCAGGCGAGTGGCGAGCCGAGCCCAGGCGCTGTCGGCCGGGGCCCGAGCCATGCCTCGGCGCTTGCTGCGCATGAGGCCCTTCGTGTTCAGCGACTCGAGCACCCAGTAGCCGTGGCTCTTGGCCCACCGGGAAGCGAGGCGCCGCACGAAGTCCTCACGGACGCGGCGGATGCGCGCATGGCGGCGTTGTAGACGGCGTCGGGCGCGCCGCCAGTTGGCTGAACCCTTCACCTTCTTCGACAGGGACCGGGAGCTGCGCCGGAGCGCGGATAGCCCTTCGCGCAGCGGTCGGGGAGGATCGACACGCTCGACCTCGGTCCCCTCGGCGGTCGCGAGCACCGCCAGCGTCTTCAGGCCGCGGTCGATGCCGACGTAGCGGGGCTCGGCCTCGGGAACGACCCGGTCGGCGGGGTGCAGCGGTCCTGTCTCGAGGTTGACGGTCATCGTCCAGCGGCCATCGACCGCCGCGATCGTCACGAAGTTCAGCCGGGTGTCGGGCTTGGCGAGCAGGCGCCGCAGCCGCCGCGTGCACTCCCGGACGTTCACCACCCCGCCGAGCTGGTCGGGTAGCGCGACCGCGCGGTGCGGGATGCCCTGTCCCTCGGGCACCGACATCGGTCGGAACCGGACGACCTTCTGGCCTTGGTTGCGGATGCGGAAGGAGGGGCGGCACTTGCCCTTCTTCTTGAAGCGGGCCGGGCCCGGGCAGGGCCCGCGTCGCTCGCCGACGAACCACTTCTTGCGCGCGGTCAGCGCCGCCCCGGCGTCCTTGGCGGCCTCCTCGAGCACGCACTGGTACAGGTCGGCCATCCACGGCAGCCGAAACGCGGTCTGGTCCTTCTTCTGGTGCTTGCGGGCGGCCCTGTCGGCGTCATCGAGCTTCAGCAGGCAAGGCTCCACCTCGGCTCGTCCACCGGGGCCGCACAGGGTGACCTTGCCCTGCCCCTCGCCGGTCGCGACACCACCGACCGCCGGCACCTTCTTCCACTTGTTGAAGACGTCGATGCACTGCAGCGGGGTCACGGGCACCCAGACTTCGCTCGCGCCCTCCTCACACACCCGCTTGGCTTGCTTGGCCTCGAGGTACAGCGCCACCACCTGGTTGCTGGTCATCCGCGCCGCCCCGGCGTGCTGGCGGTAACGCTCGTCCTGCTCGGGCGTCGGCTCGAGCGTGAACCGGAAGCTCGTGAAGCGTGAGCTCGTCGAGCCCTCCGCGACCGGCGTGCTCAGGCCCATGCGGTTCGCTCCACCGCCAGCGCTCCGAGCCCGACGAACCCACCAAACGAGCTCGCCGTCTTGTCCGTGCGCAGCCCCAGCCTGCGCATTCGCTTCAGTCGGCCAAAGAACCGCTCGATGACGTTGCGGAGCCGGTACGCGACCCGGTCATGGGGGCGAGCCGCGCGCCGGTGTCGCCGGCTGGGCACCACCGCCTCGACCGTGCGCTCCGAGAGCCAGGTCACCAGGGCATCACTGTCGTAGGCGCGGTCCGCGATGAGCTGTCGCGGGCTCGAAACGGACTGGAGCAGCGGGATGGCCTGCGGCACGTCGGCCCACTGCCCGGGGGTCAGCAGGAACCCGACCCACCGCCCCTGAGACAACACCAGCGCGTGGACCTTGGTGGTCAGGCCGCCCCGTGACCGGCCGAGCGCCTCGGCTGTAGCGCAGCTTCCCCGCGCACCCGCTGCGTCGGGATTGGCCTTGACGCTCGTGCTGTCGAGCAGCAAGCACTCCGCCTCCTCCGCCGGTCGACGAACCGCCTCACCCAGCTCGACCCATCGTCCCAACCATACCCATCGACGGAACCGCCGGAATGCCGCATTCCAACAACCGAAACTCGGCGGGAGATCTCGCCAGGGGGCTCCCGTGCGCAAGATCCACAGCACACCGCCCAGGAATCGCCTCAGTGGTCCACCCCGCGCCCGCCCACCCAACAGAGCGGACGCGGTCACGGTCAGCCGCTCCAGGAGATCATCGAGGCTCTTCATCGTGAGCAAGGCTACTCAGGTGATGAACATCTGTCCAGATCCGGATCGCTATCTGGGTCAACAAGCGCGCAGCGTGGAGTGTCCACACGCTTTAGTGAGGATCTAGACCTCGAGATGTTTCGAGGCCTGGGGCCTCTCGCTGTGCAGGCAGTGCGGTCGGGACGTGGGCACTCCGGCCAACGCTACGGGCAGGCAACGAACCCCTCCTCGGCGTCCTCCTCGCTGACCCACGCGAGGAGGTTCTCTGGAAACTCGTCGGTTACAAGCAGCAGCCCGGTCTGCCCGTCCACAGTCAGCCGATCAATCCCTTCCCAGTTTCGCCCCTGACCGCGTGGCGGCAACGCGATGAAGCGCCCTGTCTCGGCCAGGCTGTCGTCAGGCCGGATCTGGAGCTCGACGAGCCGCTCCTGGCCACGAACGAAGGGACGAGCCGACGTGCAGGGCCAACCGTAGACACCGTCAGATTGGTCGCCGATCCAGGCGTAGTTGATCACCCAGAAGCGCCCTCCGGCGTCAGGCTGGCTCGCGTCCGTGACCCGCCAAGGAATAGGCGGTGCGTCGACGAGCTGGGTGGTGTAGGGCGGCTTGAGGCTCCGCACGAGCACCCGTGGGCCGGGAAGCCCTCCGGCGAGCATCTCGGGGATCTCCCAGATGCGGTCGCGGAACGCGACGAGCGATTCGGAGGCTGAGTTGTGCACCCCGGGCTCGTCCGGGGAGGGCCGGGTCCACTCGACGTCACGGCAGCGGGTGTGGGCCAGCTCGATGGAGAGCTCATCGCCTCCCCACTCTGACGGCGTGTAGGTGCCCGTGTACTGGCAGGCCGTCATGACGGAGCCGTCGCGCAGCCGTGACTCGCCGAGCACCCAAACCTCGGCCGTGCCGTCCGCGCGTCGCGGCATGATGTGGGCGGCCTCGATGCCTTCAGAGCGCCAGCCATCGGTGAGTTCGAAGGGCGGCACGCAGGTCCCGTCGTGGCCCGAGGCCTGGTCCCACCGCACCGTCACGAGACTCGCCTCGAGCGGCTCGGGCACGCGGCCCTTGCGCACCTCGGCGACTGCCTTCTCGACGTCGTGTTCGTCGAAGCGGTGGACCGCCCACCCGCCGCAGCTCCGGAGCTGCTCGAGGGCCTCGACGTCAGAAGGCTCGATGTCGTCGATGTCGTACTGCGGGAAGGCGAAGAAGGCGTCTTGCCAGTGCACGAGCGACGAGAACTCGAGCACCGACGCCTGGCCCGCCCACTGCACGGGCAGCACGTGAACGCGCGTGAGTGCCTCGGCCACATCTTGGATCGCTGCGTCGGGGATGGCGATCCGCACCCCGCCGAGCGTGCCATCGGGCTTGGGTCCCACTGCGACGACGTCCTCGGCGAGATCGTGGCGACTCCCCCCGAGGAGCATCCGATCCGCCGACCACTCTGCCACGTTGCCCCACAGATCGAACAGACCGAGCTGAGCCCGCCGCCAGCCGTACTCGGAGCCCCGCTCGTGGCGCGGTGGGCTCAGCGGAAGGCGGGTCGTCTCGTCGACCGAGATGACACCCCATTTGCCCGCTTTGGCGGCATTCGTGCCCCACGGGGGGGCATCGGAGGGCATGGCGAGCGCCCGCCACTGATCGACCGAGAGGAAGACGGAGGCGCCAGGAGCCGCGAGCCCGGCGCTTTCGATGCACGCGACGGCCGCGTCGTAACCCACCTCGACCGGCAGGGACGGATCCTGGCGGACGGCGTTGCTCGGGCAGCCGAGCGCCCGCCACTGAACGCCCGTGAGCTCGGAGTCCTGCACCCAGACGGTGTTGTCGCCGATGCGCTCCTCGAGCAGGTAGATGCACTCCGGCGCAACCGGGTCGCGCTGTGGGGCGCGTTCGGGGCACCACAGCCGCGCCCCGCCGGTGGGGCCCTCGATTCCCGAGCGCTCGGGAACGACGAAGCTCTCATGTGGCCAGAAGAACGCGAGGAGCCCCGCAGCGGTCGCCGTCACCGCCGCCCCGAGCGCGGCTCCCATGGCCAGGTTGCGGCGCCGGCCGACGCCCCGGATCCGGGTCGAAGTGCTGAACCGCACGGGCGGCAACCCCTGCTCCGGGGGGCGATCCCGGTTCCAGTTGATGAGCGACGGCTGCAGATCGAGTGCCTCAAGCAGCGCGCTGCACAGTTCGGCGATCTGCTCGGCGGTCGGGCGCCGGTCGGGGTTCCAGGTGAGCATGCTGCGCAGCAGGTCCTTGATCCCCTCGGGGGTGTCGGACTTCATCTGCCGCAGACGCTCGCCGGTAAACGCCTCCATAGCGGACTCGTCGGCGAACACCCGATACAGCTCGTCGCGCTCGATCTCGAGAAACTCTTCGTCCTCGAGGCCCCGGTAGAGGATGCAACCTAGTGAGAAGACGTCGGACGCTGGCGAGGGGGGCGCCTCGGTGTCGAGCAGCCGCTCGGGCGCGAGGGCGTGCATCGAGCCCGTGACGTGACCCTGAATCGTGTAGCGGTCCTCGGTGAGCGACGACCATGCGATGCCGAAGTCGAGGAGCTTGACCGAGCCGTCGTGTCGCCCGATTCGGATGTTGGCAGGCGTGACGTCACGGTGCACGACACCGTGCTCACGGGCAGCGTAGCCGAGCGCGAGGGCGACGCGCTGGATCACCTCAAGAAGCGGCCCGGGGGGCATTCCGTCGCGGAAGCACCCTCGCAGGTCGCGGCCGTCGATGTACTCGGTGACGAGGCCCGGTCGGCCGTTCAGCACCACGAGCTGAAGGGCCTTGCAGATCACGGGGTGGTTGAGGCTAAACTGGATCTCCGCCTCGTGTCGCAGCCGCTCTTCGGCGCGCACGTGGGGGTGAAGGTCGTCGCGGAGGAGCTTGACCGCGACGATGTTCTTGAGCCCGTCCCGGGTGATACGAACGGCCCGATAGACGTCGGCGAAGCCACCTCTCCCCAGTCGTTCGAGCAGGCTGAAGCTCCCGCCGCTGTCGGAGGTGTTCTCGATGGGCTCGCCGATCTCGATGGGCGTCGGCATGGGCTCTCCAGCTCGGGCTTCCGACCTCGCTCACGGGCACGCGATGTCGAACTCCTCGGTGATCGGTGGACGGTCGTCGGGATCGAACAGCGCGCACAGCGCGACGAGCTCGGGCCACTCCCGGGGGCCGGCGAGCACGTGCTCCTCGATGAGTCGGGCGTGGTCGCGTGCGAGCAGGAGGCGTCGCCGGAGTCCGACCACGCGCTTGCGCTCTGCACGGACGATGGCGTCAGTCTCCATGGTGAGCCGGATCACGGCCGCGTAGGGCTCGATGTAGTAGCGCAGGGCGTCGACGACCCTCCGAAGCTCTCCGAGGGTGCTCGTGGGCGCGCCGTCGACGAGTCCCATCGCGCGGAACACCTGCATCCACTCGGTGCTGATGCGGTGCGTGCCCACAAACTGCAGCAGGTCGCCCTGACCGACGGACCCGCCGAGGCCCATCCGCGCAGCAGCGACCCGCGACAGAGCCACCAGGTCGTCGGGCCCGGCCGCCGCGTCCGGCCGTGGCGGTAGCCAGGCGAGGTGGCGGCTCCTTTGCCGGAACAACGACCCCTCCGCCAGCCGGCCGTGCCCCCGGCCCGCCTCGGCGAGCGCCTCGAGCAGCACGAGCGTGTCGCCGACCAGCTCGAGCACCGTAGGCACAGGGAGGTCCATGCGCCCGACCCGGGTCCAGGCAGGATCGTCCGGGTTGTCCAGGATCAACGGGTGCTGCACGGGACGGCCGCTACTCGCGGATGTAGCAGGTGGCGAAGTTCGCGTGCCCCCGCCCACGGTACATGATCATTTTGACGAAGTAGGTGCCCGTGCTGCGGGGCGTGACCGTCACGATGGGCGAGGCGTCGGTTTTGACGTCCTTGTCGATGAGGTTCCAGTTGCGGTCGTACAGCCGGACGTCGAGGTCCCCGACGCCGTGGCAGCCGGCACCGAAGAAGAAGTAGGTCGTTCCTGCGTAGAGCGTCGTGCGGTAGGTGACGTACTCGTTCTGCTGTAGCAGCGTGCCCGAGGCCTGGTCCCGGCAAGAGATGAACGGGAAGCGGTTGCGGACGTTTCGCACCCCCGCCCGCAGCCGATCCATCGAGGCCTCGTCGCTCGCGCGGGCCTCGGGGGCCGTGACGCCGGAGCCGAGCAGCCCGACCACGAAGAGGAGAGTGAGGAAGATCCTGGTCATCGGTGACTCCTTTCAGCCGGCGTAGTCGGCGAGCGTCTGGGCGATGGTGTTCACGTCCTGGCGAGTGAGGTCCTCGGGCTTCGCCATCACCCCGCGAACCTGCTTGGTGGCGGCGAGCGCCTTCTGAATGGGCTCGGCGCCCTTCCAGGTGGCGCTGGCCTTCTGGTCGAACCAGGCGATGAAGTAGTCGGCGACAGCGTCCTGGCGGAGGTGGCCGAACGCCACGGGGTCGAGAGCGTCGTTGGCAGCCATGCCCCGGGCGGCGACGGAGGTGGTGCGGAGGAACGCGCCGAGGAGGGCCGCGTTGGCGGCGTCAGTGAATCGGTGGTTCTCCTTGAGGGTCGGCAACGTGTTGCGAACCAGGCGCTCGACCTCGGCGACCGCTTCGGCGCCCTGCAAGTCACCGGACTGGATTTGCTTGAGCACCGTGTCCGCGTCCGACTGGATCGCAGCGGGAGGGTCCAAGGCGGCGATGGCCAGGGTGGCGCGGCTCACGAGAGACTTGGGCGGGGTTTCCCCCTCGCCGAGCTTCGCCATCCGGAAGCCGACGTCCGACAGGGACTGGCCGACCGCAAGGGCGCGGCTGTGCTCGTCGAGCGCTCCGAAGTCCGGGTTCTCTGGGGCGACGAAGATCTCCCAGCCTTTGGTGTACCCGGCTCCCTCGGCGGCCTCGTAGCTCTCCGAGATCGACGGGAGCATCGTCATGAGCGCACCCGGGTCGACGTTCTGTTCGTCGAACGACTCCGAGGTGGCGGTCGGCTCGATGGCGTCGGGGTCGGCGATCCCGTGCTTGTCGTCGTCAGCCACCCCCGCAGCATCGGCTTCCGCGGCTTCTGGCGCGGGCACAGGGTCCACGTCAGGGGTGCCGCAGCCCGCAATCAACCATAAGACCAGCGATGCGCAATCTCTTGGAACCATTCGAATCCTCCTCGGTGGGTTGGCGCTAGCGCCGAGTAGACATCCGGCTGGATGCCGCGACGCTCGCGATAGTGAGCAGCAGGAAGAGCCCGGCCAGCGCAATCTGGTCGACAAGCACGCGAGGGAGCCGTGGATAGCGAAACCTGGCGAGCTGGGGATCCTCGGTGATCAGGCGCTCATAGAGAGCCTCGGTGGCAGGCCCGAGGGACTGCGCCCACTTGGCCTCGTCGAGGACGCGTTTGGCCAGGTCGTAAGGGCGGATCCCCTCTGCCGACCGGCCAAGCTCGACGCGTACCGGATCGAGCGCGGGGTCGTCGCGATCGGGGAACAGCGCCTCGATCATGTCCTTGCGTGGCGCGGCTACCACCTGCGTGGTGAAGGAGTCCGCGTCGATCTCGCCGAGCCGGGGGTCGAAGTCCGCCCACGCGAATCGCTCGAGCACCATGGTCGCTGCCTCGAAGCCGTGCAGGCTCGCCATCGCCTCCGCCGCCGCCCGGACGGGCGTCCACATCTGGTCGAGGGGCGGCTGGTAGCCTGCGAGGAGGCTCTGCACGACGAGCAGCATGGGGAGCATCGCGACCGCGGAGCGCCTCGATCCGACCAAGCTACCGAGGAACATGGCCGTGGAGAGAGCAGCGACGCCCGTGAGCGCGAGCACGCCGGTGAACGCCAGTCCAGCAAGTGACGCCTGCGACACAGCGGAGAACACTCCCCCCGCGGAGCCTGCGAAATAGTCCGGATGCCAGATCGCAGGGCCGACCAGGTATAGCAGACTCAGGGTGCCACCGAACAACCCCACCTGGAGCAGCACCACGATGGCGAGCACGACGAACCGCGGCACCACGAACGTGCCCGGGCGGAGGAAGCTCAGTCGCTCGTAGTCGAAGGTCGACCAGGAAGAGGGGAGCTCGACGACACCACGCGACGCACCGAACCACACCGCCGTGATCACAGCGAGGAACACGATCGCCTGCTGCCCTCTCATGATACCGTAGGCCTGCAGGGGAATGGCAATCTCGTCCACACTCCCCACGACCAGGAACACAACGAAGAACAGAAGCGCAATGAGCGGGCCTTGCGCGAGTGTGACGAAGAGGTCCTGCCGATCGCGTAGCTGCCGCAGGGCGCGGCGACGCAGCAGCGTGAGTCCGCGCCACAGCGCGTTGGGACGCCGCGCGGGGACAGAGACTGCGCCCTCGCCCGGCACCCCGCGGTCGATCCACTCCTGCGGTCGTTGTACGAATGCAACGTACTGGCTCGATGCGGCGAAGGCGTCACGCCAGTCCTCTGGAGAACGCTCGCGGACGAGGGCGCCGTCGGGGGTAGCGGTGCGACGCTCCAGCTCGTCGAAGATGAGCTTCGGCGATTCGGTCGGTCCTACGACACGCCGGGCGAAGTATTGCATCGCGTTAGGATAGGCGGGGCCGAAGTAGGCGAGCTCGCCGCCTCGGTCGAGCAGTAGCAGCCGGTCCATCTTCTCGAGCACGTCGATGTCTGGGGAGTGGACTGTGAACAGCACGGTCCGGCCGGCGTCGGCCATCGATCGCAGCATGCTGACTACGTTGCTCGAGTCCCATGACGAAAGGCCCGAGCAGGGCTCGTCGGCCACGAGGAACGCCGGGTCGGTCACCAGCTCCATGGCGAGCTGGACCCGCTTGCGCTGGCCGCCCGAGATGAGCCCTCCGAGAGTATTCTGGGCTTCGGACAGCCCGAGTCGCGCCAACAGATCGTCAACGTAGTCCGTCACCTCGTCGGGGGGCCAGTCCCGGGGCAGCTTGAGGCGGGCCGCCGAACGGACGTTCTCGAAGACGGTTAGCTCGGGCATCACCAGGTCGTCCTGAGGGACGTAGGCGAGGGTGCTCCGCAGTAGCTCAGGGCTGTTCCGTGTGTTGGTTCGGAAGAGGTACACGTCGCCCGACGTTGCGGGGAAGACGCCGCAGATCGTGCGAAGTAGAACCGACTTGCCCGCTCCCGACGGGCCCATGATCCCGATGACCTGGCCAGAGAGTGCCGAGAACGACACCCGGTTCAACAGCCGCTTGCCGGCGCGGGTCTCGAAGACCAGGTCGCGCACGTCGAGTCGGTTGTCGACGAACTCGCGCTGGGTCAGGCGGTGTCCATCGTCGATCTCGAAGAGGTGTGAGCCGAGATGGATCGACGTCCCTCCACTCAAGCTGACCGTTGGCCCGCCGCCCCGCGGCACCAGCGTCCACCCGGTGGCCCGGTGCCGGAGCGTCCCGTGGACCCACCCTACCGCGGTCGAGGGCACCACGATGTCGCACTCGGGAGAGGCGCCGATCTCATAGCTGTGCTCTGACAAGAGCTGGTAGCACTCGCGCAGTGATTCGGGCTTGGTCTGTCCGCCGAGCTGACCATTCTCGAGCTCCCGCATCGACAGCAGGGCAGAGCCGAAGCGAATCTCCTCGTCGCGGTGGATACGGGCCAGATAGACTTGGTCACGACGGACGACCGTGCCCTGCTCGCTGCCGAGGTCCCGGACCAGGTACGTCCTATGGGAGAGCTTGATCATCTCGGCATGGAAGGGTGCGACGGACGGGTCGTCGAGCACGATCGTACAACGCGCATCTCTGCCGATCAGGTAGCGCTGGCCTACCTCAAGGTTCAAGTTGGCCCCCAACGGCGCAGACATTAGCACCGCCAAGGGAGCAAACCTAGTGGTTCACGCTTTTTGAGGGATGAGCTCGTTCACAGTCGGTAAACATTCCCGCGTATTCTGCGTCTGACCACAGTTTGCGGCCGCTCGATTCGATTCACGGCGTCGCAAGCATGAAACCGAGGCCGAACGACGCCGCTAGAAGGCCGAACTGCACAGCGAGCAGCAGCGCGAACGTGGTGCCCCCGTCGTGGGCCGGGTTGACGATCGCCCCCGCGATACGGTTGCGCAGCCCACGGCTCCGAGCACGTGGTTCGAGGGGGCGTGCCGAAGCTCCGGCCTCCTCCGCCCGCTTGCGCTCCAAGGCGATACCTGGCATGAGGTTGGTCATAAGCTCGGTGGCGCGCACCTCTTCGCTGGATGAGAGGAGGTCGTGGCCGTTTGACGGTGAATTGGATGACGTCGACACATTGCGCTCCGGGTCAAGTAGGCACCCGCGTCCATACCAAGCGGCTGGAAGGCACATCAAGCGGGTTGCGAGGCGGCTGGGCCGGCAGCCGGTCCGCATCATCATCGCAACGAAGATGTCGTCGACGATCGGGATGGCGAGTTGGGGCTTGGGCTATTCCCCATTCGATCCGGTGCCATGGCTAGGCGGTTTCCGACTGGCTTCTCAGCGGGTCGCTGTCGCCGAGCAGACGTCGGAGGCTCCGACCTCCGGAGATGTCTACGCGAACGCGAGCGTCGTCGGGTAGCGCGTGGCGTTCGAGGTTCTGGGTCCAGGTCTTCCGTCGGCGTTGTCGGTCGGCCACATCGTCCGCAACGAGGCGCAGACGTGGGCGCGGAGGTGGGGCCTGAACGACGACACGCAGGGTGACGTCGGTGAAGAGCTCCTGGAAGGCGTGTCGAGCCGCGGCGGGGAGGAACAGCGCGTCGTGGACGGCGCGCGGTCCCGGCAAGACGTCGATGGGCGTGATGGCGGTTCGAGGAGGGCGCCGTCGGAGCTGCTCGAGCCGTTTGCGCAACGGCTCAGCAACCTCCGTGGGCACGGACAGCTCGAGGTGCTTCGACGCCAGGGGGCGCTCGCTGTGCAGGCAGTGCGTTCGCGACCCGCAGTCCTCGCAGCCACCCTGAGGTCGGCGGAAGATCACGCCGGTCGTGGAGGAGCTCCTCGGTCGGCTCCGAACCGTGGTGAGGACCAGCGGCCGGCCGTCGTCGCACACAATCTCGCCAGTGGATTCGTCGTAGGACCAGCGCGGGTGCCTCGCCAGCAAGCTCGGCCAGTCGAGCGGATCCAGATGCGCCTTCACCACCGGATCGCAGGGCCAGGCCTCGGGAATGCCGTCGTCGATGACGATGCGCCGAGGGGCTTGCAGGGGCCGCGCGTCGGGCGGGCGATGGAGCTGGAAGCCTCGGACGATTCGGTAGTTCCACACCGACAACGCCACAACCGTTGCCAGCTCCTGGCCCGGCAGGTGGTAGCTGATGATCCGGTCGAGCCCGAGCTCGCGGTCCTCCTGGGCGAAGCGATTCTCGATGGCGTTGCGGCCGTAGTAGGCGGCGATGGCCTCGGGAGCGGGCCAGGCGTCGGCGGGCAGGTCGACGGCGAACAGCTCGACCTCGTAGCCCTCGATGGTTCGACCCCGCTTCGCCGGCCCCTTCTTCTCGAAGATCACCGCGACGACGCGGACGTCGATGGGCTCGTAGTGCGAGCCGTCGGGACGGCAGGTGTCCTTGCCGGCGCGCAGCGTGAGCACGCCGAGATCGACGGCGGAGCGTTGCGGGCCGCAGCCGCTGTCCGGCACGCGGTGTCAACGGTGACGGGAATCCGCGCGTAGACGGTGGAATCCGCGCGCGACCCCAGTGGTGACAACCGCGGTTGGTCACCAACGGTGAAGGGCGGAACGCGGTCCCCACCGTTGGTGAAGACCGCGTCGGATGACTCGGACTACGCGTCGTCGTCTGGCTCGGGGGACCGCTCCTGCGCGCGGCCGGCGGCGCGCTCCTTGGCTTCCTTCAGGCGGTAGCTGTCGCCCTTGATCTCCACGATCTCGGAACGGTGGATCAGGCGGTCGACCAGCGTGACGACGCAGGCGGCGTTGGGGAACACCTCGCCCCACTCGGCGAACGGCTTGTTCGTGGTCGCCACGATCGGTTTGCCCGCGGTGTAGCGCCGGGTCACGACCTCGAACAGCAGGTCGGCGTGTCGGTTGCCGTACGACAGGTAGCCGATCTCGTCGCAGACCAGGATCTGCGGGCGGCACAGCCGGGACAGTCGCCGACGCAGGCCGCTGGCGCTGTCCTCGGCCGCGAGCTCGTTCAGCATGGCGCTTGCCGTGGTGAACATGACGGTGTGGCCGGCCTTCAGGGCGGCGTGGGCGAGATTCTTCGCCAGCATCGTCTTGCCGACGCCGTTGGGGCCGGCCAGCAGCACGTTCGCTTCGTCGGCGACGAAGCGCAGCGCGAACAGCTCGCGGACCTGGGCGCGGTCGATGGCCTCGGGCCAGGCCCAGTCGAAGTCGGCCAGCGGCTTGAAGCGGCCCAGCTTGGCGTTGCGGATCCGGCGCTCGAGACTGCGTCGGGCGCGCTCCTCCTGCTCGACGCGGACCAGCCAGGGCGGCCAGTCGGCGTCCCGGACCTGATCGTAGTGCAGCAGCAGGCCGTGCAGGGCGAGATCGTTCGCGGCATCGCGCCAGTCGTCGTCGAGATCGTCACTCATCGGGGAATTCCTTCTTCAGGGCGTCGTAGGTGGACAGGGCGTGGGTTCGGACGCTCAGCTCGCGGGCCCGCGGATCGTCGGGCAGGGGAACGGGAAGCGGAGGCGGGTCGCCCTCGGCCTGGCGCCGCTGCTCGAGGACCTGCCGTACGGCGGCGACGTGCAGGGCATCCGCCTCGATGGCCTCGACGACCGCCTGCTGAAGCGCGTCGCTGCCCCAGGTGTCGAGGAGGCGAAGCAGCCCGGCAACCGCGCTCCCCAGGTTGTGGCCGCGCTTCGCGGCGCCTTCGAGCAGCGCCGCGGAGGCGGGCACCGCGTGATGCAGCCGGTCCATGCTGCGGCCGGCCCGGCCCTCGCGCTTCGCGGCCACCAGGGCCTCGATGTGCGCCGGGTCCTCGATCTGCTGGCCCTTGTCGAAGGACCGGGCGTGCTCGGCGACGACCTCGTCCCCATCGACGACGCGCACGCGGTCGGGGCTCGCCCACACCGTCAGCCCGCGGCGGATCCGGTCGTGGGGAACGCTGTAGTCGTTGCGATCGAAGCGGACGTAGGGCTGCTTGCCGGCCTTGACCT
>CAZZLC010000114.1:0-14293 GCA_964655065.1 uncultured Enterobacteriaceae bacterium | reverse complement strand
GCTACCTGGCGGGCAACCTCTACTACGACCTCGCCAAGGCGGCCCTCTCGCGCCTGGCGCTGGGCGTGCACGCGGAGCTGGCGCCCTCGGGGGTCTGCTCGGTCGCGGTGGCGCCCGGGTGGATGCGCACCGAGCTCGTGCTCGCGGGCCACGGTGCCACCGAGGAGACCTGGGAGCAGGTGCCCTCCCTCGCGCGCACGGAGTCGCCTCGCTACCTCGGCCGCGCGGTCGTCGCGCTCTGCACCGATCCGAGCGTGGCGGCGCACGGCGGCCGCACCCTGCGGGTGGCCGACCTCGCAGCACAGTACGGCTTCACCGACGTGGACGGCCGCCAGCCGCCACCCTTCGAGATGTCAGCCGGCTGACACCTCGGCCCGCAGCCGCATCATGGGGCCGAACCACGCCGGCTCGCCGAACGTGAGGCCCATGGTTCGAACACTGCGGCTTCCGCCATCAAGAAACCTGATCTGCGCAGTGACTTCTTCGTCACGGTTGCGCCGGGCCAGGCGAGCCACATCTTCGCAGAGGGAAGCATTGTAGGCGATGGCGTTCTGGAGACGTATCCACGCGAGGCATGCCCGGGGAGCGGGGAGCCCCACCACGCTCACCAGAATGCCGGTGACCCCGACGACCTCGATGACCGCGGCCGTGCCTCCGAAGCCGAGGTCCCGCATCACCTCGACCACCTGACGCCGGGCCCAGCCGACCACCAGGTTCAGCGGGACCGCGATGCCGAGCAGGACCAGGCCGGGCCCCACCGGGATGAGCCGCCGCATCTGCAGACCGAGATCGGGAACGTCGGCGGGGCTCGTGCCGAGCGCGATCTGGCCTTTGAACATCAGCCAGATGAGCAGGAGCGCCATGAGCTGATCGAGGGGCAGTGCCTCCATCAGGTCGCCGTAGACCTCGCCCCGGAAGGCGTGCTCCAGCACGGCCCAGATCCCCGTCACCACGAGCACCCAGGTGTGGGTGGGAGGGAAGAACCAGTCGTGGGCCTCCCACAGCCCGCTCTCGAGCAGCCCCGTCGGAACGGCGAGGAGGAGGAACACCGTAGCGCCGGGACGGCCCGTGGCGGTGAGGGCGGTGGTGAAGAGCGTTGCGACCGCGGCCCACATGCCCGCGTTGCCCAGCGAGATGAGCTGCTCGATCACGCGGTTCCTCCACGCGGCTCGGCGGCCTGGGCGATCGCAGTCTCGATGAGCCACAGCGAGCCCTCGACGTACAGCCACGTCGAGACCGCGCCGACGCCCGCCGAGACGACGGCCCCGAGCCCTCCAGCGGCGATGAGAGGTGCGGCGAGGGTGTTCAGCGCCATGCCGGCGAGCAGGATCGCCACGAGCCACAGGCGCGATGCGAGCCGGGTGACCATGCGCTGCAGCGGCGGAAGCCAGCGCAGCGGCCTGCGGAGCAGCGTGAAGTTGGCGGCGATCATCGCGCCGGCGGTGACGAGCGAGGCGAGCAGCGGCACCCAGCCCGACAGGAACGTCGCGACGAGCACCGCGGCGTAGACGGAGATGCGCGACGACCGCCAGCCCGCCCGGATCGCGTCGAGCACCTCGGCGGCGCGGTCTTCGGTGCCCAGAAGCACGAGGGGAGCACCGCACGCCGCACACGGGGCCCCCCGCAGGAGCCGACGCGCCGTCGCCGGCTCGGCGCAGCGGGGACAGCGCCGCCGGGACAGCAGGTGCTGCCGATGCTCCAACCACGGGTCCCAGGCGTCCATCGCTCCCCCTACGTCGGGGAACCCGGGAACATTGCCACCGCCAGCGCCCCTCGAACACGCCACGCTGGTGCCGCGAGGGGCGAGAGCTCTACGTGGTGCCCCGAGCCGTGCCGCCCTCGAGGCTCGTCCTCGTCGACCAGCGGCCCGCGCAACGCTGGCGAGCTCCCCGGGTTCGAGGTGGTGAACGATGAGCTGCGCGGGTGTGGCACGGCGCTTGCTCACACCGGCACCGCCAGGACCGAGCCCCAAGGAGAGCCCGTGCCGACAAGACCCCGCCCCGACCCGTCGCAGCTCGACGACACCGCCTTCTGCATCGCCATGCTCCCCCTCGTGTCCCGGACGTTCGTCCTGTCGATCGAGGGGCTGCCCGAGTCCCTGCGGGATGCCGTCCGTGTGGGCTACCTGCTCTGCCGGATCGTCGACACGATCGAGGACGATCCGGCCCTCGACGGGCCCGCCCGCACCGAGCTGTTCGCGAGGTTCGCAGACCCGATCGCAGACGACACGAGCCCCCTCACGGCACTCGATCGATGCGCGGCGTCGGTTCGCCTCTCGCCGGGGCCCGAGGCCGCGTTGTTGCTCGATGCCCGCCGCGTCTTCCGGTGCTTCCGGTCGCTGCCCGCCTGGCAGCGGGAGCGGATGCGGGGGCCCATCCTCGAGATGCGCAGGGGGATGGAGGAGTACGCGGCGCGGTCCTCCCGCGGCTTCCCCATCCGTGACCTCCCCGACCTCGAACGCTACTGCTACTTCGTCGCCGGCACCGTAGGCCAGCTGCTCACCGCCCTCTTCCGGGAGGGGTGCGAGCCCGTGGGCAGCGCGGTGGAGGACGGAGCGATCGCCTTCGGCGTGGGGCTGCAGCTCGTCAACATCCTCAAGGACGTAGCCGCGGATGCGGCGGTGGGGGTGTGCTACCTGCCGGCGGACCGCTGCGAGGCCCACGGGCTCCCCCGGAGCGGGTTGCTCGATCCCGCACACGAGCCAGCCCGCCTCGCGGTGGTCGGCGAGCTGAGGGCGAGGGCCCGGACCCATCTCGAACGCGCGCTCGACTACGTGAGCGCCTGGCCCTTGCCCGAGGGCCGGCCCGTCCGTCGGTTCTGCCTCGTTCCGCTGGGCCTCGCCCGGCAGACCCTCGCCGTGCTCGAGCGTGGCGAGACGATCAAGGTCTCTCGTCAGGTGGTCGCCCGGACCCTCGAGCTCGCCAGGTCCACCGCTGACAGCGAGGGCGGGCTCGCGAGCTTCGTAGCCGAGTGCGATCGGATCGTGGGATCGGCGTCCCCAGCGACGCTCGATGGATCGAAGACGCCCTCCAGCCCCACGAACACGAGCACCGGCATCAGGGAGCCCGTCAGGTACATCAGGTAGCTGTCGAGCGGCAGCACCCACGTGAACGGGCCCAACACCTGCTGGCTGTTCCAGGTCCACCAGCCGCGTCCGATCGCCATCAGCTCGAGGTAGACGCACAGCGGGAAGAAGGTCGCGAGCTGGGCGAGGAGCGCCCGCGCATGGAGGTGCCGGCGCAGCGCGACGACGAGCCCGCACACGAGGGCCATGGAGAGGAGCTGGACGACGCTCCACCCGCGCATCGCCGGGCCCGTCGCGTAGCGGAAGGCGCCCTGGGCATCGCGCACCGGCAGCACCTGCGGGTCCAGCACGCCCTCCTGGAACGGCATCATCGCGAGCAGACCGACACCCGCCAGCAAGAACCCGACGCCCAACGCCACGACCGGCGCGACCCATCGGTCGGAGAGCCCCCGCGCGTCGGGTAGCGCGCGCGCCCAGTACCGGTACGACAAGGGAGGAATGGCCAGGATCAGCGGATAGTAGAGGAACTCCTCCACCGGGATCCCGCCGATGGCCGCCCCGACGAAGCGATCGGTGACCTCGGGAAACCACCAGAAGCGGTGGTGGATCGCTACGATCTCCATGATCGCCGAGAGCGCCTCGAAGCCCCCCAGGGTTGCGAGCAGGGCCACCTGCTGGCCCGAACGCAGGTGGCGCCACTCCTGACCCAGCAGAAAGGCGGTGAGCGGAGCGAGGATCGCGATCTCGTGAAGGAAGTACCACGGCAACGTCCACCCTCGCGCATCGCCCACGGTCTGCAGGGTGAGGACGACGGCGAAGCAGGCGACGACCAAGCTGACGGCGCGCAGGTGGCTCATCGAGCCCTCCGATGCGTCTACGGGGCCGACAGGATAGCAGACCGCTCCGTGGAGGTGGTGTGGTCGGGTGGCTCGTCGTAGGGCTCGCGCTCGTCCTCTCCCCGCTGCCCGGCGCCCTCGCCTCGAGCCACGGCTACACCTGGAGCCTGCTCACCTTCGTCGTCCCCGGCCTCGCGCTGCTCGCCGCCCGCTTCCCCCATCTGTCGGCGACCGTGCGTCGCGCTGCGTTCGTGGCCGCGTTGGCGTGCCTGATCCCGATGGGCATCGGGCTCAACCTGCTGTTCGCTCACGCCTTCTTCGCCTACCCGAACCCCGACGCGACGCTCGGCTGGACCTTCCCGGGCCTCGTGTGGGCCACGGGCACGTGGTCGGCCGCGATCCCGCTCGAGGAGATCGCCTTCTACGCGACCGGCTTCACGTTCATGCTCACCCTCTATGCGAGCCTCCGACGGCGAGCGGAGCGCTGGGCCTCGCACGTCGGGTGGACCGCACTCGCGCTCGTGCTCGCAGCCATCGCTGCGCTGGCCGCGGCCCGCGCCCTGGGCGGGCCGCCGGCACCGTATGCGCTCTTCCTGCTGCTCGTTCCGATGCTCTGGACCTGCGGATGGCTGATCGCGCGGCCGCCGGCGGTCGACGGACGTGCGATGGCCCTCACCACGGCGACGATCATCGCCCAGAGCATCGTGTGGGAGCCGGGACTCGCCCTGCCGCGCGGCTGGTGGGCCTATGTGCCCGACGCCATGCTCGGAATCGAGCTGTGGCCCCGCCTGCCCATCGAGGCCGTGGTGGTCTGGGCCTGCGCGCCGGTGACGGCCACGATCACCTACGAAGCGCTGCAGCGGTAGCGAGCTCGGTATGGCGGTCGGACCGCCGGGTCATCCGCAGGTCGGGTCGGCGAGGATGTCGGCCTCGGAGCGAGGGCTCATGGTGACGCCGTCCAACCGCGGGGCTTCGATGTTCTCCGCGCGGAACGGCACCCAGTACGCCGCGTCCGGCTCACCCGGGCAGGGCGCGCGGTCGATCCCGTCGGCTCGAGGTCGGGACCCGCACATCCGAGCATCCGAGCATCCGAGCGGGAGGCGGGCAGACGCGACGAGCAACGTTCGCACGACCATTCCCTCCACGTTCGCCGCCCACTACCCCGGGGGGCGACAGACCGCGCGAGCCCCGGGCTCGCCCCGGGCGTCCTGGGCGCCCGACCGCGCCTCGCCGCGTCCCGCCGCGCGAACGGGCCGGGCGCCCGCACCTCGGGTCACGCTCGGTGGTCCACCGCTTGCACGCCCCCCATGCCGGCGGATCGACCGCCGCGCCCAGGAGGCTCTGTGTACCGCTACGTTCCTCGGATGGCCGCGCTCCTCGCGCTGAGCGCGAGCCCGCTCGCCCATTCTGCCGAAGTGATCGCGTCGTTCGACGCGGTGGAGGGGATCACGCTGAAGGAGACGGCCCTGTCCGGTTCACGCAGGGTCGCCGTCAACGACCGGGCCATGGCCGTGAGCCCCGACAGCGCCAAGGCCCTGGTCATCGCGACGGGCCTCGACGGCAACGTCGAGGTTGGCGCCGACGCCGAGGTCGGCGACGTGATCTCCAATGGCCGGGTCTTCATGCGCGACCGCTCGTGCGCCACGGGTGATGTCGAGACCGACGTCTACCAGGCCCAGAATCAGGTGGAGATCCTGGGCGATCTGAAGACCGCGAAGAAGTCTCCCGCGAAGAAGGTGCCGATCCGCGTGTCGAACGCCAAGGTCGCCAAGGCCGTCGATCCCGTGACCCTGCGCAGAGTCGCGAGGGTGGTGCCTCCGAAGGTGGCGACGAAGCCCGAGCAGCCCGACGTCGTCGAGCTCGAGCCCGCGACCTACGGCGAGGTCAAGGTCGAGCGCGGGGCGACGGTCAAGCTCGGGGCTGGCAACTACGTGCTCGCGAAGCTGCAGATGGAGCCGGGCAGCAAGCTCGTCCTCGACGAGAGCCTCGGCCCCGTGAACGTCGCCGTGCAGGGCAGCATCAAGTGGGCGGGCAAGGTCGAGCACGTCGGGAGCCGTCGGCCCCTGAGCATGGTGGTGGCCCAGACCTCGAGCTGGATCAACCTCGAGTCCGAGCTCAGCGGGTCGCTCGTGGCGCCGACCGCGAGCGTCAACCTGCTGAAGTCCGACGCCCTTCACGTCGGCAGCGTGTGGGCGAAGCAGGTAGAGCTGCATCAGGGCTCGGTGCTCACGCGCTCGACGCCGTGCTTCGAGGCGCACTGCTTCTGGGAGAACCCGGCATCGACGCTGGACCTCACCCAGCAGAAGCTCCTCGCCGCTCGCGCCCGGCTCCTGCAGACGCGCCAGGACACTCTCGATCAGCTGCAATACGACCTGGAGGATCTCGAGGCGATGGTCGACGTGACGACCGACCCGGGGTCGGTGGTCGACGGCCCGGCGATCGACGACGCCGCCGCCCGGCTGAAGAAGGTCGCGAGCGAGCTCGACGATGCCAGACAGGCGGTGAGGTCGCTCGAGGCGTTGGTCGCGTCGCGTGAGCTCGCGCGGGCCGCGGCGATGGCCGACGACGCGACGTGCGTGGCCGACCCGGTCGTCGCCGCCGACGTCAAGGCGACCACGGCGGACCTCGGGACGAAGCTCGCGAGCAAGGTCGATGCCACGGCACCGCTCGATGCGCTCGACCCCGTCGTCGAGCAGACCGAGCAGCTCCTGAAGAAGGTCGTCGAGCAGTCGCCCGACCTGCCGAGGTGCGACCTCGACCTCGCCAGCGTCTACGCGAGAAGCCAGGCGGTCCTGAAGGTCGCCAGGAAGGAGCTCGACGACGAGGGGCTCGAGGCCGACGATGCCGCCAGCGAGCTCGCAGAGGCCGTCGAGCGCGCCCGGGGCGCCGTGCTGCCTTCGGAGCTCGACGCCGCCGTCGACGATCTCGTGGACGCCGTCCGGTCCGCCAAGGAGGCCGCGAAGGCAGCCGCGAAGAAGGCCGCCAAGGACCAGTTCGCACTCCAGGCCGTCCTCGCCAACGTCCCCACCTGAGCCCGGCCGCGTCGGCGGGCGCTGACACCAGCGCGAACACGGTGAGCATGGGTCGCTCCGGACGCGCGGCTATCTCGGGTCCAGGCCGTCGAAGAACCCTTCGGCCGCACGGCGTAGCCCCTCCACGTGATCCGCGGAGCCCGGAGCGAGGGCGTCGGCGTCGAGCTGGACCTCGTCGGCGGGGTCCGGGCCCACCCCGAGGATGCGGGTCACGCCGAGGTGCAGCGCCTCCACGACCTTGAGATCCGGCGTGATCGCGATCCGCCAGTCGTGACGGTAGGGCCCCGGGCCGAGCGGGTAGAACGACTCTGCGAACAGGATCGTGCGGCCCGCGCTGGTCGGATCCTGCAGCGCGGGGAGGAGCGAGGAACCATCGAGCTCCTCGGGACCGCCCGCCACGAGGTCGGCGATCGTCGGGGCGACATCGACGAGGTGGACGAGGCCGTCGTGGGTCGCTCCGGGATGGCGCACCGCGGGCCCCCACACCACCAGGGGCACCCGGATCCCGCCCTCGTAGGTGCTGCCCTTCGCGCCCAGCGGATCCCAGTCGTCGGCGTCCCACCGGCCGTTGGTGCCGTTGTCGCCCGCCACGAAGACGATCGTGTCGGTGGCATCGATGGTGTCGAGCAGTCGCCCGAGCTCCCGATCGGCCGCCTCGACCATGGCGGTGAAGCGCTCCGCCTGGCTCGAGTAGCTGTCGACCTGCCGGTGCGGGAGCTCGGCCGGCGGCAGGTGGAGCGGTCCGTGCGCCGACGGCAGTGCGAGGTAGGCGAGCCAGGGTCCGTCCTGCTCGGCGACCCAGTCGATCGTCGCGTCGACGAGCACGCTCGTCGCATAGTCGGTCTCGAGCGAGGGCGCGCCGTCCACCACCCGCTCCCAGCGGGTGTAGTCGAAGCGGCCTCCCCACCCCTCGACGGTGTTGCCGAAGTTCCCCAGCATCCCGTCGAAGTGGTCGAACCCGAGGTCGTGCGGGTGAGCGGTCGGGTTCGCGCGCTCGCCGACCACGTGCCACTTGCCGAACATCGCCGTGGCGTAGCCGGCCTCGCGAGCGGTCCGGGCGAACGTGGGCTCGGTCCTCGGAAGCTGGTCCGGGCTATCCGGCCACCGCAGGTTGTTGCCGATCCCGTTGCGTCGACCGTAGCGGCCGGTGAGGAGCGCGGCGCGCGACGGCGTGCACACGGAGTATCCGTAGGCGCGCGTGAACCGGGTGCCCTCGTCGGCGAGGCGGTCCAGGGTCGGGGTGAGCGGCGGATCGGGCGCGAGACCGTAGCCGGAGACCGCGTCGACTCCCACGTCGTCGAGGAGCACGACGAGGACGTCGGGAGCGGTCGGCTCCGGGTTAGCCCCGCCCGCGCACGCCACGAGTACCAACCCGGCTCCCCGACCCGCCATGTCACCCCCGCCCCAGCCTACCTCGACCGCAAACCCGACGCGGTCCCGCTGCTGGACTCGAACCGGGGATAGCCCAAGACTCCGATGGCGAGCGCGTCGTGCGCGAGCGCTCCGTCTGCCGCGGACGTGCGCTCCACCGGTACGCGGCGAGGGGTCTCGGGAGCCCACGACCCCGCCCAGGTGGCGGGTCACCTGACCGCGGGCGGGGCGGCAGGCTGAAGCCCCTCGTCGGTCTGTGTCGTCCCACGGCCGGCCTGTTCGTTTTCGCCCAGTCGCCGCGTACCGCTCCCCTGCCCGGACCGCTCGATCCGTGGCACGAACTGTGCAGATCGCGGGTGCCCACACGATGCAGGAGGTTGCATGCGGGCTCTCCGATCGCTCTTCACCGTCGCCGTCGCGTGGCTCGTCGCCTGCGACGGCGCTCCGGATCCGATGGTCCAGGTGGCCCACCCCGAGGGGGCCCTGATGCTCGCCCCGGGCAACGTCAGCGCCTCGCTGACCGTGCCCGCGGGCGTCGACGTGCTCGACGTCGCCGTGGCGGCGAGCCACCGGTTGGTCGTGCAGGACCGCGCGAGCATCGCGGGCGACGTCACGTCCACCGGCACGCAGCAGACCCGCATCGGCAACGACAGCGAGGTGTGGGGTCAGGTGGTCTCGAAGCCCCAGGTGCACGTCTGGCACCGCGCCGAGGTGGGGGACGTCACGACGGGAGGACAGGCCCGCATCGAGTCGAGCGCGATCGTCGGCGACGTCAACGCGTTCGCCGCGTTCGGTCCGGACCAGACGCTGGCGCTCGACTTCGACGTGCCGGCGGTCAGCAACGGCACCGTCCACCTCGAGCCCGGCCAGGCGGCGGTGGCGGCCCCCGGTCGCTACGGCGGGCTGATCGTCAAGAGCCGCGCCACGCTCGAGCTCTCGACCGGCACCTATTACGTCGATCGGCTGCAGCTCGAGCCCGACGCGGACCTCGTGCTCGACGACACGAGCGGCGCCATCACCATCGTCGTGGGCGACGGGGTGATCGCCCGCGGCGACTGGGTCGACGGCGACACGTCGCAGCCCCTCGATCTCGTCCTGGTGTACCTCGGCAGCGGCACGATCACCTTCGAGACGCCGTTCGACGGGTTCGTCGTGGCGCCGAGCGGGCGCCTGCAGCTCGGCGGCAACCACATCACCCACGCGGGCGCCTTCTTCGCCCGCGAGGTGGAGGTGCGCCCCGGCCTGCAGGTGGCGCAGCGTCCCTTCGACGTCCAGCGCATCTTCCGCCTGCGGTTCGCGCCGCGGCTGCTGCTGGGTCTCGGCATCGGCACCGGCCAGGACCCGAAGACCTACGAGGGCTGCGAGCCGGGCCTGGAGGTGGTGACGGGGCTCGACGAGAACGGCGAGGAGGTGCCGCTCACCACGCGCATCCGCGCCGACGCGGGCACGGGGACGCCCGGTCAGCCCGGCTGCGTGGCCCCGGTGCGCTACTGCGACGACCAGGGCAACGAGCTGGTGCCCCAGCCGACGCTGCCCGACGGCACGGGGCCCATCGCCGACACCTGCCCCGCCGACGCCGAGCCCGACTTCCGCTGCCAGGTCGACCCGGCGTCCCTCGGCGCCACCTGCACGACCGACGCGGAGTGCGGAACCGACGAGCTGTGCGTCCCCTGCGGCCTCGCCGACGGCTGCGCGGCCAGCGAGCGCCGCTGTGGCAGCTTCCTGGCGAGCTGTGACGTCCAGGACGCCGAGACGGGCTGCCTCGCCCTCGAGGAGTGCCCGTTCCCGGAATCCAAGGGCGTCATTGACGAGGTCGCCTTCGTGAACCAGTACAGCAACCAGCCGCCGGCATTGACCCCCGACCCGGCGGGGCCCGCGCCGACCTCGCTCCTGCTGTACTCGGGGACCTGCCCCGACGACCCCGTCCGCGGCTCGTCCCGCAACACCAACAGCTCCACCCCCACCCGCGGCAGCACGAAGTGGGCGATCCGCCTGGAGTCCGATCTCGACCAGTACTCCGAAATCGCCCCGTCGGCGCCCGGCGTGCAGCAGTACCGGCTCGGCGTGAACGGCCGCTTCCGGGCCGGCGCGACGGTGCTCGGCAAGGACGTCGACATCTTCGACATCGGCGGCTGGGCCAACGCGAACGCGTGTGAGGCCACCGTGCAGAGCGTGCTCCGGGTCGCCGGCCAGTTCTCGACGGTGCCCGACGGCGACCGCTTCATCGAAACCCACGTCACCGTCGACGACGTCACCGGGTGCCGGGCCGACCTCCCGAACGCGGGCCAGGGGCTGCCCGATCTCTTGACGGAGCAGACCCCGAACCCGGGCGGCATCCAGATCGCGATCGAGGATCCGGGCGACCTCTACCTCGATTACGTCGCCCTGCTCGACGCGTGGGACGACGCCCATACCGCGCTCGAGGACCTCCCGAGCAAGGGCCTCGACTTCGGGACCTGCGCCACCGCCGCGCTGTTCTTCGATCCCGACCACTGCGTCTCGCTGACCAACTGCGCGGCGTGCGTCGGGCGCACCGTGACCGTCGCCGACATCAACGTCTGGGTCGATCGCTACGAGAACGAGCTCGCCGGCTACCTGGCCCGTCAGGACGCGGTGCTCGCCAACCTCGCGACGCTGAACGAGACCATCCCGATCCCCGTGACGGGGTTCCACGACGACTTCATCTTCCGCGCGCCCCCGGTCGACGTGCCCCTCGGGCCGTTCAAGATCGGCATCGAGGTCGGCGTGGGCGGGCGCTACGGCGCGGACTTCGAGGGCGCCCTCACCGTGGCCCCCGCGGCGGTGCAGGTCGCCAGCGCGGGCCTGACGCTCGATCCGAATGCCTCGGTGTTCGCCGAGGCGTACGTCAACTTCGGCGTGAGCATCGGCATCGCGAGCGCGTCGATCGGCGTGAGCACCGATCTGACCCTCTTCGACGTGGGGCTCCCCATCCACGCCGAGGTCGCGGTGGAGCGCACGGTCCCCTCCGATCCGCCGCCGGTGGGCATCTACGCCCCGCGGGTCCTCGACGATCGCGACCAGTGGGACCTCACGCTCGGCTACGGGGTGTCGCTCGAAGGACAGGTGCTGTCGGGCTCGGTCAGTCTCCAGGCCAAGGTGCGACTCGCGTTCGTCACCAAGCGCTGGAAGCGCAAGCTCGCGGATTGGTCCGGCATCGACCTGGGCGTCACGCCGATCCTCGCCGACGACGTGACCCTGGGTTCGCTCGGCACCTTCGGGCCGACGTTCGACTTGCCCGACTTCGGCGTCCTGCCGCGCGTGACCCCGGCCGACATCACCTACCCGCAGCCGGGCCAGATCGTGGTCTACCCCCAGCTCGGCGAGCCCTGCGCGCCGTTCGTGAATCCGTCTTGATCGGCCCGCTCCTGATCGCGTGCGCGACCGCACCCTCCGTGCCGGAGGCGTGGCCGCCCCCGGTCGGGGCGCGGCACGCCTATCGGCTGCGCGCGGACTCCCGGCTCGTGGCCGCCGACGACGGCGGAGCCCCGCTCCTCACCGTCTTCGTCTCGGGCACCTGGGTCTTCACCGTGGTCGACCGGGACGGCACCGACGTGCTCGTGCACACCGAGCTGCGCGACCCCGACCTGCAGACCCGGTCGCGCGACCCGGAGACCGCGGAGCTGCTCGCCCGGGTCACCGACGAGCTGGCCGAGCCGGTCCTCGCGACGTTCTCGACCTCGGGGGCGCTGCGGTCGGTGCGCCTGGCCCCGCAGATCAGCAACTTCGCCGCCGGGGTGCTCGAGTCGGCCCTCGCGCAGGTCCAGTGGGTTCGCCCGCCCACCGAGGTCACCACCTGGGAGGTCACCGAGGTGCAGACCGACGGGCGGGCGAGGATCCGCTACACGCTCGGGCCCGACGGGACCGGGACGCGGTCCAAGGTGGGCTACGTCTCCGGCGTCGAGGAGAGGCCCGCGCCCGAGATCGTGCGGTCGGAGGCGACGTTCGTCCGGGACGGGGCCTGGCTCGCCTCCCTGTCGGTCGAGGAGGTCCTGCGCACCGAGGCGACCGCGGTGCTCGGCACCGTGGAGGCGACGACGGCGCTCGAGCTCGTGAGCACGCCGCCCCCCGACGGCCTGCCCGCCCCGGGCTGGGAGGCCCTCGCCGCGCTGCCCGCCCGCGCGCTCGACACCCCCCGCGCGTCGACCGACACCTCGGCCCGGGACCGCGCGGCCTGGGGCGGCCGGAGCCTGCCGGAGCTCCGTGAGGCCCTGCAGGCGGCGGCGGTGGCCGACGACGAGGCGGCGAGAGCGCGCGCCTACAGCGGCCTCGTGGGCCTGCTCCGGCTGCGCGCGGACCAGGTCCCCTTCGTCGAGCGCGCGGTCGAGGCGGGCGACGAGGACGCCACGGCGCTGATCACCGCCCTCGGGGACGCGGGCACCGGGGACGCGCAGGCCGCCCTGCGGCGCCTGTTCCTCGAGGGGCCCCCGCCCCTCCGGGAGCGCGCGCTGATCGCGCTTCAGCGGGCGGAGAGGCCCGACCCGGCGACGCTCGCGCTGTACGAGCTGCTGCTCCGCGACGGCGAGCATGTGCGGCAGGCGCTGTACGCGGCCGGCACCGCGGCGCGTCGGCTGCAGGTGCACGACCCGCGCGAGGCGGCCCGACTGGCCGACGTGCTGGGCGCGTGGCTCGCGGGGGCGGCGTCGCCCGACGAGCGGGTCGAGGGGCTCCGCGGCCTCGCCAACGCGGGCGGCGCCGCCGCGCTCCCGCACGTGGCGCCGTTCCTCACCGATCCGGTCGTCCGGGTGCGTATGGCCGCGACCGACGCGCTCCACGCGATCCCCGGCGACGACGTCGACGCGCGGATCGCGGAGCTCACCCACGACGGGGCCGAGCTGGTCCGGCGCGCCGCGGTGGAGGCCGCGCGTCGCCGGGACCCGAGTCCCGTCCTCATCGCGGCGCTCCGGGCGTCGTCCCGCGACGAGGCCTACCTCGTGCGCATGGAGGCCACGCGGGGCCTCGCGGTCTGGGTGCGGCGGGATCGCTCCCTGACCGCCGATCTCGAGCGCATCGCCAAGGAGGAGCCCCGCGAGGAGATCGCCACCGTCGCGCGCCAGGCGCTGGCGATGGTCCGCGACGACCCGGATCGGTGAGCCGCCGCGTCTCCGGACGGCTCGGCCCTTCCGGAGGACGTAGGCGACGTTGACCGGCAGGCGCTCGGCGAACGACTCGTCGAGCGTCCGCCCCACGTACGGCACGAGCAGCTGATCCTCGATGACGAGGCCCGCGCCCTCGATGCGGCGCTCCACGTCCTCGGGGCGCTCGAACAGGAAGATGTGGTCGATGGCGGGCGCGTTGAAGCACGTCGTGACGTGGATCCAGGTGCCCGGATGGGCGAGCTCGGCGATCCGGTCCATGTACTCGGGGTCGTGGTAGACGGCCGGGGCGACGTCAGCGAGCCGATCGTGCCGATAGCGGCCGTGCTTGCGGAAGAACCCCTGCTCGCGGACGGTGTCCACCACGATGGTGCGGTAGGCCTCGGCCATCGACGCCACGTCGTGACCGGCCTGGGTGGCCCAGACGAGGATCTGCTGCAGCTCGGCCTTCTCCTCGGAGGAGAGCTGGGACACCGCCTCCTCGAGGAACGACCGGTGCCGCGGGTCCCGAACGAGGATCGCCTCCCACAGCTCCACCAGATCGGGGGGCTCCGTCGGGGACCGGCCGTCGAGGGCGGTCTGGATGTCGCCGAGCGCCTCGAACGCCACGGCCTCGTCCATGGTGAACGAGACGCCGAACGCCGACTCGATCTCCCCGATGATCTCCCAGTGGGCGATGCTGTCCCAGCCGGGCAGCGATCCGGCGTTGCTGGTCGGGCCCACCCGGGCGGGGTCGACCTTCAGCACGCTGGCCACGATGTTCACGAGGGTTGGATGCCCGGGGTTCCTCCAGGGGGCATGGATCGCAGGCGGGGGGGCCCCCCGTCCCAGGTCAGGGTCCAGTGGTCCGAGATGACGACGTCCCGGGCCCGTTCGAAGTTGTCGGGCGTGCTCCGGCGTCGCGTCGCGAGGGGA
>CAZZLC010000113.1:0-14554 GCA_964655065.1 uncultured Enterobacteriaceae bacterium | reverse complement strand
CCCCTCCCGCTGCTCCCGCGCCTCCCGCCGCCGCCGAGCCGCCCGCACCCCCCGAGCCGCCTCCGGCCACCGAGCCGTCTGCGACCACCGAGCCGCCTCCGGCCACCGAGCCGTCTGCAACCACCGAGTCGCCTCCCCCTTCCGAGCCGCCGGCTGCCGCCGAGCCGCCTCCGGCGCCCGAGCCGCCTCCGGTGCCCGAGCCGCCTCCGGCCGCCGAGCCGACTTCCGCGCCCGAGCCACCTGCAGCCGCAGAGCTGCCTCCGGTGCCCGAGCCGCCTCCGGCCGCCGAGCCGACCCCCGCGCCCGAGCCGCCTCCGGCCGCCGAACCGTCTGCAACCGCCGAGCCATCTCCACCGCCCGAGCCGCCCGCAGCCGCCGAGCCGCCTCCGAGTCCCCAGCCCGTGGACGCTGACCCCGAGCCGTCAGCGTCGCCGGAGCCGCCGGCGGCCGCAGCGCCACCACCGGAGCCCGTGGCGCACGCCTCCGCCTCGGAGCCGGCTCCGGCGAGGCCGGCGCCCGAACCCGCTCCGGAAGCGCCGCGACGCTCGGGCGCCGGACGCGTCGTGATGCTGCTCGTCGTCGTCGGCATCCTGGCCGCGGTGGCCATCTTCGCCACGTCGTGACCGACGGGGTCCGCTCCCTGGTCCCCCGGCCACCACGCCGCGATGCCGGAGCGTCACGCCCTCGCCGTGTGCTTCGCGGCGAAGGCGCACCTGTGCCCTGAGTAGGGGACTCTGGCCCGATGGGTCAACGCACCTTACGAGACGGGGCTACCAGAGCGAGGCCATCGTGAAACTCCAAGGGCGAATCCTGCATCTCCTCGACGATGCCGACGCCGTCCGTTCCCAGCTCGCGGGCACCGACCTTCCGCTCCACCCCGAGGGCGACTACGTCTACGGCGTCAACACCGACCTGATCATCTCGGGTCGGGCGTGCACCCTCGGCTACACCGAGCCGATCCTCGGCCCGTACTTCCTCGAGAACTTCCTCGACGTGGTCGACGAGAACGGCATCGCCAACGGCGGCTTCCAGGTGCTCGTCGCAGGCGATGCGTACGGAAGCGGCTCGAGTCGCGAGGTCGCGGTCGTCGCTCACCGTGGAGCCGGCATCGAGCTCGTCGTAGCCGACAGCTTCCAGCGCATCTTCCAGGAGAACATGGTCTACTCCGGCATGCCGTTCACCACGGACCGCACGGTCCTGGATCGGCTCGCCGCCGGTGAGGACATCGACCCCACCGAGTTTTTCGGGGTGCTGCCTCCCTTCTTCCGCTCCGTGGCCGAGGCGGGCGGGTTGATGCCCTACGGCACGAAGCTGCTCGCGGGCGAGGTCGTCCCCACCTGGTCGACCGACGCCCCAGCCCGCCCCCTCAACATCGCCGAGAAGCTGATCGCGGCCCTCACCTGGACCGGCCCGGACACCCCGGAGGGCGTGGCGAGCGTGGCTCCCGGCGACCAGGTGCTGTGCCGCGCCTCGTTCCGAGGCGTACACGAGTACACCGCCGGCATGGTCATGGCGCTCTACCGCGAAGAGTGGGGCGATGCGCCCGTGGATCGCCCCGAGCAGGTGGCCGCCTTCGAGGACCACTTCGTGCTCATCAGCCACGACGCGGTCCCCGACTTCGCCAAGCAGGCCCGACTCGCGCCTGCCATGCGCCTGACCGAGGAGATGGTCGAGGCCTGTGAGCGCAACGGCATCCGCCTGCACGGGCCAGGTCGCAGCCACCCACCCGGGGTCTGCCACCGGGTGGTGGTCGAGGACTACGCCGAGCCCGGTGACGTCGTCGTGCTCACCGACAGCCACACGCCCACCGCCGGCGTGCTCAACGCGTTCGCCTTCGGCGTGGGCTCGACGGCCATGGCGTTCGCCCTCCGCACCGGACTGGTTCCGGTGACGGTTCCCAAGGTGGTGCGGGTCGAGATCACCGGCTCGGCCGAGGGCGTCTTGTCACCGAAGGACGTGATCCTGCACCTCATCGGCGACCCGTACTTCCGCGAAGAGCACTGGCGCGAGTCCCCGACCGACACCTGCATCATCGAGTTCGGGGGGCCCGCGCTCGCCCAGTGGTCGGTCGACGAGCTGTCGGTGCTCACCAACATGACGGTCGAGGGGGGCCTCATGACGGGGATCGTGGAGCCTTGCGAGCCGATCGTCCGATTCCTGAAGGAGCGCCGCGGCATCGACCTGTCGGACCGCCTCGTCTCTCCCGACGAAGGCGCGGTCTACGCTCGCACCATCACCCTCGATCTTGCCGAGGTGCCTCTGACGGTCGCCACGCCCGGCGACTCCCGGAACCGCGCGCCCCTCGACCACCACGGCGACGTGAGCATCGAGAACGTGGTCATCGCGAGCTGCACGGGGGGCTCTCTGGCCGATCTCGCCGCCGCGGCCGAGGTCCTGCGGGGCCGCGCGCTGGCGCAGGGGGTGCGCCTGACGGTGACCCCCTCGTCGACCCGAGTGGCCGAGGACGCCGAAGAGCAAGGTCTGCTCGACGTGTTCCGAAGCCTCGGAGCGACGGTGACCCCGCCGGGTTGCGGCTCGTGCATCGGCAACGGCCCCGGGATCCCGCTGCCGGGCGAGACCACGGCCAGCACCACCAACCGCAACTTCGCCCGCCGCATGGGAGCCCCCGGCCCCGTGTTCCTCGTCTCCCCCGCCGTCGCGGCCGCCAGCGCAGTGACCGGTCGCCTCACCGACCCTCGGACCCTGGACTGACCGTGCGCATCGCGACGTTCAACGTGAACTCGCTGCGGGCTCGGATGGACCACGTCGGACGCTTCGTCAGAAAGTCCGCGCCCGACGTCCTCTGCCTGCAAGAGCTCAAGCTCGCCGACGACCAGATCCCCTGGGACGAGCTGCGGGACCTGGGCTACCCCCACGTCGTCGCTCGGGGACAGCCCACCTACAACGGCGTCGCGATGCTCTCCAAGACCCCCATCGACGACCCCGTCACGCGCTTCCGGGACGACGACGACCCCGAAGCCAGGGTGGTCGGGGGCACCGTCCAGGGGATCCGCATCTACGGGCTGTACGTTCCGAACGGCCAGGCGGTGGGGAGCGACAAGTTCCTCTACAAGCTCGACTGGCTCGGCCGACTGAAGGGTGAGGTCCACAGCTATCCTGCGGACCAGTCGCTGCTCGTCTGCGGCGACTTCAACATCGCGCCCGGCGACCTCGACGTGTGGGATCCCTTCAAGTACTCCGGCCAGGTTCACGCGCACCCTGACGAGCGCGCCGCCCTCGAGGCGGTGCTGGACTGGGGGCTCACCGATGCCTGGCGACACCTGAACCCCTTCGAGCAGCAGTTCACCTGGTGGGACTACCAGAAGATGGGATTCGTTCGAAACCACGGCCTCCGCATCGACCACGTGTTCCTGTCTCGCGATCTCCTGGATCGGCTTCGCATGGTGACCATCCACCGCGACGTCCGCGACTGGAACCAGCCCTCGGATCACGCGCCCGTCTCGGTCGACATCTGATGCCCACCGTGACCGTGTCCGGCGTGCCCGAGTGGGTCGACGCGACGCGGTTGCTCGGCGCCGGGGGCTGGGTCCTCGGCGACGACCGCTGGATCGCGGTGCTCGACCGGCGCGAGGCCGCCGACGTGGAGGCGCGCCTCCGGGGCTGGGGCATCGGCGGCCAGCCTCTCCAGGTCGACGTGATCCCGCCCCTGAAGCGTTCCCTCGTACGCCAGGCCCGGGCCGACGAGGCGGTCCGGCGACGGGCCAAGACCCCGGGGTTCCTCCGCTCGGGAGCCCGACTCGATAGGCAGGGCCAGGTCTCGCTCACCCCGGAGGCGCTGGCGCTGGCCATGGCCGAGCGGGTCGCCGGTCAGTCGGTGGTCGACGCCACTGCGGGCGCGGGCGGCAACGCCATCGCCTTTGCCCGTCACGGCTGTACGGTCACGGCCATCGAGCCCGATCCCGAGCGGCGAGCCATGCTCCTGCACAACGCTCGGCTCTATGGTGTCCACGACCGGATCACCGTGGTCGCCGGCCGCAGCCCCGACGACCTCCCCGACCCTGCCGAGCTCTTGTTCGTCGACGTCCCGTGGGGCGAGTTCGATCCACGGCGGACCGCCCTCGACGAGCTGCCACTGCTTCGCGAGATCGTCGAGGCCACGTGGCACTGGCCGCGGGTCTGGGCGAAGGTCCCGTCGTCGTTCGACGTGACGACGTTGCCTGGCCACCCCGAGGCGTGGTTCGGTGTGGCGCCGGGCGATCGTCATCGCGTGAAGTTTCTGCTGGTCGACGTGGACCGGGCCTGACGTACGGGCGCGAGCTCGTGCCTCGACGACCGCTCAGCCTCCCTGCCAGAGCAGGCGACCGGCGTTCTCGCTGCGGTCGTGGGGGTCGAGGAAGCAGTACGCCATGCCCTCTCGGGTGATGTCGAACGTCACCACGTCGGTCGTCATCTGCAGCACGAGCCGCATCGGCCCACGTCCCGACGGGCTCTGCGGAGCATCCTCGCCCGTCAACCAGATGGGGCCTCCCCCGAGCTTGTCGTGCCGGAGCGACTCGAGCACCCTCCGGGCGGGGACCCCGCGCTCCTTGACGTCACGCCACAAGCGCGCCTCGTCGATCGCCGGGTCGATCGTGAGCTGGATCCGACGGTAGACGCGCACGGTGTGCGGCCCGTCGTAGAGATTGTCGTCGCGAACGCTCTGGAGCATGACCTCGTTGGCCCCCTTCCAGGGGTCCCAGTCCTCGCAGCGTCCGCCCGTGGCGTGACAGATGAACACGCTCATCCGCTGGTAGCCCTGCAGATCGAGCCACGGCCCGGCGTCGATCTGCGCCATGTGGCACATCGCGGCCCCGCAGACCTTGCACCGAGGCCACTGGTGGCTGCGGATTCCGCGGGGATGGCCTCCGTAGGCCCCCACCACGACTTCGCCGTCCGCCGTGCGCGGACGCAGGCGGTACGACATCCAGGGGCTGTTCATGGCTCCGTCCATGGTTGGAGTCTGTCATCGTCCTGCCGTTCCGTCCATCGCGACGAGCCGCGGACACGACCTACCCGAACCGACACCCGCAGCCCCGAGACGCGCACCGCCGCGACCTTTGGCAGCGAGATCCCGGCGTCCCTCAGGCACTGGTCCCGCGGAACCAGCAACGCCACTCGCCAACCCCCGAACTGTTCGCGAAGGGTCCGACCGAGATCCCGCCACGCCGCCCGCACCCCCTTGATGCGCTCTCCCCAGGGGGGGTTGCAGACCACGAGCCCAGGAGGTCCCGCCGGCCTCTCGACGGAGGCGACGTCGCACACGCCGAGCCGTACCTTCGAGCCCACCGAGGCGCGATCCGCGTTGCTCCGGGCGGCACGAATCACGCGCTCGTCGCGGTCCGATCCTTGCACTCGCGGTTCGGCGCCGCCTCGGTGCGGCTCCCGGCGAAACCGGTTCCACGACTCCGCGTCGTGCTCCGGCCAGGACTCGAACGCGAACCGCCGCCCCTTGCCCGACGGCAGCCCGAGCGCGATGGTCGCGGCCTCGATCGGAAAGGTGCCCGAGCCACACATCGGATCGACCAGAGGCTCGGTGGGCTGCCAACCTGCGAACCGCAGGACCGCCGCCGCGACGTTCTCCCGCAACGGGGCTTCGCCCACGTCACGTCGCCAGCCGCGGCGGTAGAGCGCGTCGCCACTCGCGTCGACCGACACCTCCACCACGTCGTCCACGATGCGAACGAGCACCTGCGCCACCGGCGGTCGAGGACCCCGGACCGGGCGTCGGGACCGCCCTCGCACCGAGTCCTCGATCGCGAGCTGAACCTTCTTGCCGACGCGGTCGCGGTGGCGCAGGCGGCTCGCGTGCGCCGTGACCCGCACGTCGAGCCCCTGGCGTGACCTCACGAAGCGATCCCAGGGCAGACGCCGAACTCCGGCCGCCAGTGCATCGAGCGTAACCGCGGGAAACCGACCCAGACGCACCCAGACCCGCGTCGCGATCCGGCCCCACCAGTGCACGCGATGCAGCGCGCCGACCGAGACGGGGAAGGTGGCACCGCCTTCGACGATCGTGGACGTAATCCCGAGCTCGGACAGCTCCTCGTGCAGCACGGGCTCGAGACCGGGTTGAACGATGGCGAAGGCCTCGGTCGCCATGAGTCGGACGCCTCGGTGGTGTAGGATTGGCGCGACCGTGGGGTTCGGCCTACCCCGCGTAACGGCTTTGGGGGACAGGGTGGCGCATCACCAATTCGGCGGACGCGACGCGACGGGCGAGGGGGCCGTCGTTGCTGGCCGCTACAAGATCGACCGGTTGATCGCTCGCGGTGGCATGGCGACTGTGTTTCGTGCCCACCAGGTCGGCCTCAACCGGCCGGTCGCGCTCAAGGTGCTGTCCCCGCCCCCCGACCCCGACGACTCCGCCGCCTTCGAGGAGCGGTTCCGGCTCGAGGCCGAGACGCTCGCGCAGTTCGACCATCCCAACATCGTGACGCTCTACGACTTCGGCCGCACCGGTTCTGGCCAGTTCTACCTCGCGATGGAGTTCGTCGACGGCCCTCGACTGTCCGATGTGCTCAAGAGGGGCCCGATGCACCACGCGGAGCTCCTGCCCCTGATGATTCAGGTGTGCATGGGGCTGCGCTACGCGCATCGGCGCGGCGCGGTGCACCGCGACCTCAAGCCCAGCAATCTGCTCGTCAAGCAGGGAGACGACGGCGAACGCCACGTCAAGATTGTGGACTTCGGGCTCGTCAAGCTCACCGACGACGACCAGACGATCACCCGCACCGGACTCATCCTGGGCTCACCTCACTGCATGGCTCCCGAGCAGGTTCGCGGGGTCGACATCGACCATCGGGCCGACATCTACGCCATCGGCGTGCTCTTGTTCCGCTGCTTGACCGGCGAGTACCCGTTCCACGGCGCCAACTCCGCCGCGACGATGATCGCCCACGTCAACGAGTCCGCGCCGCGCATGCGTCAGATCGCCCCCGGCATCGACGTCCCCGATGCGCTCGAGGACGTCGTCGAGATCTGCCTGCAGAAGAACCCGGCCAATCGCTTCCAGTCCATGAACGACCTCATCGACCACCTCGCGGTGAGCATGGACGTGTCGCCGGAGGCGTTCCGGTCGATGTCCCAGACCCACTCGAGCATCCGCCCCCGGGTGATGCGTCCCTCGACCTCGGCGCCGGCGCTGTCCGTGTCGGCTCCCGTGGCCCACTCGGAGGGGGGCAACAGCTGGACGTGGCTGCTCCTCGGGGGCGCGCTCGGCGTGCCGCTCGCCCTCGGGGTCGTCGCGTTCGGGGCCGCTCTGGCCGTGAACCAGGGATGGGTGGAACTGCCCGAGCAGGGTGCGGTCGCAGGGCCCGCTCTCGAGCAGGGCGTCGAGCCGATCGCGGCGGGCACGGCCGAAGGTGCGGCCGACGACGCGGCCGGCGAAGCGGAAGAAGAAGCCGCCGCGGTGGCCGCCCCCGTCGAAGAGGAGCCCCCGCCGGTCCGCAGGACCCCGCGGAGGCGCTCGCAGCCGAAGCCGCGGCAGCGCGCCGTGGTCACCCCGCCCCCGGCCCCCGTCGAGCCCGCGCCCGCGCCAGTGCCCGAGCCCGAAACCGAAGCGCAACCCACTGAAGAGCCGGTCGCAACCGATGAACCACCCGCCGAAGAGAAAGCGGAGGACGCGGTTCCTCCCACGGGCTACCTGGGCCTGCCCGAGGATTTGAACTAATCGAGGTGAGCGATGTGGACTGCGCTGTTGTCGTCGTGGCTGCTTGCATCGGTGGCCCACGCCGACCCGAAGGACGATGCGCGCCGCCACTTCGCATCCGGGCTCGAGGCCGCGGCCGGGGCCGACTACCGGCGGGCGATCCAGGAGTTCCTCCTCGCCCAGGCCGCCTTCCCGCACCCCTCCACGGTCTACAACATCGCCAAGGCCTATGCCGACTCCGGCGACAACGATCTCGCTGTCGAGTACTACAAGCGCTACCAGGAGCTCGTTCCCGAGCAGGCTGACGCGGTCGCCCCCATCATCGCCGCCCTCACGGCCCCGCCCCCCGCCACGGTGACCCCTCGACAGGGACAAGGTGAGGGAGGTGTCGTGGCCACCTCCGAGGAGCTCGACCGCATGCGCGAGCTCGCCAAGGAGATGCAGGCGCTGGCCGACCTCATCGCCGAGAGCGCGACCGGCACCGGGACCACCCCGGCCCCGGCGCCGGGCGCGACCCCGGGCGCACAGGCCCAGGTCGTCACGCCGCCATCGGACTTCCTCGAGTCGGCCTACGAGCGCGTCGTCGTCACCGCGTCGCGTGTCGGCCAGGACCCGCTCGACTCTCCGTCGACCATCTCGGTCATCACGTCGGAGGACATTCGGCTCTCGGGGCTCACCACGATCCCCGACATCCTCCGAACCGTGGTCGGTGTCGACGTCATGGCGATGAACGCCTATCAGACCGACCTCTCGATCCGCGGCTTCAACAACAAGATCAACAACAAGGTGCTGGTCTTGATCGACGGCCGGTCGACCTACATCGACTTCATCGGGACGAGCTTCTTCACGAGCTTCCCGATTCAGATCGACGAGATCGAACGGATCGAGGTCATCCGGGGTCCGGGCTCCTCGGTGTACGGCGCCAACGCGGTGACCGGTGTGATCAACATCATCACCTTCCCACCTGGCGAAGGCCGCAACACCTTCCGGGTCGACTATGGGCGGCCCGGCTTCCTCCGGGCGAGCGCGGCAGCCACGGGTCGCGTCGGTGACACCGCGTTCCGCCTCTCGGCGGGCCTCGAGCAGATGGGCCGCTTCGCAGAGCCTCGCGCGGTCAACGCCAGCGCCGTCGACACGTTCTTCGACCCGGTCACGCCCTACGGCGCCCAGGTGCTCAAGATCAACGGCCGCGTCGACAGCACCATCTCCGAGAAGGTCAGCGTCTCCGCCAGCGCCGGTTTGTCCGACAACACCGGCGACCTCGCCCCCGCGGGCTCGCTGCCGCTCTACGGATTCGAGTACGACCACAGCTACATCCGTGGCGACCTGTTCATCGGTCGCTTCCACTTCCGGGCGTTCTGGAACCGCAACGAGGGACAGACGGGCCCCTGGTTCCAGTACCCGGACGGTCGCGACCTCAACGCGGTGTTCGACAACGACATCTTCGACTTCGAGGTCGAGGTCCCGGTCGAGTTCTCCACCGGCTCCGTCGATCACACGCTCAACGCGGGTGGGGGCTACCGGCTCAAGACCATGAATTGGACGTACTTCGAGGGCGGTTTCGACAACCAGTTCGTCGAGAACCACTTCAAGGCGTTCGTGAACGAGCAGATCTCGGTGGGGCGCTTCGGCGCGGTCGCGTCGCTCCGGTTCGACTTCCACCCCCTCATCGACCTCGACGAGACCATCTCGCCCCGCGGGGCGCTCCTCTACCGGTTGTTCGACCGCACCACGATCCGGGCCACCATCGGTCAGGCCTTCCGAGCTCCGAACGCGCTCGAGTCCTACCTGGGCCTCGACCTGCCCACTCCGACCGACGGGGTCTTCATCCGCGACCTCGGCAACCAGAACCTCTCGCCGGAGCGCATCACCACCGCCGAGTTCGGACTCCACGACGAGTCCACGCTCTACCACCAGGCCGACCTGACGTTCTATGCGAACTGGCTGCAGGACATCATCTTCCTCGATGCGGTCACCCCGACGATCTACCCCTTCAGCCCCGGAGCCGAGGGCTTCCGCCTCGGCACCACCGGCTTCGTCAACCTCGATCCGCGGTTCTTCGGGTACGGCGTCGAGGCCGACGTGAGCCTGTTCCCCATCGACGGTCTCGACATCTACGCGAACGCGAACCTCCTCCGCATCACGGAGACGCTCCCCGACGACACGACGATTCAGGATCAGTCGGCGTCGACGCTCAAGCTCAACGGTGGAGTCGCGTACCGCACCAAGCAGCGGACCGACCTCTCTCTCGGCTTCAACTACGTCTCCGGCCAGGTGTGGCGTCCTCGCGAGCTCGACCCGAACTCGCTGCAGTTCCTTCCCGTCGAGCGCCCCATCGACTCGCGGTTCCTGCTGAATGCGCGGATCGCGGTGAGGCCCTTCGAGAACGAGGATCTCGAGGTGGCAGCCACGGCCTGGAACATCCTCTCCATCGACCGGGACCAGGGGCAGCTCGAGCACCCCGAGGCCCAACCGTTGCTCGGTCGCCTCTACGGCACCGTGGCCTACCGCTTCTAAGGAGTCGACGATGCGCTGGTTCCCCGGATGGCTCTTGTTGGCCGCGAGCGGCTGCACCTGGGACGCCCCGCCCCTCGAAGGCCCCGGTCTGCTCAACAGCATCGCGGGTACGGTGGTCTACGTCGGCGACGACGAGATCGCTCCGACCTTCGTGACCGTGTTCGACGCGCGGAACCCCGGCCCCCCGGTCGGGACCGGCAGCCCCGTCAGCTTCACGGCGATCTCGCCCGGTGCCTGGTCCGATACCCTCGACCTGCCGGCGGCACCCTTCGGGGTGAGTCAGCTGCGAGACGGTGACTACTTCGTCAACGCACTGATGGACATCGACGGGGACTTCAACCCCCTGCAGGGCACCCTCGCCGGTGCGACCTGTGGCGACTGGCTCGGCTCGCACGTCAGCGACCTCGAGACGTTGACCCCGCAAGCGGTCGGCTTCCCGACCCGCAACGACCGCGATGCCGAGGGCGTTCGTCTCGAGGACGTGACCGTGCTGGTCGGTCAGCGGCTCACCGTCGAGCGGCCGGTGTTCACCTTCGTGGGCCCGACCGACATCTCGCTCAGCGAGCTCTCCACGTCGCCCATCCCGCCGACCTTCACGATCACCGTCGACGAGGTGGATGCCGAGTACGCCAACGTCGATCCCCGCTCGCAGAACGTGACGGTCCCGATCCAGCTCGGCCCGGCCTGCGAGCCCGATCCCGCGCTCGACGAGGTGCCCTTGGAGCTCGTGGCGACGCGCACCTGCGCGCTCACGCCGAGCTTCGAGCCGACGACCGGCCCCTGCAGCACGGCCATCCTCACCGAGATCCCCGACGTCGACGGGAATGGCCTGCCCGACCCGAGCATCGACCCGGCGCTGGCCGATGCCGGCCTGCCCGAGATCTGGCCGCGGGTGTTCCTCGAGTACGTGCCCGGCCCCGACGACGAGCCGCTCGACACGTACCCCAACGAGGACGGGGTGCTGCTGACCGAGCGCTGGATCACCCAGGCCATCCCGTACCTCGTGCAGCTCGAGGCCATCCAGCAGGCCATCGCCGCCCAACAGCCGCCACCGCCGTTCGTCCTGCCGCCTGCGGGGCAGCCCGTCCTGGCGCACTCGATCTCGGTGACCGTGCTGCCGGTGTTCCTCCACTTCTGGGAGGGCGGGCAGATCGACAACAACGACGGCCGCGGCCCCTACGACATCGTCGACGCGTCGGTGGCACCGCCCAACACCATCCCGCTCGGCGCCTGGGGCGCTACCGTCATCACGCGCGCGGGTCAGACCTGGACGGTCCCCAACACGCTCGCCGGCGGGCTGTTCCCCGTGACCTCCGAGCTCGACCTCACGCCCCAGGGCGCTTCGCTCGCGCTGGTGCCCTGAGTCAGCCCGACGCGCCGTCCGAGGGCTTGCCACTCCTCGGGATGCACCATGACCGTGTAGAAGGCGAGTGACACGAAGCTGAACGGTCCGACGTCCATCGTGGCGTGAATCAGCAGGTGCATGCCGATCCCGACGCCGAAGAAGACCCACCGGACCTGCAGGCGATCGAACCAGCCGCGGATGCCCGTCGTGGGCCGCGTACCGTCGGCACCACGGCGGCCCCAGACCATGGCGAGGATCCACAGCGGCGCGAGGACCTCCCAGAACCAGGTCACCATGGTCGCGAGCTGGGTGAGGGGAAACACCCACGCCACCCAGGACATGTCGAACCGGTGCCAGCTCGGCTGCTGCAGGATGTAGTACAGGGCGCTCGACTCCCCGCCGGGTACCCAGTAGGCGCTCGCCTTCTGAAGCCCGGTCGAGCCGTACATCAACACGAGCTGCCAGGCCGCGAGCCAGCGCACGATCGCCACGACCGGCACGACCGGCCAGACTTCCCGGCACCGCAGCCAGGCGTCGACGGACAGCGTTCGGAAGCCGCCTCCGAGGAGGCAGAGCCACAGGGCGTTCGAGAGCAGCTCGTCGTAGCTGCCGCCAGCGTGGGGATTCAGATCGACGAGATTCGACGTCGACAGCAAGGCGACGAGGGCGGTCGCGCGACCGCCCAGCCCCACCGTCATCAGCACGCTCGAGAGCACGGAGACGACCACGAATCCCCACACGACGCTCGGCGATGGCCCACCAAACCACCCAATGAGCCACGAGCCCCGCCCGAGCGGCGCGACGCCCCCGTACGCGACGTCGACCCACAGTACGTCGACGAGCCCGTTGCCGACGACGATCCCGACCGTGTAGAGGGCTGCGAGACCCACGGCGATGCGGAACAGCGCGAGCGAGGTCGCGCCCTCCTCTTGTCCGATCCAGGCCACGAAGCGGGTCCAGGCGTTCACTCGCGCTCCACCATGCGCACGTTCGACAGCTCCCGCTTCTCGCGGACCTTCACGCCGCGCCGCACGTCCTCCGGGGACGGGGTGCGGAAACGCAGGAACGAGACGCGCACCCGCCGTGCGTCCGGGAAATCCCGTGCCACCTGGCGGGTCACCCAGTCGGTGAACCGCCGCCGCCCCTTGGCGTAGTGACGCCAGGAGTAGCGGAAGATCGCGGCGCGGAAGCGGTCGTGGTCGAGCCACTGACGACGCCAGCCGTGCTCGTCGCTGCGGGCCACGTACAGGGGCTCCCAACCCGCGCCGCGGTCCACCTCGATGTGCAGGCGACCCGGGTAGCGGTGGGGCGCCACGAACATGCGCCAGGTCTGGTAGGTGCCGCAGTAGCGCAAGTAGGGCATGAACGGGTCGAGAATGACGTCCCGGGCCCGCTCGTAGCCGACCGCGAACTCCCACAGCGGGTCCTCGAGGTCCTGGATCGAGATGTCGAGGCCCAGACCCTGCAGACGCTCCGTCCAGGCTCGGAACTCCCCCTGGACCGTGGGAGTCTTCCAGGCCTGCCGGGACATCCCTCCGCCGACCGAGGGCAGGGCCTGGAACGTGATCACGAACAGGTGCACGACCACGAGCCCCGCCCGGAGGTGAGGCCACACCGAGGCAAACGTCATCGCGTGACCAGCGTGAGTCCCGGCTGCTCGACGCCACTCACGCCCTCGGCTTCGAGCTCGAGGCAGAACGGCTCCCCATCGGATGCACAGTCGAAGCAGGAGATCTGAAAGGACGTCTCTGCGATCTCGCAGATCGCGTTCTCGCTCCCGAGCGCGGCGGAGGCGAGGCTCCGGGTGTCGGCGATGCCCGACAGGGCGCCCCCGCCGATGCGATCCCCGTCGGGGGACAGCGTGCCGGTGAACGCGAACTCCGTGACCGGAAGCGCGGTCGTGTCTCCCTCGACGTCGACGAGCAGCTCGATCGCGTCGACCGCGACCGTGAACCGGGGGTCGGTGAGCGCGAACGCCGCCACCGGGAAATCCCAGGTGGGTGCACTGGCCTGGGAGACGACCCCGAGGTCGCTCACCGAGCTCGGCGCGCCGAGCAGATCGATGCGCTCCGCGTCGACGTAGACCACCCCGATGAGGATCGGCTCGGTGAGGAACGACGCGAGCGTCGAGCCGAGCCCCTGGGGCTTCTGCCAGCGAGCGCCTGCCAGATCGAGCCGGTAGGTGCGACCCGGCAGGTCGTCGCCGCCATCGACCAGCGGCAGCCCGAAGCTGCTCGTCGTGAACTCGATGGAGCTCGTTCGCTCGCAGTCCTGCACCACGAGCTCGAAGTCCGTCGCTGGTCGCAGAGGCTCCGCGGGCACGAGCGAGAGCGTGCTGTCGAGCTCCGACCACACCACCTCCGTCTCGACGAGGCGCCCTTCGGCCTCGGCGAGGACCGCCTCGTAGCCCGAGGGGTCGGTCGTGGAGGTCAGGATGCGGGGGGCGTCCCGGTAGAACCACGCCGACTCACCCGCGTCGGGCTCCGTCGACACCACGACGTGCGGACAGCCCGGCGCGTCGTCGGTGGTGAACCAGCCCGTGTCGAGGAGCCGCGGCGCCTCCGGGTCGCCGCTGCAGGCCCCGAGAACGCTCGCCAGGACGAAGCCGCGCAGGCTCATCTCGCCTCCAGGCGCAGGTGCAGGACGTACCAGTGCGCGGGACCTTCGATGCTGTCCTCCTCGACGACCTGCAGGCGAATCGTCTCGTCGCCCGGCGATCGGTAGACCCCGCGCGGATCGGGGTCCCGAACCCCGTTGTCGACGTCCTCCGTGAGCGTGTCGATGCGAGCGTTGTCAGCATCCCAGATCTGCACCTCGACGTCGCTCGCCGCGCCGTACCTGAACGCATCGACGTCGATCGAGAGCTCGTGCTCGCCACCCGGGATGCGGATCTCGTACCAGTCGCGGTCGGCGAGCACGTCGTTGCCATCGAAGGTTCCGAACACCGACTCGGTGCCCGTCAGCGCCTCCGCGTCGCCAGATCCGTCGTTCGGCTCGTCCTCGAGGCGCGTCCACTCGACGGGCGCCTTCGCCTCGCTGACGAG
>CAZZLC010000112.1:0-14592 GCA_964655065.1 uncultured Enterobacteriaceae bacterium | reverse complement strand
GCGAGCCCGAAGAATCCGTCGATGTCGCCGCGCACGAACCACTTCACGTCTCCACCTCCGTGGCCGGGCCCCCTGATAGCGCGGCGGCTCCCGGACGGAGGGGTCAGGCCGCCCTGACGGGCAGCAGCGACAGCTGCTGGAGGTGGCGACGCGCCTCGCGCGGATCACTGGCCACCGCATGGAGCAAGCGCCGACGGGCCGTTCGCTCCCACATGCCCCACGGATCGACGACGTGGAGTAGCGCATCGGCACCCGACAGGAGGCGCCGGCTCGCCTCGTCCCGGCGATTCTCCGCGTATGCCGACAGCGCGACCTCGGTGCCGCCGGCCAGAGCGCGGGCAAGGTGCCAGCCGTCCAGCATGCCGAAGTTCATCGACGTGCCACCGATGGGCCACGCCGAGTGCGCCGCGTCACCCGCCAGCACCACCCGGCCCTCCCGGTAGCGCTCCGCGACGCGCTGCCACACGTGGTAGAGGGCCAGGCTCTCGAGCTCGACGCCCCACCCCGCGCCCAGGATCGCCTCGGCCTGAGCCGCCATGGTCTCCCTCGACAGCGATTCCACGGCATCGTCGGTCATGGCGGGCAGCAGCAGGCGTACCCGGTTGTTCATGGTCATCAGCATCGCCCAGCCGTCCTCGTGCAACACGTAGGCCACGCCAGCCAGCGCGGGGGCACCAGGTCCGAGGCGCTGCTGAAGCGCGTCGATCAGGGCGAGGTCGGCCTGGGCGCTCACGAACGCGACGGGCGCGTGGGCCGCCTCCATCTTGATGCCGAGCTCCTCGCGAATCCCGCTCCTCGCCCCGTCCGCGGCGACGAGCCAGCCGCCGGAGAGCACGGCTCGGGCCCCATCGGCGTCGATGTCAACGGTCACGTCGCTTCCTCGGTCCTGGAATCCCACCACCTTGCGCGAGAACCGCAGGGCACTCGGCTGCAGGGCGGTCAACGCCTTGCCGAGCACCTCGACGACATCGCCCTGTGGGACGTGCAGACGGAACGGAAACCGGGTGTCGTCGGCGAGCAGACCGTAGTCGAGCTCGGCGAGCAGCTTGCCGTGAGGAAGGTCCCAGTACTGCACCCGATCGATGCGGTTCCCCCGGGCGGCCAGCTCCCCGTAGACGCCGAGCTCGTCCAGGATCTCGAGCACCGGCGGTTGCACCGTCGTGGCGCGAGCATCCTTGGCGTGGGTGGGTCGCTGCTCCAGCACGACGACCTCGACGTCCCGGAGGGCGAGGGTGAGAGCGGTGGTCAGTCCGACCGGTCCTGCTCCGGAGATGATGACGGGCGCAGCCATGAGGACCTCCAATCCGAGTATACGCGGATTGTGTCCCTGGTTTGACTTGCCTCCAGAGCAACGAACCAGCCAAACTGGCGGGAGTCCGGGGAGCGGGCCAGAGCAGGCGACAGGTTGGAGGGACCCTTGAGAATCGGAGCGGTATTGGTGCTGGTCGGCCTCGGAGGCTGTGGCTTCCCGTCACCGTGGGAGGACGCGACGCCCTCGGGCGACACGGTCGAGGGTTGGATGCGAACCGCGCTCGACCACCCGCATCCCGGAGCCGGCTGGTTCCGGGCCGGCGATCTCGAGGCCTTCGACTTCGGGCAGGCCGGCATCCGGTCCGTGCGTCGCGCCAAGGAAGACATCATCGTGCTGCAGATCGGCAAGGTGACCCCCGAGGGCCCGACGGTCCTGGAGCTCGACGTGGCGTTGTCGGCGTGGGTCGCCGGTCCCCTCCTCGTCGACGGCGTGGCGAGCATCGGCGAGCTGCGCAGCCCCGAGGGCAACCGCTTCGTCGTGGGCGGCACGATCGACGTTCGCTCCGCCGGCGCCACGCCCGGTGAGACGGTCGAGATCGCGTTCTCGGACCTCGTCCTGGCGGAGGCACAGCCATGATGGGGCTCGTTGTCGCTGCGGCATGGGCCCAGCAGGCTCCCGACGCCTTCGGGCGCTTCGACATCGGGGACGTGACGGTGCTGCGGCCCGTCGGGCTCGCCTTCGAGTCCGGCTTCGACAACGTGGGTAGTGACGACGAATCCCCCTTCGATCGCGCCGTCGTCCGAGCCCTGGAGGGGCGCGAGGCCGACTACGACTTTGCCATGGTCTTCATCGGGCAGGGCCTCCCGCGACAGATCGAGGGCGCGCTGGCCTTCAACGAGACCCACAACCGCGACGTGCTCGGCACCGGCCGCTCCGAGGTCGTGGACGAGCGCTTCGGGGTCATGAGCGCCTTGTACATGAACCGGACCTCGGTGTGGGGAACCCTCGAGCCCGAGCAGAGTCAGTGGGTGTTCAACCACGAGATCGGGCATCACTGGCTCGCCTTCGTGCGCCTCGACCTCCCGGGCGCCGAGGGCAGCTCGGTGCTCCTCGGACGGCAGAACGCCCACTGGTCGTACTTCCTCGACACCGGCAACGCGCCCATGGAGGGCAACGCCTGGCTCGACAACGGCGACGGGACCTTCACGACAGACCCCGACGCGGGGCCGGGGCCCTACAGCGACCTCGAGCTCTACCTGATGGGGCTCGTCCCGCCGGGGGACGTCGAGCCCTTCTTCCTCGTCGAGCCCACCGACACCGCGGGTCGGGTGCCCGCGACCGGGCCCGACCACTGGGTTCGGCAGCCGCCGACCACCATCGCCGGAAGCCGCGTCGAGATCACCATCGACGACATCATCGCCGCCAACGGGCCCCTGATGCCGGGCCTGGTCGACGCCCCTCCCGAGTACCGGTTCCTCACCGTCCTCGTGGTGGGCCCCCGAGAGAACCCCGACGAGGGCGATCTCATCCGCATCGGCGGCCTGCACGTCCTCTGGAGCGCCGGATTCTACCAGGCGACCCGCGAGCTCGCCTCGGTGCGCTTCGACGTCGCTGACGAAGGGCTCGCCGTCCCGCCCATCGACGAACCCGCCTGGATCCCGGAGGCTGCACGATGATCGCCTGGCTCTGGCTCGGCTGCACGCCGGGTGACATCACCACCACCGCGCTTCCCGAGGGCCGAGTCGGCGACGTCTACAGCGCGGCGATCGAGGCCGACGGGCGCGGACGGTGGGTGTTCGCCGCCGAGGATCTTCCGGCGGGCCTCACCATCAACCCCGCCACCGGGGTGGTGAGCGGCATCCCGCGGGAGCGCGGAAGCCGCACGGTCACCGTCCGACTCGAGACCCCAGGCGGCCGAACGCGAGCCGAGCAGGCGATGTCCATCGTGATCGGCGGCGCCCGACCGGCGTGTGGTCGCACGATTGCGGGCGAGTTCACCGAGGCAGCGCTCCAGGGCTTCTCGTTCGTGGACTGGGAGGCGGACGGAGGCTGGCGAGTCGTCACGCTGCCCGTGCCGGGTCCCGAGGTCGAGGAGATCACCTTCGAGGTCGAGGATGCCCGTCTGTTCCTCCTCCGTCCCGGGCTCACGCTGTCGACCGAGCTCGAGGCCTTCGAGCAGGCCGATCGGATCGACTTCGCCCGTGGGGCCTGGCGGCTCGGCTGGGACACCTCGCCCCACCTCGGGGCGTTCCAGGCAGCCCAGGACGAGCTCCGGCTGATCGTGGCGGGCGACGCGGCGGGCGAGTGGTCGGTGGCCACGACCTGCGCGGCCGCTCCCGTGGTCGAGGACCCGAGCATCGGCCCGTTCGTGCTCGGCGATCCCGCCGCCGGGGGCGTGAGGGCCACCAAGTACGACGAAGAGGTCATCGTCGAGTCGTTGGACCCGCTGCCGGCGGGGCTGGAGCTGACCGAGCGGGGAGGGATCGTCGGCGTGCCGACCGAGGTGGGACTCACCCCCCTGCGCATCCGGATGACTCGCGTGAGCACGGGCACGTCGAGCGTGACCACCACCGGCGTCGGCGTCTACGAGCCGATTCGCGCCCGCTGCGGCGAGCAGGTGTCGGTGAACACTCAGGCCTTCGAGCCCGGTCTCGACGAACGCGGGGTGCCGACCGACGTGGACCCCGCCAACTTCGAGCTGATCGAGGTGCCGTGGGACGGGCAGGTCGGGGTGCGCTTCGAGATCGACCGAGGCCCCAGCCGACCCGGCGACCAGAGCCAGCTTCTCGATCCGGAGGCCGCGGGGTTCACCCTCCCCTCGTTTGGCTTCGACGAGCGCCTGGAGGCGACGCCTCGCAGCTGGCCTCCGGCCCGCTACTACCAGCGTGCCCCCGAGCTTCGGCTCCTCGTCGCCAGTCAGTCGGGCCTGCGGGGCCGGGTGACGGTGACCTGCGAGGAGGGGCCGCAGCCCGACGACACCGTCCTGCCGGTGCTCGAGCCGGGAGCGCCCGTCACGATCCCGCTCGGGTCCGTCGGCGGAAGCGAGCCGATCACGTGGTCGGCCGAGGGACTGCCCGCCGCGGTGGTGCTCGAGCCCGACGGTACGCTCGCCTACGATGGGAGCGAGTTCGCCTCGGCGGAGGTGCTGGTCACGCTCGAAGACGCCGACGGCGTCGTGACCACCACCCCGATCACCCTCTGGTCGACGACCGACGCGTGTGACCACGTCCTCGCCTGCGGGGAAACCCTCGAACGGCCGGTCTCGGGTGCCGCGCCGGCCATCGCGTGCGTGAGCCCCGCCGAGGTGGCCGCGGCCGACTGGGTGACCTGGGTGATCGCGCACGAGGGGCTGGGCAGACCCGGTCTCTTGCGGCCGGGCGCGTTCGATCCCGACGAAGCCGATGTCTCCTACCAGGGCTACCAGGGTCCGCTCGTCGCCGAGCGCGGCCGTCCCGGGGTCCTGTTCGATCTGAACTGGTACGAGCACCGCACGCGGCCGCTCGTGCTCGATTCCGCGGCCGTCGCGGTCGACGAAGCCTGGACGATCTGCGCGCAGTGCGGCGAGGGGGCCCAGCCCATTCGGGAGTATTCGTGCGACTGATCAGCTTGCTTCCTCTGCTCGCGGCGTGCGAGCGTCCGGACGAGCCGCCCGGCGTCGAGGTGGAGCCGCCAGAAGAGCAGGCTGCGTGCGGCCCCCAGGTCACCGAGGGCGACGACTTCTTCTCCCGGCCCTTCCCCGACGACGCCCGTCTCGTGGACGGCCTCGCGAGCTACGCGGGCCTGCCCCAGCGGAACGTGACGCTGGTGGGCGACGTGGTGGCCATCGCCGAGCGCAACGCGGGCTGGTCTCCCAACGGCACCCTCTACGTGCCCTTCGACGGCCCGATCACGGCCGCTCTCCCCGACCTCGCCGGAACTCTCGAGCCCGACAGCCTCGTCCGGCTCGCCCCCATCGATCCCGACGACGGAGAAGCGATCCCCCTCCGCATCCGCGTCTTCGACGAGGAGACGAGCCTGCTTCCCGCCCACACCCTCGCCGTTCGACCCGCGTGGGGACGCGGCATGCGACCCGGGGTGCGGTATGCGTTGACCCTGGCGGAGGAGGTCGGCTGCAGCGCCGACGGGGAGCCGATCGTCGTCCCGATCACGGCGGCGCCGGTCACCGACCCTCTCGCCAAGCTGATCGAGGAGGTGCGGGCTCTCGTGCCGCCCGCGGGGGCCGAAGGCGCGGGGTTCGGCGACCAGTGGACGGAGGTCGTGCCGCTCTGGCCGAACAGTCGCGCGTGGTCGGGCCGACTCGTGATTCCGCGCTGGCAGTCGGGCGAGGTGCCCTACGCGACCGACGGCGGCGACATCCTCTTCGACGACGGCGGGCGCCCCGTCCTCGACGGCTACGACGAGGTCCCGGTGGCCCTCACCCTTCCCGCCGGCGAGCCCCCGCCAGGGGGCTGGCCCGTGCTGCTCCACCTCAATGGCACCGGCGGATCCCACGAGCTGACCTACAGCTTCGGCGGTGCGATCGCGCTGCTGGGGATCGCGTCCGTGGGGATCGATCTGCCGCTTCACGGGGAGCGCGGCGCGGGGCCGGGCTTCGAGACGGTGATCAACTACGGAAATCCGCTCTCGTCGGTGACGAGCTTCCTGCAAGGGGCCGCCGACCAGGTCTGGCTGGTGGAGCTCCTCGCGCGTCCGGGCGCCTTCGTGCCCCTTCCCGAGGGCGACGTGCCGCTGGATCCGACCCGGATCGGCTACCAGGGCCACTCGCACGGAGGCATCGTCGGCGCCCTCGCCGCTGCCCACTTCGACGGGAAGGTCAAGGCCGCGATGCTCTCGGGCAGCGGCGGAGGCACCTTCCTCGGGGCGTTGCTCAACCAGGGGGGGGTCGTGGACGTCGCGGCGTTGGTCGACGCGATCTTCGAGTTCGAGGACGACGAGGCGCTGGACGACTTCCACCCGATTGCGAGCCTCGTTCAGCACGCGGCAGACCCCGTGGACCCGCTGAATCTCGCTGCGGGCTGGTTCGCGGAGCCGACGCTGCAGCGCCGGCCGCTGCCCGCCATGCTCCTCACACTCGGCGAGGCCGACACGTTCACCCCTCCCCTCACCACCCAGGCGATGGCCCACGCCGGCAGCGTCCCAATCGTACGCGGCGACTACCGCATCGCGGCCGACGCGCTGTTCCCTCCGCCGGTGGACGAGCTCCCGGTGAGCGGCAACACGGTCGGCTTCGACGGCACCCCGGTCACGGCAGGACTGGTCCAGTACGTGGGTGGTACGCACGGGGTGGGTCTCCTCGACTCCGACCGGTGGACGACGTTCTTCCGCTCGGCGCTCGTCGACGACGCCCCTCGGATCCCCTGAACCCTCTCCCCTCGCTCGCACCTGGGGGCTCCCCTTGGTCCACGATCCGGCCATCCCGCCTGGCCCGACCCGCTCGCGCAACCCGCTGGTGCGCCTCGCCACCCTGCTGCGACTGGTGCGCGACCCGCTGGGCTTCGTCGGGCAGCGCTTCGAGGAGCACGGCGACCTCTACCAGGTCGACGAGGGCGGCGGCCGACGACTCCTCGTCACCCGACATCCCGACGCCATCCGCGACGTGCTGGTGACCCACGCCTCGTCGTTCCAGAAGGCCGGCGGGGCCAACGATCGACTGCGTCCCATCCTCGGCAACGGACTGTTGATCGCGGACGGCGAGGCGTGGCGTCGCAAGCGCCGGCTCGTGCAGCCCGCCTTCATGGCCAAGGCCATCGCGAGCTACGCGGCGACCATGACCGCCCACGCCGAGGCGGTGGTGTGGGCCGACGGCGAGGTGGTCGAGGTCTCGACCGCGATGATGCAGCTCACGCTCGCCATCGTGTGCAAAGCGCTCTTCGACCACGACGTTCGGAGCGACACCGACACCGTCGCCCGCGCCATGGAGTCCCTTCGCGAGGCCAGCCAGCCCGACCTGTGGCCCGCCTTCGTTCCGACCCCACGGCGTCTGCGGGCTCGCCGAGCTGTCGCCGACATCGACGCTCTGATCAGCTCGCTCGTCGCCACCCGCTCTCCCGATGGCGGCCACACCGACCTTCTGGCCATGCTGCGTGCCGCGGGACTCGAAGGCCGGGAGCTCCGCGACGAGCTGGTCACCCTGTTCCTCGCCGGTCACGAGACGACGTCGCACGCACTGACCTGGACGCTCGCGCTCCTCGGAGCGCACCCGGAGGTTCGCGAGCCCCTGGAGGCCGAGATCGACGAGGTGCTCGGAGGGCGACCTGCCACCCTCGACGACCTGCCTCGCCTCCCGACCACCGACCGCGTGATCGCCGAGGCCATGCGGCTGTATCCGCCGGCCTACGTGGTGCCTCGGGTGGCTGCCGCGGAGACCGAGGTGGCCGGGTTCCCCGTGCGGCCAGGTGACCAGGTGACGAGCTGGATCTGGCACTGCCACCGCGATCCGCGCTGGTTCGTCGACCCCGAGGCCTTCCGACCCGAGCGCTTTGCGGAGCCCCTGGACGTCCCTCACGCCTACCTGCCCTTCGGCGCGGGCACCCGGATGTGCGTGGGTGCAGGGTTCGCGCAGATGGAGATGCGACTGATCCTCGCTTCGTTGGTCTCGCGATACCGCCTCGTGCCCACGGGCTCGCTGCCGTCGCCGCAACCCCGGGTCACGCTGTCGCCCCGTGGCACCATGCCCATGCGCGTCGAGCAGCGCAGGTGAAACGAAGCGATGGTCTCCTTGCGCGTAGACGACGGCGACGGGGCCCGGGTGATCAGGACCCCGTCACCAAGCGCCGTCAGTTCTCGCGGTAGACGATGGTGTTGTCGCCGCTCGTGACCATCGGCGGGTTCAGCGTCGTGGACGTGCCCGCCGCGCCGTTGACGAGCGCGGTGTAGTAGGCCTCGTCGACTGCGTCGGTGTCGGCATCGGCAACGTAGACGACGGCCTCACCGTCACCCACGATGAACCAGTCGCTCGAGGTGATGGAGGTGTCGACATCGCCGCTCGCGACCAGCGGCTTGTTGGCGAGCTGGGGCGCGCCGGGCGTGGGACCGGTGAGGTCGATGCCGTAGAGCTCGTCGACCGACGACGCAGTGGGGTCGCCGTTGAACACGAGGACCGAGGCGTCCTGCGCGACGAGGAAGCTGTTGACGTCGCTCGTGGAGCCGAAGTTGGTCGTCAACAGGTTGGAGGCCCCGGGCGCAGCGAACGCGGCGAAGAACAGGTCCTCGCGCGAGGCCGTGACCTCGTCAGCCGCGTAGAACACGCCGCGCCCCGCCGGATCGACGATGACGTCGTTGTTGGACGGCGAAGTGCTCTGCCCGATGTCTCCGCCGGAGACCATCGGGCCGCTCAGCTGAACCGGCCCCCCGGAGAGCGTGCCGGTGGCATCGCCGAGCCAGAGCTCCATGACGTCGAGAGTGGCCGCGTCGTGAGCGAAGACGAGCGAGCGCGAGTCCGGGGTCCACGCCGCGAGCTCCACGTCCTGCGAGGTGTTGGTGATCCCGGTCGCGCTCACCTGCCGCGCCACCCCGAGGCTGGCGACGTCGACCACGAACAGCTCGATCAACCCGTCCACGTTGGCGTCGGCCAAGTAGAAGATCCGGCTGCCATCGGGCGAGAAGCCGTAGTCCGCCTCCGTGGTGTTCACGTCGGCGGTGGGCGGGAGCGTCGGGTGCACCCGAACCGACGGGCCGACGATGCCGCCCGCCACGTTGGCGAGGAAGAGCTCGTTCACGCCGTCGACGAGGTCGTTGGTGTAGAGCAGGGAGCTCGAGTCGGGCGACCACTGGAAGGTGAGCGTGTCGGACGCCCCGGTGTTGTTCGAGACGTTGACCGGCGTGGGCACCGCGGCAGCCAGGTCGACGACCCAGAGGTCGGTCACGTCGGTGGTGCCGTGGTCTGCCTCGTAGGCGAGCAGCGTGCCGTCGGGCGAGAACGCGAAGCCCGTGAAGACGTCCTGATCGGCCTGAAGGGTCGGGTTGACCTGGACCGCCGTCGGCGTGACCGCGAGGGTGTCGACGAGGAAGAGGTTGATCTCGCTGTTGACGACGTCGTCAGCGACGAAGGCGAGGAACCGGCCGTCGGACGACCACTCGTGGCCACCAGCCGAGACGTCCTGGTCACCCGTGGTGAAGGGGGCGTTGGCCTTGATGGCCGGGCCTGGCGCGGCGCCGGACAGGTCGACCCACCAGATCTCCTCGGAGAGGTCGAGGTCGAAGTCACCCGTGAACGAGACGCGGTCGCCGTTGGCCGAGAACTTCACGTCGGTGACGGAGGGCGAGGTGCTCTGGCCGAGGTCACCGCCGGAGACGGGGGGAGGGTTGAGCACGGTCGCGGCGGTGACGACGCCGCCCTCGATGTTGTTCAGTCCGAGCTCGTAGACGCCGTCGGTCACGAAGTCTCCCGCGAACCCGGCCCAGCGCGGCGTGTCGTGGAACGTGATGCGGGCGTCGCGCGTCTCCGTCGCGGCGTCCTCCACGCGGACCAGGACCGTCGAGGGCAGTCCGCCCGTCGGCGTGCCCGAGACGACTCCGGTGCCCGCGTCGAGCGAGAGGCCGGTCGGCAGGGTTCCCTCGGCGACCGACCAGGTGTAGGGGGGCGTACCGCCCGTCGCCGTGAGCGTCGTGGAGTAAGGGGAGCCCTGCACCGGGCGCGAGACCACGAAGGTCTCGATCTCGAGCAGCGGCGCCTGTACGAAGAGCGTGAACTCGGTGCTGGTCGCCTGGCCGAAGAAGTCCGTCACCTGGACGGTGAAGACGTAGGTGCCACCCAGCGTGGGGAGACCGGAGATCCGCGAGCCGGGCGTGCCGGTCGGATCGACGGAGAGGCCCGGGGGCAGGGCACCCGAGGTGACGGTCCACGCGTAGTCCCCGCCGGTGCCGCCGCGAGCGGTCAGCGGGATGTCGTAGGGCGAGTTGGCGAGCGCGTCGGGCAGGCTCGGGTCCTCGAGAATCGCGAAGGGCACTGCCGCGAGGCCGTTGCACACGAAGGTCGTGGACGTGACCTCGTTCGGGTCGAGCACGTCGTTGCGGTCGAGGTCGGCCCCGACGTCGATGCGCTGGCCACCGTCGACGCAGTCGGCGCCGGGCGCCACGGTGGTGATGTCGATCAGGCTCGTCACGCCGCTGATGCCCGAGACCCCGTCGCAGATCGCCGAGGAACCGGTGACCTCCTCGGGATCGAGCACATCATCGGCGTCGACGTCGGGTCCCGTCTCCACCAGGATTCCGCCTTCGGAGCAGGTCTCGCCCTCGGGAATCGACGAGACCCGAACGAGGTCGGCCGCGCCATCGGCCCCGTCGAGGCCGTCAGCCCCGTTGCAGACGTACTGGGTCGAGTTGATCTCCTCGGCATCGAGGACACCGTCTTCGCTCGTGTCGAGGCCCGAGTCGATGCGGTTGCCGCCGTCGGCGCAGTTCGCCCCGGCAGGCTCCGCGCTCACGACCACGAGGCTCGGGAGTCCGTCGTCGCCGTTGCAGACGAAGGTGGTCGTGGCGATCTCGCCCGGCTCGAGGGTGCCGCTCGCGTCGGTGTCGAGGCCCGCATCGATGCGGCTGCCGCCGTCGGGGCAGTCGGTGCTCTCGCCTTCGAGCTCGGGCGACACGGTCACGAGGTTGGGAATCGAGTCGCAGACGTATACGACGTCGACGATCTCGGTGCCCTCGAGCACGCCGTTGCGGTCGGAGTCGAGGCCGCTCGTGATCTGCTGGCCACCGACCGTGCAGTTGGCGCCCGCCGGCTCGGCGACGATCTCCACGAGGGAGTTGAATCCGTCGGTGCCGTTGCAGATGACGTCGGTGCTGTCGACCTCGTTGTCGTCGAGCACGCCGTCGCGGTCGTCGTCGACGCCGGACTGCACGGTGATGCCGCCGAACTCGCCGCAGGACGGCGCGTCGGGCAGGGTGCGGACGAGCGTGTCGAAGCCCGCGGGCCCCTGGGCGCCGTTGCACACGAAGCTCGTGGCACTGATCTCGTCTTCGTCGAGGGTGCCGTTGCCGTTGTCGTCGAGGCCGACCTCGATCTTCACGCCGCCGTCGGCGCAGTTGTCGCCCGGCGCCTCCTCGGTCGTGCGAAGCAGCGCGTTGGTGCCCGGGATCCCCTGCTCACCATCGATGCCAGGGTCGCCGTTACAGATGGCGCGCGTGGCCTCGACCTCGTTGTCGTCGAGGACGCCGTTGCCATTCGAGTCGACGCCGGTGAACACGAGCTGACCGCCGTGCTCGCACTCGTCGTCGGTGGCATCACGGATATCGACGAGGGACTGGAAGAGCTCCTCGCCACAGCCCACAGCGCCGGCCGCGAGGGCCACCAGCGCGATGGACACGGTAGTGCGGATTCTCATTCAACAACCTCCGGCCGCACGGGCCCGCTCCGTCCGCTGGGCGAACGTCCTCGGTAGTCGAGGGCTGCGCAATGTAACAGCGTGTCTGCCAGCGCGATGTCACAAGATGGGTTCCTTCGCGTCGGGCGATCACCTTGCCGAGACCACGCCGAACACCAACTCGTCGTAGTGATGGCCCGTGTGGCGCGAGGTGAAGGCGTGCGCCACCCCGATGGGCTGGACAGTCACGAGATCGCCAGGGACGAGGGGCTTGGCGAGGCTCGCGACCCAGCGCTCGTCGACCCGCAGGTAGAGGTAGCCGCGGGCCTCGCGAACCTCACGGACGGTTCCGTCGAACGGCGTGCGGTCGCCGCCGCGATCGATGGAGAGCAGGGGGTTCACCACGGGCTCGACGACGTCGGCGGCCGACACGCCGCAGGCCGTGAGCAGCAGAGCGGCGATCGCGGGTCCAGCGGCAGGAAAGCAACGCATCCTTCTCACCTCGAGCGGCCGGGTCGGAGCCGCGAGGGTGAGGTAGCTGGCGGCGAGGAGGCGAAGCAGTCCTGTGTTCGCGACGGGGGGTCTCGGAGGCGGGCTCGCCGGAATCGCAACCGCGCGAGCTTTCGCCCACGTGAATCGTGACCCGCCCCCCACGCGGTAGGCTCGGCGTCGCAGCGTCCTGCTCGCCGAACGAGGTCACCGCATGTCCACTGTGTTCGTCAGCTACGCCCACGCCTCCGCGATCAGCCACCAGCTGATCGAGGCACTCACCGAGCAACTCGAGCCGCACGGCATCCGCCTGCGCTTCGACACCCGGATCGAGCCAGGGGAGGCCTGGCGCGACGAGCTCGCGACGTGGCTCGACGGCTGCCAGGGGGCCGTGGTGCTGCTCACGCCCGAGGCGCTGCAGAGCCGATGGGTGAAGCTCGAGGTCGAGCTGCTCGCGCTCCGCAAGCGCGCCCGCAAGGATCGCTTCGTGTTCGTGCCCTGGCGGCTCGGCGTGGAGTGGAGCGAGCTCGACAGCGACGCCTTCGCCGTCGGTCTGCTCACCGAGTTGCAGGCCGTGTCGGGGGTCGACGCGATCGACAAGGTGGTGGCGCAGCTGAAGACGCTGCCTCGTGAGGGGGTGTACGTCGCAGCCCCCGAGGACCGTCATCGGGTGGCGGAGGAGGTGGGTCGGCAGGAGAAGCTGACGAACGTGGTGCTGCGTCCCGTGTCGCTGGACGGTGGACTGGACCACGACGCGCGGGCCGCGCTCGAGAACGCTGATCAGGTCCGGTTCTTCTGGTCGGTCGCCGCCCGACGGGATCCGAACGTGGAGGAGGCCCTGGCGTTCGTCGAAGCCCTCGACCACACCCGCCGGGAAACGGGCGAGGGGCCACCGCCGGGCTGGCTTCTCGGCCACGCGCTCGATCGGGCCGAGCTGCCGGCCGTGCTCACCTCGGAGCCGGGCCGCCCCCCTTGGCCGGTGTGGCTCGGCTTGCTGCTCGGAATCGGCTTGTTCGGGGCGGCGCTCGTCGTGCGTCCGCCCACGCTGTCGACCGGGAGCTACGTCGCCCTCGGGGCCGCCGCCGGGCTCGGGGTCGGGATCTGGGGTCTGTTCGCGATGCGCCGCAACGATCGCCTGCTGCGGGCGGGCCGGGTGCACGCCGTAGGCGACTGGCTCAACCGGGCGACGGTCGTGGAGCTGCTCGGCGTGGCCGAGGGCTTCCTCGACCGGATCTACGGGGAGCGCTTGTTCTCGTGGCGTTCGATCTGGATTTCGGCTGCCCTCACGGGGGTGACGATCGTTCCCCTCGCGGTGATCTTCGCCTTCGAGGCTAACGACTCGCTCAAGGGCAGCGATGTCACGGCGGTAGGCGCCGCCGCGGTCTCATTGATCCTCACCGGCCCCCTGGCGCTCGGGAACGTCTTCCTCGACTTCTTCTCGCTCGTCTTCACGCGGACGATCTTGCGGGGCCTGGTTCGTGGGGTCGGCGGCGTGCGCCTCCTGCTGGGGCTCGCTCTCGACGTCGGGCTGGTCGGACTCTGCGCGCTGCTCACCGTCTACACCAACCTGGGCGGTGTCTTAGTCGCAATGTCTGTAGGGGGCGGGCCCTTCACCTGGCCCTTGTGGGTCCTCGTGGCCGCAGGCCAAGCCCTCACTGGCGGCATCGACCTCGTCGCCGCGAGTGGCGACATCATCGTGGGAACACTGTTGATCTCGGCTGTCGCAATGCTCACCGCGATCTTTCCGTCACTGGTCCACGGCACGTTGCTCGCGGTGGGGGTCGGCAACCGGCTGCTGGGACGACTGCCGCTGCGTGGGGTCGGCGAGGCGTTGAAGCGCTGGGGCAACAGCCGGCACGGGCCTTGGGAGCTCGTGCTTCCCCTCGCCGTGCTGGCGCTCGCGGGTGTGGCGGCGTGGGACGCGGTTCCCGACGAGCCGGTGCGGGAGCCGGCGGACGTGCTGACGGCCGAAGACTGGCGCCTCGTCGACCCCTCGGTCTGCGGTGCGTCGTGCCGGTTGGGCTGTGATCCGGACGTCGAGGCTTTCTGCGCGGACCACGAAGAGGAACGCGACGTCCCACCGCCGCCGCCCTTCGAGCTGCTGCGCACGGAGGTCACCCAGGAGCTGTGGCGCAGCGTGTGGACCCACGGCGGCGACGTCGACGCACGACGCTTCGGCCTGCCCGAGCATCCGTCGGTGTTCGTCGGCCCGAAGCATCCCGTCGACAGCGTGTCGTGGTGCGACGCCGTGCGGTTCGCCAACCTCTGGTCGAGGGTCGAGGGGTTTCGGCCCGCCTACCACGGCACCGGCGACCCGACCGACCACGCCGTCGAGAGCTGCGAGGCGGCGGGCGTCCAGCTGGCCCGACGGGCCAACGGCGAGCGGGCCAACGGCTACCGACTGCCCACCGAGGACGAGTGGGAGATCGCGGCCCGTGGACCTGCACCACGGGCACCTGGCCTCACGCGGACGACGTACTGGTCCGGCAACGACGTTGCAGACCTCGAAGCCGTGGATTGGGTCGCCACGAACAGCGACTTCCACAC
>CAZZLC010000111.1:0-15212 GCA_964655065.1 uncultured Enterobacteriaceae bacterium | reverse complement strand
CCGCCGAACAGCGCCATGAACATACCCGTGAACAGGTACTGCATGCCGATGTACTTGTGGTCGAGCGGAAAGATGTACTTCTCGAGGAACGTGGGCTCGTGGTGGTCGTGCCCGTGCTCCTCGTGGTGTTCGATCGTCGGCTGGCTGGCCATCACTTCCTCGGACGGAGAGGGGGGTACCTAGTTGGAGGCGACCGTGGTGGCCTGACGGAGCCAGGCCTCGTAGTCGTCCGGCGAGTGGACGATGAGGCGCGCGGGCATGAGGCCGTGGCCGATGCCGCACATCTCGGTGCACTGGATATCGAACGTGCCCGTCTTCGTCGCCTCGAACCATCCGGTGATCACGCGGCCGGGCACCGCGTCCTGCTTGAGGCGGAAGGTGGGGATCGAGAAGCTGTGCAGCACGTCGAGCGACGACAGCTCGAACTTGTAGGGCTCGCCGACCACGACGTGCAGCTCGTCGCCGGTCTCGATGTCGTCCTCGGTGTCGAACTCACCGTCCGCGCCCTGGTGCACGAAGGTCCACGCCCACTGCTGGGCGGTGACCCGCACCACCCGATCCGTGTCGGGCTGGTTCTGCTTGATCTGCATCCACACGTTGACCGCGCCGGCGATGAGGATGAGGTCGAGCGCGATGATGACGGCGTGCGGCCAGGTGATCCAGCGCTTGAGCTCCGGCTCGTTGCCGGTCACGTACAGCGCCTTCTCGCCGGGCTGCTCGCGGTAGCGCCACAAGAAGTAGAAGAAGATGCCCTCTGCCGCGAAGAACCACGGCATCACGATCAGCGTGATGAGGACGAACAGGAAGTCGACGTCGTCCGCGAAGGTCGACGCGGGTTCGATAAGCCACTCGATCATTGCAGACTCACAGAATGAAGACGAAGACGACGCCAATGAACAGGGCCGCGCCGAACATCGTGGCGACGAACGTGTTGTTGGCGATCTCTTCCGGGGTTTCTTCCTTGGCCACGGGACCCTCCTGCAAGCCTAGTTGCTCTTGTCGAGCGTCTGGCTGATGTGGGCCACGACCTGCCGGACCTGGTCCTGCTCGTCGTCGACCACCAGATTGACCGCCATCGGGTACATCGTGGCGCCGTAGGTGTCCTCGGGATGCCGGCCGCGAACACCGTACTTGAAGTTCTTCAGCTGGGTGTACAGGTACCAGTCTGGCATGCTCACCAAGCTCGGCGCGCCGAGGGCCTCGTTGCCACGACCGTTGGCGCCGTGACACGCGGAGCAGACCGCGTAGGCCGCGGCCCCGAGCTCCACCTCCTTCGGCGTGAACTCCATGGAGTCCACGACCTCGACGCTCGAGAGCCCCGTCGCTCGGCCGACCTCGTCGGTCACCCCTGCGACGTAGGCCGACACCTCGGCGACCTGGGCGTCCGACTGCAGCGCCCACGCCATCGGGCGCATGCGCTTGCCGGCGATGTCGTCGTAGTGGACACCCCGCAGACCGTTGCGGAAGTTGTGGAGCTGGCGGGCGACGTACCAGTACGGCAGGCCCCCGATGGGCGGGGCCTCGACGTCGGGGTTGCCGGCGCCCTGCTCACCGTGGCACGGCTGGCAGTAGTTGACGTAGTGGACCTCGCCCCGCGCCGCCATTTCGGGCGTGGGCTCTTCACTCGTGGTGTTGGCCGACGCGGCGCCGCAGCCCGCGAGGGCGAGGCTGGCCGAGACGGTGATCCAGGACTTCAGCGAATCCATCGATCCTCACTTCGAGGTCTGACCGTATGGGGGGCCTCGCCTCGCATCAATGCTCCAAAGTGCTGCGTCATCGATCCCTCGGTCCCCGTCATCCGTGGGCCATGGTCACGATGAGGACGCCGGTGACCGTCACGTACAGCCACACCCCGAAGGTCGCGGGTGCGATGCGACGGTGGTCGGCGATGGCGCCGAACCAACCACGCGCCCACGTCGTCAGTGCCAACGGCAGCACGGCGATCGCGAGCAGGACGTGGGTGGCGAGGACGAACAAGTAGAACCCACGAAAATCGCCCTCATAGCGGACGGGGCCCGCGCTGAACCAGTGGTAGGTCACGTAGACCACCAGGAACACCACGGACAGTCCGAGGGCGGTCGTCATGAGAGCCCGGTGGAGAGCCACGCGCTTTGCGCGGATGGCCGCGAAGCCAGCGAGCAGGACCACCGTCGTGACGCTGTTGATGCCGGCATTGACCCAGGGCAGCATCGAGACGTCGACCGATCCCGCGACGCCCTCGGGGCGGGGCCCGAGCAGCAGAAATGCGACCACGACACACACCACGCCAGATACGGCATAGATCAGCCGCTGTCGAGTGGTGGGGTCCAGCGTGGTCGAGCTCATCGGGCCGCGGCCACCACGTCGGGGGTGACCATGCCGTCGTCGTTGCCCCACGAGAGCCGCTCGTAGGTGGCCACCGCTGCAATCTCGTAGTCGGACAGGAAGCCGTGACCCGCCATGGCCCCGTTGTACGTGACACCCTGGACCACGATCTCGCCGTTGAGACCGTTCATGATGATGCCCACGTGGTTCTCGGCGTCGCCGTAGTAGTCACCGGAGCCGGCCAGCGGCGGATAGAGCCCCTCGAGCCCCTTGCCGTCGGCCTGGTGGCAGGTGGCGCAGTAAGCCCCGTAGACCTCGGCGCCCTTGGCCATCAGCGACGGCTCGTCCACCACGAGCTCCTCGTCGCCGCCCAGGGTGGCGAGGACCGGCCCCCGGTAGATCTCGACGTCGACCTCGACGGGCGGGGAGGCGCAATACCGGTAGCCGGTCCGCGCACTGACGAGCCACGACGTGCACTCGCCATCGGCGTACTTGTGCGCGTAGCGAGCCGCGATCTCGGGCTCGTCCTGTTCGTAGGGACGCTGACCGCAGCCCACGACGAAGGCGAGCGCGCCGATCAAGGTGAGAGCAGGGAGGTTCTGCACGTTCACTCCAGAATCCGCTGAACGACGAGGTCGAGCAGCATGGCACCAAAGAGCAGCGACAGGTGTGCGATCGAGTGACGGAACACCTGCCGATCCACGGGAGGACGGTCGAGCGCGATCGAACGGGCCACCGAGACCAGGAACCCGACGCCCACGACCAGGGCGACCGCGCCGTAGAACCACGAGAGCTGCCCGAGCGCCACGGGAGCGAGCGTCACCGGGAGCAGCAGCGCGGTGTAGGCGAGCGAGCGCCAGCGGGTGGCGCGATTGCCCACCACGGAGGGCATCATGGGGAAGCCGGCAAGCTCGTACTCGCGCTTGCGGAAGATGGCGATGGCCCAGAAGTGCGGCGGGGTCCACAGGAACACGATGAGAAACAGAATGACGGCGCCCACCGAGATTCCGTCACCCACCGCTGCGGATGCGATGAGCGGGGCCGTCGAGCCCGCCGCCCCGCCGATCACGATGTTCTGCGGGGTGCGCGGCTTGAGCCACGCCGTGTAGACGCCGACGTAGAACGCGATGGTCCCGAGTCCGATGAGCACGGCCAGCGCGGTGCCCGCGACATACAGGACCGCCGAGCCCGCCACCGTGAGCGCCAGCCCGTAGCCGGTCACCATCGAGGGCGAGAGCGCCGCGGCGGGTAGGGGACGTTGCCGCGTGCGCGCCATGCGCGCGTCGGACTCACGCTCGATGACCGCGTTGAACGCCGAGCAAGCGCCACCGATGAGCGCCGTGCCCAGCAACACCAGGCCCGCCTGGGTCGCCGAGGGCCAGCTCTCCTGCCCGAGCAGGAGCGCTGGCAACCCGGTGAACACGACCAGCCCGATGACCTTGGGGCGAACGATCTCGAGAAGGCGACGCAGGGGGCTCACCTCGACCGAGGAGAGCTCCGAGAGCAACGACGAGGGCGCTTCGACCTGGCTCACTTTGCCTCCTGACCCGCGAGCATCACCGGGGCCGTGGTCGCGGCGGTCGCGACCGGGGACCGCCAGATCTCGTAGTGGAGGGCCGCCGTCGCGAGCGCGGTCAGGTTCGCGCCGAGCGAGTGCAGGAGGGTGACCTCCGCGGGCACCAGCCACCAGACGTTGAGGGCACCGAGCGTGCCCTGGGCGAGCACCAGTCCGAGCAGCAGCAGGCTCCGGCGTCGGACGACACTCGGGCCGCCGAAGGCCACCGCCACCTGCACCACCGAGATGGCGAGCAGCGTCCAGGCCCCGATGCGGTGCGCGACCTGCAGGCCCATGCCACCGGAGAGGGTGGGGAACCAGACGTCCCCGTAGCAGGCAGGGAAGCCGGGACAAGCCATGCCCGCGTACGACGACGACACGAGCCCCCCGAGCGCGATCTGCACCGGCACCATCACCGCCAGGATCAGCGCCGTCGCGCGTGTGGCGAAGCCGACACCGGAGCGGGATGCCGCGGGCGTCCGCGTGTCTCCGATGGCGATGGCGAGGAGGAAGAGGAGCACGCAGAAGGTGTTGCCGGCGAGCAGGTGCGAGGTGACCGTCCACTCCGCGAGGAGCTCGAGGACCGTCAGTCCGCCGAGCACGACCTGGATGGCAAGGACCCCAGCGGCGATGCCCCACAGTACGGGCACGAAGCGAGGGAGCTGGTCCCGGGCCCGGAAGACGAGGGCGCCGAGCACGACGAAGCCGAGCGAGATGCCGCCCGCCAGAACCCGATGACCCCACTCGAGACCGACCTGGAAGTCGAGCACCGGCACGACCTGACCGAAGCACAGCGGCCAGTCGGGGCAGGCGAGGCCTGCGTCGTGCACCCGCACGGATGCCCCGAACACGACCAACCCGATGGTCGTCAGCGTGAGGCCCCAGGCGATGCGATGGATGAGCGTCAGCACGTTTGTCCTCTGGCAAGATGTGGCTGTAGCGCCGGTCGTCGCCGCTGCCACTGCCACGCAGCGTCCGAAGTGGGCGGATCCCCTGCGTTCGCGGGTAATCCTCGATGCAGCACAGCGTTGCACACGTTCTACCTGGGCAGTTGGCGACCGTCGGGTCAGATCCCATCGAGAACACCGATGGAGTCTGAATGAGCGACGAGACGCCGTCTACGTCGGGCTGGCCGGCCTGGGTCGACGAGTGGGTCCTGCCCTACCTGGAGAATCGCGCGCTCTGGCCGGTGTGGGTCGCGCTCGTCGGCCACGTGGTCGTGGTGGTGGCCGGCCTGGTCCTGCTGGCGGTACGCACCGAGCTGCCCGAGGCCTTCGTCGTACTGGGACTCGTGATTGCGGGGTCGGGGTGGCTGGTGGTGCGGGACGCCCGAGCCAGCGGGCCCGGAGGGGTCACCCTGACCGTGGGCCTCGGCTGGGCGACGTCGCTCGGTCTGGCCTGGCTCGCCGAGGCGACGGGTCTGTTCTGAGCGACCTCACCGTGACGGGTAGTCGACGGGGTTCGGGGCGGGCCTCTCGCACAGGGCGAGGGCCTCCTGTGGAGCGAAGCCCGCGTTCCCCGGCGTTCCCCAGCACCATCCATCGTCACCCAGGGTCAGGGTGAGCCGAGCCTCCTCGGCGACCTGGTCGAGCAGGGCATCTCGTTGTGGGTCGGTGGGGGCGAGGTCGATCAGGAAGTCCTCGAGCCCGGGCGACTCGTCACAGAACGGCAGCCCGTCGGGCTCACCGCCGTCAGGCCAGCGCCAGCCGGCGTCGGCCTCGCTCCAGCGGAGATCGACGAAGCCGGCGTAGCCCGGCACGACCCCGGGCAAGCCCTCGAGCCACTTGGGCAGGGCCTGCAGCTCCCCTGTGTCCTGAACGGTGGCGAGGCCACGCTGGCCGCTGAGTCCGGACTCCGAGCTCTCGATCGCCCATCCTTCGCAGAGCGCTACCGCCGTGGTGTAGCGAACCGGCTCGGCCGTCCCGTCCAGGGCGACGAACTCTCGCTGACCTACGACCTGGCCCGCGACCCGCCCCTCCGGATCCAGGCCGCTCGGGCAGGTTCGGCCCACGAACCCCGTGACGTCGGGGTCTGCGTCGTCACAGTCGAGGTCGTTGCCCGCCGCTCCGGCTGGCAGCGCGGTCACGCAGGCGATCTGTCCGAGGTCTCCCGGGCCGCCCCAGCCGTCGTCGTCGTCGTCGACGAACGTGCTCACCTCGACACACCCGATGGCGAGGACATCTCCGGAGCGGAGGTCCCAGGTCGAGCCACAAGCCACCAGCAGAACGAGGCAGGTCGGGGAAAGTTTTGACGAGCCGAGTCCCATCCCACTCTCCGCGCGCTTCCCGTACCTCGCCCAGCGCGCGTGGGCCGCCATCGACTGCGAGGCCGGGATAAACCGCGCCCTCACCCCGCAGCCGCTGGGGGGCTGCATTCGGAGGCGCCGTGGGCATCGAGTCGGACTGGATCTGGATGGATGGAGAGTTCGTGCCCTTCGGTGAAGCCAAGGTGCACCTGCTGACCCACACTCTCCACTACGGCCTCGGAGCCTTCGAAGGCATCCGCGCCTACGAGCAGCCAGACGGCAAGGCCGGCATCTGGCGACTGCGTGCTCACGTCCAGCGACTCCTCTCGAGCATGCACATCGTCAGGATGGACACGCCCTACGGCGCCGAGGACATCGAGCGGGCCTGCACCGACACGCTGACCAGGAACGGGTTCACCTCGGCCTACCTGAGGCCCATCGCCTTCATCGGTGAAGGGTCGATGGGCCTCGGCGCCCGAACGAATCGGGTCCACGTCGCCGTCGCGGCGTGGCAGTGGGGCGCCTACCTCGGCGAAGAGGGCGTCGCGAACGGCATCTCGCTCAAGACGAGCACGTTCACGCGCAATCACCCCAATGCGGCTCCTGCCCACGCCAAGATCGTCGGGAACTACGTCAACAGCATCCTCGCCCGCTACGAGGCCAACGACGACGGCTACGACGAGGCGCTTATGCTGGACCACCGGGGGCTCGTCGCCGAGGGCACCGGCGAGAACCTCTTCGTCGTCCGCGGAGGCCGCGTGTTCACCCCACCGCCCATCAACATCCTCCCCGGCATCACGCGTCAGTCGGTGATCGACATCCTGCGGCTCGACGACGTCGAGGTGGTGGAGCAGCCGATGGCGCGGGACGCGCTGTACGTCGCCGACGAGGTCTTCCTCTGCGGGACCGCCGCGGAGGTCACGCCCGTGAGGAGCCTGGACCGGCGCCAGATCGGCAGCGGCGAGCCTGGTCCTCTCACCCTCCGCGTGCGCGCCCGCTACGCCGATGCCGTGCGAGGCAAGATCGACGCCTTCGTCGAAGACATCACGACCGCGGACTGACCCACGGCGGCTCGGCCGGAACCACGACCACCCGCGCGGCGAGCCAGTCGGGCAGGCACCGCACGACCGCGGCCTCGATCTCCTCGACCTCGTAGCGCCGAGAGAAGTGCGACAGGACGAGGGTGTCCACGTTCCGGAGGCGCTCCGCCTGCTCCGCGATGGCCGCGAGATGGACGTGTCCGCTGCGGTCGGCACGGCGCGGCGCGGACTCCTCGTCGAGGAACGTGCACTCGAGCACGAGCCCTCGGGCCGACACGGGCAGGTCCTCCTTCTCGAGCACCTTGACGGTGGTGTCCCCGCAGAACGCGAGCAGCGTGACGTAGCGGGTCTCGCTCACCGTCTCGCCGTCGCGGCGACGTGCGCGGATCTGTGACTCCGAGAACCCAGCGAGCTCGGGCCGGAGCTCGCGGCGCGCGCGCTGGAGCGCGTAACCGACGGTCGGCACGCGGTGGTAGCTGCGAAAGACCTCTACGAATCGGCCACCGCCGAGGTCCAGCCGATCGCCGGGGGCCACCCCCACGATGTTCGCGGGTAGCTCGGAGCGGTCCAGGCGACGCCAGACCTCGAGCAGGGCGTTGACGTCGTCCACGATCTCTCGAGGAACGAAGTAGGTGGCGGGGGCACTCCCGACGAGGAAGCGCAGCGCGGCATGATATGCGATTCCACCGAGGTGGTCGACATGGCCGTGGGTGATGCAGACCCAGCGGTGACGCGCCGCGGACGGAGGACACCTGCCCATGTCGAAGCACAGTCGGTACGACGGGACCTCGATGCACGTCTCCATGCCGCCCACCGAAGTGGCTTCGATTTCGAGGCCCGCAACCTGAAGCTTCACGTCCACTCCGGGATTCCGAGGGATGCCCGGTCTGTGGTTGGATGGACCATGCTGTTCCTGCACCTGCTGTCGAGCGTCGCGCTCAGTGCCCCGGCGAGCCTGCCCGTGCTGCCCGACGGACGAGCCTACGACCCCACTCGCTCCTTTGCGCCGCTCGTCGAGGCCGTGCAACCCGCCGTCGTCACCATCGAGGTCACGTCCGAGCCCGCGAGCGTCGCGCTCCAGCGAATCCTCGGGTTCGAGCCCGACCCCGATCCCGGCCCCTCCGGCGAGGGCAGCGGGTTCATCATCGACTCGCGCGGCTGGCTCCTCACCAACGCCCACGTCATCGAGGAGGCGAAGTCGTTCGAGGTGGTGCTGCAGGACGGCGAGCGCCTCGAGGCCGAGATCATCGGCCGTGATCAGGCCATGGACATCGCGCTCCTGCAGCTCCCCGCCGACCGGGAGTGGCCCGCGGTGATGCTCGGGAACAGCGACTCCGTACGCGTAGGCGACTGGGTGGTGGCCCTCGGCAACGCGCTCGGGCTCGGGAGCACCGCGACCTTCGGCATCGTCAGCGGCAAGGGGCGCCGGATCGGGCACGACGTCTTCGGCCGAGAGGCCTTTCTGCAGACCGACGCCGCGATCAACCAGGGCAACTCGGGCGGCCCGCTCTTCGACGTCTCCGGCCGCGTCGTGGGCATGAACACCGCGATCATCGCGAACGCCAACACCGTGGGCTTCGCCATCCCGAGCAACCTGATCGCCAGCGTGCTGCCCGACCTGCGCGAGCACGGTCGGGTGTTTCGCGGGTTTCTCGGCGTTCGCCCCCGGGCGCTCGACGACGAGGTTCGCCAGACGAACGGCATCACCACCGAGCAGGGCGCGCTCGTGGCCAGGGTGTTCGACGACACGCCCGCCGAGCGGGGAGGCCTGAAGCTCGGCGACGTCATCGTCGCCGTGGACGGTGAGCCCGTCGCCGACGACGAGTCGCTCATCGCGGCCATCGCCAACCGCCGTCCCGGCGACGAGGTCGCACTGCGCGTCGAGCGTGACGGACGGCAGCAGACCTTGAAGGTGCAGCTCACCGAGCGACCGCGCAGCGAGGACGCACCCGACGACCCGGGACTGCGTCGGGAGCGCCGAGAGAGCGAGCCCGACATCTCCATCCTCCGCATCTCCGGCGTGCTGTTCGGGCCGATCCCTCCCATCTTCACCGAAGAGACGGGAATCGAGAAGGGCGTGCTCGTGGCGCGGGCGCGGCGGGGGATGGGCGACGACGCACCCCAGGTCGGCGACGTGGTCGTCGAGTGCAACCGAAAGAAGATCGACAGCGTCCAGGACCTCGCCAGGGCGCTGTCGAAGAAGTCGGGTAACGCCGAGCTGGTCGTCCTTCGGGATGGCGAGCGGGTCGACGTCACCCTGGTGCGAGAGTGAACCCCCATCCGTTGGAGCGTCTGCGTGTTCGATGACTACTTGATCCTCGGGGGAGCTGGCCTCGTGGGCCTGCAGGTGTGCCGTCGCATCGTGCTCGAGCTGAAGCCCAAGCGCATCATCGTCGCGGCGCTGACCGAGCCCGAAGCGAGCCGCGCGGTGAGCCGGCTGCGCGAGGAGTTCGGGGAGCGGGTCCACTTCGCAGCGACCTACGGCAACCTCTTCGTGCCCTCCGACCTGGCCGACGTGCCGCGTCCTCAGATGCTGGCGGAGCGGAGCACGCGGCGGCGACTGCTCGAGTGGCTCTACGGCGACTTCGACCAGGCCTTCGCCGAGAACCACCTCGTGCGCCTCATCGAGAAGCACCGCCCCGAGGTCATCGTCGACTGTGTCAACACGGCGACGGGTCTGTCGTACCAGAACGTGTTCGACGGCGCGTCCAACGTGATGTCGTGGATGGACGAGGCCGGCGGCTTCGACGAAGAGGGCGTCGAGGACCTGGAGCACTTCCTGCTCTCCCAGTCGGTTCCCCAGCTCGTTCGCCACGTACGCTGCGTGCAGCGCGCCACCGCGATGTACGGCACGCGGGCCTACCTCAAGGTGGGGACGACGGGCACGGGCGGCATGGGGCTCAACATCCCCTACACGCACTCCGAGGACAAGCCCTCGCGTGTCCTCCTCGCCAAGAACGAGGCCGCGTTCGGGCACACGGGGCTGCTGTTCCTGCTCGCGCGCACGCCCGGGGCCCCCATCGTCAAGGAGGTCAAGCCGGCGGCCATGATCGGCTACCGCGGGGTGCGAACGATCCAGGTCCGCGACAAGCACGGCAACCACCAGGTCTTCGTGCCGCGAGCCATGGAGCTGTCCGAGCGACTCGTGCTCCGAGAGGACCCCACGACCTACGACGTGGTCGGCAACCTGGAGCTGTCGGTGGTCGACACCGGCGAGAACGGCCTGTTCACGCGTGGGGAGTTCGCGGCGATCACCGCGCACGGACAGATGGAGTACATCACGCCGGAAGAGATCGCGCGCACCGTGGTGCACGAGATCCGGGGCGCCAACACGGGCCGGGACGTCATCTCGGCCGTCGACTCGGCGGTGCTCGACCCGTCCTACAAGGCGGGCCTCGTGCGCGAAGCGGCGCTGCACGACCTCGAAGACGCCGAGCGACAGTCGGGCATGCCGTCGATCGCGCTCGGCCGGCTCGGACCACCCGAGCTGTCCAAGCTGCTGTTCGAGGCCCAGCTGCTGAAGGAGTGCTTCGGCGACCTGCACGGCGCGCTCGAGGACGAGGGACGTCCACGCAGCCCACGCGAGGTCTCGACCGCGCTCGCCGACCAGCTGACGACGAGCAAGGTGCGCACGCTCGCCCCCAGCATCGGCATTCCCATCCTCTCGCCGGACGGGGCCACGCTCCTGCGGGGGCCGCGGATCAACGTGCCCGAGGTCGCGGGGCGGTCCGTCGATGTAACCCTGGACGACCCTGGCCGGACCGATGCGTGGGCCAGGAAGGGATGGATCGACCTGCGCCCGAAAAACGCCGAGGTCTGGCTGACCCGGCTCCGGCGCATGTTGGCGGCCCGGGTCGAGCTTCGCGACGCGGGATCGGCCGCCGCCAGCATCGAGACGTACCTCCCCGCCGGTTTCGAGATCGGCGAAGTTGTTGCTTGGATTTTCAACAACGAGATGGGTGGACACAGGATCAAGTGACATGACCACGTCGACGACGGGTATTCCGGCCTATCGCCTCCTCGAGATCGCGGCGGCCGGGACCTTCGGGACCGTCTGCATCGTGCGCGACCTCGACCGGGGCACCCTCCTGGCCCTCAAGGTCCTCAAGGACGCGCACCTCAACCGGCCCCGCATCATCGCCCGGACGCGCGACGAAGCGGCCATGCTCAAGCAGCTGCGGCACCCCAACATCGTCGAGGTGCACCGGCTCGAGAACCTCGAAGGGCGGCCCGTCGTGGTGATGGAGTGGGTCCGCGGGCTCTCCCTCGAGGCGGTGCTCGCGAAGAAGCCCCACGGGGTCTCACCGCTCGTGGCCGTGCAGATCGTGCGGCAGTGCACCCACGCGCTCGGCGCCGCCTACCACGCCGTCCCCCACGCAGGGGGACCGCCCATGCGGATCATCCACCGTGACGTGAAGCCATCGAACGTGCTCGTGAGCGTCGATGGCGAGGTGAAGATGGTCGACTTCGGCATCGCCCACGGCCAGTTCGAGGGCAAGGAGGCGAAGACGCTGTCCATGGTGCTCGGCGCCCGCGGCTACCTCGCACCCGAGCGCCTCGACGGCTACGCCGACAAGCCTTCCTGCGACGTCTATTCGCTCGGGGTGATGCTCTACGAGCTGCTCACGGGCGCCCACGTGATGCTGTCGGTGCACCGGGCCTACCACGGCGAGGCGCTCTCGGGGTACCTCACCAAGCTCGAGCCTCGCGGCCTGCCGACCGACGGCGTGAACCGCCTGCGCAACCTCGTCGCCCAGATGGTCGCCTACGACGAGGCGCTCCGTCCGAGCCACGAGGAGCTCGCACACCAGCTCGGCGCCTTCCTCGACGACTACGGTGGACCGCCGAACATGACGATGTGGGGCCACGAGGAGGTGCTTCCGCTGTTCAGGAAGCGACGTCGGGTGCGTCCGCTGGACCACCCGTCCTACCCCCAGCTCGCCTTCCTCGAACGTACCGCGCGCAAGGTCAAGTTCCCGGCGCCGCCGGACGTGGACCAGGAGATCCGGGTCTTCTTGAGGCAGCCCGACTGGGCGAACCGTCTCGAAGAGCTGGACCTCGTCCTGACCAAGAACCCGCACTGGTCGGAGGCGCCGTTTCTCGAGAAGCTCCCGTCGGGCTCGCGGAACTGGTGGAGGTTCTGGGGCGGTTCCGAGGTCCAGGACAGGGAGATCGTGGCGATTCTGCGGATCCTGGTCGAGCGTCCCTGCGAGGCGGTCATCGAGCGGGCCGAGCTGTTCGAGAGCCACTCCGACCCTCGCATCGCAGCCGCCGCCCAGGACCTGCTCTTCAGCCTCGCGACGCTGTGAGGTCGTCGGCCACGCGCTGCAGGGCCCGGTCGACCGGCAGGCAGAGAAGCGCGGTGAGGACCAGGTTGGTTCCGAAGGGCCAGCCGAAGATCGTCAGCACTCCCGCGTAGAACCCGACGAGCCCGAGCCCGATGACCGCCCGGTGAGCCCCGGGGACCACGAGGAACACGGCGCCGACTTCGACGAGCAGGGCGGCTATCTGCAGGAGCTGCGCGAGCGGGCGGCTCGCGACGATCCAGGATGTGAGCCAGCCCGCCTCGGGCTGACCGAACTGGTGGACGAGCAGCTGCATGGTCGTGCCGTTGGCCCACGACAGCCCGCTGTCGAGGAGCTTCGAGAGCCCCGCGTGGGCGTGGTAGGCCGCAACCAGGGCGATCGACGCCTCGACGACCCAGCCCGGCTGGACCTCCGTGGACCAGAAGCGGCCCGTCGCCCAGGCTTCGCGAAGGGCACGGCGCTCGACGTGGAACCACAGCGCGTGGACGAGCAGGACCTGGGTGAGCAGGTGCGAGGTGTGGCTCGCGTGCACCCAGGACTCGAGAAACAGCGCATTGCTGATGGTGAAGCCCGCTACGGTGGCCCAGGCGGACCAGGGGACGAATCTCGTCGACAGCCAGCCGACCGCGCCCACGATCGCGACCCCTCGAGCCACGAGGAAGGCGGTCCGCGAGTGCTGCCAGGACTCGGGCAACCAAGAGATCAGCGTGACCACACCAGGGTTCGGGTCACCCTCGATCACGGGCAGCGCCATCCAGGGATGAACGATCACCATCACCGCGCCATAGGCGACGACCAGGGCCCCGAGCCACGGACGCTGGCGCGACGTCCACGCCGCGACGATCGACCGGATCACCGAACCACCTCGACGACGTCGACGTCGACCTCGCCGAAGGAGCCGTCGGGCCGTCCCGCGAACACGGTCCGGCGGACCGTCACCCGCTGGCCCGGGGCGAGGCGCTCGGCGACCCGCCGCACCACGCCGTCCAGATCGGGGACTTCGCCGAACCGGTGGAGCGGCTGGGGGAGGATCCTCCCCGAGCCGGCCTCGTCCTCGGGATTCCCGATGTACGCGACGTGCAGGCCGAGCTCTTCGAGCGTCGGCCCTCCCGTGACGTCATAGACGCAGTACCGGCGGAAATCGTCACGGAACATCGGAGCGGCGGTGAAAGGGTAGGCCTCGGTGAGCCGCAAGGGCACCACCCACCCGGCGACAACCAAGACGATGACGGCCGCGGGCACCCGGCGTGACGTGATCATGACGTCCGGTAAGCAAGGCGACCCGACGCCGCCACGGCGTCGCCGCGCGAGGTAGGCTCTCGGTCGGCCGTGAAGTCGATTCACGGAAGGAGGGCCGAAAGCCATGGCAGTGCCGCTCGCGATCCGCGGTCCCGCGGGGATCACACGACTCGACGACCAGCGAACCGGCAGTCTGGTGTTCGCGATCACCAATCCGACCGAGAGTCCGGCCCAGGTCCGCGTCCACGTCGTCGCGAGCGACACCGCGAGCGCCGCCTGGTTCTCGCTTCCCACGCCGACGATCACCATTCCGGCCCAGGGGTCCGAGGAGGTCTCGGTCGCCGTCGACGTCCCCGAGACCGCCGCCGCTGGCCCGTACCAGGTCTCGTTGCTCGTGCTGAACCCGGACGGGTCGGTCGTCGCCGAGAGCGACCCCGCGGAGCTCGAGGTACCGGGTGGCGACGACTCGGTCGACGAGCCCGACTTCGTGATCCACGTCGTCGGCGGCGGACTGGACGACGGCGACACCGGCAAGATCGAGTTCGAGATCGTCCACACCGGCCCCATGCCCAAGTCCGTGACCGCCTCCGTGGTCCCAGTTCCGCCGGCAGACGCCTCGTGGTTCTCCCTGGACGAGGCGCGGCGGTCGTTCCAGCCGCTGGGCAGCCAGCGGGTGCCGGTCGGGATCGACGTTCCCCCCGGGACCCCGGCGGGCGAGTACGCCATGTCGCTCCTGCTGGTGGGTCGGGACGGGACTATCGAAGGTCCACGCGTCGCGTTCACGGTGAGTGGATCGCTGGCCAGCGAGGGGTCGGCCGAGACGGTTCCCGAGCCCGTCGTCGAGGCTCCCGAGCCGGCAGGACCCGTCGCAGAGACCCCGGAGCCTGCGTTCCCCGAGCCCGAAGCTCCGTCGGAGCCGCCAGGGCCGGTGCCCGAGCCCAACCTCCCGGCCGAGACGCCGAGCCGGGCGGTGAACGGTCCCGCCGTGTCGGAGCCCGCCGACGCCGAGGACGTCGAGCCGCCGTTCGACGTCGTGACGATGGGTCGTGACGAGGACCGCGTGGTCGACAGTGAGGGACGAGTCACCATCGACTTCGACGTGCGCTACCGGGGCGAGGCCCCAGCGACCGCGCAGATCTCGATCGTACCCGTGCCCCCAGCCGACGTGTCGTGGTTCAAGGTGAGAGGCCCGAACCGCACGTTCCCGGGGGGCAGCAACCAGTGGATCACCGTGCGCGTCGCGGTGCCTCCGGGGACCGCCTCGGGCGACTACGCCCTGTCGATGCGGGTCGAAGCTCTGGAAGGCTGGATCGAGAGCGCCATTGCGCGCTTCACGGTTCCGCACGAGGCGCAGCTCCCGATGGCCGCCGAGCCGCCGTCGGCTCACGAAGCGCCAGCTCCCCCGGCCCCCGAGCCGACCACGACCGAGGTCTCCGAGCCGCCCCTGGTGCCCGAGCCACCTGCGGCTGCCGAGCCACCCGCAGCCGCCGAGCCACCCGCAGCCGCCGAGCCACCCGCAGCCG
>CAZZLC010000110.1:0-15247 GCA_964655065.1 uncultured Enterobacteriaceae bacterium | reverse complement strand
TCTCGCGTGCTCGAGGCGCTCGACGTCGCACGGACGCGGCTGCCCGACTCGGTGGCGCCCCGTCTGGGTCCCGACGCGACGGGCGTGGGCTGGGTCTACCAGTACGTGCTGACCGACTTCACCCCGCGAGCCGAGGTCCTGCGGGGCCTCTTCGACGTCAACGGCGACCACGTCGTCGACGATGCCGAGCTGCCCTGGCCGAACGACCTCTCCGATCCCCACCTCTACACCGAGGGGCGGCTCCGGGAGTGGCTCACCGTCGAGTCCCCGCCCACCCTGCCGCGCGATCCGGAGGCCTGGGCCGAGGACGCCACGGCTGCGCTGGTGAAGGGCTTCGACCGCGACCGCGACGGCCGCATCTCGCGCGTGGAGTTCCGCCGTGCGGTGAACTTCCGCGGGGTGGGCCTCGACACCCTCCGGTCCGTCCAGGACTGGTACCTGCGCTACGACCTCACGTCGCTCGACGGCGTCGCCGAGGTCGCGAGCGTGGGCGGCTTCGTGCGGCAGTACCAGGTGGAGGTCGATCCCGAGAAGCTCCGCGCCTACGGGCTCTCCCTCGCCACCGTTCGCGACGCGATCCGGGACGCGAACCTCGACGTCGGCGGGCGGCTCGTCGAGATGGCGGAGACCGAGTACATGGTCCGGGGCCAGGGCTACCTCACCTCGCTCGAGGACCTCGAGACGGTGCCCGTGGGGCTCGACCAGACCGGCCACGTGCCCGTGCTGCTGTCGCAGGTCGCGCGCGTCCAGATCGGCCCAGAGGTCCGGCGAGGACTGGTCGACCTCGACGGCCAGGGCGAGGTGGTCTCCGGCATCGTGGTCATGCGGCACGGCGAGAACGCCCGCGCCGTGATCGAGCGGGTCGAACAGCGACTCGACGAGCTGGCGCCCGGTCTGCCCGAGGGGGTGGAGATCCGCGTCGCCTACGACCGCTCGGCCCTGATCGACCGCGCCGTGAGCTCGCTGTCGAACAAGCTCCTGGAGGAGATGCTCGTCGTCGCCCTCGTCTGCGTGATCTTTCTCCTGCACCTCCGCAGCGCCCTCGTGGCCGTCGTGACCCTCCCGCTCGGGGTCCTGCTGTCGTTCCTCGCGATGAAGCTGCTCGGTCTGTCCGCGAACCTGATGAGTCTCGGCGGCATCGCGATCGCGATCGGGGTGATGGTCGACGCGAGCATCGTGATGGTCGAGAACGTGCACGTGCACCGGGAGCGCGAGCCCGACCGGGACCACTGGGAGCTCGTGTCGGCCGCGTCCCGCGAGGTCGGACCCGCCCTGTTCTTCTCGCTCCTCGTGGTGACCGTCTCGTTCCTTCCCATCTTCGCGCTCGAGGAGCAGGAGGGACGGCTGTTCGGGCCCCTCGCCTACACGAAGACGTTCGCCATGTTCTTCTCGGCCATCGTGGCCGTGACGGTGGTTCCCGTGCTGCTGGGGTTGCTCGTCCGCGGCCCGCTGCGGCCCCAGGCCACCAACCCGCTCACTCGCTTCTTCGTCCGCACCTACCGACCCCTGCTCGAGCGCATCCTGCAGCGCCCCCGGCTCGTGCTCGGCGTGGGCCTCGTCTCGTCGCTGGCGTCGCTGTGGCCGCTGACCCAGGTGGGCAGCGAGTTCATGCCCCCGCTCGACGAAGGGGATCTGCTCTACATGCCCACCACCGCCCCGGGAATCTCGATCACCGAGGCCCGGGCGGTCTTGCAGGAGACCGACCGGATCATCGCCCGGCATCCGCAGGTGCGGAGGGTCACCGGCAAGGTCGGACGGGCCGAGACCGCCACCGACCCCGCGCCGCTCTCCATGATCGAGACCACGATCCTCCTCGAGCCGCGCGACACCTGGCCTTCGGGCAAGACCATCGAGGACGTGGCGCGCGAGCTCGACGCCATGATCCAGATTCCCGGCCTCACCAACGCGTGGACGATGCCCATCGCCACCCGAATCGACATGCAGACCACGGGCATCCGCACCCCCGTCGGCGTCAAGCTTCTCGGCAACGACCTCGAGGAGCTGTCCGACCTGGCCGCCGAGGTCGCGACGGTGCTCGAGGGGCTGCCGGGCACGGCCTCCGTGTACGCGGACCGGGTGGTCGGCGGGAACTACGTCGACGTGCGGGTGCGCCGCGGTGATGCCGCGCGCTACGGGCTCAACGTGAGGGACGTCCAGGAGGTCGTGCTGTCCGCGATTGGCGGCACGAACGTCACCGAGACCGTCGAGGGGCTGGCCCGCTATCCGGTGAACGTCCGCTATCCCAGGGAGCTCCGGGACGATCTCGACGCCCTCCGCCAGGTGGCGGTGCCGTCCCCGATGGGCCACGCGGTCCCCCTCGGGCAGGTCGCCGACATCGAGGTCCGCAAGGGCCCTCCCGCGATCCAGAGCGAGGACGCGCGGCGGGTGGCGCGGGTCTTCGTCGATCTCTCCACGTCGGACCTCGGCGGGTACGTGCGGCGAGCCCGGGCGGCGGTCGAGGCGGAGGTCACCCGCCCCCCCGGGGTGTCCATCGAGTGGTCCGGGCAGTTCGCCTCGATGCAGCGCTCCGCCGAGCGGCTCGCGCTGATCGTTCCCCTGACCGTCGCGATCGTCCTCGGCCTCCTCCTGGCCTACCTCCGCCGCTGGTCCGACACCCTGACGATCGTGCTCGGCAGCCTGCTCTTCGCGCCCGTCGGCGGACTGTGGCTCGTGTACCTCGCGGGCTTCAACTTCTCCGTCGCGGTGGGGGTCGGCTTCGTGGCGCTCGTCGGACTCGCGGCGGAGACCGGCGTGGTGATGCTCGTCTACCTGCGCGAGGCCCAGCGACGGTTCGCGGCCGAGGGTCGCCTGCGCTCGCTTCAGGACCTCCGCGATGCCGTGGTCGAGGGAGCGGCCGAGCGCGTCCGCCCCAAGCTCATGACCGTGGCGACCACGCTGCTCGGCTTGATGCCCATCTTCGTGGGGTCGGGTGCGGGAACCCGGGTGATGCAGCGCATCGCCGCGCCGATGGTGGGCGGCCTGCTCACCTCGGCCGTGCTCACCCTGGCGCTCGTGCCCGCGCTGTACCTGCTGGTCGAGGGCCGGCGGCTCGGTCGGTCGACGGTCGACGCGGACTGACGAGCACTCGCGGCGGGCCCTCGAGGCGCGAAACGTGGGTACGTCGGACCTATCGTGCCCACGCTCCACGAGCTCCTGTTGCCCGCGAGCCTGCCCTACGACGATCCCGTCGCTCGGCGGCGTGCGGCCGTGCTCCGCGCGATCCTCGTGACCGGTCCCGCCGTCATGGTTCCCTTCTCGCTCGCCAACGTCGCCCTGGGCCTCCCGGAGCTCGCCGTCCTGCAGTGGCTCGCGCTCGCCCCGTTCGCGCTCGCCTGGCGCCGGCTCCACGACGGCTGGCTCGCCCACGCCTCGAACCTCGCCTGTGCCTCCTGCGCGCTGCTCGTGATGTCGATGGCGTGGGTGACCGGCGGGGGGCTCGGCGGCGCGGCGATCTGGCTGTCTGCCGTGGTGTGGATCGCGTCGCTGACCCAGCCCCCGCGAGGCGCCGGCGGGTGGTTTGCCGCGGTCGCGGTCCTGTGGCTCCTTCTCACGTTCCGGCCGACGCCACCGGTGCCGGCCCCCCTCGGCCCCCACCTCGGGATGGTCACGGTCCTGTGGAACGTCGGGTACGTGCTCGCCGTCGGCGTCATCGGCCTCTGCGCCACCGCCATCGCCGACGACCTCACGGCCCGGTCCATCGACGCCGAGGCCCGTGCGTCGGCCGCGAACGCGGACAAGGACGCGTTCCTCGCCACGATCTCACACGAGCTCCGCACCCCGCTCACGTCGGTGGTCGGCTACACCGAGCTCCTCGCCGAGGCCGCCATGGTGCGGGGAGACCGCTCGGACCTCGACGACCTCGACCGGATTCGGCTCGCCTCGCGCGGTCTCCTCGCGATCCTCGACGACGTCCTCGACGCTTCGCAGCTCAGCTCCCGCGAGGTCACGCTCAGTCCCGGTCCCGTCGACCTCGGAAGCCTCGTCGCCGAGCTCCGCGCCACGGTGGAGCCTCTCGCCCGCCGCCGCCGCAACGTCCTCGTCGTGGAGCTCACCGAGCCTGCGTACGTCCCTCACCTCGACGAAGGGCGCATCCGCCAGGTCCTCGTGAATCTCCTTGGCAATGCCTGCAAGTTCACCGAAGACGGGCAGATCGTGCTGCGAATCCGCCCCACCGCCGCCGGCTGGCTGCGCTTCGAGGTCGAGGACACCGGGATCGGCATGACGGCCGAGCAGCAAGAGCGCGTCTTCACGAGGTTCGAGCAGGCGAGCCAGGCGACGCGGGAGCAATACGGAGGGTGGGGGCTCGGGCTCGCCATCTGTCAGCGGCTCGTCCTCGCCATGCACGGAACCATCGAGCTGGAGTCCGCGATCGACGAGGGCACGCGGTACCTCGTCGATCTGCCCGACGGTCGGGGGGAGCCTGCTGCCGCGACGGCCCTGGGGGCCGCGTGACCCCGGCGTACGAGTCCATCGAGCACCGTCGCACGGTGTTCGTCCGCACCTTCGCCGTCCTCACCGCGCTGCTGGGGCTCGGGCCCATCGTCGGCGACCTGGTCGAGGGGCGCCCGGGCGACTTCGTGGTCAGCGTCGGCGTCGCCGCCCTGTTCGCGCTCGGGGCCGTGCTCGCCGCGCTCGGGAGATCCCGGACCGCCGGGATCTGGATGATGTTCGGCATGACCGCGGCCATCGTGCACGGCATGCACCGGTTCGGCCTGACGGCTCCGGTGGTCGGGTTCGCCGCCCTCCTCCCGGTGTTCGGCGCCATGGCCGGTGGACCGTGGCTCGGCGCTCTGGGCCTGGGGGTGAGCGCCGTCGCCATCGCGGCGGTCGGGATCGTGAGCCCAGCGGGCAGCGCCGGGCCGCCCGACTGGCTCGTCTCGAGCCGCATGGTGGGCGTACTCATCGGCCTGGTGGGGATGAGCGGCCTCATGTTCGCCCTGATCACCGATCGCATCTCCCGCTCGCTCGAGTCGTCCCGGCGTACGTCGACCGAGGCAGATCGGGCGAAGAGCCGACTGCTCGCCAACTGCTCCCACGACCTGCGGACGCCGTTGACGGCGGTGCTCGGCTACACCGACCTGCTCCGCGAGCAGGCCGAGGACGAGGAGCGACGAGACGACGTCGCCGATCTCGACCGCATCGCGGTCGCCTCGCGCCTCCTGCTCGGCCGCGTCGGGCAGGTGCTCGACCTCGCGCGCCTCGAGGCCGGCCGGGTGAAGGTGCAGCCGCGCGAGGTCCGGCTCGTCGACGTGCTTCGATCGACGGGGATGCCACTTCGGCTGCGGCTTCCCGAGGACGCGGTGGGCAAGACGGATCCCGCGCTGCTGGCCGAGCTGCTCGATGCCCTCGTGGACGCGGACGGAGACGGCATCGGGTCGCCGCTCGTCGCGCGCGAGTCGCCCCCAGGTTGGCTGCGCATCGAGGCCCCCGCATCGCAGAGCGGTGTCGCCACGCTGGCGGAGACCATCGCGGCGCGCCTGGCCGCCCAGCTCGGTGGGCGCGCGGGCATCGAAGGTGGAGTCCGCTGGGTCGAGGTCCCCGTTCGCTGATCAGGCGAGCGGCCCGCGAATTGCAGGACGGTCACCGCAGCGGCGCCGAGGCGCCCCTGGAGGCAACCGTGGAACTGACCGTCGTGGAGATCTCCCTCATCGTCATCCTGGCGATCGGCCTGATCATTCCGTTCGTCATTGTGCTGCGCGAGGTGTTCGCCGCTCCGAAGGGCAGCTGATCCGCCCACGCCCAGCTCGGTGTGTGTATTCGCACACCCGTGGTCGCGACGAGCGGGGATCTCAGACTCGAGCCGTCGGCAGCCAGCTCGCGATCCGCAGAGCCGCTGCGCCGGCTGCGAGCGTGACCAGGACCACGCGAGTGCGGCGGTCGCGGCCGGCGACGTCCCAGAGGACGTCCGGCTGGACGCGTGTCGAGGCCCGCGCGACCACGATCGCCTGCTCGGCGAGCGCCTGGGCGCGATGGTCGGGGAGGCCTCCGGCCGCTTCGCGAGCCCACGGACCGAGCAGCGGAGCGTCCTGGCCGTTCCACGTCGACAGCGCCCGCCGGACGGCGTTCACGACGTGCGGCCCGAGCACCTCGTGGGCGGCCCGGAGGATGGAGGCCCACGCGAACAGAATGGCGGAGGCGAGGGGCTCTCGTCCCCCCGTCCAGCGGTGAACGTCGGCGATCTCCTGCTCGGAGATCCACACGTCGATCGCGAGGGGGGTGGTGACCGCGCGGACCGCGTCCAGCGCCACGGTCGCGAGGGACTCGTGAGCCCGGAGACGTCGGGCGAGCACCCTGGGGGGTGGCGCGGCGAGGAAGTCGCCGACGAAGCCTCGGGGCGCGAGCGCGTCCATCACCCGGTTCACGTAGTGGAACAGGAACACCACGGCGGCGATGTCGACCTGCTCGTCGCCGGTGAGCGCGGGGTCGGCGAGGCTCGGGCTGCGCGGCTCGAGGCTGTCGGTACCGAAGCGGGCCAGTCGCTTCAGGCGCTCGGTGGGCAGGTCGTCGATGCGTCCCTGTGCGATGGCACGGGCCACCGGCCTCCCCTCCGTGGCCGTGGCCATCGCGACGTGGCTGCCCGCGCAGTACCGGCACTGGTTGGCGACCGACACCGCCGCCGCGAGGACCTCGCGCTCCCCCCGGGTGAGGCGGTGGCCGTCCGCCATGTAGACGTCGCGGAACAGCACGATGCCCGCGGCGTAGACGTCGGGGTCGAAGCGGTGCACGCCGGGCGGAAAGGGTCCCCACGCGGCCGTGCCGAACTCGCGCCGCGCGATGCGGTACAGGGCTCGAACCTGCCTGCGGTCCGCTCGCGCGCTCACGCGGCCGCCGGCTGGGGTAGGCGGACCCTGAACGTGCTGCCGCGCCCGACCTGGCTCTCGACCTCGATCCGACCGCCCATGGCGCGGACCTGGCGGTCCACGATCGCGAGCCCGAGCCCGGTGCCCCCGTAGCGGTAGGCGGTCTCCGCTTCGGCCTGCACGAACGGCTCGAAGAGGTGGGGAATGCGGTGGGCCGGAATGCCGATCCCGCTGTCCTCGACCTCGAGGACGAGCTCTTCGCCGACCCGCCCGCCGCGGAGCACCACCGTGCCGTCCTGCGTGAAGCGCGCCGCGTTGGACAGCAGGTTGAGCAGGATCTGACGCACCACGGACGCGTCCACCACGACCTCGGAGTCGGCGACGTCGACCTGTATGGTGTTGTGGTTGCCGTCGACCAGCGGGCGCACGACCTCGATCGTGGGAGCCACGAGGTCGCACAGGGCCACGCGTTCGGCCCGGACCTCCAGTCGCCCCGACTCGACCCGCGCGAGGTCGAGCACGCGGTCCACGAGCTCGAGCAGGGATCGGCCGGCGGTGCGGATGCGTCCGAGATCCTCGGTCACCTCCTCGGGCAGGCCCTCGTCTTCGGTCTCCTCCTGCACGAGCTCGGCGTAGCCGAGGATCGCGTTGATGGGTGTGCGCAGCTCGTGGCTCACCCGGGCGAGGAACTCGCTCTTGGCGTCGTTGGCTCGCCGGGCGGACTCCTCGGCCGCGCGGGCCTGGTCCGAGACCTCCATGAGCAGGGCGCGGTCGCGATCGACCCGGCGTCGGTCGACGTAGATCACGATGGCCGTGAGCAACACGATGCCGAGGATGTCCATGGTGTGGGCCATCCAGGTGTCATCGAGCGGCCGCGACAGCCGCATCCCGAGCACCGCGGCCACCATCGCCGCCGTGACCCACGGCAGGGTGGCGCGGGGAAACAGGGTCGCCGCGATGGCCACGAACACCAGGGTGAACGCCGGCGCGAGCAAGCTCACCGCGATGACGACGTGGGCATAGTAGAGGCTGCTCACCCACAGGATGGCGAGCTGTGCGAAGCCGAGCGCGATCTGACCCCGCCGGGCCAGCCACACCGCGAGCACCCCCGACAGCGCGACCCCGCCGGCCGAAAGCGTGACCTCGAGGGTGCCCGAGCCGAAGGCCACCACCAGGACGAGCCCGAACACCGCGAACGCCCACCCCATGGCGGAGAGGACCTGGCGGCGGTGACGCTCGGCGGCAGCGAGGAGGGTTGGGCGAGAATCTGGTGTGGAGGGCGTCACGGGGTGTCCTGAAGCGGCGCTGCGTAACCCGATCGGAGGCGATCAGGGCCGCCGCGGAGCGAGCGGGGTCTGGTAGGCCTCGCGGTAGTTCACCACGTCGTCGCCCGTGAACCACGAGCCGTCCCCGCCCGGGTTGCGCACGTCGAACTGAGCGCGGACGAACCCGTTCTCGTCGACCGGAAAGCCCCGATACTCCGCGATCTCGTCGTCGCCCACGAACCAGACGCCGTCGAGGCCCGGAGCATCGTAGGTGACGATGCGCTCGTTCACCCCATCCGCGGTGCGCTCGTAGGCATCGTAGAACGCGATCTCGTCGTCGCTCGTGCGCCAGACCTGGTCGGCGCCGGGCGCCGAGTAGAAGACGCCTCTCGTCCGCAGCCCGTCGTCGTCGAGCTCGTAGGAGAGGATGAAGTCGATCGTGTCGTCCGCGGTGCGCCAGACCGTGTCGGGGCCTGCGTCCGCGAGCTGCGCGACCTCGACGATGCGGCCGAGCGCGTCGACCTCGGCGAGCTGAAGCCCATCCAGGACGTCGTCGTCGGTGAAGGGCAGGCCGTCGGCGCCGAGCTCGCAGAACGAGGCCTCGACCTCGTTGCCGAACGTGTCTCGCGCAATCCGCCGGCACCCGAACAGGGCATCGTCGTTCGTGAACAGCACGTCGTCGGTGCCCGCGCCGCGGGAGCTCAGGGTGATCGTCACGCCGTCGCGCGTCTCGATGCGCTGGGCGCGCTCGAACTCGTCGTCGGCGGTGCCGAGCACGCCGTCGTCGCCCACCGAGGTCTCGGTCTCGATCGCGACGCCACCCTCGTAGCTCCAGGTCCACTGTCGGGTCGCCACGTCATCGCCGGTCTGCCAGGCGCCATCGAGGCCGGGCGACGTGTACTGGACCCGGGTGCCCTCCCGCCCCTCGGCGTCGTAGATGATGTCGTCGCGGGAGCCCTGGACGTCGTCGCTCGTCTCGAACTCGCCGTCGGGCCCCTCGTCGGGGTAGCGAACCACGCGGATCCGACGCCCCTCGTCGTCGAACGCGGTGACCTGCAGGCCGCCCGGTGTCTCGACGACCGCGACCTGCAGCGTGGGGTGCATCTCGAACGACGTGGAGACCGAGCCCGCCGCCGTCCCGTCCGCGAGCGCGAGGCCGGAGACCTCGACGGTGAACGTCTGGTCGAGGGCGAGGGCGAGGCGAGGATCGACCGTGACGGTCGGGCCCGCGGCGGTGAGCTCGGCGGCCACGGGGCGAGCAAAGGCGTCGACGAAGGTGACCGTCGCGCCGGCGAGCGAGGCGGGGTCGACGTCCTGCTCGAAGGTGAAGCGGACGCTCTGCAGCGGCGGCACGTTGATCGTGCCCGCGATCGGGTCGGCGGTCCAGGCCGGCTCCGCCACCACCGAGGGCCCGGTGTCGCCCGAGGGGGAGTCGGGGGAGTCGTCGCCTCCGCACGCCACGAGAAGCAGGCCGAGAAAGCCGTTGCGCATCGAGTCACCTCCGGTCGCCGTCGGACGGCGGGACGCGAGGATACTCCGAATGCGGCCGCGCGGGGGGCACGTCGGCGGCTCAGGGGTTGCACAGCGGGCACCACGTCGGGTCGGCGGGCCCTTCGTCGTCGACCGAACGCTCGACCCGGTGGTCGCAGCGTACGCATCCCCACTCGGCCGCCCGCGGCAGGGAGGTGGGCGCCCCGCAGTGACCGCAGGGGCGTCCCGCGATCCAGCTCACCCGGTCGAATCCGGGCGCGCCACAGGCTGGACAGGGGCTCGCGAGGCGTCGCGCGAGGTCGCGGGCTGCCGCGTCGATGCGCGCCATGCGGTCCGGATGCACGTGGGCTCGGAGATCGTGCTCGACGTGGAGGGGCACCGCTCCGCCGCCGAGCGCCTCGAAGGCGCTCCGGAGCGCGTCCGGCTCGCAGAGTCCGCGGACCGGCGGACCGTCGGGCGCGACCCGCAGGACGAGCCCGTGGCGGGGGAAGTCCGCACCCTGCGCGAAGCGGTGCAGCTCGTCGAGCGTGGAGACGGTCGCGTGGAGGTGGCGCGCCGGTCCGTGGGCCCGCCCGACGACGACGAGGTCCTCCGCGTCGTCGACGAAGACCACCATCTCGACGTTCCAGGGCATCACGCCGTAGGGATCGGGCCCAAAGGCGCCCTCGCTGGCCACCCCGAGGGAGAGGCCCAGCAGCTCCATGCCGATGCGGGCCTTCCGGCGGGCCGCCTCGATCTGCGTGCCCGCTCGGGGGACGTCGCGGGTGAAGGTCCCGAGCTGGTCGGTGTCGAACGCGTCGGTCACCCGGACGCGGAGGCCGACCTCGGCAAGCGCCGGGCCGATCACACGGTCCTTGTGGTGCCGGGTGAGCAGCGCGGTGTCGCGAAGCGTCGAGCGATCGTCCACGGGAGCCTGACCCCGAGCGCCGAGCTCAGGACTCCCCGAGCAGGATCCAGCCGCAGCACGCCTCGGCATCGCCCACGGCGGCATCGTCGGGCTCGTCGACCTCGGCGCAGATCGTCGACACGCAGCCGCCTACGGTCTCCCCGTTGGCGATGCACGCGCAGTCGAACTCTCCGGCACCGATCGAGGTGCAGTCGAGCGCGTAGTCGTTGCCGTTCCAGCAGTCCGAGCGGTCGGTGTACCGGATGGTGCAGCTGTTGACCGCGTCACCCGAGCCCTGCTTCGAGAGCCCGTTGGCCACCTGGCATTCCTCGCGGTCGTCCTCCTCGAGGAGGAAGCAGCCCGCGAGGGTCAGGCACGCGAGGACGGGGAGCGTCCGGGAGACGGCCAGGGAGCAACGGTTCATGGTCGATCATCCTGCGGTGGAGGGGAGCTCGTAATCCGGCCGCAGGCCCAGATCGAAGCGCTCCGAGGTCGCCTGGGCCCTCGCGAGGGATCGACCAGCGGCTCAGGGAGCCGCGGGCACCGTCCAGGTGACGCAGTGGACGGCCCCGCCGTCCGCCATGAACTCGTCGGCGGGCACCCCGACGATGCGCCAGCCCTCGAACGCCTCCCGGAGCACCGCCAACGCGCGGTCCTCCACGCCCTGGGCCCCGGCGTAGGTCGGGACGAGGACGACGCCGTTGAAGGGCAGGAGGTTGAGGTAGGAGCGCACGACGTTCGCGCCGGTCTCCGGGTGGATGGTGGGCGGGGCCAGCGGCACCCGGAAGATGCGGAACGGCTTGCCATCGCTGGCCTTGAGCTTCCGCAGCCGTCGGGCCAGCCGCTCCAGCCGGTGATGGTTGACGGGGTCGGTGACCGGGTCTGCCTCGGCGAGGAGCAACGTCCGCCGATCCGCGAGCGAGAGCATCACGTCGACGTGCTGGGTCTCGTCGCCATCGAGCGCCCCGAGCTGCACGACCCGTCGACACCCGAGCCAGCGGCCGAGCTCCGCCGCGAGGGTCCGAGGCTGCAGCTCGGCGCGACCGGCGAGCGCGGTCGTGGTGAAGCAGGTGCCCTGCCCGTCGCTCAAGAAGTTGCCGCCCTCGAGGGGCAGGTCCGTGCGGTGGACGGGCGCGCCCACGACGGCGCCGAATCGCGTCGGCCAGGCGTCCTCCTCGATGCAGTCGACGTAGTAGCGTCCATCGACGAGGACCCGCTTCCCCGCCGACCATCCCCAGATGCCTCCGAAGTCCCGAATCCAGACAGACGAGATCCGGTCTCTCGAGATCTCGATTCGCTCGGTGGCTCCCGGCCAGGGCTGCAGTGCCTCGACGACCTCGCTCTCCTGGCCGTCGAACATCACGTGCACCACGACGCGCCCGTGGGGTAGCGCCTCTGCGATCAACCTCGCCGCGGCCGGCTGACCCTCCCGCCAGGCAGGAAACACCACGTGAAGGGCATCCTTGCGCTCGAAGTCGGCGGGTGCCCGCAGCGGACCCGGAGACGCGCTGCGCGCGAAGAGGTCGGCCCGGCGGGTGCGGTAGGCCCGGAGCGCGAAGCCGAGCGAGTGGTCGTCCAGCGCTTCGAGGTGGGACAGGTCAGGGGGCAACGGGCAGCCGCCGAACTCCCACGAAGCCGCATCCGCGAGGGACATCGAGACGAGAACCAGCCAAGCCACGGCAGAACTCACGGAAGCGCTCCCCAGGTCGGGCCAGGTTAGGAGAGCGCCAGCAGTCGACGTGCCAGCGCCTGGCCCAGACCTCGCATAATCTCATATCGGCGCCCCCTCGCGCCCACGGGACATCGCGGACGGTGGCTCCCGAGACCTCGAAGCGTACGAACGGCGGCCCCGTGACCGAGGTCCTCTTCCTCGTGAATGCCGTCGAGCAGGCGACCGCCGACCAGACCACGGCTGGTCTCGTCGCGGCGATGTCGCGACGGCGCTCGACGTGGGTGACGGAGATTCGGGGACTCCGGCACACGCCGGGCGGCCTGCGCGTGGCGGTTCACCCGGTGCCGCCGACGCACGACCCGCACGACGTTCCGCGAGCGCTTCGCGCGGCCCCCGAGGAGCACGAGCTGGCTGCGTTCGACGCGCTCTGGGTCCGCCTGAACCCCGGACGCATGGCCGCAGCGGGCATGGTCGGGGTGCTCGAGACGCTGGTCCAGGTCGAGGACGCCGGTGTCTTCGTCCACAACGCCGCCACCGGGCTGCTCCGGGCGGCGTCGAAGCTCTACCTCGCGAGCCTGCCCGCAGACACGATCGCCCGCACCTGGAGCGCTCGGGACCCAGGGTTCCTGCGCGCGTGCATCGCCGAGCTCGACGGGCCGGCCGTCGTCAAGCCAGCCATCGGGTCCCGGGGCGGTGACGTGCACCTCGTGCCGGGTGACAGCGCCGAGGTCGGCGCGCTGCTGGAGCGACTGGTGGGGCTGGGGCCAGTCCTCGTGCAGGAGTACCTGCCCGAGGCGCGCGACGGCGACCTGCGGGTCCATCTGGTCGGCGGGAAGCTGCTCGAGGCGCAGGGGCAGGCCGCGGCCGTCCGACGGGTTCCCGCGGCCGGCGAATGGCGCAGCAACGTGGCGTTGGGGGGAACCCCCGCCCCGGGGGCGCCGAGCCCCGGGCAGCGTCGCCTGGTGGAGCGCGTCGGCCCCATCCTGGCGCGCCACGGCCTGTGGCACGTCGGCCTCGACATCGTTGGCGACCGGGTCGTGGAGTGCAACGTGTTCAGTCCGGGCGGACTGGCGGACGCGAGCCGGTTTGCTGCGATCTCGTTCGAGGACCTGGTGGTGGAGCGGTTTTTGTCAGCGGTGGAGCGGAGCGACAGGCTCACGCGCCCACGGTCCGCAGGTCCTCCTGGTCGTTGAGCAGCGCCCCGGGACAGTGCAGCGGTTGGCCGGGACGCAGGTCGTCGGATGCCGCGAATCATCGGCTCGTTCTCACGGCGGGTGAGCGCGACGATCAACCGATTTCATCCCCACCGCACTGGACAACAAACCGAAAAGGCCCCGGGCATCCGCGATCAGATGCTGGGACCACGTCCGCGGATCGCCGACCACACGGCCAACACTACGACATTGGTGCCGTCGATCTCGTAGTAGACGTGGTAGCGCGTGGTCCGCAGCAGCACGCGGCGGACGTCGGGAGTCGACGCCTCCTTCCAGGGGCTCCCCAGTGTGGGGGCGACCTCGAGGAGCTGGAAGGCGTCGGCCAGCTCGTCGATGAACAGGTCTGGGGACGCGCGGCGATTGGCGCGCCACCAGGCGTCGATGGCGATGATCTGCTCGGTGGCGAGCAGGGTGGTGAGGACCATCATCGACGACGGCGGAGCTCGTCGAGAAGGCCTTTGGCCTCTCGCACCTCGCCCCTCGCGGCCTGCTCGCGGGACGTGGCGATGGCGGCTCGCAGCGCGGCCTTGTCGCTCTCGTCGAGGTTGTCGCCTTCGTCGTCGAGCACGAGGTCGAGGACGGTCCCCTCGGGGAGGTCGGTCTGCTCGTCGACGACGAGACGGCCACGGATGACGGATGCGCGGATTCCCATGGGCCCCTTTTATCTCGAGCGCGTCGCATCCACGAACATACTGAACTAGTGTTTACAAGTACGCGGGAGGCATCGGGTGTCGGTTCAGCCGGATCGGAGTTGGAGTGAGCGAACGGTGCAGGTCGGGCGGCGGCCACTGAGCGTGCTGGAGTCGCCGGGCGGGAAGCGGTTCCGCGTGCAGGGGTGCATCGGGACGATCGACAAACGCGGGCGGGCGTTCGCGGTGCGGTGGAAGGAAGCGGAGGTGGTGTCGAACGAGGACGGCGTGGAGACGCGGCGGTACCGGAAGCGCCGGCGGGCGGTGAGCAACCTGGGCGCCGCGGTGGCGCTGCTGCTCGAGGTGAACGCGAGCCACGACGCGGGGCAGGTGTACTCGGCGCCGCGGGAGCGGCCGATGGCGATGGTCGGGGCGATCGCAATGGCGTACGTGAGGACGTCGGCGGAGGGGCGGCCGGCGAGCACGGCGCGGTACCGAGCGACGCTGCTGCAACGGTTCCTGGACTGGTCGGGGGACGAGCGGCGGGTAGGTGACCTGACGACGGGGCTGTTGTCGGAGTACCCGACGTTCCTGCGTGGTGAGGGGATCGGGAGCGTGAGCCGGTACGTGGCGCAGGTCGAACAGCTGTGGGCTTGGGCGTGGAACCGGAGCGACACGTACCCCGGGGTGCCGGAACCGCGGCGTGTGACGGGGCGGGACGGGGACCTGCCGCATCGGGTGGAGCCGGTGGCGACGGATACGCCGAGCTGGACGGAGGTCGACGCGATGATCGCGGCGCTGACGCCGGAGGGGTGCGCGGCGTGGCTGGCGCTGCGGAGGGCGGCCGAGAGACGGACCTGCGGGGGTTCGGGTATCGGCCGCAATGGCGCGTGCACTGGCAGGTGGCGGTGGTGCAGCGGTTCACGGGGCTGCGGGTGAGCCAGATCGCGTCGCTGATGCGCGAGGACCTGGACCTCGAGTGGCATCGACTGGTGATCCGCGCCGGGCGGGTCGGGGCGAAGGGGCAGCGGCGCGACCGGGTGGTGCCGATGCATCCCGAGCTCGCGCGACTGCTCGGGGAGTGGGAGCTGCCCGACGAGGGCGTCGTGTTCGGCCGGGTGGCGACGAAGGGGCCGCGACGCGGGGAGCGGATCGCGCTGGTCGGGGCCGAGGTGGCGGACGTGTTCACGAGGGCGTGGGAGCGGGCTGGAGTGCCGAAGTCGCGGTGGGGAGCAGTCGGCGGGCGGAACAACGCGCGGCCGACGAACGCGATCCGGGCGAGGTGGAAGT
>CAZZLC010000109.1:9838-15279 GCA_964655065.1 uncultured Enterobacteriaceae bacterium | reverse complement strand
CTACGGGCGGCGGACCAACACGGGAAGGTAGCCGAGGAAGATGTACACGCCGTCCTCGATGCCTCCCGCTTCGGCCAGGCCCGGGCTCGGGATCGGAACGTTCGCTCCCTCGTCGTTCACGAGGAGCAGGCCGGTCTCGTCGACGCGGAGCCCGTAGGCGGCGGCCGGCGCACGCGAGTTCGGCCACCGGTTGGTCAACCGGATCTGGGCCCCGAAGACCTCGGTCTCGTCGATGGTCGACAGACTGCCGGCCAGCCAGTCGATCTCGTCGGGCAGCGGGGCCTCGAGAACGAGGGCGTAGTCAGCTACGCTCCCGTCCAGATCGGTGACCAGCCACTCGGTCACCCGCCCCCCGTAGAAGTCCCAGATGCGTTGGTACTCGGGCTCGTCGCAGTTGGTGGACGCGGACGCGGGGTCCACGATGAGCGAGGCTCCCCAGTACTGCTGCGAGCCGAGCTCGTCGGGGCCGAAGGGGACGGAAGCCTCGGGAAGAATCGGCACGTAGACGCGACAGAACTGGCCGTTGGCCCCGTCGAAGTCCTCGTCGCCGACGAGGAACTCGATGGCCGACCGACTGCTCCCGAGGCTCTCGTCGAGCCAGAGGCCAGGGAGGCCCGTGGCCTCGTCGTAGCGGAACGTCGCGCGAACCCGGATTCGGGACTGGCTCATCGGCCCACGGGCCCCGGTGTCGGTGGCCGAAGGTCCCCCGGTGTCGACGCCGAAGAAGGGCGGTGGAGCCTCGTCACCGCAGGCGAGCAGCAGGATCGTGAGCAAGTTCATCGACGTCTCCCGAACTCTCACCGTGCCTTTCGTGACGCGAACGTCAACCCCTCAGTCGCGGACCGTGGCCAGGGTGCGCCCCTCGAGCCAGGCCGCCATGGCCGCTGCGTCACCGAGCTTGCCCATCACGGTGTAGTCGGACTTCAGCGACCGGCTCTCGCGGGCGGGCTCACACACGACCGCCTTGGCCGAGCGGGACGTGGCGTGGCAGAACCGGACCGACCGCGCATCGTGCACGATGAAGCCCGTGTGCGTGTCGAGCCCCACGAGGTAGATGCCAGGCCCCTGCGCGACAGCCGACCGAACCACCGTGGCGGTGGGCGCGCGTCGGAATCGCTCGATGTTCTGGTCGGAAACCAGCGTCTCGACGATGTGCTCGGATGGCTGACGGCCGAGCTCGATCCGGCGCACGTCGAAGCCGGCGTGCTGAAGCACCGTCGAAACGAAGAACCCGCACGCGATCGACCCCGAGCCGGGTTCGTCGGACATTCCGAAGAAGCCGTAGGGCGTGCCCACCCACGCCTCGATCATGGGGCCGAGGTGCTGGGACAGCGCCTCCTGCGCGAGGTCGAGCACCGGCTCCCCCGCGGCGTGCCGCGCGGCCAGCGACGCGTGAGCATCGGCGAGGGCGAGTCGCCGCGTCGCGTAGTCGGCCGCCCCCCCGGGGGGCAGCAGGTCGTCGCCGGCGGGCTCCTCGATCGTGGCGAGAGTGGCGCGGGCGAGCGCGGGGCGGCCCACCCGGGGGGCCGCGGCGTACACCGTGAGCGCGCCCACGCCGCACGCGAGTGCGGCCCAGCCCAGCGGAATGCGAAACGGTCGAGCAGCCATGACGCCCCACAGAACCCGTCAGCCATCGGATCGACAGGTCAAGGTGCGTCATCGGCACTATGGACCCGCGGATGATGCTCGCCCCCTACCTCGCGTTCGCCCGCGCCGCGCTGGCCCGCCAGTGGACGTACGGGACCGCCAACTGGGCCGGCTTGTTCACCAACATCTTCTTCCTGTTCTTCCGCGCCTACGCGCTCGAGGCGTGCTTTGCGGCCCGCACGACGATCGGGGGGCTGTCCGCGACGGACACCGTCACCTACGTCACGGTGAGCCAGGCGCTGGTCATGGTCTGCCCGCAGTGGGGCACGCTCGGGCTGTCGGCATCGGTGCGTTCGGGCCAGGTCGCGATCGAGCTGCTCCGGCCCGTCGACCTGTACGGGTCGGTCCTCGCACGACGCCTCGCGCTGTCGGGCTACTACGTCGTCGCCCGCATGGCGCCCGTGCTCGCGATCGGGTGGGCGTTCGGCCTGCTCTCGGGACCCGAGCCCTGGCTGCTCCCCGCCTTCGCGATCAGCATGGTGCTCGGCGCGATCCTCGGCACGACGATCTTCGTGTTGGTCGAGGCGTCGAGCTTCTGGCTCGAGTCGGAGCGCGGCGTACGCTACCTCTTGCTCGGCGCCGCGGTGCTGCCGTCCGGCCTCCTCCTCCCGGTGGACTTCTTCGGCGAGTGGCTGAAGCCCGTCTTCCTCGCCTCGCCCTTCCCCCACACGCTGTACACCCCGACCCGCCTGTGGATGGGCGGCTTGGAAGCGGGCGAGGTGGGGGGTCTCCTGACCATCCAGCTCGTGTGGACCGTGGTCCTCGTCGTGGTGGCTCGCAGCCTCATCGCCGCGGGCTCGGCGCGACTCCAGGTGCACGGTGGCTGAGCGCCGCCCCCTGGATCTGCTCGAGAGCCTCGGGGTGTGGATGCGCCTCGTGGGAGCCTCGCTCACGGGCCAGCTCACCTATCGTCGCTCCTTCGTGCTCGAGACGGTGGGACGCTTCGTGCTGACGTTCCTCGAGCTGCTGGCGGTGTTCGTCCTCTTCGATCGCGTGGACGCCATCGGGGGGTTCACGAAGTGGGAGGTCGTCTACCTGTACGGGGTCGCCTCCCTCGCGCTCGGCATCGCGGAGCTCCTCACCGACGGGCTCAACGACATGACCGCGCTCGTGCGGCAGGGCACGCTCGACGGGGTCCTGGTGCGGCCGCTCTCCCCGCTCCTGCAGATCCTCGGCCGCAAGTTCCACCCCCTGCACGCGGGCCGCATCCTTCAGGGGCTGGTCGCTCTGGTGTGGGCCCTCACCTCCCTCGGGTGGGTGCCGACGCCGGGGCTCCTCGGCGTGCTCCTCCTGAACGTCGGGAGCACCGCAGCCGTGTTCGCCGGCATCTTCGTGATGGCGGCGGCCACCAAGGTGTTCACCATCCAGTCCGCCGAGGCCTTCGCCGCCTTCACCCACGGCGGCGTGCAGCTCGCGCAGTTCCCGCTCACCGTGTACCCGCGCTGGCTCCAGCGCCTGTTCGTCTACATCGTCCCCGTGGGGATGACGACCTACGCGCCGGCGCTCGTGGTCCTCGGACGACAACCGGACCCCTTTCTCGGTCCGCTCGCTCCGTGGCTCGTGCCCGTCGTCGCCGTAGCCTTCGTGGGCGTGGCCCTGCTGTGGTGGCGCATCGCCCTCGACCACTATCAGAGCACGGGGTCCTGATGATCGAGGTCACCAACCTGCAGCGGCACTATCGCGTGCAGGGCGGCAGCGGCGGCCTGTGGGGGCGACTGCGCGCGCTCGCTTCCGGGAACGACGTGCTGGTGCGTGCCGTCGACGGTGTGTCGTTCGGGATCGAGGCCGGCGAGTTCGTCGGCTACGTCGGGCCGAACGGGGCCGGCAAGTCGAGCACCCTCAAGATGCTCACCGGCATCCTCCGGCCCACCGGAGGCGACGTCCGGGTCTGCGGGCTCGTGCCCCATCGTCACCGCACCACGCTCGCCATGCGGATCGGGGTGGTGTTCGGGCAGCGAACCCAGCTCTGGTGGGACCTGTCGGCGGCCGAGGGATTCGACCTGCTGCGCCACGTCTACCGCGTCGACGAGGCGACTCACCGCCGTCGCCTCGGGGTGCTCCGCGAACAGCTCGACCTCGGCGACTTCGTACGGTCGCCGGTTCGCAAGCTCTCCCTCGGCCAGAAGATGCGCTGCGAGCTCGCCGCCGCCTTGCTTCACGGACCGGACGTGCTGTTCCTCGACGAGCCCACCATCGGCCTCGACGTGGTGGTCAAGGCCCAGCTGCACGCGTTCCTGCGCCGACTGAACCGCGAGGACGGCGTCACGGTGCTACTGACCTCCCACGATCTCGATGACATCGAGCAGCTCTGCCGCCGGGTGATCGTCCTCGACCGCGGGCGGGTGCTCCACGATGGTGATCTGGCCTCGCTCTACCGCGACCACGGTCACCTGCGCCGCCTCACCGTACAGCTCGCCGACCCGCGGGCCCCCGTCGAGCTCCCCGAAGGCGCGACGATCGACGCGCGCGACGCCGCCACCGTCACCATCGTGTTCGACGCGGACCGCATCGGCGCGCCGGACCTCGTCCGGAGGATCCTGCAGGACCACGACGTGCGCGACCTCTCCGTCCAGGAAGCGCGCATCGAGGAGGTGGTCAAGCGGATCTATGCGACCCCACGGGACGGGTGAGCCACCACACGGTCGCCCGGTGCACGAGCTCGTTGGCGTGGCGGATGGACAGCTTGCGCTTGATGCTCGCGATGTGGGTCTCGACCGTCTTGGGGCTGATGTGCAGCGCCCCGGCCACGTCGCGAACGCGACGTCCCCCGTCCCCGATGAGCTCGAAGACCTCGAGCTCTCGGTCGGACAACGCGTCGACGGGGTGAGCGGGGCAGACGAGGCCCGCGGACCGCCCGAGGAGGCGCAGCATCGCCTGGGTCAGCTCGGGCCCGAACGCCACGCCCCCGTCTGCCACCACGGTCAACGCCTCGCGAATCTCCATCCAGGGCTGATCCTTGCGAACGTAGCCGCAGGCCCCCGCCCGCACCGCGCGCTCGCCGTAGACGTCCTCGTGGTGCACGGTGAGCACGAGCGAGGCCACGTCGGGACAGGCGGTCCGCACATCCGAGACGAGCTGGAGGCCGCTCGACGCGCGGAGCGTGACGTCGGTGCAGACGACATCGACACCGCCGTCGCGGATGCGCCGGAGGGCCGTGGTCGCGTCACCCGCCTCCGCCACGACGCGAAAGCCGGGCTCCCTCCTGATTCGGGTAACCAACCCCTCGCGGAACATGGGATGGTCATCGACAACCACGATCCGCGCTTGCTTGTTGCCCATGTCCGACCAGTAACGTGCCCCCTCCGACCGGCTGGGGAGATCCCCCATGGCCAAACGGGGAGACCCCCGATGCCCTCCGCCGCATCGGCGCACTTACCCGATCGCGACACCGAGGAGATCACCACCATGCCGATTCTCGCACAGTACGTCTGGATCGACGGCACCACCCCGACCGCGCAGCTCCGCGGCAAGACCAAGGTGCTCACCAATCCCGAGCTCCCCCCCAGCGAGGCCTTCGACAAGATCGAGGACATCCCGATCGACGCCTTCCCCGTGTGGGGGGCCGACGGCTCGTCGACCAACCAGGCCACGGGCGAGGACTCGGACATCATCCTCCAGCCGGTGCGCGTCGCGCGCGACCCCTTCCGCGACGGCGGCTACCTGGTGCTCTGCGAGGCCTTCGACGGCCAGGAGCGGGTACAACTGGGAGGTCATGCCGGGCCAGGCCGAGGTTCAGGTCTTCGGCGACGCCCTCGGCGCCCCCGACTACCTCTGGCTCACCCGCTGGGTGCTCC
>CAZZLC010000109.1:0-9738 GCA_964655065.1 uncultured Enterobacteriaceae bacterium | reverse complement strand
TTCGGCGACGCCCTCGGCGCCCCCGACTACCTCTGGCTCACCCGCTGGGTGCTCCGCCGGACCAGTGAAGCCCACGACGTCATCGTGTCCTTCGACCCCAAGCCGGCCGCGGGCGACTGGAACGGCGCGGGCATGCACACCAACTTCTCGGTCAAGGCCATGCGCGAAGAGGGCGGCATGGGGGCCATCGAGTCGGTGTGCAAGGCGCTCGGCGACCGCGTGGACGAGCACCTGGCCGTCTATGGTGACGGCTACGAGCGGCGCTTGACCGGCGCTCACGAGACCGCCTCCTACACCGAGTTCACCTACGGCGTGGCCAACCGCACGGCCTCGATCCGGATCCCACGGGCGGTGGCGCAGGAAGGCAAGGGCTACCTCGAGGATCGGCGCCCGAACGCCAACGCCTGTCCCTACCAGATCGCCTCGCAGATGATCGCGACCACGCGCGCTGCGCTGGGCTGAAGCCGGCTTTCGGCCAGCGTCGCCGCTCGCCGCGACCACTGGGCTACGGTCCACAGGCTTCGAGGGGGTTCCCGTGGTGATCTCGACGAGCGGCGATGTCGACGAGCGCGAGCTTCGTCTGTTTCGTGCCCTCGACCTGACCGGCCGTGGGCACGTCCGCACCGACGAGCTCGTCGGCGCCATGCGGCGCACCGGGCTGTCGACGGCCGACTTCCGGCTCCGGGGCCTCGACGAGGCCCTCCGGGACCACGGGCCCACCCTCGACCTGGCGGCCTTCCAGTCGGTGGTGCGGCCCGCGATCCAGCTCGTCGAGCACGCCCTGCAGGGTCAGCTCGTGCTGCCCGAGTTCGGGCGCTTCACCGAGCAGGTCGATGGCTTGTTCGACGAGGTCCTCGCCGACCGCCGCGGCGAGGTCGCGAGCTACATCCCCCAGCTCGCGCGAGTCCCTCCCGACCAGTTCGGACTCGCTCTCTGTACGATCGACGGGCAACGCCACGAGCGGGGCGACGCGAGCGTCGACTTCTGCCTGCAGTCGACCTGCAAGCCGGTCAACTACTGCCTCGCCCTCGAAGAGCACGGCGAGGATTACGTTCACCGCTTCGTCGGCCGGGAGCCGTCGGGGGTGTCGTTCAACGAGCTGAAGCTCGCCGAAGACAACCGGCCCCACAACCCGATGATCAACGCGGGCGCCATCATGAGCTGCTCGCTCGTGCGCCCCGGCCAGGACATGGCGGACCGGTTCGACTACGTCGTGGACCGCTGGCGCGCGCTCGCGGGGGGCCGAAAGCCCCGGTACAACAACGCCGTCTACCTCTCGGAGCGCGCCACGGCGGACCGCAACTTCGCGCTCGGCTACTTCATGCGCGAGAAGGGCGCCTTCCCTCCGGGCACCGAGCTCGTGGAGACGCTGGAGTTCTACTTCCAGTGCTGCGCCATCGAGTTCGACTGCCGGGACATGGCGGTCGTGGCCGCCACCCTGGCCAACGGCGGGGTGTGTCCGGTGTCGGGCCAGCGGGTGCTCAGGCCCCGCACCGTGCAGAACTGCCTCTCGCTCATGTACTCGTGCGGCATGTACGACTTCTCCGGAGAGTTCGCCTTCGCCGTGGGGCTCCCCGCGAAGTCGGGCGTCGCTGGCGCGCTGCTGGTCGTCGTCCCCAACGTCATGGGGTTCTGCGTCTGGTCGCCGCGGCTCGACCAGCACGGCAACAGCGTGCGTGGGGTGCAGCTCTGCCAGAAGCTGGTGCGGAGCTTCAACTTCCACAACTACGACAACCTCACCGGGCTGACCGACAAGGTGGACCCACGGGTCGACCCCATCGAGGCTCGCTCCAAGCTGGTGCAGGAGATCGTGTGGGCGTCGAGCAAGGGCGACCTCGGGGCGCTGGCGCGACACGCCGTCCGGGGCGACGACCTCGAGATCGCAGACTACGACGCCCGCACGCCCCTGCACCTCGCGGCGGCCGAGGGCCAGGCGGGCGTGGTGACCTGGCTGCTCGAGCACGGCGTCCAGCCGAACCCCCGCGACCGCTGGGGCGGCACCCCGCTCGACGACGCGTCAGAGGCGGGTCACGACAGCGTGGTGGCCATCCTCGAGGAGCGCGGGGGCGTCCGGAGCGACGCCCGGGAGAGCCGAGAGGACGTCGAGGGCTACACCATGCACCCGACGTCCTTCGAGGCGTCCGAGCACGCGCAGCTCATCTGGGCGGCCGCCCTGGGTGACGTCGATGCGCTGCGGCGGCTCGTCGCCCGCGGGACCCACCTCGACGTGGCCGACTACGACCTGCGCACGCCCCTCCACCTCGCCGCGGCCGAAGGGCATCGCGAGATCGTCGCGATCCTGCTCGCGCAAGGGGTGAACCCCTGGCCGAGAGACCGGTGGGGCAGGACCCCCGCCGACGATGCCCGCCTCGGCGGTCATCACGACGTGGTCGAGATCCTCGAGGCCGCGCCCACCCCGTGACCGGGGTCGCGTCTCGCAGCGCCCCCCCTCACCATCCGTTGCAGCGCCCGTAGGTGTCGACGATGTCGAGCCCTCCGTCCACGACGTGGTAGGCCTCGTGGGCCGCGGCGGTCGTGCAGGCGTGGTTGGGGAGGATGCGCACGCGGTCGCCGGTGCGGAGTCCGGCCGGCGCGTGGCGGATGATCCCGTGCTCCTGGTGGACGTCGTCCACGACGACGGGACCAGGCATCGGGACCCCGGCAAGGTCACAGACCACGCCGTAGCCGACGTCGACGGGGGTGTGGGCGGTGCTGCGGTCCTTCGACAGCGCCAGGGCGCCCGCGTCGAGCACCGCCCGGTGGCCGTGCCGGCCGATCACGGTGGCGAGCACACTGAGCGCGATGTCGTCGAGCGTACAGCATCCGATCGCCGCCTGGAAGACGTCCATGAACAGGTAGACGCCGGGGCGCAGCTCGGTCGCCCCCTCGGCGCTCCGGGCGTGGACCGCGGTGGGGGTCGAGCCCATCGACACGATGTCGCAGGGAAGGCCCGCGTCCCTGAGGTTCTGGGCTGCCGCCACCACCGACCGCCGCTCGTCCTCGGCCACCTTCGCGATCGCGTCCTCGCCGACCGCGCCGTAGCTCTGACCCGCGTGGGTGAGCACCCCGCGGCAGCGGTCCCCGAGCGCCCCCGCGACCTCGATCAGTGCGGGATCGTCGGCCCACAGCCCCGTTCGGCCGGCCCCGCAGTCCACCTCGACGAGCGCCTTCAGGGGGCTCGGGTGGGCCGCGATCGCGCGAGCCACCTCGAGATCGTCGGTGAGCAACGTCAGGTCGACACCCCCGTCGACGAAGCGGGCGCACCGGTCGAGCTTGTCCGCCGTGACGCACACCGCGAGGACGAGCCCGGCGGGACCCTGCAGGCCGAAGTACGACACCTCCCGGAGGGTCGACACGGCGGCTCCCGCGCCCGTGGTGGCGAGCGCGGCGATCTCGGTCGACTTCACGGTCTTGAGGTGGGGCCGGAGCGACACGCCGAGGCCCTCGGCCCGGGCCTTCATGCCGTCGGCGTTGGCGACGAGGCGGCCGTGCTCGAGGACGAGCGCTGGCGTAGTCACGCGGGTGAGGTCCACGTTCCCTCCCGACGCGAGCATACCGCCAGCGATTGGTTACGGACCTGCGCGGAGCGGAAATGCGCTACCAACACGTCTATATCGAAGCTCTCGAAACGCTGATGCCCCCGGTCGAGGTGACCACCGCCTCCCTCGAGCGACAGCTCTCTCCGCTCGTGCGCCGCATCGGTCTCAAGCCCGGGGTGATCGAGGCGCTCACCGGTGTGCGCGCCCGCCGCCTGTGGAGCAACGCCGTCGACCCCTCCGATGCGGCGAGCCAGGTCGCACAGCAGCTCGTGGCCCGCAACCGGGTGCCGGCCTGCGGGATCCAGGCGCTCGTCAGCACCTCGGTGTCGAAGGACTACATCGAGCCGCCCATCGCGAGCCTCGTGGCGGGAAGCCTCGGCGTCGGCGAAGACTGCCACAACTTCGACGTCGGTCACGCCTGTCTCGGGTTCGTGACCGGACTCTCCATGGTCGGCAACATGATCGAGCTCGGCCAGATCGAGTGCGGGCTCGTGGTGGCAGGCGAGGGCAGCCGGGAGGTGACCCAGGCCACCATCCGTCGACTGTCCGCCCCCGGGGTCGACTTTCGCCAGTTCGCCGAGGAACTGGCCACCCTCACCCTCGGCTCGATGGCGGTGGCCGCGTTGGTGGTGCACGAGCGCCACGCCACCCACGGTCATCGGGTGCTCGGCGGCGTCAGCAAGGCCGCCACCCACCACTCCCGCCTCTGCCTCGGCACCCGCACGGAGATGCGCACCGACGCGGCCAACCTGCTCCGCGCGGGCGTCGACCTCGCCGAGGTCACGATGGGGGCCCTGCAGCGGGAGCTCGACCTCGATCGCTCGGACGTCACCGAGTTCGTGCTGCACCAGGTGGGCAAGGCCAACCACGACGCGATTCGGGACCGCTTCGCGATCCCCGAGGAGCGCGCCCAGCGACTGTACGTCGACTACGGCAACGTGGGCGCAGCGGGGGTGCCGTTCACCCTCGCGCAGGCCGTGGACCGCGGACGGCTCCGGCGGGGGCAGACCGCGCTGCTCATGGGAATCGGAAGTGGGCTCAACTGCGCAATGATGGGGGTGCAGTGGTGATACCCTGGACGAACGGGAGGCCCTCGGCATGACCGAATCCGAAGGAGCGGACCTCGATCTCCGCTCGCTGCCCGGCCGCGCGGCCCGACGCCTGCTGCGCACGGCGAACGAGCTCGTCGAGCTCGCCCGGAACTCGAGGATCGGGGCGAGGTCCAGGGCGATGGCCGACGTGCTGCTCCTCGACAGCCAGTTCTCCTTCGTCACCGAGCTGCACCGACGCTTCACCTCGCGGGCGAGCGACGGAGACGGCGGTCTCGACAGCGCCATCGAGGCGCTCGACCTCATCTGGGAGAACGTGAGGGCGCTGCGCTCGGGCGCGTCGGCCATGCTCCACACGCTCTCGAGCGACGAAGAGATGGTGCGGGACCACCGCGCCCGGTTCTACGTCGAGAGCACGGCGCTGCTCGAGGAGGGCATCCGCGAGGTGTTCTCGGCCGATCTGGGCCAGCTCGCGCTGCCTCCGGACCGCATGGCGGTGCTGGTGAGGGTCGCCATGGAGGGCCTCGTGGTCGAGCTCGCCCAGGCCCGCACGCCAGACGACGTCGCGGTGGTCGATCAGGCCTACGCCGACCTGCGCACCCTGTTCGCGCGCTACGTGCTTCACAGCGAGGGCGACACGCTCGAGGAGGTCCGCATGGAGCCGATCCCCCTGCCCTGGTAGCCGGGCTCGGGTCGACGGCACCGCGGGGAGCGCCCGGTCACGGGACGACGACGTCGGGCGGCTCGGCCTCGTAGGCGCTCACGAATTCGTCGAGCGCCACCAGCAACGCGGGGTCGCCCTCCGCCAGCGGCTCCTCGTCGAGCCCGTTCCCGACCCGCCACCAAGCGACGTCGCCCTCACCATCGACCACCACCTTGGTGTCGCGGTTGCGCACCGCGCGCGCCACCGGACCCCGCTGGGTGGTCACGTCAGCGTACAGCACGTCGTGGTGCTCGGCCGTCGGGTCCTCGAAGAGGGGGAGCAAGCTCATCCCGTCGAGGTCGCCGACATCGCCGCCCGCCTGCGCCACCACGGTGGGAAACACGTCCAGGATGGAGACCAGTGCCTCGCTGACCGCGCCCCGCTCCTCCACGCCGGCCCCCGACACCACCATGGGCACGCGCGTGCCGGCCTCGAACAGCGTGCCCTTGCGGCGGTTCCGCGGGAGCTCGGGCGCCACCCCGGCCTCGGCCGTCCCGTTGTCCGAAATCGTCCACACCTGGGTCCGGGCCAACACCGGGGCGTCGAGATCGCGGAGGAGCCGGCCGAGCTCGGTGTCGACCGCCTCGACCATGGCGCGGTACCGCGTCGCGTCGTCGGCATCGTCGTCGACCCGGCGGCGAAGCAGCTCTCGCGGGGGCGCGTGCAGCGGCTCGTGGGCTCCGTGGAACGACACCACCACGAACCAGGGCTCGGGCAGCGTCGCCACGCCCTGCAACGCGTCGTCCACCGTGGCGCTGGTCACGTAGCCCTCCCGGGGCGAGAAGGTGCCGTCTTCGAGGTGGCGCCACGCGAAGTAGTCCCCGCGCCCCTCCCCCTCGACGGGCGACGGGGCCAGGTTGGCCAGCGTCCCCGAGAAGTGCGCGAACCCCTGCAACCCCGGGTGGTCGCCGAACGAGGGGGACCGCTCCGTAGCCAGGTGCCACTTGCCGTAGAACGCCGTGGCATAGCCCTCCTCGCCGAGGGCCTCGGCGAGGGTCCTCCGAGCCAGGGGAAGCTCCCACTCGGAGCTGGAGACGTCCACGAAGCGCCCGATGCCCTCGCGACGAGGGTGGCGACCAGTGAGCAGCCCCGCTCGGGCCGGACTGCAGAAGGGCGACGCGTACACGGTCTGGAATCGCAGGCCGGTCTCGCACAGGCAGTCCATGGTCGGCGCGGGCACGGGATCGGCGACCACGTCCCAGGGCGCGTACTGATCGATGCCCACGTCGTCGATCACCACCACCAGCACATTGGGACGCTCCGGATCCTCCGATGGCTCCTCGAGCGGGCACCTCGGCCCCGAGCAACCCGACGCGAGAATCGCGACACCAACCACCAGCCTGTAGACCACGTCGTCTCCCCCTCGCCCGCGCCCCGGAATGCCGCGACGACGGGGGATTGTCGATCGAACCGCAGCGTCACGCCACGCTCGCCCCGTCACACGTTGTAGGCTGCACCTCTCGGAGGCATCGGGATGGACCAACCCAAGACCGTGACGAAGACGACCTTCTGCCGCATCTGCGAGGCGCTCTGTGGGCTTCGGGTGGACGTCGACACCGCGACCGACACGGTCGTCGACATCCGGCCAGACCCCGAGCACGTCGTCACCGGCGGCTTCGCTTGCATCAAGGGGCTCAAGCAGCACGAGATGTACCGCTCACCGGACCGCCTGCACCGCCCGCTCGCGATGCAGCCCGACGGCTCTCACGCGGAGGTGCCCTGGGACGAGGCGCTCGAGGGCATCGGAGAGAAGGTGCGCCAGCTGCGTGCGGATCACGGCCCCGAGAGCATCGCGATGTACGTGGGCACCGCCGCGGGCTTCGGCGCGCTGCACCCGATCTTCGCCCAGGGGTTCATGGACGGCATCGGGTCCTCGAACATGTACGCCTCGGCCACCCAGGACTGCGCGAACAAGTTCGCGGTGGCGCGACACGTCTACGGGTTTCCCTTCCTGCAGCCCATCCCCGACCTCGACCACACCGGCTGCCTCGTCATCGTGGGCGCGAACCCCGCGGTGTCCAAGTGGAGCTTCGGCCAGGTCTCCAACCCCGTCGAGCGGCTCAAGGACATCAAGCGCCGCGGTGGGAAGGTGATCGTGGTGGACCCGCGCCGCACGGAGACCGCGAAGATCGCCTCCGAGCACCACTTCATTCGCCCCAACACCGACGCGTTCTTCTACGCCGCCTTCCTCAACGAGGTGGTGGCGCGCAAGGGGATCGACCGGGTCCAGGTCGACGCCCACACCGAAGGCCTCGACGAGCTCGTGGAGGTCGTCGCGGAGTGGACGCCCGAGCGGGCCGCCGAGGTCACCCAGCTCCCCGCCGACAGCCTGCGTCGCATCGTGGACGCCTACCTCGCCGAGAGTGGCCCCGACGGTACCGGCGCCGCGCTCTACTCCTCGACCGGGGTGAACATGGGCCAGCTCGGTGCGCTGGCCTTCTGGCTCCAGGAGGCGATCAACGCGGTCACCGGCAACCTCGACCGCCGGGGCGGGACCATCGTGGGTCGCGGGGTCGTGCCGTTCCCCGAGTTCGCCCACGAGCGCGGCATCCTGATGAAGTCGAAGACCTCGCGGGTGGGCGGCTTCGGCACCGTCAACGACGCCTTCCCCGGCGGGATCCTCGCCGACGAGATCCTCACCCCGGGCAAGGGCAAGATCCGGGCGCTGTTCGTGACCGGCGGCAACCCGCTCATCACCATGGCGAATGCCGCGAAGCTCAAGGAGGCGTTCGAGAACCTCGAGCTGCTCGTGGTCCTCGACATCGTCCAGAACGAGACCGCGTCGGTGGCCCACTACGTGCTGCCGTGCACCGCACCGCTCGAGCGCCCCGACCTGCCGTTCGTGTTTCCGCTGTTCCTCGGCATGCAGAGCCGACCCTACGTGCAGGCTACGAAGGCCGTGGTGGAGCCTCCCGGCGATCAGCGCGACGAAGCCACCATCTACCTGCAGCTCGCCCGGGCCTGTGGCGTGGGGCTGTTCGGCTCCCAGATCGCGCAGCGCCTGCTCGAGGGGCTGTGGTGGTGGTACCGGCGCCGCGGCGCGAATCCGCCCCAGGAGACGATCCTGTCCACGATCCTCCGACTCGGAGGCGAAGGCTCCTTCGAGCGACTCGCGCGGGAGCCCCACGGGCGCAAGCGTCCCGATCACGCACCAGGGGACTTCCTCGGCGCGCGGGTGCTCACCGAGGACGGTCGGGTCCGGCTCGCGCCGGCGACGCTGGTGGAGGCGGCCAAGACCCGGATGTCCGCCCACTTCGAGGCCGAGCGAGCGGTAGCCGACAAGCTCAAGCTCATCACCCGGCGCCAGGTCCACACGCACAACTCGTGGACCCACAATCACCCTCGCATGGTGTCGGGCAAGAAGCACACGAACTACCTGTACGTGCATCCCCACGATGCGGCGGAGCGGGGACTCGGCGAGGGCGATCTGGTCGACGTGAGCTCGGCGACCGCCACGGTGCGACTGCCGGTGTCGCTCCTCGAGGACCTCATGCCCGGCACGGTCGCGCTGCCCCACGGCTGGGGACACCAGCACGCCAAGGGCTTGTCGGTCGCGAGCCGGACCACCGGCGTCAACGTGAACCTGCTCGCCGGGTCGGGGGTCGAGGAGGTGGATCCGCTGTCCGGCATGTCACACCTCACCGGCGTCACCGTCGACGTCGTGAAGGCGCGCGGACCGCTCGCAGCGAACTCGTGGTCGGGAATCGAGCCCTCGCCCGCTTGATGCCGTCTCCCGCCTGGGTCATCGTACACCCGGCAGCCACGAGGGAGAATGCATGAAGCTGGGCATCGCCAGGGACGGGGGCGACGAGACACGGGTGGCGATCGTTCCTGGAAGCCTCAAGAAGCTCGTCCAGAAGGGCTTCGAGGTGTGGGTGGAGAGCGGGGCGGGGGCCCGAGCGATGGTCTCCGATGCGGCCTACGAAGCGGCAGGCGCGACGGTGACCTCCTCCGAGAAGGTGCGTCAGGCCGACCTTGTCGCCTCGGTGCGACGGCTCGACCCCACGACGCTTCGGGAGGGCGCGTGGCACGTCTGCATCGCCGACCCGTTCCGCGACACCGACGGTGTGCGAGCCTGCCTCGACCGCAAGATCACCTTGCTCGCGCTGGACATGATCCCGCGCCGACTCTCGCGAGCCCAGTCCATGGACGTCAACTCGAGCCAGGACAACCTCGCCGGCTACGAGGCCGTGATGCTGGGGGCGGCCGAGCTCGGCAAGGTCATTCCCATGATGACGACGTCCGCGGGAAGTGTTCGGCCCGCGAAGTTCGTGGTGATGGGCTCGGGCGTGGCCGGACTCCAGGCCATCGCCACCGCGAAGCGGCTCGGCGCGGTGGTCTACGCCTCCGACGTGCGACTCGCCGCCAAGGAGCAGATCGAGTCCGTCGGGGGCCGGTTCATCCTCGTCGACGGCATGGAGGACTTCGAGGACGCCTCGGGCTACGC
>CAZZLC010000108.1:0-15546 GCA_964655065.1 uncultured Enterobacteriaceae bacterium | reverse complement strand
GCGCCCGGACCTTCGCGTCCACGCGCACCGACGTGAGCGCGACGATGCGCCCGCGGGCCTCGAGGGTCGGGGGCTCCGCGAGGGCCACGCCCATGGCTGCGATGAGGATCGACACTGCGCCTCCGTTGCTTCCTGGGGAGCGTACACGACGTCGTGTCCCCTACCCGGCGCGCGCCCACCCCACGACCCTCGGCGCGATGCCGCGGGTTCCGGCGGCCCGCGCGGTCAGCCTCCAGGCTCGAAGATCAGCGGATAGCTGACGACGACCACGCCCCCACCGCGGGGGGCGTCGAAGCGCATCCGCCGGAACTGTCCCACGAGGCACTGCTCCACTGCGGTGTTGCCGAGGGTCGTCGATCGGATCGACGCTTCGCGGACGCCTCCGTCGGCGGCGATCGTGAACCTCACCACCACCTTGCCGGTGAGCGCGGGGTGCTTCGAGAGCACGCGCTGGTAGCAGTACTTCAGCTTGTTCGTGTGCCGCTTGACGACGTCTTCGACGAGCGAACGGTCCAGCGCCCCGGAGACGGTGGGGGCGCCCGTGACACGCCCGATGCGGGCCGCGCCCTTCGCACCGAAGTTGCCCACGCCCTTGCCGCGACCGCGGGCGCCGAGCCCGCCCAGTCCGGCAGCGCTCCCCCCGCCGCCCGTCCCCGAGCCCCTGACCCCGAGGATCCCACCGCTCGCCGCGAAGGAGCCCGCCGGCGCGAGGGTGGGGATCTCGAAGGGCACCGAGGGGCCGGGGGCGCCGATCCAGGAGCTCTCGCACGCCGGCGCTCCCTGATCGGTGGCCACCAGGCTCGTGAACCGCGACACCAGGTGGTGCTCGAGCGCGATGGGCAGGATCTGCTCGCGCTTCGCCGCCTCCGGGGTGCGGAGGTCGTGATCGATCGCCCGGATCGCCTCGCGCGCCCACCAGGCGGGCACCGCCTCGTGCTCGCGGATCGCGTCGGGATCGAGGGACACCGCGAAGCGGACGGGCTCGGTGCCGCGCATCGCGGTGACGGTCAGGGTGGTGGGGCGCACCTCGTCCACTGCCCCCGCGATGCGCAGCGACTGCCCCGCGAACAGGTCGGGGAGCACGCTCGGGACCTGCTCGCGCAGGTCGAGGTCTCCGAAGTGCACCGCGACGTCGGTGAGCACGGGGGTCGCGATGCGGCGGGCGAAGGTCGCCACCGTCTCGGCGACGGGCGTGTCGGCGAGCGCATACTGGGCATCGCCCCTTCCGTGCAGGGCGAGCTGCTCGAGAAGGCCGCGGTTGGGCGCCGACCCGACGCCGAGCGCGAAGATGCGGTCGTTGCTGGCGATGTGGTCGGTGACGGTCTCGAACACGTCGAGGTCGTTGCCGATGTACCCGTCGGTGAGCAGCAGGACGGCACGCAGGGCCTCCGGGTCTCCCGGCATGTCGAGGGCGTGGACGATGCCCGACGTCATCTCGGTGCCGCCCCCGACGAGCGCACCGCGCAGCCACTCCCTCGCCCGGGCGAGGTTGCCCGGCGTCGCGGGGGCGGGCCGACCGAACAGCGAGGACGCGGCGTCCGAGAACCTGACGAGGTCGAACGCGTCGTCGGGGTGGGTCTGCTCCAGCGCCGCGAGCACCACGGCCACGCTCGCGTCCCAGGGCTCTCCGCGCATCGAGCAGGAGCTGTCGAGCACGAACACGAGCTCCCGGGGCGTGGGGTCGGCGACGGACGCGGCCGGTGGGGGCTCGATGCGCAGCGCGACGGTGGCTCGCGCGGCCCCCGGCGGACGGGCGACGAGCGCCGCGACGGTGGGCTCCGGCGTGTCGAGCGACCAGGCGAGGTGGAGGTCGGCGTCGGGGAGCGTGTCGCCGTCGGCCAGGCTCACCGTCGCGCCCCACGGGGCATCGGCGATGTCGATCGGGTGGGAGTCCGACCACACCGATCCGATGGGCAGTCCCTCGTCCAGCGTGACCGACAGCCCCACCCTTCGGCCCGTGGTCTTCGCGGCGAGCGTGGGCGGCAGGTCGAGATCGGACGACGCGAAGCGCTCGCCCACGGTGGTGGGGAACACCACGCTCCAGGTGTCGTCGGTGCGTTCGAGGCCCTCGACGTACTGCAGCGCGATCTCGACCGCCTCTCCGGGGCAGATCGTGCCGACCTCCTGGGTGAAGAGGTCGTCGCGCTGCTGCTCGAGCAGCGCCGCCTTGCGCCCCTCGCGAACCGCCTCGTCGTAGCGCTCGCGGGCCTTGTCGCGCTCGTCGACGGCGGCCACCAGCGTGCGCCCGCCGCAGGTCATCGACATCGCCCGCACCGCCGCCCCCGGCGAGAGCGGAAAGACGTACTTGGCGTCGATCGGTCGGTCGTAGGGGTTGTGGAACGTCTGCGTCACGTCCACGACCGCCATCCCGAGCTGCACGACCGCGTCGACCTCGGTGTGCAGCAGGACGAGCGGCCCCTCTGCAGTCAGCAGTTCCGGGGGCTCGTGCGCCCCCGCGACCAGGGCCCCCCACAGCAGTGCCACCATCGTGAACCTCCGGGGGGTTCGAGGCGGCCGGGGCCGGCGGGTTCGTCCGCGAACCGTCAGGCGATGGTCAACGGGCTGTCAGTAGAGGAACTGCTGCATCACGCGGACCATCGGAGCGTGATCGTGCGCGCCGGCCTGCTCGCGGACGGAGTGCATGGAGAGCATCGGGTTGCCGATGTCGATGCCGGTCACGCCGAGCCTCGCGGCGAGCATCGGACCGACGGTGCTGCCGCAGCGCAGGTCGGCGCGGTTCACGAAGACCTGGGGCGTCACGTCGGCCTGCTCGCAGAGCAGCGTGAACTCGGCCGTGGTCACGCCCTCGGTGGTGTAGCGGTGGTTCGCGTTCTGCTTGATCACCGGTCCGGCGTTGAGCGCGGGGGCATGGTGCTTGTCGTGCTTGTCGGCGAAGCCGGGGTGCACGGCGTGGGCCATGTCGGCCGAGACGAGCCGGCTGTTGGCGAGGGCCCGCGACAGGTCCCCCGGACCCTGCACCTCACTGTCCCGCAGGACGAGCGACAGCAGCTGCTCGATGGACCGACCGTTCGCGCCGCGGGCGGTGACCGAACCGATCTCCTCGTGGTCGAACAGGGCGATGACCGAGGTGTGGGCGGGGACTGGGCCGTCGAGCGAGGCGATCAGGGCCTCGAGGGCGGCGTGCGACGAGCCGAGGTTGTCGAGCCGGGCGGAGAACACGAACTCCTCGTGGATGCCCCCGAGCGCGGCGGGGGTGAGGTCGAACAGCGAGAGATCGAAGCCCAGGATATCGGCCGGGTACGCGTCGATCTCGGCCCCGAGCCAGGCCCGCAGCGGGTCCTCCCCGTTGGTCGCGTCACCGGTCAGGCCCACCACGGCGGGCAGCTCGGTCTCGGCGTTGAACTTGAGCCCCGCGCTGTTCACGTCGCGGTTGAGGTGGATGGCGAGGGTGGGGATGCGCGCCACGGGCCGTCGCACAGTGACGAGCTGCGCCCGGATGCCCCCCTCGGCCGCGGGGTCGCGGAGGTGCACCGCACCGGCCACCCCGAGGTCGCGGTCGGCCCACGTCGCGATCTGCACCCCGCCGTAGACCTCGACCCCGAACCGGACGTAGCCGGACTTCTCGTGCCACGGCGTGGGCTTCAGCCGCAGGTTCGGCGAGTCCGTGTGGGCGGCCACGATGCGGAAGCCCGCGTCGACGACGGGCTGGGTACCCACCCGGAACGCGAACAGCGAGCCGCCCTTGGCGACGTAGCCCTTGTGTCCGACGGGCAGCGACCGAGGCAGGTGGCCCAGGCCCGAGGCCTCGAACCCGTGCGACTTCAGGACGGCCGCGGCCGCGTGCACGGCATGGTCGGGGGTGGGCGAGGCATCGAGAAACGCGAGGAAGCGCTGAAGCAGGGGATCGGCCATGACGGTCTCCGGGCGGCGCGATTCGTTCGGGCAGCCGTATCGCGACGGGCGCCTCGATCGGGTGCTACGGTCCACGGTGGATCGGGGAGTCCAGATGACGCGCGCGCTCTCGTTGCTGCCTCTCGTCGTCGGTTGTGCCGGGAGCGCCGCCTCCGTGCTGGAACCGGCGGTCGAGGCTTCCTCGGACGACGCCCTCGACCCCCCTTCCCATCCGGAGGCCGCGGGCCCCGAGCGCTTCGACTGCTTCGCCATCCGTGTCGTCGACGATCGGCTGGGGTCCGGAGACGGCTGTGGCTACCTGGGCTTCGACGACCAGGACGAGGAGCCCCGGCTGGTCTACGAGGACTGGCGCCCCGGGTCGTTGCCCGACGCGTTCGACGATCTCGAAGAGCCCCGCTGGGTCGAGCGCTACAGCTACGACGCGAACGGCTTCCTCGCCCGCCGGACCGAGGAGCGAGAGGGGTCGATCGTCAGCGAGGTGCTCTACACCAACGACGATCGCGGGAACCCTCTGAGCACCCGATGGGACAATGACGGGGACGGCATCGTCGACTGGGCGATCTTCGAGACGTACGACGACAACGACCTCGTCCTGGTGCGAATCTACGACATCGACGGCGACGGCACGCCAGACGGGAGCCACGTCACCGAGCGCGCGCCCGACGGACGTCCGCTCACCGCGGGGCGCGTCGGCGACGACGGCTACGAGCTTCGGACGAGGTGGTCGTACGACGGCGACGGTCGGCTGATCGAACAGGTCAACTTCCTCGACCCCGATGACGAGAGCCAGACCATTCGCACGACGGTGGCGTGGTCCGAGGACGATCCGCTCCAGAACCTGACCACGGTGGTCGACGCGCAGGGGGAGATCGCCTACACCGCCGAGATCGTCGTCGACGAGGCGGGTCTGACGGTCCGCGCTATCGAGGATCGCCTCGGAGACGGCACGATCGACGCCGATCGCGAGTATGCGTACGACGAAGCGGGGCGACCGCTCCTCGAGACCCACGACGAGGTCACGCGGTACCGGGAGATCGATCGCCAGTACGACGAGCGCGGCCGACGAACCCTGTACGCGTCGCGCAGGGAGGCCGACGGCCGAAACGTCGACTGGTTCGTCGAGACGACGACCTTCGGCGGTTCCTGCCCCTGACCGGTGGTTGACGGGGGCTTGTCACCGGACGAGGCGCGTACACATTCGTGGCCTTCCCGGATCGCTCCGGCGGCCCGGGTCCTCTCCCTTTCCGCGAGGACCACGATGAGCAGTACGTCGCACGGCTTCAAGGCCGAAGTCCAGCAGCTCCTCAACCTGATGATCCACTCCGTGTACTCGGACCGCGAGGTCTTCCTCCGGGAGCTCGTCTCCAACGCCGCGGACGCCCTCGACAAGGCCCGGTTCACCGGACTCACCCGCAGCGATCTCACCGCCGCGGCTCACGACGAGCTCGGGATCCGGATCACCGTCCACGACGACGCCAAGCTCCTCGTCATCGAGGACGACGGCATCGGCATGACCCAGGACGAGGTGGTCGAGAACCTCGGCACGATCGCCCACTCGGGCACCAAGGCGTTCCTGGAGCAGATCGAGGAGGGCGACAAGCCGCAGCTCATCGGGCAGTTCGGCCTCGGCTTCTACTCGGCGTTCATGGTCGCCGACAAGGTGGTCGTGGACACCCTCTCCGCCGAGCCGGGCAGTGAGCCCGTGCGCTGGATCTCGCAGGGCGAGGGCACCTACGAGGTGGAGCCGGGCGATCGCCAGCACCGCGGCACCCAGATCACCCTGCACCTGCGGGAGGACGCGCACGAGTTCGTCGACGAGAGCCGGGTGCGCAACATCGTCAAGCGGCACAGCGACTTTCTGCCCTGGGCCATCCACGTCGGCGAGACGCAGGCCAACTCGGGCAAGGCCCTGTGGGTCGAGCCGCCCTCGCAGGTCTCCGACGAGGATGCGAACGCCTTCTACAAGTCGATCGCCATGGACTGGCAGGACCCGGTTCGCCGGATCCACGTCTCCGTCGACTCGCCGATCCAGTACTCGGCGATGCTCTTCATCCCGGCCATGCGACCCTTCTCGCTGTTCGACCCGACCGCGGCGAAGGGCCCGCGACTCTACGCCCGCCGCGTGATGATCGAGGAGCACGCCGACGGCCTCTTCCCGGACTGGCTGCGCTTCGTGCGGGGCGTCGTCGATTCCGAGGACATCCAGCTCAACGTCTCTCGTGAGATGGTCCAGAAGACGCCGGTGGTGCGCAAGATCGGCGAGGCGCTCACCAAGCGGGTGCTCAAGGACCTCGGCCGGTGGGCCGCCGAAGAGCCCGACGAGGACGCCGAGGAGAAGACGACCTACCCGGCGTTCTGGCGCAACTTCGGCGTCCTGCTGAAGGAGGGCTTCTACCACGCGTCGGGGAACTACGGCGAGCAGCTGCTGCCGCTGCTCCGCTTCAACGCCATGTCGCACGACGACGACAAGGGGCTGATCTCGCTCGCCGACTACAAGGCCGCCATGCCCGAGGGCCAGGACGCGATCTGGACGTTCGGGGCCGAGTCCCGAGAGGCCGCGCTCGCGTCGCCGCACCTCGAGGTGTTCAAGAAGCGTGGCTACGACGTGATCCTGCTCACCGACCCCGTCGACGAGTGGCTCACCATGAACCTCGACGAGTACGAGGGGATCCCCATCAAGTCGATCACCCGCGGCGAGCTCGATCTCGACGAGAACGAGGACGACGAGCAGGAGAAGACCGACCTCTCCGAGTTTGCGCCCTGGGTCAAGGAGCTCCTCGGCGAGCAGGTGAGCGCCGTACGCGAGTCCACCCGCCTCACCGACAGCGCCGTCGTGCTGGTCGACGCCGAAGAGGGCATGTCGCGCAACATGGAGCGCGTGCTGGAGCAGACGTCGCAGGGCACGCAGGGCATGAGGGCGCAGCGGGTGCTCGAGCTGAACGCGCGCCATCCGTTGATCCGGAACCTCGCGGCGCTGAAGGCGAAGGGAGCCGACGATCAGGCTGCCGATCTCGCCCGAATGCTATATGACGAGGCGTTGTTGCTCGAAGGAACCGTCAAGGAACCCGCGGCCATGGGCCGAAGGTTGCAGGCGTTGCTCGAGAAGGCCACTCAGGCTGCTCTCGACTGATCCTTCGGGCGTTTGCTCCGACAGTCGGGATCTTCTATGCGAGTCGCGCTCTTCTTTGACGGCAAGAACCACATGAAGGACCTCCGGCGCTCTGTGCCGGATCGGTGGCTCGACCACGGGGCACTCGCCGAGTGGGCCGTCGAGCAGGTGGGAGGCGGCCAGTTCGTGGGCGCCTGGTACTACACCGGCGTCCCCACCGCGCAGGACGATCAGCAGGAGCGGCACGCTTTGAGCGACCTCCTCGAGGAGCTCGAGCGGCGCCCTGGCTTCTACGTCCGTCGGTTCAACCGACGCCCCACCACGCGCGACTGCCCGCACTGCCACGAGACGATCACCTACACCGAGGAGAAGATGGTCGACACCTCGCTGGTGGTCGATCTCGTGACCCTCGGACAGCGCGACGCCTTCGACATCGCGGTCGTGTTCTCGGGCGACGCCGACGTGGCGCCGGGCCTCGCCGCGCTTGCCGCGATGGGCAAGCCAGCCTGGATCGCCACCTTCGGTGACAACGGACTGTCGCGGGGGCTGCTCCGTCAGGCGTGGTCGCACCTCGACCTGCTCGCCCACCTCGACGCGTTCGCCCACCCCGAGCTCGAGAGCAACGGGGTCCGAACCACCGTCGCGCCCGAGCCGCACGACGTGGACCGCGAGATCCTCCGCGAGCTCAAGCGGGCGGAGGCGCACTTCCTCGCCGGTGGCGGATTCGTCGGCGCGCACTACTTCATCCACCGGTGGAAGGGGCACCAGATCCCGGACGCCCCCGAGGCGCGTCGTCAGGCGGTCCAGCGGCTGATGAACGACGGATTCGTGGTCACCTACCAGGTCGACGGCAAGACCGCGCTCCGCAGCGCTGACGAAGACAGCATCGAGGTCGTCGACCCGACGCTGGACATGGACGATGCCCCGTCGTCGACGCTCCCCCTCGAGGATCGCACCGTCAACTGACGGCTCACCGCTCGATCTGCTGCTCCACGAAGGCCACGAGCGACTCGAGGAAGGCCTTGGCGTGCACGTCCGACGACACGACGTGGCCCTCCCCGGGCCAGATCTGGAGCTCGGTCTTCAGCTCGGGGCGGCGCGCGCGGGCCTCGGCGAGCCGCTGCGAGCGCGCGGCCGGCCACAGCGGGTCCTTCTCGCCGTGGGAGAGCCACAGCGGGCCGGGGTAGGTCTCGATGGCGATCCGCGGGCCCGAACCCCACGGCAGCGCGCGCTCGCCATACTGCGGCTCGCCCTTCCAGGTCCACGCAGCCTCGAAGCCATCTGCCGCCTCGAAGGGAGCGTTGGTGCGTCGGTCGTAGGACGCCACCACCGTGTCGCTCCCCGCGTGGGCCGCGATGCTCGCGAAGAGCTCCGCGTGGGCCACCAGGCTGCCCAGGAGCACCGCGTGCTCCGCTCCGCGGGAGGCCCCGTAGAGCACCAGCGGAACGTCCTCGGCTGGTCCGCGGTGGAACCACCGGACGAAGTCGAGCGTTCGGTCGAGCGGCACGCGCTGCAGCGTCTCCGGGGCCGCGGCGGATCCGCAGTCGAACCAGCAGAACGCGGCGGTCACGAAGCCGCGGTGGGCGAGCTGCTCGGCAAAGGCCTTGGCGTACGGTGCTCGGCCCCCCTCGCTGCCGTGCAGCACCACGACCGCGGCGCGCGGCTTTCCACCGCCGGGGCGGTACACCACGGTGCCCGGGTAGGTCATCACCGTCTCCTGGGTCACCGGAGCGTCCTTCGGTGGAGCGGTGGGGGTTCCGAAGCAGGCGATCAATCCGGCAAACAGCCACGGGGTCATCGCGCCTCCAGTCGGCCGAATCTACCCTCTGTGGCGTTCGCTCGCTTCCGTCACCACCCCATGGCGGCCGCCGCGGCGAGCGCGCGGTCGATCGTCTCCACGATCACCGCCTCGTCGAGGGCGAGGTTGGTCAGGTGGAGGCGCACGTCGTCGGCGTCGAGCTTGGCCACTCGATTCAGGGCCACGAGCTCCGCCCGGGCGGTGGGGGTGAGGAGCTCGCGGATCCGACCCGGATCGTGGCCCTTGACCACGAAGGCCGGGTCGAAGGCGTCGTCCCCGACCACGATGTCCTGCGCGGTCACGTCGTCGGTGCCCGTCGCGGGAGCTTGGGGGTGGAGCCCGAGCCCGACGTGCCGGTGGGGGCGGAACACCACCCTTAGCTCGGCGACGTAGCCCTGGGCCGTGCGCACGGGCCAGAGGAAGAGGCGGCGGCCGTCCACCGGGCCCGTCGCGGCAGGGAAGGCGTCGTCCACGTCGAGACCGTAGCGCTCCGCGATGCGGTGCCAGCTCGACACGAAGGGGGCGAGTCGACGCGGCGCGGGAAGCTCGCGCCGGGCGTCCACCAGCGCGCTGGACAGCTCACGCAGGCCGCGGACGAGCTCCTGGAGCTCGACGGAGGTGGCCAGCGGGCGCCGCATGTGCACGCGCACGGAGCGGTCGGTCACGATCACCTGCCGCCAGCGGGTCAGCATCGCCTCGAGGTGCAGCCGGACGGGACCGTCGAGGAGACGGCGAATCGCCTCGGGATCGTCGCCCTGGGCCTCGACCGCCTGGTCGAACGCGGGGTCGAGCAGAGGTACGGGCGGGGTGCGGGCCCGCCGCCACAGGCGCTCCGACAGCCCGCGCGGGCGCAAGAGGCACCCGAGACCGAGCGGTCGCTCGTGGTCGAGCACCGCCCAGCAGCGCATCCGTCGCTCGACCCCGTGGCCGAGCATGACCTCTCCGACCCAGATGCGCTGCTCGCCGAGGTGGCCGCGCAGGGAGACGCCGCGGGTGTCGACGGGGAGCCCGAGGGTGCGGGCGACCTCGTGGTAGGCCTCGGCCACCGCCAGCTGCCGCCAGCCCCGGTGAACGGTGAGGAACCCGACGATCAGGGGGAGCAGCGCGCCGATCGCGACGCAGAGGATCGCGACGAGCGCGTTCAAGACGCCCTCAGAACGAGACCAGGGGCCCCACGGTGGCCTGCGGGAGGAGTCCCACGCGACGCAGCCGGGGATCGATGAACGGCCAGTTCTGACCGAGCCAGCCGCCCAGAGCGACGTTGAAGTTCAGTCCGAAGTTCTCGGCGATCATCCAATCGACGCCTCCTCGCAGCCGAGGGCCGCCGGCCCAGTCGGCGCCGACGTCGTCGATGAAGTACTGCGCGAGGATGATCTCGAGGCCAGCATAGGGCTTGACCGACTCGTTGACGGGGAACTCGTAGAGGAACCCGAAGTGGATCGGGAAGACGGCGTCCCAGTAGCGTAGCTGGCCGAACTCGAGCTGTTCCTCGGGCGTGTACTCGAGGTTCACCCCGTAGACCTCGACGCCGGCGATGAAGTGCAGGCGGTCGGCCGCGCGCACGGCGACCTCTCCTCCGGCGGTGAGGAAGTTGAAGGCGTAGTACTTGGAGAAGCCTCCGCGAGCGGTGATCTGCACGATGTGCGGCCGCTCGCCGGGTGGGGGTCGCTCCGCGCGGCTCGCCATGCGGTCTCGACGTGCGTCCTCGCGCTCCCGCTCCTTCTGCCGCCGGCGAAGCTCGCGCTCGGCGTCGCGATCCCGCTCGACCGGCGGCGGGAGCGCCCGAGGGCTGTCGTCGGCGAGGATGTCGGCCTCGTCGGGGAGCTCCTCGTCGTCGTCCGACAGCGGGGCCGTCTGGACTTCGGCGGCGCCGAAGTTGATCTCCGGCATCTCCTCGGCCGGCCCGGAACCCGAGGCCGGAGGGTCGGGATCCTCGAAGTCTTCGAAGTCCTCGAACTCGACGTCGCTGATGGCGGGCGCGGCTTCGGCGTCGGTGCGCCCGGTCACGAGCTCGCGAACGACGGGGCCGAGCGCGTCGGCGAGCGCGGTGGGATCGGTGGGGACCGACCAGGTGCCCTGGCGAACGAGCTGGTTGCGGTCGAAGAAGACGAGCTCGAGCCAGAACAGCCGGCCCCGGCGCCGGACGGAGCCGGCGACGAGCGACTCGGCCCCGTTGGACTCCGCGATGCGCCCGAGGCACTTGGCCTTGCGCAGGCAGGTCGACGTGAGGAGCGACGGCCGCGTGGGGAGCCGCACCACGCCGACGAACCCGGGCTGGAGCTCGAGCTCGCTCGCCAGCGTGTCGTTGACGAGGTCACGCTGGCGGGCGTTGACGCTCGCGTCGGCGGTGAGCGGAGGGAGCAGGAGCTCGCCCGCGAAGGCGGGGGAGCCGGCGACGAGCGCAAGGAGCAAGAGGAACGTCCGTGCGAGGGGGAACAACCCGGCCTCCAACGCGAGCACTGGCTCGTAGCCGACTCTGCGGCGCTTGTCGCGTCCGCGAATCTCGGGACTCCCAGCACGAATCGGGGAAGAACGGAGTCGCGCCGACCGCAACCCGCAGCGTTCGGCCTGCCGCAGATTGCCGTCCAACATTCCTCCCTGCGCCACGTTCTCCCCGGCGCCCAAGACTCTGGAGACCTGATGCGATGCGTCGCCCTGCTGCTCCTGGGGTGCGCCCCGGACGTCGATGACCCCGTCCTGGGTGCGCCCGAGGGGACCTCGACCCGAGCTACGGGCTCCGACACCGGAGCGGATGCCTCGGACCCCGTCGACGATGGCCGGCCCCCCGATGGGGCACTCGACGCGGCGGCCACCTACTCCGAGTCGGTCGGCGGCGGGGTCGTGCTGGTGCGACACCTTGGCGCCATCATCTTCGAGCGGTATGCGAACGGCGTCGAACCCGGGGATGCCCTCGATATCCAAAGTGGGACCAAGGGGTTCTGGGGGCCCGCCGCAGCCGCGATGCTCGACGACGGCATCCTGACCAGCTTCGACGAGCTCGTGTCGGCCACGTTGCCCGAGTGGGCCGACCACCCGATCAAGTCGCAGATCACGCTTCGACACCTGATGCAGCTGAATGGTCTGCAGGTCCAGGATGTCGAGAAGCTCCAGGGCTGCGAACGCACCACCCTCGCCGACGATCTGTACGCCCACGCCGCCTCGACACCCGGGGTGCTGGCTCCTGGCGTGCAGTTCAACTACGGGCCCGTGAACTACTACGCGTTCGCGGCAGTGATGGAAGAGCGCCTCGAAGATCGGGGTCAGAACCCACTCGAGTATCTCGAGGAGCGACTGCTCCGCCCGCTGGGCATCACCTACGGCCAGTGGTGCCACACCAACGGCAAGCCCCACATCCCCAACGGGGCCTTCATCTCCGCGCGGGACTGGTCGGTGTGGGGCCAGTTCCTGCTCGACGACGGTGTGCAAGGGGGCCTCCGCCTCGTCTCCGAGGCGTCCCTGGACGCGCTCCGGATCCCCAGTGGTCCCAACCCCGGCCACGGGCTGTTCACCTGGCTGAACACACCGGGCGGGGCTTCGTACATCGGACCTCGCGTGAATCAGACGTCCGACCCCGAGGGCCCCGGTGGATTCATCTACCTCGACGGGGAACCCGACCTGTTTGCCGCCATGGGTGGAGGACGGAACCGGATGTACCTGGTTCCCTCGCGAGACCTCGTGATCGTGCGGCAGACGGAGCTGTCGAACGACGACTTCGTCGACCACACGTTCTTGTCCCTGCTGCTGGGCGAGGCGACGAGATGACAGGCCGATGGACGTTCATCGGGCTCGCCGGGGCGTGGCTTGTCCGTTGAATCGAACGCGCACTTGATGCGCCGGGGTCCATTGAACCCAGATTCGGTAGCCAGACACCTCCGAGTGTGACCGGCAAGAACCGGTCGCTCTGGAGGAACCATGAGAGCGCCGGCCTCGGTGTGCCTCGTCGTCGCGGCGACCGCTTGTGCACCCCCGCCTCCCATCGCAGGGTCCGCGGTGGGCGACCTGTACTGGATCGAGTCGACCGAGACGGTGGCGGCGTGCAGCGGAATCCGGATCACCAGCAATTTCGTCGAAGCCGAGCCAGCCGTGCAGCCGCCGCTCGGTCGCCGGGAGGAGAGCCTGTCGATGGCGGGCTCCTGGGCGCTGGTCACCCGCAGCGCCGATGGCGCCGTCTTCGTCAACCACCTTGGCGTCGTCTTGCCCGGAAGCGAAGGTCCAGGAGGCACGATCGAGGTGGGGTGGACGAACGAGGAGATCCGGGAGTCGAGCACCATCGCTGATCCGTACACGTTCTCACGCTACGCGGAGCGGCGCATCGAGCGCACGATGACGCTCTCACCCACGTCGGACGACCCCCTCGGCGGGTACGAGGGGACGATGACGGTGGTGGAGACGTTCCGGCTCGCCCTCGAAGAGACCGACGAGTGGTCGGAGGGCTTCGAAGGCTTCACCCAGATGGAGGAGGTCGGTGACTATCTCGTCTTGGCCTCCGGCTCTGGCTCCTCGGTCCGCAACTTCAGGACCGACCCCGACTGTAGCGCCGACATCTGCGAGCTCGAGGTCGTCGACGACTGTGCCCGCGACTTCACGGTGTCGGCCTCGTTCGTGGACGGCGGCGTCGAGGTCTACGAGCTGCTCGAGGACTACCGGCAGGACGCGGGGGGGCTGTGATGATTGGTCCCAAGGTGACTGGCCTGGCGCTCGTCAGCGTGCTCGTGGGCTGTGCCCCCTCCGAACCCGACACGGATGACAGCGTTGCCGTCTACTGGGTGGAGGTGGGCAGCCCCGAGGACGACTGCGCGGACCCCGAGATCACGTCGACGTACTCCGACGCCATCCCCATCAACTCCTCGCCCCAGCGCTTCTCGACGGACCGGGTGACGCAATCGGGCGCGGGTGACTACGCGCTCTTGACGCGCAGCGCCGATGGCGCGGTCGCGATGAACCTGCTCGGTGAGGTCCTGCTCGGCGAAACCCAGCCGGACGGAGCCCTCGAAGTCTCGTCGAGTCGCTTCGCTACCGAGACCCGGACGGTGGAGGGCGCCTACCAGTTCCTCCGCACGGAAGAGGAGTTCGTCGAGCGCACGCTGACGCTCGATCCGGAGGCTCCCGCCGATGCCCCCAGCGTGCTGACGGGAACGCTGGTCCAGGACCGCTCGTACCTGCTCGAGCTGATCGAGAGCGACGAGTGGGACGCGCCGTCGGTCGGACGGTTCTCGTCGAGCGGCGAGATCGTCCTCTACCTGGAGCTCGTCGATGGGGGCGCTCCTTTCAACTCGTCAACCAGCGACGACTGCGACGAGGAGCGCTGCGAGTTCCGCGTATTCGACGACTGTGCGCGTCAGTCGTCGGTGACCGCCTACCGCGTCGAAGGCGCCGATCCCGCGCTGTTCACCATCCTCGACGGCTACGACCAGCCTGCCGGAGTGCAGCCATGAGATTCTCCAGTGTGTTCGCGATGGCCTTCGGGGTGAGCCTTGGCTGCACCCCCGAGCCCGAGACGGCGGACGACCTCGCGCAGGTCTACTGGATCGAGGCGGCGCCCGCGGAGGGTGTCGACTGTCCGCCGGCCGAGATCACCGAGAACTTCGAGCTCGCCGATGCCATCGGGACCTTCGGTCCCGTGACGGAGTCGCGGCAAGCCACCGAGTCCGGCTCGGGCCAGTACGCGCTCGTCACGCGCAACGAGGCGGGCTCGGTGTGGGTGAGCCTGCTCGGCGAGGTCCTCGTCGGCGAGACGCTCTCGGACGGCTCGATCGAGGTCGGCTGGGTCAGCGAGGAGAACGTCGACGAGGTCGTAGAGGATGGCGGCTACGCGTACACCCGGAGCGAGCAGCGATCCCTGGAGCGGGTCCTCACCCTCGCGGTGGCCACGGACACCGGCGAGGCGACCGGCACGCTGCGGCGGACCGAGCGCCTGCTGATCGATCTCGTGGAGGTCGACCAGTGGATCCCCGAGCTCGCCGGCCCGTCGCAGACCCTGATGTCGGAGACGCGGGACTACCTGGACTGGACGGAGCCCCTCTTCGGAGCCGTCGACAACGACGCGACCGAGATCGACTGCGTCGACGGCCAGTGCGAGCTTCGCGTGTCCGCGGACTGCACGACCGAGCAGGCCCTCACGGCCTTTCGCCTGGAAGGGGGCGTCGAGCTCTTCGAGGCGCTCGAGGGCTACGAGCGGGCCCCGGGACCGCCGTAGGCCGCAGGTGGCGTCGCGTGCCCCACCACCGCTCGGCCTGGACGCGGACCGCTCCTGCCGACGCGACGCAGACGGCGCTGGTCGATACCGGGGCGAGGGTCGGAGGCACCATGGTGTTGTGGACACTCCTGTTGGCGTGGGGCGCGGGGGCGCATCCCAATCGGGGCGAGACGTCGGTGGTCGTCGTGATGAAGGAGGCGCGCTGCCCGGTCTGCGCGCTCCAGCTGCGCGCGCTGGCCCGCGCGGACCTCGGGGCCCCGGTCGCGGGGGTGACGCACGACCCCCCTTCGGCGGCGGCGATGGTGACGAAGGCCACGGGCGTGCGCACCTACAGCCACCCCGAAGGCGTCCGCTGGCTCGGGCTCTGGCGTGCCGATCTCGGACTCGCCACGCCAGCCGTGGTGGTGTTCGACAAGTGCGGGGCGGAGAGCGGACGGGTCGTCGGGCGTCAGCCGGGGGTCGACGTGACGGAGCAGGTGAAGGAGCTCGTGCGGCAGGCCGACGAGGTGACACAGTGCGGGCCGCCAATGTCCTGATTCGAACGTGACGACGAAGCGACCCCCGGCCAGC
>CAZZLC010000107.1:0-15633 GCA_964655065.1 uncultured Enterobacteriaceae bacterium | reverse complement strand
GGAGGGGCCGGGGCCAACGCCGGAGTCGGCATACCAGACTCGGCATACCCGCCGACTCGTCGCCCAATCAGTATCCGGAGGAGCCAGGCTCAACGCCGGAAGATGCGAGTCGGGGTGGCAGGATTCGAACCTACGACTTCCTGCTCCCGAAGCAGGCGCGCTACCAGGCTGCGCTACACCCCGTCGTGCCAAAGGTTGTACTAGCTCCGGAGCCCAGTGGCAAGCGCCTGCTTCCACTCCGGGCCGAGCCTTCCGGCTCAGTCGTTGTTCGCGACCGTCACGTTCCCGCCCACGCTCTCCAGTGACTCCACCAGGGCGTTCGCCTTCGCGTTCCCCAGCACGCCGTTGCCCGTGATCACGACGTTGTTGCCCACGGCCACTCCGGCCAGGCCCGACACGTCGTCCAGCAGCGCGTTGTCGGCGATCACCAGATCGTCGTCGATCGCGTCCAGCGGCCCCAGGCCGCCGAGGGTCGTCATGCCCGGATTGCGTTCGATCCGCAGGCTCCCCCGGACGCGCTGAAGCGACACCAGACCTGCGAGGTCATCGAGTTCCTGATTGTCGTCGAACACCAGGTCGCCGTGCACCTCCGTCAGCGACGGCAGCCCGTCGATCGAGCCAAGAGACCGGTTGCTGATGAGCCGCAGGTCGTCGTGGACCTCGACGAGACCCCGCAGTCCCTGGAGGCTCAACAGCGCGTCTCCGCCCCGTAGGATCAGGTCGCCGTCGATCCGCGACACGCGATGGAGCCCCTCCAGCGACCCGAGACTCCCGTTGCCGTCGAGGTCCACGTCGCCAGTGAACCGGGTGATCCCGTCGAGCGCCGTGATGTCCTGCAGTGACGCGTTGTCCGACACCTCGAACGGACCCACCGTGGGACCCAGGCTCTGCAGCCCGTCCAGGCTGAACAACGTCGGATTCTGGCGGATGTCGATCGACGCCACGGACTCGAGCTTGCCGAGCGACGAGATGTCGCGGAGCGTGTCGTTGCTGCGGATCTCCAGCGCGCCCCCGATCTGGACGAGCTCGCCGAGCCCCCCGAGCTCCTGCAGGCTCTGGTTGGCCACGATCGACAGCCGACCCGCCACGGAGGTGAGCCCGGAGAGGCCGTTCAGGTCGGCCATGTCGGGATTGGACTGGACCACGAGGTCACCGGTGAGGCTCGTGATGCCGACGAGCCCGTCGAGTGAGCCGAGCGATGCGTTGCGCTGCACGTCCACGCTGCTCACGCTCGTCACGTTCTCGAAGCCCTGAAGCGAGTCCAGCACCAGGTTGTCGTGGACGACGAGCTCCCCGCCGATGCTGGTCAGACAGTCGAGCGTCGACACGCTCGTGAGGGTCTGGCTGCCCACGATCCGCACGTCGCCGGTGACCTGCAGCGAGCACCGCAGATTACAGCCGGTGGGCACGTTGGCGGCGACCAGCGTGCCGACGACCGCGTCCTGATAGACGGTGGGGTCGAGGTCGTCACAGTCGTCGACGAGATTGCGGCCGTCCTCGTCGAGGTCGTCGTCGCGGGTGGCGGGGTCACAGTCGTCGTCGCGCCCGTTGTACTCGATCTCGGGGCCGCCGCCCGCGTCAGGGTCGCCGTCGTTGCAGTCCTCTTCGTAGGGAATGCCGTCGCCATCGACGTCGTCGTCGGACGTCTCGGGATCGCAGTCGTTGTCGATCCCGTCGTAGGGGACCTCGGGCCCGCCCACCGTAGGGTCGGTGTCGTCACAGTCGTCGACGAGGTTCCACCCATCGCCGTCGAGATCGTCGTCGGGCGTGGTGGGGTCGCAGTCGTTGTCGACCCCGTCGTAGGGAATCTCCTCGTCGAGGCCAGCGAGAGGGTCCGAGTCGTCGCAGTCGTCCTTCTCGGGGACGCCGTCGCCATCGAGGTCGTCGTCGGGCGTGTCGGGATCGCAGTCGTTGTCGATCCCGTCGTAGGGGATCTCGGGACCACCGACGTCGGGGTCACGCGAGTCGCAGTCGTCTTCGTCGCGAATCCCGTCACCGTCGAGGTCCGGAAACCGCAAGTCCTCGGAACACCCCAGGCCCGAGAGGACCAGGACCGCAACCCACCGCATCGTCGCTCCCTTCCCGCAAGCGAATGATACCGGCTCGCGTCGGGTACGACCACCCGATTCGCGCGGCGATTAACGCGTGACCAACCCGTGAACGCGTGAATCAGGCCGCCGCGATTGCCCTGACGGCAGCTTCGCGGTCTTCCTCGTCGAAGATGCCGGAGCCCACCACGAGCACCTGGGCTCCCGCTGCTGTGAACCGATGCGCGTTGTGAGCCTTGATGCCACCGTCGACCTCGATCTTCGTGGTGAGACCACGGCGGTCGATCCGCTGACGCAGCTCCTCGATCTTCGGAAACACGCTCTCGATGAGGGACTGTCCGCCGAATCCGGGGTTCACGCTCATCAGCAGCACGAGCTCGAGCTCCTCGAGCACGTGGTCCAGCACGTCGACCCGGGTGTGCGGGTTCAGCGACACGCCGGCCGTGGCCCCGAGCCCCTTGATCTGCTGCACGTTGCGGTGAAGGTGCCGGCAGGCCTCGAAGTGCACGGTCACGTGGTCGGCCCCAGCCTCGCGGAACGCCTCGACGTGCCGCTCGGGCTCGTCGATCATCAGGTGACAGTCGACGAGTGCGTCACCGGCGGCCTTGCGCACCGCCCGGACCACGTCGGGGCCGATCGTGATGTTGGGAACGAACCGCCCGTCCATCACGTCGACGTGGATCCAGTTGGCGCCATAGCGCCGGACCTCGGCGATCTCGCTCGCGAGATGCCCGAAGTCCGCAGACAGAATCGAAGGTGCGACGATGGCCATGCCGGCGGCCGTAGCTCTCGGGACAGCGCGCGTCCACTGATTACGGGGTTGCCATGACACGACCCTTCCGAGTCTACGGGCACCGCGGCGCTGCCGCTCACCACCCTGAGAACACCGCGCGATCCTTCCACGCGGCCATGGCCGACGGCGCGGATGCGCTCGAGACCGACGTGCGAATGACCCGCGACGGCGAGATGGTGGTGTTCCACGACGCCGACGGCAAGCGTACCTGCGGTGTCGACAAGCTGATCATCGACTGCGCCTGGTCGGAGGTCCGGACGTGGGACGCCGGCGAAGGCGAACACCCCATCCTGCTCGACGAGATGATCGACACCTGGCCCGACACGTTCGTCAACATCGACGTGAAGGACGACTCGGTCGAAGCCGCGAAGCGCACGCTCGCGATCATCGACAAGCGCAAGGAGTCGATCGGACTCGGCAGCTTTCACCGCAAGGTCGCCCGCTTCATCGACGAGTCCGACTTCGGCGGACAGCTCGCGTTCGTGACCCACGAGGTGGTGGCGTCGCGCTTTCTGCCCGCCTTCCTCGCCCGCTATGTCGTCCGCGGGAACGCCGCCCAGATCCCGGTCGCCGGCTCGGGAATCCGCCTCGACGTGCCCGCGTTCGTCGATCGCCTGCACGCGATGGACTGTCGGCTCGACTACTGGACCATCGACGACCCCGACGAGGCGGTGCGCCTGGTGCGCCTCGGCGCCGACGGCATCGTCACCAACGACCCGAAGGCCATCGCCTCCGCCCTCGACGCCGCCGGGCTCCGCCAGGGGCGCTGAGCGGTTCGTCGGCTACGCTGTCGCGTCGAAATCAGAGCCGCTCGTCGTTGTCGTCGATCCCGAGCCCCGAGAAGTTTCCGGCGTTCGTCTCGAACATCTCGGTGGGACGGCGCTCGTGGGCCACGTCGCCGTCAGCGTAGGCCGGCACCTCGTCGCGGCCCACCCGAAGGTCGGGCGGCACGGTGTCGAGCGGCGGCGCGCGTAGAGGCGCCGTGGACGGAGCCGCCCGGTGGGCCGGCGGCAGTGACTGGAACTGGAGCGTCGGCAGCGTGGAGCGCGGATCCACGGGCGGCGGATCGTCGTCCTCGCGGTCCACCTCCTGGACGATGATGAACCCGGCCAACACGAGCAACGCAGCCACGACGGTGACAATGGCCACCGCCGCGGTCACGAGCGCGACGGCGATGAAGATGGTCGACACGGTCGTCCCCCCCCGCATCGTACCAGCTCGGCGGTGCGACGGTCGGTGAATCCGACATCCGCGTTACGCAGCCGAAAGCCGCCAGGAAGCAGGAGGGCCGATGAACGCCGCAATCCCCATGATCCCCAAGCCCTACAACGAGCCCGTTCGACCCTACGCCCCCGGCGACCCTGACCGTGACACGCTGGTCGCCACGCTGGACGCCACGGCCGCCGAGGTGGTGGAGATTCCCTGCGTGGTCGGCGGCGAGCGCGTGTTCACGGGCAACGTCGTCGACGTGACCATGCCCTGCGACCATCAGCACGTCCTCGCCAAGGTCCACCTCGCGGGACCCGCCGAGGTCGAGCGTGCGGTGGACGCAGCGGAGACGGCCCGCGCCGCGTGGTCGGCGCTTCCGTACGCCGAGCGGGCGAGCATCTACCTGAAGGCGGCCGACCTGCTCGCGGGTCCGCACCGGGCTCGGGTCAACGCCGCCACGATGCTGGGCCAGGGCAAGACGGCCCACCAGGCCGAGATCGACGCCGCCTGCGAGCTCATCGACTTCTGGCGGTTCAACGTCTCCTACCTCGAGCAGATCTACGGCGAGCAGCCGCCCGAGAACTCCCGCGGCGTCTGGAATCGCCTCGAGCACCGGCCGCTCGACGGCTTCGTGTTCGCGGTCACCCCGTTCAACTTCACCGCCATCGGGCTCAACCTGCCCACCGCGCCGACCATGGTCGGCAACACCGTGGTGTGGAAGCCTTCGCTCACGGCGTCGCTCTCGAACTGGCGGGGCTTCGAGCTGCTCGAGGAGGCGGGCCTGCCCCCGGGGGTCATCAACCTGGTCCACGGCCACGGGGCCGACGTCGGCGACCCGGTGCTCGCGCGACCCGAGCTCGCGGGCCTCCACTTCACGGGGTCGACCGCGACCTTCCAGCACCTGTGGCGAACGATCGGCAACAATATCGCCCAGTACCGTCAGTACCCGCGCATCGTCGGCGAGACCGGCGGCAAGGACTTCATCGTGGCGCACCCGAGCGCCGATCCCGTGGCCGTGGCCATCGCGATGCTTCGCGGGGCCTTCGAGTACCAGGGGCAGAAGTGCTCCGCCGCCTCGCGCGCGTACGTCCCGCGCTCACTGTGGGACAGCGTCCGAGAGCGGCTCGTCGCCGAGCTCGAGCACGTGAAGATGGGCGACGTCCGCGACTTCTCGAACTTCCTCGGCGCGGTCATCGACGAGCGCGCGTTCACCAAGCACGAGAAGTACCTGGCCCTCGGCCGTGAGACCGCCGAGACGGTCGCGGGTGGCGAGGCGGACCGGTCGACCGGCTGGTTCGTGCAGCCGACCGTCTTCCGCGTGGACGACCCGAAGCACCAGCTGATGAGCGAGGAGATCTTCGGCCCCATCCTGACGGTCTTCGTCTACGACGACGCCGCTTGGGACACGACCCTCGACCTGGTCGACAGCACCAGCCCCTACGCGCTCACCGGTGCGGTGTTCTCGCAGGACCGCTACGCGGCCCAGCACGCCATGCAGCGGCTGCAGGGCGCTGCCGGCAACTTCTACATCAACGACAAGCCGACGGGCGCCGTCGTCGGCCAGCAGCCGTTCGGGGGCTCGCGCGCGTCGGGAACGAACGACAAGGCAGGATCGCCGCTGAACCTCTACCGGTGGACCTCTCCCCGTGCGATCAAGGAGAACTTCGTGCCGCCCACGGACTGGCGCTACCCCTTCCTCGGCTCGCTGTAGGAGCGCGGCATGCGGATCGTCAGCCTCACCTGCTCGAACACCGAGATCGTGTGCGCGCTCGGCGCGGCGGACCAACTCGTCGGCGTCGACGACCACTCCGACTTCCCGGTCGAGGTGGTCGCGGCGCTTCCCAGGGTGGGCCCCGATCTGCAGATCGACCCCGAGAAGGTCGCCGCCCTGAAGCCCGACCTCGTGCTGGCTTCACTCACCGTCCCCGGTCACGAGAACGTGGTGTCCTCGATGGAGGCCCAGGGCTTGCCCTGGGTGGCCCCGGCGCCCGAGCGGCTCGACGACGTCTACCGCGACATCCGGGACATCGCGGCCCGGCTGGGTCTCGAGGCCCGCGGTGAGGCCCTCGTGGCCGAGATGCAGGCGGCCATGCCACCGGTCGAGGCGGTTCGTCGTCCCCGCATCCTCGTCGAGTGGTGGCCGAAGCCGGTGATCGTGCCCGGACGCCGCTCCTGGGTCACCGACCTGATCCACCTCGCCGGTGGCGTGAACCCAGCCGGGGACTGGGAGGTGCTCTCGAAGCCGATCACCGACGAGCATGCTCGGGAGCTCCTTCCCGACGCAGCCGTCATCTCGTGGTGCGGGGTGCCGTTCGCCAAGTACCGTCGTGACGTCGTCCTGCGTCGCGAGGCCTGGAAGCACCTGCCCGCGCTCGCGAACGACGAAGTTCACGCGGTGCCCGAGGCGTTCCTCGGGCGACCGGGTCCCCGACTCGTGGACGGCTACCGCGCCCTGCGCGCCATCGTGGACGGCATCAGCGGACGAACTTGACCTCGGACAGGCAGGTGTCGTCGTACTTCGTGCCCTTTCGCACGGCGTCGATCTTCATGCGCACCTTGTTCGTGGTGTGCGGCGCGTCGAAGCGGACCGGCTGCTCGAGGGGAAGGTCCTTGAGTTCGACGGTCTGCGTGGCGCCGTCCCCGAACTCGAGGGTCATCTTCGACGGCATGTTGCCGAGCTTGTGGATGGCGAGGCTCGCACACATCCCGGGACACACCTTCATGGACGAGACCTTGGTGGTCTCGGCGAGCTGGAACTCGACCCACTCACCGAGGCCCTCGGACTCCTTGTCTCCCTCGCACCACATGGTGTCCTTGACGCCATCGGCGGCCTGGGCCGCGTCGTAGCGGCCCTCGTCGTCGGCCGGGAACGCGCTGGACGACGAAGCGGAGGCCACGGGGACCGTACGGCCCGGCTGGTCGTCGAAGACCTGGATCTCGGAGATGGCGGTGTCGGGGAACGCTGTGCCCGAGTAGATCGCGTTGATCTTGAAGCGGATGCTGCTCGTCGTCTTCGGGGTGTCCGGCTTGAAGACCTGGACCGTCCACTCGTCGGTGAGCTCCATCGTGTCGGTGGACCCGTCGGAATACTTGAGCTCGACCAGCTTGGGCCGGTTGGCGCGAGACCAGTAGGTGTTGCTCGTCCAGTCACCCGCCATCATGCGGATCTCGGTGACGGTGTGCTCCGAGCCGAGGTCCACCTTCACCCAGCTACCGACGCCGCTTCCCGGGTCTCCCTCGAACCAGGGCTGCGTACTGCGGTCGTGCACGTTCCCGGGAAGGTACGTGGCCCCGTCCTTCGAGTAGAACGACTTCGCTTCGGCACCCGTGATCTTCACGGGAGCAGCGGACGCGGTCGTTCCGAGGGCCAACAAGAACACCATCATTTCAGGAACCTCCGTCGGCGCCCCCATACTCGGACTGGTGCGCCGGTGCATCTCGGGGGCGAGCCGTAACCCAACCCGGCTGAAGCGCGTCGTCGTCCCGCGAGCCGTCAAAGTCGGCGAAGGCGGATCCGGTCGACGTAGTGGTGAGGGCCCTTCGTGAGGATGAGGGTGGCCCGCTCGCGCGTCGGGGCGATGTTGTCGATCAGGTTCCGCTCGTTGATCCGCTTCCAGATGCCGAGCGCGTAGGCATCGGCCTCCTCGTCGGTGTAGGAGGCGAAGCGGTGGAAGTAGTGGCCAGGATCCAGGAACGCGGTGTCGCGGAGCTTGCGAAACCGCTCTACGTACCAGCGTCGCAGGTCGACGATCGCCGCATCCAAATAGATTGTGAAATCGAAGAAGTCCGACACGAACGCACCGCTACCCGACTGGAGCACGTTGAGCCCCTCGACGACGACGATGTCGGGCTCCTCGACGATTCGACGCTCCCCCTTGACCACGTCGTAGTGGTCGTGGCTGTAGACCGGGTGCTCGACCTGCCTCGCACCGGACTTGAGGTCGCGCACGAACCGGAGGAGAGCGGTGCGGTCGTAGGACTCGGGGAATCCCTTGCGCTCCATGAGGCCCCGGGCCGCGAGCTCGGCGTTGGGCCAGAGGAATCCGTCGGTGGTCACCAGGCTCACCCGGCGCGGCCCCCCGAACTTGGCGAGCAGCGAGCAGATCACGCGGGCAAACGTGCTCTTGCCCACCGCCACGCTCCCGGCGAGGCCGATCACGAACGGCAAGCGGCCCCCATCTTCACCGAGGAAGCTCGACGTGGTGCGGTGCATGCGCTCGAGCCCCCGGGCCCAGAGGTCGAGGAGTCGGACCAGCGGCAGGTAGACCGCCTCCACCTCCTCGAGGTCGAGCGGCACGTTGAGGCCGCGCAGATCCTCGATGTCGTCCTGGGTGAGCAGAAGCGGCACGTCGGCCCGCAGAGCGGCCCAGCTGCGCCGGTCGAAGGTTCGCCATGGGGTGGGGATCGGTCTACTCCGGGTCGCGTGCTTCGAAGGGAGCGTCGGTAGCTGGCGCAGGTATCCGGGGGCTTGACATCCGGCCCTTCGATCATAAAGATGCATTCCGGGAACCGGAACCAACCGACCGTCCGTCTTCCCCTTCGATGCCGCCACGGCCTCGCTTCTCCCGGAGCGACCGTGGGGCGCCAGCTGTCGCGTGGTGGTCTCCGTGTGGGATCGCCTCAGCGGTGGGTGGTATCTCGTGGAGGGGGCGGCATCTCGCCATCCTGGCGAGGTGTTCCTTCAGTCGCGCGTCGGCTCGTCCGACGTAAACAACCAGACCCGTCGCTTGCCCAGGCTCCTGCAGTCCCTTCGAGATGCTGCGGAGCCCGACAGGAGAGGGCCACCGAATGGTCCATTGAATGGCGATCAATCCGTCCAACCCGGTCATCGTACAGGCCGACGGCAAGGTGTTGCTCGAGACCCGTCACGCGGAATTCGACACCGCGCGTGACTTTCTCGCGCGCTTTGCCGAGCTCGAGGCCAGCCCCGAGCTTCTCCACACCTACCGGATCACGCCGCTGTCGCTGTGGAACGCGGCCAGCTCCGGCATGCAGCGCGACGAGATCGTCGACACGCTGCGGGAGCTCTCGAAGTTCGCGATCCCCGAGGCCGTGCTCTCGACGATCGACGACACCATCGGCCGCTTCGGTCTCGTCAGGCTGGTGCCTCACCCCGAGCGGCCCCGTGAGGTCATTCGGGTCGAGTTCGAGACGGCCTTCGTCCAGAAGCAGGTCCGCAAGACCACGACCGGCGACGAGATGCTCAAGACCGACGGTCGGCGGCACTTCCTGATCGATGCGGGCATGCGCGGGATCTTCAAGCAGCGGCTGCTGCAGGAGCGCTGGCCGGTCGCCGACCTTGCCGGCTTCACCGAAGGCGATCCGCTGTCGTTCTCGCTGCGCGAGAGCATGCGAGAGTCGGGCAAGCCGTTCAAGGTTCGGGAGTACCAGCAGAGTGCTGTCGATCGCTGGTACATGGACGGGCAGCCGGCGGGTGGTCACGGCGTGGTCGTGCTCCCGTGCGGCGCGGGCAAGACCATCGTGTCGATGGCGGCGATGGAGAAGGTTCAGCAGCACACGTTGGTGCTCTGCAACAACCAGACCGCGGTCAACCAGTGGGTCCGCGAGCTGCTCGACAAGACCACCCTCACCGAGGATCAGGTCGGGGTCTACACCGGCAACGAGAAGCGCATCGCGCCGGTCACCGTCGCGACCTACCAGGTGCTCACCTTCCGTCGCAGCAAGAAGCACGACTACGAGCACCTGCACCTCTTCCGAGATCACAACTGGGGGCTTCTCGTCTACGACGAGGTCCATCTCCTGCCCGCTCCGGTGTTCGGGGCTACGGCCGAGCTTCAGGGGTGCCGGCGTCTGGGCGTCACCGCCACGCTGATCCGTGAAGACGGTCGCGAAGGCGACGTGTTCTCTCTCGTCGGTCCCAAGCGGTTCGACCTGCCGTGGCAGCTCCTCGAGAAGCAGGGCTTCGTCGCCGAGGCACTGTGCTACGAGGTCAGGGTGCCGCTGTCCACCAAGGACGCCAACCGATACGAGGCTGCCAGCGAGAACGAGAAGTTCCGACTCGCGAGCGAGAACGCGAACAAGCTCGACGTGGTGATGACGCTGGTGGAACGCCATCCCGAGGACCACATCCTGATCATCGGGACGTACCTGTCCCAGCTCCGACGGATCTCCAAGGAGCTGGACGCGCCGCTTATCACCGGCGAAACCCCCCACCGCGAGCGGGAGCGGCTGTTTGCTCGCTTCCGCAGCGGCGAGGACCGTGTCCTGGTCGTGAGCAAGGTCGCGAACTTCGCGATCGACCTGCCGGACGCCTCGGTCGCCATTCAGGTGTCGGGCTCGTTCGGCTCCCGTCAGGAGGAGGCCCAGCGCCTCGGCCGCATCTTGCGCCCGAAGGACCGCGAGGCCTACTTCTACACGGTGATCACGTCCGACAGCAAGGAGCAGCAGTTCGCGATGAAGCGGCAGCTGTTCCTCACCGAGCAGGGCTACCGCTACCACATCGAAGACGTGGCGGCTGCGAAGTAGCCTCGGGCCCGGTGCCCCACTTGCGAGAGGATCCCGACACATGGCCGAAGACGTGGATGCGAACGCAGCATCCTCCGAACAGAACGGTTCGTCGAGCAAGCGCCGTCGTCGGCGTCGGCGTCGTCGCCGCTCCGATCGCTCTGCCGCCATCCCAGACGACGTGCTCGTCGCCGAGAACCCCACCCCCGAGAAGACCGCGGCGCCCCAACGTCGCGGGCGCCGGACGGTCGAGGTGGCTCAGACGGCGGTGAGCCTGCCTTCTTCGGGACGAAACCCATACCGCAAGCGGTCTTCGCGGCCGCGACGTACCGCGCCGGCCTCGGCCGCGGGGCGGCGCCGTCGGTTGTCCCGGGGCGAGGTCGAAGAGCTCACGGAGTGGATCGGTCAGATGCCGGAGCCGGTGATGGCCTCGCTCTACCGGGGGCTCGGGGGCCAGCCCGAGCGGGTCACGAACCGGGCTCGACTCGTGCAGCTCACCGTCCGCGCGCTCGCCCAGGGCTCGCGCCTCGCGACGCTGCTCAAGAACCTACACGAACGCGACCGCAAGGCGCTGGCCGCGCTCGTCCAGAGCGGCGGCATCGCTCACGCCGAGGAGCTGCACCGTGAGCTCCAGCTGTCGTTCGGTGGCCACGAGCGCGAGTGGGCCAAGGTCATGGTGAACCTCGGTTCCCGTGGTCTCGTGTTCGCGAGCGCCGAGAACGACGGCCAGTTCTTCTATCTGATCCCCGACCCGGTGGTCGACTCGCTACTCCTCGAGCTCGAGCAGGAGCTCGTCCTGCCTACGTTCGCGCACGACGACGTCCGCGTGATGGACGCGAAGCCGTTCTGCCCGCCGCTGCACTTCTCGATCACGACGCTCGCGACCTACATCGACCAGCACGCTCCACGGTTCACGCAGCGCCAGGAGATCCACCGACACGACAAGGAGGAGATGGACGCGTTCTTCGCCCAGCTCTGGGAACCCGACTCGGAGCTGTTCAGCTTCCACCTGCAGTTCCTCATGATGCACAGCATGGTGGAGCTGCGCGCGGGCGACCTCAAGCTGAACCGGGACGTGCTCGAGGAGTGGCTCCAGCTCGACGCCGAAGACCAGCGCGACTTGCTGTTCCGGGCCCTCGCCGAGCGGTTTCCGCTGGCCGAGTGGGTGCTCTGGGCGGTGTTCAAGGCCACCAACGAGTCGCTCGCCGAGGTGCGTGACGGCGAAGCCGGGGGCGAGTGGGTCGCCGAGCGTCCCCTGGTCGCCCAGTACCGGCGTTGGAAACGCGGTGAGGACTGGCGGAGCCGGTTCCAGCGAGGACAGTACGCCAACGTCCGCGGGCACGAGCGCGAGAGCTACTCGTTCGCTCCTCTCGTCCACGCGGGCATCCTCGAGATGGGGCAGTGGGGGCAGGAGAAGTTCTACCGCCTCTCGCCGCGGGGCCGTCAGCTCCTCGAGCCCGGTAAGGACGATGCGTTCGAGCAGTTCTACCTCACGCCGTCGTTCGAGATCATGGCGATGGCGGGACTCACCCCCATCCTGCTCTTCCGCATCGCGGAGCTCGCGCGGCTCACCAAGTGTGACCGCGTCAACGAGTACAAGATCACCGAGGAGAGCATCCAGCGGGCCCTCGAGGGTGGCTGGCGGCGCGACGACGTGCTCCAGTTCCTTCGCGACAACAGCCAGATCGGTCTGCCCGACAACGTCGAGCAGACGCTGAAGGGCTGGATCGGCCACCGCGGGGACGTCGAGTTCCACGAGGCCACGCTCCTCACCGTTCACCGGTCGCAGATCCGTCGCCTCGAGAGCCAGAAGAGGATCAAGCCTTTCATCCTCCACCGCTTCGCGCCAGGGCTGTACGCAGTCGACAAGTCGCGACTCGCCGAGATTCGCGCCGTCCTCGAGGAATGTCGCTTCTCGCCGAGCAAGGAGATCCGGCAGTACCCGGGTGACCCGAGCCAGGTCGAGGCGCGCAACGCGCTGCACAAGCTGGTCAACGAGGCACGGGCCGCGGCGGTCCAGCCGGCACAGCGTGGCCAGGCGTTGGTCTCGCCGCCCGACCTGCGCACGGTCCCCGGCTCCCGGGTGGCGAAGGGCCCCGAGTCGATGAAGGGCGAGACCACCGTGCCCGACCTGCCCCCCGAGGTCACGGTCGAAGAGGTCCGCCAGCTCATCGACGTCGCGATGACCGACGAGATCGAGCTCGAGATGATCTACGTTGCCAAGAACGGGCAGCGCATCCCGATGAAGGTGCGTCCCGAGCGGCTCGCCCTCAAGGCCGATGCCCCAGTCCTCGTGGGACTCGACGTCGGGGAGGACGAGCGGCGCACGTTCGTGCTCGACCGGATCGAGCGGCTGCGACTCGCGGACGCGACGGAGCTCGAGGATGCCTGAGGAGGCGCCCCCCACCGACGAGCCGCTCCCCTCGTTCGAGGAGGAGCTCGCGAGGCTCGAGGGGTGTGTGAGGCAGCTCGAACATGGTGACGCCTCGCTCGAAGATGCGCTGCGCCTCTACGAAGAGGGCGTGGCGCTCGCCGAGCGGTGCCAGGCGCGCATCGAGGCCGCGGAGGACCGGGTCGCCCGGTTGGTTCGGGGCGAGCGTGGGATCGAGGAACGACCCGTCACGGATGTCGGGGAGTCGTGAACACTCGCCGGTCCCGGCGCACCAGTGCGACGACGGGACACGACGCGCGTTAGTGTCCCCGGTGGGTCGTGCCCCGGTCGGGGCGACTCCTGGGTTCAGAGGGAGAACCGGAGATGTTCGACAACATCGGCAAGGACCTGGACGAGCAGGCGAACCGGCGACGCGCCGAGTCCCTGCTCTACACCACGCTCATCATCGGGACGGCCGTCGGCATCTTCATGTACCTCACGGCGCGCGTGGCGGTGGAGCTCGTCGAGAACTTCGACGAACTCGGCATGATCGAGCTCGAGATGGCCGACGAGGAGATCGATGCGGCGGCGCCGCCACCGCCGCCGCCGCCTCCGCTCGGCGAGGAGTCCGACGACGAAGAGGAGACGGAGCTCGAACCCGACGAGGTGGTCGAAGAGGTCCAGGAGCTTCGCGAGATCGTCGAGAAGCCGATCGTCAAGGCGGCCGGCCCCAAGGGCGAGGAGGGAGGCCACGAGCTCGGCGTGGTGGGTGGCAAGAAGGGCGGCACCATCGGCGGCGACCCGAACAGCCCCTGCGAGCCTGGTGACCCGCGCTGTACCGGGCTCGGCCGGATGGTGTCCTACAAGGACGTCAAGGTCAAGAACATGGTGCAGCCGACCTACCCGTCGGCGGCGCGCTCCATGAATCTCGGCGACCAGCGGTGTCGCGTCACCGTGGCCATCGACGCCAAGGGCGAGCCCAACAGCGTCAAGGTCCGTGGCTGTCCCGAGGTGTTCCACGAAGAGGTCAAGCGGGCCATGTTCAAGTCCCGTTGGTGGCCCTACAAGTCCGGCGGCTCGAAGCAGCCCGCCCAGTTCACCATTCTCATCACCTTCCGCTTGAGCTGACCGAACCTTGGCGTGACGCGCCGGGGCGTGCGGAGTAAAGCCGCCGCCACGCCGGCCGTCGCCGGTCGCAGGAGAACCCCCGATGTTGCTGTTCGTTCTCGAAAGTCTCGCCCACGCTCAGGAGGAGCCCCAGGTCGGCTTCACGCTCATCGAGATCTGGGAGCACTCGGGCTTCATCGCGCGCTCCGTCATCGTGATGCTGGTCTTCATGCTGATCGGGACCATGGCGGTGTTCATCGAGCGCACGCTCGCGTTCCGCCGGGCAAAGACCCACTCGGTCAAGCTCGCTGGCGCCATCGTCGAGCCCCTCGAGTCCTTCGACGTCAACAAGGCCCTCGAGGTCTCGCGCGACGAACAGTTCAAGCTCGGCTACCTCACCCCGCTGCTCCAGGCCGGCCTCTCCGAGCTGCAGGAGACGGGTGGCGCCCACGGGGTCGAGAACGCGTCCAAGGCCGTCAACAAGGCCCACAGCCAGGAGCTCGCCAAGCTCCAGCGGGGCATGCCCATCCTCGCTACCGTCGGGTCGACCGCGCCCTTCGTCGGGCTGTTCGGCACCACGTTCGGCGTCATCAACGCGTTCAACGGCATGGCCCAGGAGGGCTCCGGTCTCTCGTCCATCTCGGCCGGGATCTCCGAGGCCCTCATCACCACCGGTGTGGGCATCGGGGTGGCCGTCGTCGGCGTGTGGGCGTTCAACTACTTCAACTCCCGCATCGCCAAGGTGAAGGACGAGCTCGACTCCGCGGAGTCGGACTTCATGCTGTGGGCCAACAAGTTCCTGCAGCGGGCGGGCTGACGACATGGGTGGCTCGGTAGGCAACTCCGACGGCCCGATGGCCGACATCAACGTGACGCCGCTCATCGACGTCGTGTTGGTCCTGCTCGTCGTGTTCATGGTCATCACTCCGCTGCTCTCGTCCGGCCTCAAGGTGGACCTTCCCCAGGCCACCATGACGGAGACCTCCAAGGAGGGCGGCCAACACATCGTCGTTTCGATCACGAAGGACCTCGAGTACGCGGTGGACCAAGACCGCTACGACACGCCCGACGAGGTCGCGGTCGCCGTGCAGATCGCGTACCGGGAGTCGCCCAACCCCGAGGAGCGCAGGGTCCTGGTCAAGGCCGACAAGTCCGTGTCCTACGGCGAGGCCCGCAAGATCCTCGACGCGCTCGCGGCCCGGAACGTCGGCAGCCAGGTCTACCTCGCGACGGCGAAGGAGCACTAGTAGCCATGGGAGCGCAGCTCGGAGGCGAGTCCGCCTTCAACGAAATCAACATGACGCCGCTCATCGACATCGTGCTCGTGGTGCTGATCATCATGATGGTCAACATCCCGATCGAGGTCGAGGAGCTCGACGTCAAGGTCCCGAACCCGAACGCGCCGAAGCCGCCGCCGCCGCCGCCCGGTTCGCCCCAGCAGCTCATGGTGGCCCTGTACGGGAACGGCGACGTCGCGCTCAACCGGATCATCATGCAGGAGACCAAGCTCAAGAGCGAGCTCTCCAGCCGGCTGCGCGGCCTCTCCAAGAAGAACGTCTTCGTGGACGCGCACCCTGACGTGCCACTCAGCGACGTGGTCGACATGCTCGACATGGCTCGCGAGGCCGGGGCCGAGCGCG
>CAZZLC010000106.1:0-15767 GCA_964655065.1 uncultured Enterobacteriaceae bacterium | reverse complement strand
CGATTCGCTCGGTCGTCTCCCCCTCGCTTCGCTCACGCGAGAACGCGGGACCTCGTCGCCTCGAGGCCTCGGGTGAGGTCCGCGACGAGGTCCTCCGCGTCCTCGATGCCCACCGAGAGCCGCAGCAGCCCCTCGGCAATCCCCGCGGCTTCGCGCGCCTCGGGGCTCATCGCCGCGTGCGTCATCGTCGCGGGGTGGGCGATCAGGCTCTCGACGCCGCCGAGCGACTCCGCGAGCGCGAAGCACCGCAGCTCCGGCACGAAGCGCTCCACGGCCGCCCGACCCCCCGACAGCTCGAACGACACCATGCCTCCGAAGCCGGTCTGCTGACGACGGGCCAGCTCGTGGCCGGGATGGCGGGGTAGACCGGGCCAGTACACGCGCTCCACCGCAGGGTGAGCGTCGAGGGCCTCCGCGACCTGGCGGGCGTTGGCTTCGTGCTGGGCCATCCGGACGCCGAGCGTGCGCAGACCCCGCAGGGTGAGCCAGGCGTCGTGGGGTGAACCGGTCACTCCGAGGCAGTTCGCCCACCACGCGAGCGACTCGAGCACCTGGGGGTCACGCGCCACCACGGCCCCGCCAACCACGTCGGAGTGGCCGTTGAGATACTTCGTGGTGCTGTGCACGACGATGTCGGCCCCAAGGTCCAGCGGACGCTGGTTCACCGGCGAGAGGAACGTGTTGTCGACGACGACCCGGGCGTGCCCCTTTCGGGCCACCAGCGCCTGCACGTCGGTGATGCGGAGCAGCGGGTTGCTCGGGGTCTCGATCCACAACAGCTCGGCGGGCGTCGCGAGCGCCACTTCGACCGCCGTCGGATCGGTGAGATCCACGAACTCGACCTGTAGCGCGCCGCGCCGGCGCAGGGCATCGAGCAGCCGCCAGGTCCCCCCGTAGCCATCGTGCGGGGCCACCACGCGTCCTCCGGGTGGCACCAGTTGAAGCGCCGTCGTGATGGCCGACATCCCGGAGCTCGTGACGACCGCGCCACAGCCGCCTTCGAGGTCGGAGATGGCCTCACCGAGCTGGTCCCGCGTGGGGTTGCCCGACCGGGTGTAGTCGTAGGGCCGCTTGTCGCCGAGCCCCGCGAACGTGAACGTCGAGCTCGACACCAGCGGGGGAACGACAGCGCCGTGAACGGGGTCGGAGCAGATGGCCGCGCGAACGGCCCGGGTGTTGGTGGTGGTGCTCACGCGACCTCCAGCAGGCTGCGCCGCAGCAGGGGCGCCAGAGTGGTTGTTTCGAGGAGGAAGCCGTCGTGGCCGTGGATGCTGGACACGACATCGAAGGAGACACACCGGGGCAGCTGCTGCGCGAGCTCCTTCATCAGCTCGGGCGGGACGATGAGATCCCCTTCGAAGGCCACCAGGTGCACCGGCACGGTGACCGCGGCGGGCTCGATGCGGTGCAGGTCGATCGAAGCGGTGAGGGCGCGGAAGGCAGCCGCCGAGTGGACCGCAGCGTACCTGCGGCCCTGGTGGGCGAGATAGTCGTCGACGGGGGCCGTGACGTCTTCACCGGCCCGAGTCACCGGCCCGGCGAATCGAGCGTCGAACTCGCCCGGGGTGCGGAAGGTGGTCATCGCGAGCGCGCGGGCGAGGGCGACCCCGCGAGACGCGTCGCCAGCCTCGACGCCGAGGTCGAGGATCTGGCGTTGGATCGACCGCCACGCGGTGCCGAGGGGATGCGGCCGGTGCGCCGCCGCGAGAACCACCAGGCGCTCCACGCGCTCGGGAGCGATCGCGGCCAGCGCCAGGCCCACCATGCCTCCGTACGAGGCGCCGATGACCTTCACCCGCGGCACGCCGCGCGCGTCGAGCAGCTGGAGGAGAGCTTCCGCCTGTTCGACGGTGGTGTACGTGCGGTCGCGGAGGAAGTCGAAGCCGAGCAGGGGCACCGACTCGGGGTCGAGCGGGGCCTCCGGGCCGACGATGCCGGGCCACCAGCGCAGCTCGGAGCTGGCGGAGATCCCGCCCATCACACACACTGGGGTCACGACGACCTCCCGAGCCGCTCCACGTCGGCGAAGAGGGCCCGCGCGGTGCCGATGGCGCCCACCCCCGTCCCCCGGTGCAGCTGGACGGTGTCGCCTTGCTCGTAGCGATAGGCGACCGCCTCGGGGCCCACGGCGAGAGGGTGGGTCCGATCGAGCACCTCGTAGCCCAGGGACAGCGCGCCCTCGCGTCGGGCTCGAGCGACCAGACGGGTGGTGCGGCCTTCGCGCGCCGCGGCTCGCAGGGACTCCACGGGGACCTGGCGAAGGTCCTGGACGTCGACGGACTCGGGGTCGCGCGGCCGACCGGTGAGCGCGCCGACGACGAGGGCCAACTTGGCCGCAGCATCGGCGCCCCGGAGGTCCAGCTCGGGGTCGGCCTCGAGGACACCCTGCGCATCGGCGATGGCGAGCCCGTCGGCGAAGGTGCCCCCCTGCTCGATGCAGGAGATGATCGTGGTCGTGCTCGCGTTGCCCGCGAGAGCCACCGCGGTCCAGGTCTCCCGGAGCCCGGAGAGCTCGCGCTGGAGCTCCGCACCGGTGCCACCGAGTACGGCGTTGGCCCCGAGACCAGGTTCGTCGAGCAGCGAGGGATCGGCGGTCAGGGCGTGCTTGCTCGCGAGAGCGACCCGCTGTCCGCGCTGAAGCCACTGCCGGATGCGGCGGGCGTCCTCGGCGCCCCGAGAGAGCTCCGTGGGGGTCGCGTCGACCACGACGGCAGCCCCGGCGCTCGGCTCGGCGTCGCCTTCCCAGGCGTGGTGGAAGTCGGGGATGGAGGTCAGGGCCAGGCCGGCGGTCTTCTCACGGATCAGGACGGCCACGTCGAGTCCGTGGGGCGCGAGGACGGTGCCGCGGGAGTCCGTGGCCCCGACGACGCGGATGGCCGGTCCGGCGAGGCGCAAGAGGGCCCGGCCCACGGCGCCCACGCCGAGGAGGTGCAGCCGCACTGGGTCGGTGGGGGAGGGGCCGCTGGAACAGAACGCGTCGACGCCGGGCTCGACGGAGAGGGACGTGGTCACGGAAACACTCCTGGTCTCGAGGGGCCCATCGTGGACCTGCGAACGCGACCAGAAGCAAATCCCGGCAGCCCACGAAGGGCCAGCGGGCTCATCTTCCGGCGACCCGAGGGTCGTCGCAGGAGTTGGCACCTTTCCCCAGGGTTTCCCCTCGGGCGGTTGCCCCGGCGTCGTCGGGCCTGTCCCTCAGCCGGTCTTGATGAGCTGCGGGCGACGTAACCAAGACCGCGCGAACTGACCAGCTCGGCCCCTCGGCCGACACGGGCCTCGGTGTCACATTGTCTCGGAGAATCTCACGACACAGTGAGACAAGTGCCGAAACAGAGGGTTCCCTCGTCTCGATTCTGGGCACGGAACTTGCTGGACCGGAGGGATCTACGCAGGCGCGTAACCCCGTCCTTAGAGGTCGGACCAACGCAGACAGTGATTCGTAACGGGAGAACCCATGGAGAACTTCACTCCGTTCTCGTCCCTCCTGGGAGGCGTCCTCATCGGAATCGCCGCCTCCATCGTCCTTCTGTTCAACGGTCGCATCGCGGGCATCAGCGGCATCTACGCGGGCGTCCTGGAGCCCCGGGCGGGCGACTTCGGCTGGCGCTCCGCCTTCGTGGGCGGGCTGCTTGCCGGTGGCCTCGTGCTGATGGCCGTGGAGCCCCAGGCCATCGCCATCGCGTCGAATCGATCGCTCCTCGCCACCGCACTCGCGGGCCTCGTCGTCGGGGTGGGTGTGCGCATGGGCGCCGGCTGCACCTCGGGTCACGGGGTGTGCGGGATCTCCCGCGTGTCGAATCGCTCGCTCCTCGCCACGGCGACCTTCGTGGGGATCGGCATGATCACCGCGAGCGCCATCAACGCGCTGGGAGGGTTCTGATGCGCACGATCGTCGTGAGCTTCGTGGCCGGTCTGATCTTCGCGGTGGGACTCGGTATCGCCGGCATGACCCAGGCCGACAAGGTCATCGGCTTCCTCGACGTGGCGGGCAACTGGGACCCGAGCCTCGCCTTCGTGATGATCGGGGCCATCGGCACCCACGCGGTGCTGCGGCTCTTCATCGTGAAGCGCAGCGCGCCGATCCTGGCCGACCGCTTCCAGGTGCCGGCGCGCGTCGACATCGACCGACCGCTGGTGATCGGTGCGGCGCTGTTCGGTGTCGGGTGGGCGATCGGCGGGTACTGCCCGGGGCCGGGCCTCGTGTCGGTGGCGAGCGGCAGCGTCTACCCGCTGGTGTTCGTCGCGACGATGACGTTGGCGATGGTGGCCTGGTCGAGGGTCCAGCACGCCGAGCAGCGTCGCTCGGCCCACGACGTGCGAATGTCCGGCATCTCGGACCCGCAGTCCATCAACGCTCCCCAGTAGGCCTCACCCGGCGCAGGTTCCGCAGGTCTCGCTGCAAGGGCACCCGCCGCGCCATGCGCTCGAGCAGGGCGTAGCGGCGCGCGTCGGGGCCGTTGACCGTCCAGTAGAAGCGGTCGAGGAACTTCAGGTCGTCCTCGAGCTGCTGGGTGGAGCGACCGTCGACCGACGGCAGGTATACGTCGTCAAACCACCGGCCGAAGTCGGTGAACCCGATCTCGGGGGCCTGGGCCCGCCAGAGCTGCATCACGGGCTCCTCGTAGCGACGGAGCATCCAGCGGCGCGAGCTCCGCCAGGGCGGCGGGAGACGCACGAGACGCAGGGCATCCCACTCGTCGCGCTCGCGGGTGCGCTCGAGCACGACCTCCCGCTCGTCGAGGTAGCCCGGCGGCGGGCGCTTCTCGTGCCCGGGTCGGCCCCGCCTCCGCACCGGCTCGTGGGCGATGGTGGGGTCGGTGAGCCCCAGCACGTCGATCACGGGCATCTTCGAGTAGTAGCCGAGCATGCCGATGCCGCTCGTCGCGAGGGGTACCTCGATGCCGCGCTCGTAGAGGTAGGTGCCGAATGCGTTGCCGGCGTAGAAGTTGGGGTGGTCGACCTCGATGGGGGACCACGACACCACGGGGTAGATGGTGCCCTCGTCGGCGAGGCCCATGGCGATGGTGCGGGGTGGGATCAGCGGCACCCCACGCGCGGTGCCGAGGAGCAGGGCGCCCACGGCGATGCTGGCTGTGATGTTTCGGGCTCGAACGTGAACGAAGGCGCGTTCGCCCGCCAGGACGAGCAGCGGGACCATCACCACGAAGAAGCGGCCGATCATGAAGTCACCGCCGACCTTCGTGACGTAGAGGTGCCACAGCACGCCCATCGCGCCCACCAGAGCGGCAAAGCGCTGCTCGCGGCCCCGAGACAGCGCGAGCCATCCCAGCGCCAGGGGGACGTGGACCCACAGGTGGCCCGCCAGGTAGCTCGCCGAGAGGTAGAACGCGCCGTAGGAAAGGTAGGCCTCTCCGGCGCTCTTCGCGTAGTAGGTGTTGGGCAGGACGTCGCCGTAGTACGCGAGCTTGGCGAGCAGGACGGCGCCGAGGAGGAGCAGCGGAGCGGCGGCCCGACCGACCCGCACCAGGTCGCGCCGGGGCCAGGCCTCGAGCGCGATGGCGACGAAGCCGATGCCCCAGAACAGGGCTTGATCGAGGCGTACGATCACGGCGATCATCCACGCGAGGCTCGCCCAGCCCGGTCGGTCGCGCAGCCACGCGTACGAGCCGCCGAGCAGCAGCGCCGCGGTCAGCTCGGTCTCGAGCCCCGTGGTCGCGAAGCTGGTGAGGAAGGCGTGGACCGCCGCGAGGCCTGCCGCCCAGGGGACCCAGGTCCCTTCGGTGGGGAGCTCGCGGGAGATCGCGACGAGCAGCGCGATGACGCCAGCCCAGCTCAGCACGCAGCCCACGAGCGCCAGATGCTCGAGGGAGACCGGGAGCACGGCGCGGGCCGAGGCGAGGAGGAGGGTCCAGCCGAGGTTGGTGATCCCTTCGACGCGCTCTCCGGGGTTCCAGACCAGTCCGTGACCCGCGAGCAGGTTCTCCGCGTGCCGGAAGCTGATGAACGCGTCGTCGACGAGCGAGCACCCGCTCACCACGAAGCCGAACCCGATCCCGACGGCGGCCGCGAGCAGCCCTGGCGCGAGCCACCGGGGCCACCGGTCGGCGGTCGCCGCGGCGAGGGCGCCGAGCACGGCGAGCAGGGTCATGGTGGGCAGGGCGGCGACCTCGACCTCGACGAAGCGAGCGCCGAGCTCGGACCAGGGGGGCATGGTGGCGATCATGTTCGGAGGGGGGGCCCGGAGGTGTCCATGGTCTCCTCCCTATTCGCGCGGTCACGGCCCGTCCCGCAGCTTGCCGGCCCCTGTTCAACCGGTCAATCTTCGTGGACCACGGAGGTCCGGTGGCTTCGATCGCGCGGTGGCTCTCGTTTTCTCTTGTTTTCTTCTCGGTGCTCGGCTGTTCCGACACCGACGGTGACGGCACCCGCGACGGGCGCGACTGCGCGCCCGACGACCCGGCCATCCACCTCGACGCCGAAGAGGTCTGCGACGGGATCGACAACAACTGCAACGGCCAGGTCGACGAGGACGTTGCCTTCGTGGCCTATTGGGACCGCGACGGCGACGGCTTTGGCGACCCCGGCCGAGCGCGGCGCGTCTGCGAGCTCCCCGAGGACGGGGTCGAGCAGGCCGGCGACTGCAACGACGACGACCCCCTCACCTACGAGGGCGCACCCGAGGTCTGCGACGAGGTCGACAACGACTGCGACGGCGAGATCGACGAGGGGGTGAAGCGAACGTTCTACGTCGACGCCGACGGCGACGACCGGGGGTCCGACGCGGAGACCACCGAGGCGTGCTTCGTGCCCCCAGGCTTCGCGGGCCAGCCCGACGACTGCGACGACAGCGAGCCCGAGGCCTGGACGGGGCGCGGCGAGATCTGCGACCAGATCGACAACGACTGCGACGGGTCCGTCGACGAGGACGTCGTGATCGGACGCTACTGGGCGGACGGTGACGGCGACGGGTTCGGGGACCCCACGGCCGAGCCGGTGCTGTCGTGCGGACCCGGCCCCGGGGTCGCGGACAACGCGCTGGACTGTGACGACGCGGATCCCGCGAAGAACCCCGACACGCTCGACGTCCGCGGCAACGGCCTCGACGATGACTGTGACGGCTTCGTGGACGAGTACGGGATCGGCCCGAACGAGGAGTTCGCGACCTTTGGGGACCTCGACCTCGAGACGATCCCCGTCAACCTGAACGACGAGGTCGTGATCCAGTTCTCGGCCGGCACTCACGTCGTCAACGTCGACACGACCAGCCACGACAAGACGAACTGGACGCTCGCGGGCGCCGGCTGCGAGCGGACGACGTTGGTGTCTGCGGGCGCCGGTAGCGTCGTACAGGTCTCCCAGGCCTCGGTCGCCGAGATGACCATCGCGGCGGGCACGGGCAGCTCCGTGGAGCTGGGCGAGGAGCACCCGGACCGAGGCCCGTACGTGATGGGCGGGGGGATCCTGGTCCTGGGCCGCACCTACGAGGACGAGAGCTGCAACGAGAAGGACGCTCCTCCGAACTGCGAGCCCGAGCTCTGGCCCGAGCCCCGCGACTGCGTCGACGGTGACATCTACTGCGTGCAGATCCGCGACGTGTGCGTGGTCAACAACAGCGCGACGGGGCGCGGGGGCGGCGTCGCCGTGGCCACGGGCAAGGCCCGGATCGTGGACAGCCGGCTCGAGGGCAATGGCGCGGGCCGCTCGGGCGGGGGCGCCTACGCGCACCCGGGGGCGGAGCTGTTCGTGGACCGAACCGTCGTCGACAGCAACGTCGCAGCGTCCAACGGTGGAGGCATCGCGGTTCTCGGTGGGCGCGGGGTCGTCACGAACTCCGTCGTGGCCGGCAACACCTGCACGGCGAACACCGGGTGCGGCGTCGCGTTCATCGACATCGAACCCGACGGGACGCGGAACGACGGGGCCACCGGTGAGGTCTCCTACGTCACGTTCCACGCCAATCGCGGCTCCGGCGCGCTCCGGCAGGGGGTGGCGCTGGTCGCTGAGCAGTCGGTGGTCCACGTTGCCGACAGCCTGTTCACCGACCATCCCGACGACGTCTCCGTCACCGCCTTCGAGACCGACGTCTGCCAGGACGATGCCTTCAACCTCTGCGCCCAGGGCGGGTCACCGTCGAGCTGCCCGTCGAGCTGCGAGGGTGGATGTCGGCTGACCTTCGAACGGGTCGGGTTCGCGCGCAACGCGGGTTTCGACACCGGGGTTCGCTTCCCCGACGAGGGGGCGCGGAACCGACTCGGCTGGGTGCCGGACCGGCAGGGGGGCGACGTCCGCTACATCCGTGGAGGTACCGAGCGCCCCGAAGCTGGCTGGGATCTCCGACTTCGGGAAGGCTCCGAGCTCGCCGGCCTGGGTGCCTATGCGGGGGCTGGGGCGCCGGTGGAGGATCCGCCGCTCACCGATGACTTCGACGGAGACGGCGTTCCTTACGCCGACGAGCTTGCCGGGGGCACCAACCCCTGGGTCGCCGACGCGGACCTCGACACGGATGGGGACGGCCTCGACGTGCTCGCCGAGCTCGCGGCGGGGACGGACCCGGGTCGGGCGGACACCGACGGCGACGGCGTGACCGACGACGTGGACGGCGTCCCGGTCGATCCGCGCGACCAGGCGCCAGTCGCCGATGCCGGACCCGCACGGGCGGTGGCCTGGGTCGGCGAAGCGGTGGCGATCTCTGCGCAGTCGTCCTTCGATCCGCAGGGAACGGCGCTTGGCGTGTCCTGGTCGCTGCTCGGCCCCGGCGGTTCTTCGGCCACCATCGCCGATCCCACCGCCGTCGACACCACGTTCACCCCGGACCTGGCGGGAACGTACACCATCACGCTCGTCGTCGACGACGGGGCCGCCACCGCCGCCCACACCCGCGAGGTGGTGGCCTTCGCCGGTGTGCGGGTTCCCACCGACCACGCGACCATCGCCCTCGCGCTCGCCAACGCGCCCGGCCAGGTCATCGGCCTCGAACCCGGGGTCTACGCCGAGCGCGTCGAAACGGACGTCACCCTGGTGGGGCTCGGGACCGACGCCTCGCAGGTCGTGCTCCAGGGGGACGGTCAGGCTCCGGTCCTCTCGGTGTCGGGTGGAGCTCGCGTGCGGCTCGTGAACCTCACCGTGACGGGTGGCGTCGGCGACGAAGGCGGCGGCATCGTCGTTCGGCGCAGTCAAGACCTCGAGCTCGACGGTGTCGTGGTGCGCGAGAACCACGCGCGTCGCGGGGGCGGGCTCTTCGTCGAGGCGACGCCGGTGCTGCTTCGTGACACCGTGTTTGCCGACAACACCGCCGACCTCGAGGGCGGTGCCCTCTTCCTCGCTGGCGAGGGCCAGGCCTTCGACGTCGTTGGGAGCACGTTCGCCCAGAACGCCGCCGACCGTGGCGGGGCGGTGTTCGTGCAGGTGGGCGAGCGCTGCTTCGACAGCCCCGTGGCCTTCGACGGGCGCTTCGACCGGGTGCGATGGGCCTTCAACCAGGCTCGCGACGGCGCCGCGGTGGCCTTCGAAGGGCCGGCGGGCAGGATCCGGATCGCCCAGTCGGACGTCGTCGGCCAGGCCGGTGGCGGTGGCGTCTTCCTCACCGAGGGGGCCGCTCTGACCGTGACCTCGTCGGCGTTCGTGGGCAACGTCCTGCCGCTCGTGACGGGACGGACCGCGAGCTATGCGTCGTTCGGCGGCTCGCTCGCCTTCGACAACCTGGGCGACCTGCCGAGCGGCGAGGGCTTCGTCGAGGAACCCCCGCGGTGGGCCCTCGTGACCGACGACGCAGAGCTCGACGAGGTGCTCGCCGGGGTGCTCGGGAGTGGCCTGCGCGACGCGGGGATCGGACACGATCGCGACGGCTCGCAGGCCGACATCGGCTCGTGCGGCGGCCCCGAGGCGCCGCCCCGCTGCCTGCGCTTCGGGCGTGATGCCGAAGGCGACGGGCTCGACGACGGGTGGGAGATCCACTTCGGGCTGGATCCCACCCTCGACGACCGCGCCGCCAATCCTGATGGCGACGGCCTCGACAGCGCGGCCGAGCTCCTGGCCGGCACGGATCCCACCGACGCCGACAGTGACGAAGATGGGGTCGACGACGCGACCGAGGTGGCGGGTGCCGACGACCCGACCGACGATGCCGACCACCGACCCGTCGCTGCCTTCACCGCGGCCCTCGACGACGCGACCGGACTCGTGACCCTCGACGCCTCGGGCTCGACCGATCCCCAGTCCACGCCACTCTCTTTGGCGTGGACCCTCGACCGCCCCCTGGCCAGCACCGCGGTGATTGCTCCGCCAGGCGGGGTCACGGCCAGCTTCACGGCCGACGAGCTCGCAGCGCGCTACCGCGTGACCCTCGAAGCGAGCGATGGCACCGCCACGTCACGACCCGTCCGCGTCCACCTCGCGCCGCCCCGGGTGCTGGCCCTGTCCGACTTCGCCTCCCTCGAAGGCGCGGTCGCGTTGGCCGGCCCCTTCGACGTCATCGTGCTGCCCCCCGAGACAGTGGTGTCGGGTCCGATCGACGTGGACGGTGTGGTCCGCCTGCGCGGCCAGCCGGGCACCGAGATCGTCCCGCGGGAGCCTGGCGCGTCGCTGTTCCAGATCGGACGGGGTGACCGACTCGAGCTCGCGGGTCTCACGGTTCGTGGCGGGAACGCCTTCAGGGGCAGCGCCGCGTTCTGCTCGCGGGGCGAGATCGAGGCGCGGCAGGTCGTGTTCCGGGACCACGTCGCTCAGATCGGTCCGGTCGTCTTCGGAGATGGCTGCGCCGTGTCGTTCACCGACGTGGACCTGCTCGGAAACTGGGCCGAGCGTGACGCGGGCGCTCTTCACCTCGAGGGCGGCACGCTGGCGTGGACCCGCGGGCACGCCATCGCCAATCGGGCCGGCAAGGACGGCGGGGTGGCGAGGCTCGTCGGCGTGCAGGCCGACCTCCGCAACCTCGTGTTCTCCGGCAACGACGCCGACCGGGGGCGCGCCCTGCGCATCACGAACGGCGAGGAGTTCGGGCCGCTCTTCGAGCCCGAGCCTTCGACGTACGCCCACCTGACGATCGTGGGCAACGGCAGTGACCGCGACGACAGCATCGTCGTGTCCTTCGACGGCGCGATCGACACGATCCATCGCATCACGGACAGCGTGTTCGCCGACAACGGCATCGACACCGGCGTGGTCGCGTTTCCCTTCCGCGAGATCCTGGCCAACTCCGGCCGCGAGCAGGTCACCGCCGACCGGGTGGCCTTCGATCGACCTGGCGCCCGGGCGGTTCTCCCGAACGACGTTCTCGGCGACGAAATCCTGGGTGAAGTCGTCAACCTGGGGTTCGGCGACCCGCCCGGACTGGACTTCCGGATCTCCGCCCTCTCCGCGTTTCGGGACCAGGGACCGGGACTCGACCGCGATGGTTCCCCGAGCGACTGGGGTGCCTTCGGCGGACCCGATGCCCCTGATGGTTGGGACCTCTACCAGATCGACACCGATGGAGACGGACTCGACGACGGATGGGAGATCCTGGTCGGGCTGGACCCGACCACCGCGGACGACCCGGATCTCGATCTGGACGGAGACGGCCGGACCACGCGTCAAGAGTACGGTCCGATCCCGGTCGGTCCGCGCCAGGTCCGGAGCGACCCGCTCGTCGCGGACACGGACAGTGACGGTCTCGACGACGGGGAGGAGTTCGACGCGGGCCGGGATCCGACGGTCCCCGACCTGATGACCACGGTGACCTTCGAGCCCGGGGAGGTCGTGACCACCCCGGGCATCCCGGCCACGGTCCTCGCGACGCTCACCGCCGACGTCGACCCCGAGCTCGCGTCCGCCAGCTGGCGCATCGTCCACCAGCCACCCCTCTCGACCCTCGGGTCCGCCGATCTGCTGCAGGTCGACGACCTTGCCGCGGACCGCTCCGAGCTCTCGCTGTCTCCCCAGGTGCCTGGTCGAATCGTCCTCGGCGTCGTGTTCGAGACGCTCGGTGGCGAGCGAACCGCCGAGGCGACGGTCACCGTGTGGGTCGACGGTGACCTCGAGGTTCCGGGCGCCTACGACGAGGTCCAGGACGCCATCGCCGACGTGAGTCCGAACAGCACGGTGGTCGTGGGCCCCGGCGAGTGGACCGTCAACGCCGTTCGTGGCGTGAGCACCGCGCTCCGGGGGGCGGGACCCGGGGTGACCGTGCTGTCGGGAGGCGGAACCGGTCCCGTGCTGCAGCTGATCGAGGACGAGGAGCCGACCGAGGGCTTTCTCACCCTTCGCCTGGAGGGCGTGACCCTGACCGACGGCCGCGGGATCCTCGGCGGCGCTCTGTCGCTGCGACCAGACACGGGCGGCGGCGAGGCCTACCTCACCGACGTGACGGTCGAGGGCAACGAGGCCCTCGAGGGCGGCGGGATCTACCTGCAGCTCTCCAACCTGATCGCCCGCGGGCTGCGCGTCGTCGACAACGTGGCCACCCGCAGGGGCGGCGGTCTCGCCCTGGTCAGTCCGAGCTCCACCCGTCGCCACGAGGTGGCCCAGTCGATCATCGCCGGGAACGACGTGCGGGCGGTGGGCTTCCGAGGGCAAGGCGGAGGAGCGTTCCTGCGGCGCTCGCTGGCCACCTTCACGAACGTGATCTTGGCCAACAACGTCGCCGACGACGGCGGAGCCATCGCCATCGAGGGCTTCCGCGAGCGACCGGGTGGGCTCACGCTCCAGCACGTCACGGGCACCAACAACGCGGCGTCGCGAGGATCGTTTCTGTGGGCCCTCGACATCGGGACGAGCCGTCTCGACAACTCGATCCTGGCCGAACAGCGGGAGAGCTCCGATCTCCATCTTCGTGAGGCAGACTCCGAGGAGCCGGTCGACCTCGCCGTCGCCTACACGCTGCTCGTCGGCGATCGCCCCCCGTTCGATCTCGGGGGCGGCGCGGGCATCACCCAGGGCGCCGGCAACCAGATCGGCCTGCCCGCCGACCCCGGTTTCGTGAACCTCGAGCCGCCCGACGACTGGTTCGTCCACGACTGGTTGCTCGACCCTGCGGTCTCGACGGCCATCGGGGCTGGCCCCTCGGCCGGAGGGACCGGGCTGACCGGCGACACTGGGCCTCTCGTCGACCTCGGGGCGTTCGGCGGGCCCGAGGGCAGCTGGGACCCCCGGCAGCCCGTCACGGCTCCGTAGGCGCCGCTCCAGCCGGTTCTGCGGGTTCAGCCGGTTCGGGGGGCGGCCCGGGCGTCGCCGGGGTTGGCTCGACCGGTGTCGGCTCGGTCTTGGCTGGAGCGGCGGGTGCCGGAGCGGCGGGTGCCGGAGCGGCGCTCGGCGCTTCGTCCGCCGCCGGAGCGTCCTCGTCGGTCTCCTCGTCGTCCTCGGGTTCGGTCACCGGGCGGGGGCCGCCGCTGTACACCGATGCCTCGTCGGACGCGCCCTCCTCGTCTGCCGGGTCCCACCGACTTCCGTCGGAGGCCTCGATCGTGCCGTCCTCGGTGTAGCCGTCGTCGAGCTTGGCCGAGGTGAGCCGGACGTGGAGGTGGGAGCGGTGGTTGGGGGCGTGACGGATCACGCCGCGACGCCGCCACACCATCGGGGTCCCCCGAGGCGGAAAGAGCTGGTCGACGGTCTGCGGGTCGAGTCCGACCTCCTCGAGCGCGTAGCGCCGCAGCACCTCGATGTGCCCCCGGTCGAGCAGCACGTACTGGACCTGCCCGGTGTCGAGGAGCGCCGTGATGAGCACCCAGGTGCTCGCGACGTCGAGCTCGTGCGGGAGGAGGTCGATGGGGCCGCCGAGCGGCTGCTGACCCGCGCCCATGAACAGGCCGATGTCGACGTCGATGCCCAGGTGGTGCGTCTGGTGACCGGGAAGAGGGCCGCCGCCCCGCCGGCTGATGTCACCGATGAGGATCGGGTCGGCGAGCGGGAGCTGGAAGGCCACACGGTTCGCGACCTGCTGGAGCGCCTCGACCATGTGGAGCGCGCCCCAGCTCCGGCGAGGGTCCCAGCGCTCGTAGAGGCCGTCGGCCGGCGGGAGCTGGTATCCGGCGTAGTAGGGGCGGAACTCCTGGCCCTGGGCCGGGGTGGTGAGGGCGAGGACGGCGAGGGTCCAGGTTGGCACGACTCCTCCCGCTGGGGAGCCTATCGCTGGGGAGCCAGGTCGACGAGGGGCCGGCCGGGTCCCGCGTCGCCGCGCGAGACGAGGAACGGTGGCAGCTCGACGATGGCAGGCTGGAACAGCCCGTTCGGGGGCCCGGCGGCGCGGGCGGAGCCGTAGACGATCTCCTGGACGACGGGGTCGTCGTCGTCGAACCACAGCTCCCCGACGCCGGGGTCGTCGTGCCACAGCGCGCGGGTCCACAGGCCGTTGTCGTCGAACTCGAGGTCGAAGTAGCCCTGGATCACGTCGTCCTGCGTGTTCCACTCGCCGTCGTCGCCGTAGCTCTCGTTGATGGTCTGGCGGCTGTTGATGTCGTTGCCCGAGTAGCCGAACCGGCGCAGCGTCCCGATGTCGTCGCCGTTCACGCCGGTCTCCCACGTCAGGTCGGGCCCCGGGCCGACGAAGACATAGCGCTGGCTCAGCAGGCCGCGGCTGTTCCAGTTCCAGACCTCGCGGCGGAAGACCACGTCGTCGGCCGTGAACCACACGTCGTCGAGGCCCGGCAGCTCGTAGAGCGTGACGGCGACGAGCCGACGGTCGCCGTTGTACTGGCGACGCTCGTAGCCGCCGACGAGGTCGTCGGGGGTGAAGAGCACCTGGTCGGGGCCCGCGCCCGCGAAGTAGCGGATCTCGGTGATCTGCCCGTCGCCCGGGTCGCGAGCGACGTCGAAGAAGAAGAGGCTGACGTCGTCGGCGGTGAACCACTGACCGTCGGTGCCGGCTCCGTTGGACGCGATCCCGTTGAGGAGGCGCCCCTGGGCATCGAAGGTCACCTGTTCGCGGACCAGGGTGGTGTCGTCGGAGGTGCCGAGGACGCCGTCGGCGCCGACCCGCACGTTGGTCCGGGTCTCGACGCTGTCGGCGAGCTCCACGTCGAAGACGCGGTCGAGCACGTCGTCTGCGGTGCCGAACTCGCCATCGAGGCCTGCGCTGTCGAAGTACTCGTGGAGGTCCAGCCGGCCATCGGCGAGGCGGGTGTCCGCCCGTCGGGCGACCTGCACGTCGGTCGGGGAGGGGAAGACACCCGACGGGCCGACCTGGAAGCGGTCGAAGCCGAGGAGGACGCCGCGGTCGTCGAGCTGGTAGATCTCGCCGAGCCGGGCCACGCGGTCGACGAACTGGGACGCGGGCGTCTGGCCGTGGATGGTCCAGGTCCCGGAGACCGCGGGAGCGACGACCCCATCGGGGGTGGTCACGCCGCTCAGGCTGAAGCTCACCACGTCGCCGCGGTCGAGCGGAACGTCGGGGTCGAGGGTGAGTACGACGTTGCCGGCGCCCAGCGTGGTCGTCACGGTGATCGGCCGACCGAGACCATCGGTGAGCTCGAGCTGCATGGTCTCGGTGATCGAGAGCGGGTCGACCGCACGCGAGAAGGTGACGGTCGGGGTGACCAGCGGAGCGACGTCGACGAAGCCGTCGGGCGGATCGACAGTGACCGTCACTGGACCGAGGTCCACGGGGCCGGTGTCGACCGAGTCGACGGGATCGGGCGCGTCGCTGGTGTCGATGGCGCCCACGTCGTCATTGTCGGAACCGCAGGCGATGGCCAGCAGGCAAGGCAGCAGGAGCGCTCGCGTCATGGGGGAGTCCTCTCTGGGACGGGGAGTTTAGCAGGTTACGTCGCCAGTCGCGGCGGGCCGTGCCGTGCTGGTGCTGGCCCCGGTCTTCAAAACCGGTCGGGACGCATCGA
>CAZZLC010000105.1:0-15782 GCA_964655065.1 uncultured Enterobacteriaceae bacterium | reverse complement strand
TCGGATCGGACCATCGTGATCACTTCCGAGACCCGTTTCCCGGCAGTGGTGGGGGTGGCTCCAAGTCGAGGGTGAACAGGGGGCAGTACCCGAACCGGGGGCGGCGTACCACCGAAGAAGGGGCGGAGGCGGAAGAGGGGTCGTCGCGAAGCGACGAGCCCTCTGAAGCCGGAGCCCCACTGGATCCGCGGGTTGCCACCGGAGCTCGCCGGGACGGACCGGTCAGCGCGATCGTGTGGGCGGTGTGCAGCAGCCGGTCGCAGATCGCATCCGCGACCGTGGCGTCGCCAACGTGGTCGTGCCAGTGGTCCGGCGGCACCTGGCCCGCCAGGATCGTCGAACCGCGACCGACCCGGTCGTCGATGATCTCGAGCAGGTCGTGGGTGATCGAGACCCCCGGCGGCCTTCTTGTCCGGACCGAATCGGGCCGCCGCGTAGTCCGAGCCCCGTCTCGAGCGCGTCGCTACTCCCGGGCGTCGGAAGGCACCGCGGGTTCGAGCTCGTCGTCTCGCCAGTGCGTGCGCACGATTGGCGCGCGGACGACGAGCCCGACGGCGAGACCCCGCGTCGTGGAGAACCCGTCCTGATCGTACTGCAGGCCGAGCTCGTAGCCGACGGTGACGGCGAGCACGTGGCTGAAGTTGTACTTCCCCCCTACCGAGCCACGCGCGAAGGCCCCATAGCGGACCAGCGACTCGAACTCGTCGTCCCTGAGCTCGTCGACGTTGGTGCCCCGCGCCGCAAAGAAGGGCCCGGCTTCGACGGCCCAGAACACGCCGAGTCGGAGCAGGTCGGCCCCCCGGACCAGCTTCGGCCCCACCGCAATGTCGAAGTCGAGGGTGTCGTCCAGCCCCTGGCCGACGTGGATGCGGCTCGTGAGCCCATAGCGCCAGTACTGGCCGTAGGCGTAGCGGCCCTGGTAGTTGCCATGGTACCCGCCGATACCCAGGTTCAGCGCGTTGCCACGCCGAAGCTCCCCCGTGGCGTCGGACGTCCCGCCGCCGTAGCGCGAGTCGATCCACAGGCCGAACACCCCGGCATGCGCGAGACCGCCCAGAAGCATCCAGATCACGCGTCACCCCCCAGGCGCGTACGCGGCCCCTTCGTCGACGGTCGGAAGTACGAGGTCAGCTCGGTCTCGTGCTTGTCGAACACCACGCGCTCGATCGCGCCGTCGTCCTGTATGAACCAGCCCACGACCTCCACCGTGTCGGTGTCGGTCAGCTCGAGAGCCCAGATCAGACGCTCGAAGCGGCCCGCCGCGCCGCTGTTGAAGTAGCGCGTGCGGCCGCGGCCGCTCGTGTGGTGGCGGACCTCGTGCGAGTGTCCGAGTACCAAGCCCACGTCGATGTCCCAGCTGTGCATCACCCGCATGATCGACCACTCGTCGAGGTGGCGGAACTTGAAGAACTGCCGGCCGGTCATGGCGTCGTCGATGAGGTCCTTGGGGCGGGCGAGGTGACCCTGGATGGCCGACTCCCAGTCGGGCGCGCCATACTCCCAGGCGATGGGGTGCCCGAACAGCGACTCCCACGCCGTGGCCCACTCCTCGTCGTCTGCGGCGGAAGAGGTGAGGAGCGCCGTCAGGAAGGAAGCGGGGATTCCCGCGGCGCGGTGGCCGCCGTGGTGCGTCGCGAGCCGGTTGGGGAAGCCACCGTGGAGGATCCGCTGGGCCTGCTGCCAGTTCCAGAGCCGGTCCGGGCCCTGGTACCACACGCCGAGGCACTCCGAGACGACCTCGCCGTAGATGGGGGCCACGCCGGGGTTGGTCGCCTGGTCGAACTGGTGACCGTGCATGAGTGCGTAGGCGTGGGGCTCCTCGCCGAGGAGCAGAATGTCGATGGGAACGAGGTGCTCGGCTCCGACGACGAGCTCCTGGATGGAGTAGTCGTGGTTGCCCGCGAGCCGCACCAGCTGGTCGTTGGCGGCCAGCTCGCGGAGCTTGTCGTAGTAGGCTCGGTTCTCGCGCTGCTCCAGGATCTCCTCGAGCTGGCGCTGCCGATTGGCCAGGCGACCCGCGTGGAGCGCCTCGACGAGCCCGTCGGGGTCCTCGCGGTACCAGGCGATCAGCTTCTTGGCGCGCAGGCGGTGTCCCCGCGAGCGCAGCAGGGTCTCGTAGACGTCGAGGGTATCTTCGGGATCGACGATGACGAGGTCTTCGACGTCGCCGTTCTCGACGACCAACCAGCCGTCACTGCCGTAGTGGTCGAGGAGGCGCACGTAGGCGTCGCGGTTGGCCCGCCACACCCCGGACTGCCGATTGCGGTCCGGAACGATGTGGTGGTCGGAGAACACCACGGTGCGCCGCATCGCCTCCCGCCGCGCGTGGCGGAAGCCGACCCGGGGAACCACCTCACCGTCGAGGACCCGCCGCAGGGCGCTCATGGCGTCGGTCACCACGATGTCGGTGGACGGCCAGCTCAGTCCGAGGAAGCTGTGCTGAACGTCGAACAGGCGCCGGAACACCCCGCCCTGGCCGTTGAGCTGGTAGGCCTTCGCCATCTCGAGGGAGAGCTGGAGCTGGACGTCGAAGGGTCCGCGGGCGAACGCGCTGCGTGTCGGCCACAGCGCCGAGAGCGTCGCAAACGCAGCCAGTCCAGAGAGAAGGTCGCGTCTCGAGTGCATGGTGCACACCTCCGGGTCGCAGCGAGGGGGGTGGAGCGGACGGTCAACGGGACGTCGAGAGCAGCTCGCCGATCGCCGCCTCCATCACGCTGTCCTCGGCAGTGGCGGTCTCGTCGAAGGCCACCGGGATCTGGGGCTCGACCCCGTTGTCGGTGGGCTGGCCGTCCTCGTCGAGCAGGTTGCTCGAGGACAGCACCCACCGCCACCCGTTCGCGAGGTAGCCCTCGATGATCTCGCCCGTGCCGCCGCCGCTGACCTGACCCATCGTGGTGACGTGGTCGAGCCCGTCGAGGATCAGCGGCATGAGCGCACCCGAGCTGAAGGCCACGCGGTCCTGCAGCACGACGGTCGGCTTGGTGTAGGCGAAGGGGGTGTCGGCCGGCTCGAGCACCATGGAGCTGTCGACGAAGTCGTCCCGGCCCGGCCCCACCTTGGCCCGGTTGGTGCCGAAGTCCAGGGGCTCCGTGGTGAAGTAGGACGCCACGGTCGCCATCGAGGCCACGGATCCGCCGATGTTGCTGCGGAGGTCGACCACGAGTCCGTCGGTGTCGGCGAGGAAGCCGAACATCTCGTCCAGCTGCTCGGCGCTCGGTGGGGGGCCGAAGGCGCTGATCCGCATGTAGCCGAGCGTCTCCTCCGCGGGCAGTCGCCCGTACTGGAACGTGAAGAACGAGTCCTCGACGTCGACCGTGCGAGCGTCCGGGTCGGCCTCCGGTCCGTAGAACAGCTCGTCGGCGAGGACGCGGTCGAAGCCCGGGGGGAAGTCGACGGTCCAGTCGTAGGCCACCGACTCGGTCAACAGCACGTCGGAGGCGAGGATGATGGTGTGGGGCTCCTGCATCGCGACCGTGATGCGGTTCATGGCCAGGAACAGCTCCTCGGGACTGCTCCGCGACGTGACGTCGCGGCGCGCATCGGCGATGACGTCGTCCAGGTCGATACCCTTGACGTCCTCGAGGGCGAACTTGCCGGTGACGACGCGGGCGTACTCGTCGAAGATCTCGAGGTTCGAGGTGCCGGGCGAGGGGCGCATGATCAGCCCTTCGCAGCCGCCGGACGCCGCCACGCACATCACCAGCAGCAGACCACGGTGGTCGCGACGAGACATCAGTACCCCCTCCGCACGAAGTGCCACCGCAGCTGCAGGCCGTGCTCGGCCAGCGTCACCGGGCGCTCGGGCTGGTCGCGGAACGTCCGCACGCGCCATCGGTAGGCCACGCTGAAGGCACGCCACACGAGCTCGGCGTCGAAGCGGAGGAGCGGCTGCTCCCAGAACGGCTTGATCTGCCGGAAGCGCAGGCTGAAGGACCGCAGCGTGGCGGGGTCCGTGTAGCTGAGCTCGCCGCGGGCGATCGACTGCTGCGAGAGCGCAGCACCGAAGCTCGGCGCGTAGGTGACGGCGCTCGCGAGGCCCAGGCCCAGGCCGAGGTCGAGCGACAGCCGCTCCGCGCGGAGAGGACGCGCGTAGCGCACCGCGGCATAGAGGTCGCTCGCGTTGTGGTAGAAGAGGCTGCTGTTGCCGAGGCCCTCGTTGGTGCGCGAGAGCTGATCGACGACGTCCCACGCCCCACCCACGTAGAGGTGCGTCGCGGTCTCGCGGAGGTAGCGGACCCCCACCGTGTAGCCAGAGCTGCTCACCGCCCTCGGCCCCGGTGGCTCGGGGGCACCGAACAAGAAGGCCCGGGCCTGGGCTCCGACGTAGTTCCCTCGCCCGACATACCGGAACCCGAGGCTCGGCTGCACGGACCCCCTGCGGAGCTGCAGGTCGGAGGACCGGGCGTCCTGAAACGCGTCGAGCCTTCCTCCAAGCCCTACGTAGACGCGAGCAGAGTGGCCGTCGGCGGCCGGCTCCGACGCGCGGGCACCGGAGAACAGGGCGGCGGTCACGACGGCAGCGAACACGCTCTCTCCATGGCCCCGACGGGCACGACAGTTTAGAAGAAGGATCGAGTCGTCGCAACCTCTTCAGAAGTCGGTCGGGCGGGCCAGGCGGGCACGCCATGCGGGCAGGCCAAGTAGCGGTCGTAGACCCCGCCTACACGGCCGTCTCGGGTGCAGGCCTCGGACCACGGCAGAGCCGTGTCGAGACCGCGGCGTCGCCGCATCCTGGCTCCCGAACCGCAATCAGCCGCAGTCGAGCACGCACTGGCCGTAGTCGGCCACCGCGTCGGGATCGGTGCCGTCGAGCGCACCACACGGTGCGTCCTCGGCACAATCCGCCGTACAGCTGAACAACCGCTCATCGCCCTCGACGCAGGCGGAGTTCGCCGGAACCATCACGTCACACGCCTCGAATGCCGACTGGAGGCGGGCGTCGGAGTCTTCGCACGACTCACTCTCGCAGGCGGCGAGCGACAGGGTCAGGACAACGAGAGCAGCAATCTTCGAACGAACCATCACTTCAGACTCCAGCTCAGTAGTGGATGCCGGTCAGACCGCGGCGCCCGGATGTTGCCAGATGGTGCACCAGCGGGCAAGGGCCCGGTTCACGTCGCACGACAGACAGTCCACCCACTGCCCCGCAACGCCGTCAGTCGTGGCGCGACCGGTCCGTGGCCACGGGGCGCTGGGCCCAGCGTCGCCCCGGCTCGCCCAGGACGTCGACGACCGCAGGCACCGCACCGCGCCACCTGCGGGTGACCCGGTCGGCAATCGGCTCGGGCAGCCGCGAGCGACGCCGAACGATCGGATGACGTCGACTCGAGGTCGCGGGCAGCGCGCCATCCCAGCTCTTCACGAGGTGGTGGGAGGGATAGAGGACCCTCGCCCTCACCAAGTCGGCCGCCTCGAGCCGACGCAGCCACGCGAACGGCGTCAGGGGGAACCCCGTCGCCTCGGTGACGGAGCCGGGCAATGCGTGGAAGACGTCGGTGCAGTTGTCGCGCCAGGCGCGGTAGGGCCGCGTCAGGTCCACGTGGGCGCGAAGCCTGGCCAGCTGCTCGGCGTGGCGGCCCTCGACGGACATCGTGACGTGGTCCGACTCCGGCTGGGAGAGGTCGAGCCACACCTCGTAGATCTCCCGGTTGTCCGCCTGATTCTCCGCGTACCAGCCCGTGTCCGCGGGCCGTGCGTTGCGGAAGAGCGTCAGCTTCCCTCGCTGTTCCGGCAGCCAGGGCGAGTCGACGAAGTCCTCGGTCGCGTGCTCCGACCGCAGCTGGTCGAGGTTCCAGCGCGCGAGCTGATACACCTCGAACTCCGCGTCGAACAGCACGTCGTCGAGGCAGTAGATCACGCGCAGGGAGGCGTGCCCCCAGGTGTTCACCCCCTGCTTTTTCGAGTACGCCACCACGGCGACGCCGAGCGTCCGCAGCGCTCCCCCGCGCCAGCGAGCTTCCGCCCCGGTCCGTGGGGGACAGCGCAGGAGTTCGTGAACCGCGTCGGCCCGGCGCGTCGTCTCGAGCGACGTGCCGTCGACGACCCACGGGCCCGCCCCGAAGGCCGACGAGGCGATAGTGGCAAGCAGAGGTCCCATGCTCGACCGTCCTGCGGGAGTCGGATCTGCCGAAGCACCGCCCCGGGCCTCCACGGACCCGGGCGACGGATGCGAATCAGCAGAGGAGAATGAGCAGGATGATACCCGGGATCACGCCGAGGATGAAGCCGAGGACAATCGCGATGACCTCGCCGACGCTGAAGTCGCAGCCCCCGCTCGTGGGCTGGGAGAGCTGGTCGAAGGCCCTGGCAACGGCCATCGGGGTCTCGGCACCGTTCACCTCGGCGGTCAGGAGCCCGAGCCGATGCTCGGCGTCGACGAGATGGGCGTCCTTCGGGGCGAGGGCGCGCGCGCGCCGGACCGCCCGCTCGCTGCGACGAAGCCTCCGCAGCGCCTTCGTCTGGGCCTCCTCGGTAGTTCCCTCGGCCGCGAGGCTCATCGCGAAGTCGCTCATCTTGCCGTAGTCGTCCGGAGTCGGACACCGGCCCGCGAACGCGACCACTTCGAACAATGCAACCAGAATCGCAAACAGCACTGCACCCTCCAGTAGCGAAGCCGGGGAAGGCTACCATGCGTTCTCGAGCGGTGGCAACGGCGGTGCGAGGATCGATGAGCCTGCTGTGAACCGCCGCACGTGCACCAGACCGGCCGAAACGCACCCGGCCGGGTTGACGAGCCAGCACGAAGCTCTTGGGTCCCGAATCCGACTCCTCAACCCCCGAGGCGGGTCCCGTCGGTCGCCGCGTCGAAGGTCGGGATCACGACATCCGCGTCCCGAGGGTCGTCGACGCGACGGGCCGGCGGAACCGTCGGGTTGCTCGGGTAGGTGGCGCCATCGTAGGCGAGCGCCGCGAAACCCGACGCCATGCCGCCGCCGCCGATCCCCACCACGAGGTCCCGCCAGCCGTTGGTGCGCTCGTCAGAGACCTTCACGGGACCCTGGACGACGGACAGCCTCGTGACCAGCCGAAAGCCCTCGCCCTCGGGTGTGAACACGAGGACCGGACAGCCACCGGAGCCGCACAGCATCGGACCGGCGACGAGCGCCAGAGTCTCCGCCCTGCCGTCGTCGTTCAGGTCGACGGAGCCGTCGAAGTAGTAGTGGCCGGCGACGTCCTCCAGCGCCTGCCGGATCGCGGCCTCCAGCGCCTGCTTCGACCCCGTTGCCTTCGCGGGTGCGGGCGAGGGCTCGACCGCCGGCTCTGCCTGGTCGGAGGCTGCCTCGGAGGGCTCGGACGGGGTGGTCGCGTCGCACGCGGCCAGCCAGGCGACGAGGGACAAGGAAGACGAGATCATGAAGCTCTCCCAGTTTGTCGGCACAGTAATCGTGGACGGGACGCATGGGATCAGTCGAACGTGAGCTGCGCCCCCAGCGTAGGTCGGATGGACCAAAGACTCGCCTCGCCGGGTCGCACGGGCGGACCCCACTCTCCCACCAGCGACAGACGCAGGATGCGGACGACCATCGCGCGCGCCGCGAGTTGCACGATGGGCCGCGAGCACGGTCGAACCGGCTCCTCCGAGACGTCGCAGTCTCCCGTGAGGAACCCGTCTCCATCGCTGAAGAGATACCCGCCCCGCACGGCGATCCGCGGGGCGAAGACGCTGCTCGAGACAGGGGTGAGCTCGAACTCGACGCCGGCGACCGGCGCGAGGCCGAACGCGTTCGGGGCGTTCGAGAGGATCGTCTCGAGGCCGTCGACGTCGAGGGCGGCGGTCAGACGGAGCCAGGGTACTCGCCGAGAGGGCAGAGCCGTCCAGCCAATCTCGATGTTCGGCCCGACGTCGAGGTATGCCGCGTGCCGCTCGGGGCGGTAGTCGAGGGCTCCCTCCGCCAGCAGGTCGATCGCAGAGCGTACCGCCGGGGCGAGCACGCCCTGCTGGTCAGCCAGGGCGTGGCCCATCGCCTCGAGCTGACCAGCCAACGCCTCCCAAGCCTCGTCTCCGTCGCGCGTGGGACCGAGGTCGCGAAACGTGAAGCCGCGCGCGGCGAGCCGCCGGAACACCCACCGGATCTCGGGTTCCTCGGGCGTGCGTGCCCAGTCGGATCCCGCGCCGGGAGGGCGTCGCCCGGCGAGCGCCGCCCGACAGTCGGGATGCTGGCTCGCGCGCTCCCGCGCACCCGGGTCCGCAGGGAGCCGGTCGGGACGGCACGCGTCGTAGACCCGCTCGCGCGCGACCTCCGCCAACGCGACGAGGGAGCCGTCCACGCCGTCGCAGTCGGGGGAGTCGGCCCTGAGGACCGAGCGGACGCAGCGATAGGTGTCCCACCCCTCGCCCACGGCCGGGACCGGGGGCGGTGTGAATCCGCGCTCGACGAGGGCGTCCTCGGCTGACAGCATGCCGAGCGCGAAGTCGAACCGGCGAAAGTCGCGCTCGAACAGAGCGAGAAAGGCCCCGAGCAGGTCTCCGTACGGGGGATGGCTCGACTGGGTGACCCATAGCTGCGCCTCGACGTCCGGACTCTGGATCAGCACCGTCTGGAGGGCCGACGCGCGCGAGGAGGTGACGAAGTCGCCGGCCAACCGCTGGACGAGTCCCAGCAGATCGCTGGGCTCCTCGCGCGGCGCGACGGGAGCGGTGGGGTAGCGACGCGGCGTCGGGTCGACGAACAGATAGGTGGGATCGGGATCCCGCTCCGCGAGCGCCCACACCGCGATGTCGAGGGGCTGGGTATCGAAGAAGCCGCCATCGAGGTAGTCGTCGACCTCCGCGACGTCCGGGGAGCAGGGGCCCTCGTGGTCGAGGGGGCAAGTGGCGACGGCCTGGGGACCGAACGCCAGCGGGAAGGCGCTCGAGGCCAGGGCGACGGCGCGAAGTGAGTCGAAGGGCCGCGCCTCCGGGCCCTCGAGCGGCAGGGCCGTCCATCCGAACCGGTCGGCAGCCGATCCGCCGTTGCGGACCGCGAGCGGTGCTCCCCGGCCCCGACCCTGGACTCGGACCAACACCCGCTCGCCCGTGCGCGACAGGCGCAGCGTTCCCGCGGCCATCGGCTGCACTCGCCCCGTGACCCGGGTCATCGTCATCCCGAGCAGCACATCGCAGTCCGGAGGCGCGCCATCGTCGAAACGTGACCGGAGTCGCTCGATGGCGGCATCGAACGCCGACCGATCGAACACCCCCACCGGGCTCACGGACTCGGGCCGGAAGAGATCCTGGGCCCGGATCGGCTCCCAGGTCCGGTAGAACAGGCTCTCCGTCGGGTCCTGCACCTCGCCCCCGCAGCCCTCCAACACCGTGACGAGCGCGTTGATGGCGCCAGCGCTGGTCCCCGCGACCAGTTCGAGATCCGCGGACGCGCGGTCGGCGCGGAGCGCGGCGAGCGTCGTGTACAGAAAGCCGCCCTCCCACACCCCGAGCGATCCCCCTCCGCTCACGACGATGCCCAGGGGGGCGCTCCGCGCGGGCAGCGGCAGGACGGCGAGAACGGTCGCGAGCAGGACCGCGGCGAGGAACGAGAACGTCTTTGGTATCGTCACGGGAAACCTCCGAAGCGAGCCAGATGGGGATGCATGCAGCCCCATCGCTACTGCGAGCCGATGCGCAGCCCCGTCGAGACGAAGATCGCGGCCTCGAAGACCGAAAGGCGGCTCGTCGACTCCGCGATCGTCGGGACCGGCCGCGGCATCAGGGCGAACGTCGCAACGGGCCCCGACGCTGCGGCGAACCGGAACCCGACCGTGGTGTCGAAGGCGACCCGCTCCCGGGGATCGCCGGCCGCTAGCCGAAGCTCTTCGCGGAGGTGCACGCCGCCCGTCACTCCGTAGAAGTCGAGCTCCCCCTGCCGCCCAGCGGCGCGGTCCGTGAACAGCCCCCACCCGAGGTCGAGCGGTCCGGCGGTGGGCATCCGAGCGCCCAGGCGGACGTTGACCAACCAGCGGCGGTCCACCCCGAGGTCGGCGTTGCGCAGCGGCGTGTGCACGTCAGCGTCGAGCGCGATCCAGCCGTCGCCCCGGATCGTTCGGGCGAGGCCCAGGCGCGCCCGAAAGGGCAGCTCGAGCCCGCCCCCGAGACGGGTCGACGCCTCGCTGGTCACGTCGAAGGCCCGCGCGTCCGGGGTGGTCACGTCGGTGGTCGTGTCCGTCGTCGTGATGGTGATCACGCGAAGCCCGGGGAGGATGGTCGACAGCCCGACCGTCCAGTCTTCGGCGAACGTCCACTGCAGGCCAGCGCGCACCCCGACCCCGATGCCCGTCGACGACTCGATCGAGGAGAGGCCAAGCCGGTTGTCCACGTCCCCCTCCACGAACTGCAGAGCAGACGAACGACCGGTGTACGAGCCGCTCACCGCCACCCCGAGGTCGAGGTTCGCCACGGGGGTCGCGCCGATCCCGGCGATGGCCTGCACCCGCTGGAATCGCTCCGCGAGGACCAACAGGCCGACGGGCGGTTCGTCGACGATGCTGGTCCGGAGCACGGTATCAGACCACCGCTCGACGAAGACCCCGGCCCCGCCCCGGATCGACGGGGAGAGCCGCCGGACGTAGCTCGCGGCCACGGGAACGAGGATCGCCTCGACGACCGATGCGTCCGCCGACCGGCCGTCGGCGGTGACCAGGTAGTCGGGCGCGACGTACCGCCGCAGCCCGTAGCCCTGCACCGTCGCGTCCACGGAGGTGCTGTCACCCACGGCGAGGCCGGCTGGGTTGTAGGCGAGCGCGGCGCCCGACCGGACCGTAGCCGTGACCGCGGCGCCGGTCAGGGAGGCCTCGGCCCCCAGCGGCAGCTCGTCCTCGTTGCCGGCGTGCGCCGCGAGCCACGCTCCGACCCACAGCCCCCACCCCGCCGAGGTCATTTGCGGACGTTGCCGACGCCCAGGCCTGCCCCCAAACCGATGCGGGTCAACGTTCCGTAGGAGGCCTGACGCGTTCGGGTGGTGACGCCGAGCCGGAACCGCTTACCGAGCCGAAGCGCTGCCCCGAACCCCCACTCGAGCTCGTGGCCGATCGGCACGTCGCCGTTGGCCCGCTCGGTCGGCGCACGCTCCACGCTGCCGACCTGGCGGTCCACGAACCAGGAGGGCGCGAACACGGCCTGCAGCTCGACGACGGTGAGGACGACGCGCGCGTGGAACGGCACGTCGACGAGCAGAGCCTGCGGCGCGCGCTCGGGATCCAGCGCTCCCCGGAAGAAGTAGGTGTCTCTCACGAGGTCGAAGCCGGTGAACAGGCTGACCGACAGCTCGGTGAGCTTGCCCGCCTCCGTCCCGAAGCGTGGCCCCGCCACGGCGCCGAAGCGCAGCTCGCGGCCCTTGCGGTCGGACCCGACGATCCCGGTGTAGGCGACGTGGCTCTCGCCCGCGATGCCGACCGCCGACGTGCTGACGAAGTCATAGCCCACCTTGAAGCCGCCGTAGGCGTTGACCGAGTTGCTATCTGCCGAAGGTGGACGCCACGTCGTGACCCCGACGAGCGGCGAGGCATGCAGCGAGTGTCGCGTCTTCCTGTCGGGAGCGTCGTCGTCAGCCGCCACGGCCAGCGCGGTGAGAAGGGGGAGCAGCGTCGAGAGCATGGGTCCTCCAGGCAGCAACGGATCGGTGAGATTGACTACGTGGCGCGCGTAAGACGACGAGGCCGGGGTTCGGGGTCCACCGGAGGGCGGAAGTATGTCCCGCGCGCCCGCTACGGAGCAAGCAGAACCGAAGTCTTTGCCGAATTCGCGCCAGTCTACGCCCGGGATGGAGGGCGAACCCTACGGCGCTGGCCCGTGGCCCGGGGTGCGAACGCACCGGCGTCGGGACCGAGCGGAGCGGCCACGACGTAGTTCGCGAGCGCAATCCCGGCGATTACCGCTGTAGCAAGCCACGCATCGGCTCCTCGCGCGACCCGTACGCCGGTCGCCGCGGTGCGGCTCCGGGACAGGGTCAGCCGCCGACCACGAGCGCGTCCACGATGACGTAGGTCTCGGGTCCGTACTCGACGGTGCTGACGTCGTTGTTCCGCGTGACTTCGAAGGTCCAGTCGGCCGGGCCATCGGTCGCTCCGTAGGCGGTGGTGCCCCGGAACAGGATCGAGCGCTTGCCGCCCTGCGGTCGGGTGACCTCGACGACGGACTCGCCGTTCTCGCCCTGGTACCGCTTGACGCCAGCGGGGCAGCTCTCCGTGGGCTCTCCGCCGCCGAACCCGCACTGCACCCGTGCGGTCGCGTGGTAGCCGGTCTTCGGATCGGCGACGTCCGCCATCTCCTCCACCATCGGCGGTTCGGGCAGGCCTTCGTTCTCGCGCGCCATGGGGACGGAGACCAGGATGACGCCATCGACCTTGGCGACGACGTTCCCTTCGAGCTCCGCCGCGGACGCTCCATCGGGGCAAGCGACGAGCCACGCGCTCGTGTCCAGGTACCGCACCGTCGCCGCGGACTCCCCGACCTGTCGACACGGGGCACCGGCCGTGGGGAAGCCCTCACCCATCGGCGCCAGGGACGCCGGAATGGTCACCCGGGGCGTCGGCTCGGCCGGGACCGGCTCCGCCTCGGCCGGGGCGGGCTCGGGGGTCGCGGACGGACTCGCGGTGGTCGTCACGTCGCTCGACCCGCAGCCGCCCACGACGACACCAGCGTTCAGGGCGAGGTGGACGAAGAGGATCCTTGTCACTGCAGACTCCCGATCCAGCGCTGCGCCGCGCCCCACGGATTCTACCCTCGCGTCTCGTCGCCATCAATCCGCTGCCGGGGCCCTGGTCCCCGCGAGACTGGCGATCACGGCCAGCGTGCTGCCAGTTCGTACGCGCCGTGGATACGCTGGCGTCGCTCGCGGCACGACAAATTTGACGCAACACCACACTGGAGAGACCGACGTGCGCCCCATTCTTCTACCGGCTGCCTTTGCCCTGGCCTGCAACGACGACCTTCCGAGCGTCTCCGCTACCAACAACCGCCCTGGCGTCGAGACACGCTCCCTCGAGCTGTGCGTCGACGGTGACGCGACCGAGGGCTTCGCCTCCTTTGTGGTGTCGAACGTCGACGGCGACGCGATTGCAGCGAGCGACACCACCATCGATCAGCTGGTCGACGGAGACAACCCCGGCTCGGGCATCTGGGAGGGCGGCGTGTCGCTCGACGAGGAGAGCCTGACGAGCAACCTGCACGTGACGTTGCTCCTCGACTCGTCGGACTCGATCATCGACGCAGAGCTCTTCGAGCTCATGAAGGACTCGGCGCAAGACCTCCTGCGTCAGGGCGAGGCGGACTGGGCAAAGCGGCCCGGCGAGTTCACTTGGCAGGTGATCTGGTTCAGCCAGTGGGTCAGCGAAGCCGGCGAGGGCTGGGAGTTCGAGGATATCGCCGACATTCCACCGCCCCCTGCGGACAGCGATGGCTTCACGCGACTGTACTCCTCGATGGACTTCGCCATCCGCAGTGCATCGCAGGACCGCCGGGACGGCATCGCCGACGGCGAGCGCGACACGCACCTGCTCGCCGTGTTCACCGACGGTCGCGACAACATCAGCGGCCGCGACAGCAGCGAGCCGCCCACCGGGAGCGGCGTCACCGAGAACGGAGCCCCGTTCGACAACTTCGCGACCAGCGCCATCGAGCTCGAGGAGCTCGAGTCCCTGATGCTCGCGCGCCCGTGGCTCCAGGTCTCCCTGCTCGGGCTGGGTAACGACATCGACAGCGACGCCCTGAACACGTTGGCACGCGCCGGCGGCGGGAGGGTGTTCCGAGCCAACGACATCGAGGTGCTTTTCGATCGCGCCGAGGCCGCCTTCGAGATCCGGCAGACGGTCGGCTGGCGCCTTCCGTTCAACCCAGGCGAACGCCACCGGTGGCAGCTCGACTTCACCGTCGACGGCCTCGACCGGCCCGCCCGGATCAGGCTCGACGTCGAACGCGAGGTCGACGACGACGGGGAGGACCTGCTGCCCGAGTGCACGGACGAGCAGATCATCGAGTGATCTGCGCGGTCGGTCTCCGCCCGTCGGCAGGCCGAGTTCGCGCCTACTTGGTTCGTCCGAACCGGCTTCGAAATCGGCAACGTCCGCACGGACCTCGGCTAAGACCAAACCGTCAGGTTCACGACGACGATGACGGTCACCACCACGGTGTAGGCGCCGACCGCGACCAGGGCCCGTCGGACCCCCCAGGGGGCCGGCGCTACCTCCTCGGAGCGAGCGACGTCCGCTTGGCGCTTGTCGTGAACGATCACGCCGATGCAGACGACGTTGAAGAGGTAGGACACGATGTAGATCTGGTCCAGCAACAGCAGGTAGCCGACCTCGGGCAGGGTGGCGAGGACCGAGTACTGGTGGGCGACCAGCGCGAGCAGCGACGTGATGGCGAGTCCGATCCTCGCATCCACGTAGGGCGGGTCGATGAGGAAGGTGGCGGCGCCGCAGAGGATGATGAGGAGGACCGGCAGGAAGGTCTTGACCGCTCCAGCAAGCCACGGTCGGTCGATGTCGATGGCGAGCACCGCCCGCGAGAACGTTCCCGCCTCGGTCTCCCGGAGGTCGCCGAACCGGGTGGGGTAGGGCTCGTCCACGACCTTGAGGCTGACCTCGCCGATGTCGTAGCCGGGTAGCACGATGTCGTCCCGCATCGTGACCTCGTCGACCACGTACACGAGGCGATCGACTTCGCTGGCCTGGTCCTCGATCCACAGCCGCAGGACCTGGTGGTCGAACGGATACTTGCGGACCGGGAACTTGTCGGCGATCTCTCCCTGGTACCGAAACAACTCGTACCGCCGACCATCGGGCTGACCCGTCGAATCGACGTAGATCGAGCGTAGCAGCTGGAACTCGGGGTCACCCGGATTCATCACCTCGAAGGTCCGTCCCGGATCGAGCTCGGGGTCGTCCCAGCGAAACCACACGTACAGATCGATGACGAAGTGATGATGGCGGAGATCGACCTGGGTCACGTCGTTGACGTGCATCCCGATCGTCACCTCGGCGGGGGCTCCCCGGGCGGAAGGAGCGAGCGCGAGTCCGCACAGGAGCACCAGCGCCGCGGCCCAGCTACGCGCCAGGGTCGCCAGTGGGGTCGCACCGAACCCGATGCGAGTGCCCGTGAATCGGTTCGGGCGTTTGTTCTCGATGCAGTGCACGGTGACCTCGGGAAGCGTTGCCTCTGCGTGGGACAGATGGAACAGCTCGGCTGCGTAGTGCCCGTAAATCCAGCGTCGTGACACGTCGGCAGACTGTGGTAGCGTCGCCAGGTCGCACGGAGCACACCCATGAATTGGTATCTCAAGGCGCTTAGCAACTACGTCGGCTTCACCGGCCGGGCCAACCGGAGCGAATACTGGTTCTTCACGCTCTTCAACGTCCTGTTCTCGCTCGCGCTGTTGTTCGGTGACATCGCGATCGGGACGTTCGACGAGCAGTCCGGCGCGGGAGTGTTGAGCTCGCTGTACGGCCTCGCCGTGCTTCTGCCGGGCCTCGCCGTGACCACCCGGCGGCTGCACGACACCAACAAGACGGGCTGGTACCTCCTGTTGGGCCTCATCCCCTGCATCGGGGCGATCATCCTGTTGGTCTTCCTCGTGCAAGAGGGAACCGCGGGTCCGAACGACTACGGTTCGGACCCGAACCGATGAGGCACGGGCCTTCGGCGAGGTCCGGGAACACCTCGGCGCCTACCAGTCGTAGGCGAGCTCGAGCTGCAGGAAGATCGGTGGCGTCACCAGGGTGAGCCGTCGAAGCAGGAATCTCTGGGGCTCGCACCGGAGTGGCCCCCGAGAAGGGGGGCGTGGAAACTGTCCACGCGCTTTAGTTTAGTC
>CAZZLC010000104.1:0-16575 GCA_964655065.1 uncultured Enterobacteriaceae bacterium | reverse complement strand
TCGACGCCTGACCCCACCGCGATTTGCCCCCCTGCGGGCGCCCGTCCATTCGTGCACCACCGCCCGGATTGTGCAACAACGCCACGGTCAGAACGTCATTTGGCGATGAAGCTCACGACAGTGGCCTCGTCGGCGACCGGAGCGACGATGATCGGCGCGAAGCTCCACGTGCCCGAGGGATCGGTAGCTGTGTACTGCGCAATCGTCGCGCCAACGACGAGCGACATTCCGATGCCGGAGACCGTCGCGGCGTTCGGAATCCCCCCGGCCGAGAACAAACCGTCTGAGTCGTCCGCGTCGACGTAGTACGTTGCACCGTCCGGGCAGTGGGGGCACTCCACGGTGATCCCACCCATGGGGATCACGGGATCGGCGGTCGACAGGGTGAAGCCGAGGATGAAGTGACCGGCGGTCAAGTCGCCGTCGTAGCCGACCAGGCTCGCGCTCCTGATCAGCTCGTCGAGGAACGCGGCTCCGATGCCGTACAGCTCGATCGCCGGCACCGGCGGTGCGTCGGCGTACACGTTGGGGAGGATCACGTTGGTGGTCGGAAGCCCGATCGCCTCTTCCGGCGCCCCGGCGCAGTCGTAGAGCTGGAGATGCAGCCCCAGCGGCGGACGAACCTTCACGTTGTCGAAGACCACGGCACCGTCGGAACCCACCGTGGTGGAGGCGAGCAGCAAGGCGTCATCGCCGGCGATCATCGGCGTGGGGTCGATCAGGTCGGCGCACGCGCCCTCGGGGATGGGCGTGCTCGGGTCCGAGGCGTAGACCGCGCGGGCTCCGAGGTCGAATGCCCCGATTGCCGACACCACCACGGACACGGTGAGGTCGTCGGATAGGGGTGGCTCCCCGTCGTCCGTCACCGTGAAGTCGATGTGGATCTCCCCCACGTCGCCGGTCAGTGGGGTCCACGAGAAGTCGCCTCCCGGGGTCAGCAAGGCCTCGGCGGGAAGGCCGGTCGAGGTCCAGGTGAGCTCGTCACCGTCGGGGTCTTCGGCGTTGAGCGCGAGCGTCAACTCGGTCCCGACGACGACTTGTTGCACGTCGACGCCACCTGCGACCGGGGGACGATTTGGGGGTGGCACCACCGTGACGACGAACGAGACGACGTCTCGCAACGCAGGATCGCCGTCGTCCCGCACGGACACCTGGAAGAGGTTGGCGCCCTGGTGCTCCTCGCGGGGTGTCCAGTCCAAGCGTTGGTTGGTGAGCCGGGCGCCCGACGGGGCCTCGGAGAGCTCGAAGGTGAGGGTGTCACCATCCAGGTCGGTGGCCTCCAGCTGGACCTCGAAGACGTTGCCGACCTCGACGGTGGTGTCGGGAACGGCCGCGAGTACGGGCGCTTGGTTCTCGGGCCCACAGCCCGACGCGATGAGCACGAACACAATCCGGGCAACCAACATGGTGACTCCTTCTGTCTGCACCCCCGTGGAGCATGCAACGGGCACGCCTGGCCAACCCGCGGCCTGCTCGGCGGGTGGTCACTCGTCGCACTCGAGCAAGGCTCCGTTGGAGCAGTTCACGACCACGTCGCGGTACTCGAGTTCGGCGGGCAGGATGTCGTCGATGTCGAGGCAGCCTCTGAACCAGGCTTCTTCGCCGTCTGTGTACACCGAGCGGAAGACCCTGCCCCGCCAACCCTCGCGATGCAGCGCGGCCGAGGAGTCGCCCGTCCCATGGTCCCCGATGAGGGTGACGTTGGCGATGATCGGAGCGGTCTGCGGGACCGCGTCGAAGTTGCTGCCGTTGTTGTCCGACTCGATCCCGCGGTGGCCGTTCTGCGCGCCGTGCTTGTGGATGCCATACTGCAGGGTGCCGCGCCATCCGAGGTCCTGATCCCAGCCATCGTCGTCGCAGCCGTTGTTGACGATGTGCCGGATGCTCGCCGCGCCCCCGAACCACTCGACGCAGTCATCCTCGCCGCCCAGCACCTGGATGAAATCGATGGAGGTGCCAGAGCCGGCCGCCTCGAGCGTGAGACCCTGGACTTCCTCGTCGGGGCGGAACTCGCCGCCCGACTCGGCGATGACGACGTACTCGAGGATACCGCTGCTGTCGGCGTCGTCGGTGCCGCCAAACCAGCGCTGGCGGTCCGGTGGCACCATCTCGGTCAGCAGTTCGGCATTCGCGTCGCCAGCGTTGGTCTCACCGAAGCCAGAGAGGATGACGCCGCCCCACTGCCCGCGCCGATACACGTCCATGGGATCGCCCCAGGTGGAAGGTCCCTGCTCGATGGCCGAGAAGACGATCGGGTAGTCGACGTCACCCACCGCGATGATCTCGGAGCCGCGGCTGATGGTCAGCGAGGTCTTCTCGTGGGCCAAGCCAAAGACCTGGGTACCGCGCTCGATGGTGAGGAACGCATTGGAGACTGGGTTACGGCCCTCGAGCCGGTGGTCACCCGTGCCGACTGTGACGGTGTCGGTGAGAACGTAGAAGTGGTCGTTCGTCCAGGTCTGTGACGTAGTGATGCGCTCGTTCACCAGACAGACGGGGAAGGGATACCCGTTCCAGCTGATGACCCCGCCGTCGACGAAGTTGGCGTCGATGTCGGTGCAGGAGTTCTCAGGGGCTCCCACGATCTCGCCGGACACAATTTCTGCATCGAGGGGGTGGAACGCGATGGTCGAGAGCGTGCCGTCGTAGTTGCCGCCGACGGTCCAGCCCTGCCACCAGACGTCCCCGGTAGCCGCGGGGTCGACCGCGCCGTAGTAGTCGACCTCGTCGAGTCCGGCTGGCAGGGCGGTGGCCGGTGCAGGGGCGGAGGTGGTGACGGCATAGTTGACGTCGATGGTCAACGTGCTGTCCTCGATCAACTCGACCTGCCCGTTGTCGACCGCGGCCTGCTGATAGCAGAACGTCGGCACCGTCACGAGGATGTTCAACTCGAGCTGATCGGCAAGCGGTGGCGCACCGTCGTCGGTCACCACGAACGTCAAGGTGTGAGGACCACGGTCGCTCCATCGGGGAACGAACCTGAACACCCCGCTGGGATCGAGTGTCGCGTTGCCCGGCAGCGGGTCGGGACTGCTCCAGCTGAGGGTGTCACCGTCCGGATCCGTCGCCGCGAGAGCGAGGGTCAACGTCGCTCCGACCCAGGTCTCCACGTCGTCCACGGACTCCGCGACCGGCGCGCGATTGGGGTGCGGCGTGACGGTGGCCAGGAACGAGGTCGTGTCGGTCAGCGGCGGGCTTCCATCGTCGGTGACCGTGACCTGGAAGAGGTTGGTGCCGATGTTCGCCTCGGTGGGTGACCAGCTCAAGACCTCGCCGTCGATGGTCGCGCCCTCCGGACCGCGATCGATGGCGAAGGCGAGCGCGTCGCCGTCGGGGTCGGCGGCATCGAGCACCACCGTCATCGCCTCCCCGACGCCGATCTCCACTGCGTCAGGAGGCTGGAGTACTGGCGGTTGGTTTTTTGCGCATCCGAGGACCGCCCCGGAGAGCGTCTGGAGGAGGATAAACCACGGTCTGCTGCACATGTCGACTCCACACGACGATCATTCTGCTTCGTCCGGTGCAAGGCCAGAGCCAGCTCTCCGCCTCTGTTGTGGACACCGTGCTGCACGCGTGAGCCGCCCGACCTCGTCCACGTCCGCTGGCGTGGCGTGCACAAGTGGAGCCGATCGATGTCAGTCTCGCGCACCTCGGGTTGACCCTCGCGATTCGGACCGGAGGTCAACTGCCCGGGCAGCGCCGGACGGTCGGCGGCAGGCGGGATCCGGGGAGGTCGAGCGTGCTCATCGCCGGAAGGCGCCTCGCCCGGGGGAACGGCAGTGCCGAACGTTCACAACACGTTCACCGCCTGCTGGTCTGCGCTCTCGGCCGTTCGGGGCTGGGTAGGTCACAGTGTCGGAAGGAACTACCGGGCCCCAACGCAGAGGAGACGTCATGAACAAGTCGAACCGCAAGGCCTCGGCCAACGCCAAGACCACCCGCCCCGACGGAACGACCTTCCTACGCACCTCCGCGACTCGGGGCACACGAGTTGCTGTTCCGAGACATCCCCGGGGGAGTGAGACTATGCGTTTCCTGCTCAACCGGCCGCCCGTGTCACGGACGACGACGGCCCCGAGCCGACTGTGCAGAAATGACCGGTTCGCTGTTCGGAACGCCCCATGCCCGGACCTGTATGGTCCCGCGTTCGACTCCCAGGTTCGTCCCGGTTTGATTTCCCGGTGGCGAGGCTGGGATGAAGGGAATTGCAGGGTCCCAGGTTCGGCCGGGTGAGCGAGGGCGGAGCCCTCGCGAACGTCGGGCCGCGGCTCGTCGGCGTCAGAAGGGGATGTCCTCGGGTTCGCTGGGTGGATCGGGTGGCTCTTCGAGGGCGGTGTCGACGGCCAGGAGCAGCTCGTCGATCAACAGCAGGACGGGGAAGAGGCGTAGGTCGTCGTCGGTGACGCGGACGACCCCGGTGATGTGGAACAGTCCAGGGTGTCGGTGGATCGCGTCGAGGTAGACGTCGGCGGCGACGGCGCCGAGGGCCTCGAGCAGCTCGCGGTTCATGGCTCGCCTCGCCGGTAGAGGGGATGCGCGGCGATCTGGGCGCTCATGAAGCGGCCGTCGATGTCGTCACGGCCCTCGACGGTGGCCTGGATCAGGGCCTGCAGCACGAGCTGGTTGACGTTGCGGGGCGCGCCGCGGGAGGCCTGGAAGACGGCGCGAACGGCGGCGTCCGATAGCAGGGCTTCCTTCTGGCCGGCGCCGGTGAGGTGGTAGCGGATGTAGTCGGTCGTGTCCTCGAGGCTGAAGGGTCGGAGCTGGACGGCGTAGGCGCTGACCACCTCGAAGCGCGCGAGCGCCCTGAGGAGTCGGGGGTCTTCGTCCATGGAATCTCCTTTCGTTCCACGACGATGAAACGGGGCGTAGGAGCGGGACGACGACACGGATTGTGGGATCGATGCCCGGGATCCGTTGCCGATCCCGGGCGCGAACCGGTACGATCCGTCCCGGAGGGCGGTCCCGGTTCAGCGCGTTTGTCGTGCGCGGTGCTCCACCTTCCACCAAGCCTCGGTCATCAGCAGAGCAGCTGGTACTTCCAACGCCATCGCGGCGCCGAGCACCATGACGAGGGCCCGAGCGAGCTGCCACACTGTTTCGGGTTCTCGCCATGGTCTGCGCCGCCGTGTGGGCGGCGGAGACAACCCGCCGGGGAACAGCGTGTCCAACGACCGAGGCGTGTCGAAGCGGCGAAGGAGCGCGCGGCGGGCCCCGTGCTGCAGCTCGAGCCCGTGGGGCCGGAGGCGAGCGAGCCAGCGCTGCACGGTGCGGCGGTGGGGCCGCACGTCGAGATCGGGGAAGAGGGCGGAGAAGCGGTGCAGGCCGAGCGCGCCGTCGATCCAGACGAGCAGCTGCAGGGCGACGACGAGCCCGGAGTAGCGCAGTCCGAGATCGCCAGGCGGGTCGGTGTGGACGGTGGTGTTCGTCGCCACCTCGAGCCAGCGGGGCTTGCGGACGCGGAGCTCGACGAGACGCCCCTCCTTCAGATCGCCGAGCCCGGCGATGTAGGAGCCGTGGGCGTGCCAGCCTTCCCCGGGCCGATCCGCCGCGAAGTGCCAGATCCCCCGGGGCCCCGGGAGCCAGCCAGCGAGCCGCAGCGCGGCGAGGCCGCTGGAGGCGACTTCACGAAGCAGCGCGGGCTGGACGAGCGGCACCCCACCGTTGTGCCACAGGCGACCGGTGGCCTGTGGACGCTACCGGGGCATGGACGCCGGGGACGGATCGTGCCGGGGCGGACGACGAGATCCTCCGCCCCCGGCGCCCACACCCCTTGGACAGGCTTCGCCTGCCCACAGCGCCCACAGGCCCGACGACGACAACCCCCATCCCGGTCTTCGGTCCCGAGCCCGCCGATCGGGACGTGGGAGCCGAATCTGGGATCTGGGCGCTGCCATCGTGACGGAAGCGGTGGATGAGACAGCCTGCGGCTTGCTCTTCCACAGGCTCCTGGGCACGACTACAATGCGGCATGCGCCGCGCCGACCGTCTCGTCCGCCTCCTCGCCGTGCTCAAGCGCGAGGGCACCGCCACCGCGCAGACGCTCGGCGCTGCGCTCGGGGTCTCCGAGCGAACGGTGTACCGCGACGTGGCCGACCTGGTCGCCCAAGGCGTGCCGGTTCGCGGTGAGGCGGGCGTCGGCTACCGGCTGGATGCGCGCGCCGAACTCCCGCCGGTCTCGCTGGACGCTATCCCCGCAGGAACATGGCGAGGCGCAGGCCACCGGTGAGGTCGTGGCGGAAGCGATCCCAGGAGCCGGCGGCGACGGAGTCGGACAGGTTCGGCAGCAGCGCGCTGCCGATCGCCACGGCCACGATGCTCCCCAGGGCGGAGGCGAGGAAGGCACGGACGAGGCCGCCGGGTCGGCGGCGATCGGGCCGGTGGGGCTCTTCCGGCGGAGTGGTCATGCCCACCGCGTATTCGAGGATCGTGCCGGAGGGGAGACGCCGGGACTCGTGGTCTGCTCTCGGCCGGGTAACTTACGGTGGGGTCAGATACTGTCCGGTTCCTTGCCCACCCGGAACGCAGCTCGCCTCGGGTTCGGTGAATCGGCGAGCATAACCGGGAGCGATCCCTGGAAAATGCACCGCGTGCACCGCGAACCCCGAGACACCCGAGTCGATCATCGCTGAGGTTCGAAGATCGTAATCGAGAAGAGTGTTGCGCCCTGGGTTCTGGTGTGTGTGTGTTGATGGAGTCATGAGCAACTTCCTCCCCATCGACGACCAGCTCGAGACTCGCCTGGCGGCCTTCTCTGCCGAGGTGCCGCAGGCCATCCGGGCCGTTCGCAACTCCGGCAATGCCGTGGACTTCGCAGAGGCGGAGCGGCGGGTGCACGAGGCGCTGCGTCGACAAGCCGACGAGGTGGTCGGGTTGGCGCTCCAGGCTCGACTGCAGGACCGCGACTTCGTCGAGCTCGGTCGCGCGGAGGCCCATGCGGCAGGAATGCAGTTGCGGTCGAAAGGAGACCGGCCGACCTCGGTGCGGCTGCTCGGCGGGACGACGCTGCCCATCCGGACCTTGTTGCTGCTGCAGGCGACGCCGAAGTCCTCCGACGCCCCGCGCAAGCGAGGGCAGCGGGGCGCCTCGGGGGCCGTGGTGTACCCGGCGCTCGCGAAGCTCGGCATCGCCGAGCGAGCCACGCCCGCACTGCACTGCGGGAGGCGGTTGCTCGACAGGTCGCCGCCTCCACCTCCGTCAAGGCCGCCCGTCAGGCGCTCGAGCGGCAGGGGATCCGCATCGACCACAAGGCCGCCCTCCGGCTGACCTATGCCTTCGCGGATCAGGCCCTCGCGGCTCGGGACGCGGCCATCGGCTCGCCGGAGGCCGCCATGGACGAGGTCGGCTCCGCCGGACCCATGGCCGGACGACGGCTCGTCGTCAGCCTCGACGGCGGGCGGCTGCGAATCAAGGCCCCCCAACCCGACCCGGACGCAGATGACGACCGGCGCTTCGAACCCCAGTGGCGGGAGCCCAAGGTCCTGACCATCTACGCGCTCGACGAACGGGGGCGGTGAGACCCCAAGCTCCCCGCGCTGATCGATGCCACCATGGGCGATGCCGATCAGGTCTCGGCTCTGCTCGTCGGCCATCTCCGCCTGCTCGGCGCCCATCACGCCGAGCACGTCCAGTTCATCGCCGACGGGGGCTCCTGGATCTGGGCGCGCACCGAAGCCATCCGACAGGCCGCGGGGATCGAACGGGCGCGATGGTCCGAGCAGCTCGATCTGCCCCACACCGTGGCCTACCTCGCTCGCCTGATCGAGCCGCTCGGAGACGCGGTGATCGACCGACAGACCTGGCTGATGGAGCAGAAGATGTCGCTGCTCCGTGGCGATGTCGACGAAGTCATCGCCGTGGTCCAGGCTCTTCACGACGATCACGGTCTCGACGTCGAGGCGGCCATCGCGTTCCTCGACAAGCACCGAGCCCGACTCTGCTTCCTGTTCTGCCGAGCCGATGGCGAACCAATGGGCAGCGGGGCGGTGGAGTTGGCCATCCGATGCGTCGTCAACCTCCGCCTGAAGGGCAACTCCATCTTCTGGCTGCCCGAGCACGCCGAGGCCGTCCTGCATCTCCGCTCCCAGCTCGTCAACGACCGCTGGCCGGAGATGGTGACGCGGACGCTGCTCCGACCGGTCTGGTCACCTCGGCAAGCCGCGTGACTCGAGGTCGATCGTTGCTACATCGCTGTCAGAACGGCCCTCTAAGGACGAAGACCTCGCCTCGCCCCGGTAGGAAGGGATTGCCTGGAGCCCCGATGGCGAGGTCCATGACGCCATCGCCGTCGAAGTCCCCCATCGCGAGACCCGCCCCGGACATCGACGACGGATCGATGCCGCTGACCTTCACGTCGGCTTCCGCCACGGACACACCGGCCGACGAGACCGGCCCGAAGACAACATAGGTCGCTCCAGCGTCGCTGACGCCATTCGGGTCGTGCGCTGCGGCGGACGTGATCAGGTCGTCGATGCCATCTTCGTCGAGGTCACCGACCACGAGCGCCGTCGAGAGACCGTCGCGCGCCCCTTCGCCCGAGAATCGGACCGCGAGATCGCTGACCTGCTGCCCGCCCGCCGAAGCCGGCCCCTCGACCACGACCACCTCGCCGGCCCCGGGCGGCCCCGCGACGCCGGACAGCGCGCCGAGGACGAGGTCCCCCATGCCATCCCCATCGACATCGCCTCCCGCGATGGGCCTCCCCGCCGCGTTCCCCTCGTCCGAGCCGGCGTACGTCGCGAAGGCATCGGCAGACGTCAGATCCGCGTCGATGGGGCCCGCGAACACCGAAGCCAGGCCGTTATTCGCCCCCCCCGGATACTCGAACGAAAAGACGGCCAGATCGCCGACGCCATCGCCCGTGACGTCGCCCACTGCCGCGACCTCGGCGCCGAAGAAGTCACCGGACGGGCCGACCAGCCTCGCATCGGCCTGCGACAGCGGAGTCTCTGTGGCCAGCGGACCGCGGAGCACGAACACCCGCCCCGTTCCCCCGTCGCCAATCCCCGCCGTGTTCGATCCGATCGCGAGGTCGGCAAGCCCGTCGCCGTCCAGGTCCCCGACTGTCACGTCGAGTCCGACGTACCGGACGTCGTCGAAGCCGACGTAGCGAAGGCCGACACTCGACAGCGGACTCGTGCCCGTCATGGGTCCGAAGACCACGTCCACCGCTCCCAATGGCAAGTCGGGGAAGACCTGGCCCGCGTTCGGCTGCCCGACCACGAGGTCGTCGATGCCGTCGTGGTTTAGGTCGCCGACCGCGAGCACATCGGAGTTGTTGGTCGAGCTGTCCTTGATCAGCACTGCATCAGCGGCGGACAGCGAGGCCACGCCGACGCCCACGGGCCCGTAGACCACGTAGACCACGCCCGTCGTTCCGAACCCCCGGGGTGCGTCGATGGCCAGATCCTCGATCCCGTCTCCGTCGAAGTCGCCCGACACGACTCGACCGGCGCCGTCGCCCAGCGACCCTTCGAGCACCGCGAACGCGTCCGAGACGTCGAGGAACACCTGAAGCCGGCAACTCGCCGAGCAGCCGTCGCTCGGCTCGATGCTGCCGTCGTCGCAGTCCTCGACGCCGGACCACACGAACCCGTCGCCACACACCGCTCGGGTGCAGGCCGTAGTACAAGCCGCGTCGTCGCGGTTCTGCGGTCCGTCGTCGCACTCCTCGCCCTGGTCCCACAGCAGCCCGTCACCGCAGACCGCGCGTTGGCAGGTCGACGTGCACGCGCCCTCGTCGCGGTTCTCCGGGCCGTCGTCACACTCCTCACCTCCCTCCGACCATACCCAGCCGTCGCCACACGTCGCGAGCTGGCAGGCGGTCGTGCAAGCGGCCGTGTCCGAGTTGGCCGGCCCGTCGTCACAGGCCTCGCCGTCCTGAAGGACGCCGTCACCACACTCGGCGGGCATCGGGGGAGCGGGGTCAGGGACGTCGCCCGGAGATCCCGCAGGGCAGCCAATGAGGATCAATACCCCCAGAACGTGCATTTTCGACATATCGACTCCTGCGATCGCACACCGTTGCAGCTCTCGGAGAAGTGGTCTGCAGACCAGGTGCCAACCCTGCACCATCCGAAAGGGATGGTTCGACCGATGGGCCTGGGACAGCGCCAGGGGGTGCGCCCGCAATCTGGGCGGGCGCGCCCCCTGCCGTTCAGCGACCGAGGTCGAGGCTCGGGTGCCGGGACCCCGACGCGTGCGGGCTCGGGGCCCGCTGGGCCCGTCAGCGTGGAGCGACGGTCCGAGGGCCCTGCTGGAACCACAGTCCGCTGTCATAGCTGCGCGCTACCGCATGCCAGAAGCGGTGACTTCCGACCGTCGCGCCGAAGGTCGTGATCGCTGGACCCGAGCGCAGCTGACCACCGAGTCGCTGGAAGCCCGACCATCGATTCGACTGCCACCCTGAAGGTACAGCGCGCGGTCCGTCCCGACCACGAAGAGCCGTGCGGACCGGGCGGGCCCCGGGCGCGCCCCATCGCGGCACGGTAGTTTGCGGCATGTCGGAGACCCTCGAGACGCAGGGCGAGCGTGACGTCCGACGGGCCGATCCGCCGCCCGCGCTCGTGGTCGCCTGGTCGGTGCACGACCCTGGGCGGGTGGGGGAGCGCGTCGAGCTCCGTGGCCACGTAACGACCTGGGGCCGGGAGTCCGAGCTGGTCCGCCTGCGACCCTCCGGCGTCGAAGGCCGTCCCCCGCTCGACGATCCCTTCGTGTCACGAGAGCAGCTCCGCATCGAGGCCGCAGGGTCGGAGCTCACCATCACCAACGTCGGACGGCGCGAGTCTACGCTCGACGGCCTTCCTTTCCGCCAGGCGACCGTTGCTGCAGGCAGCCGGCTCGCCATCCGCGGCCGCGTGCTGTTCTACGTGGTGTCCAACCCGCCGTTCCCGAACACCGTGGCTCCGGCGCACCCCTTCGGTGCCCCCGACGAGGACGGCATCGTGGGAGAGTCCGACGCCATGTGGCGACTGCGGGAGTCCGTCGGCCTCGTCGCATCGCGGAGCCGACACATCCTGCTGCTCGGCGAGAGCGGGTCCGGCAAGGAGCTGGTCGCCCGCGCGTTGCACCGCCGGTCGGAGCGCTCCCGCGGGCCGTTCGTGCCCCGCAATGCGGCGACGCTGCCCGAGGGGCTCGTCGATGCCGAGATGTTCGGCAACCTCCGCAACTACCCCAACCCCGGCATGCCGGCGCGACCCGGGCTGGTTGGGCTTGCCGATGGAGGCACGCTGTTCCTCGACGAGATCGGCGAGCTGCCGGAAGCCCTGCAGGCCCACCTGCTGCGGCTCCTCGACGAGGGTGAGTACCAGTCGCTCGGCGACTCACACGTGCGACGGTCGGATCTGCGCGTGGTCGCCGCGACGAATCGTGCGCTCGACTCGCTCAAGCACGATCTTGCAGCCCGCTTCGTCCTGCGCCTCGAGGTGCCACCGCTCCGCGACCGCAAGGAGGACGTCGGCCTCTTGCTCCGGTACCTGGCGACCGGGCTCGCGAGGTCCGAGCCCGACCTCGCCCCGCGACTCCTCGGCGAACATGGCCAGCCGAACGTCGACCTCGACTTCGTGGAGCAGCTGCTGGCCCACCCACTGCCCACCAACGTACGCGAGTTGGAGCGCTGGCTGTGGGGAGCGGTGATGGCCGCGTCCCCCGGCGAGCCGCTTCAGCCGCCCGACGTCACTTCCGAGTCCGCCGCGCCGCGGCGTCGCTACGACGAGGTCACGAAGGAGGAGCTCGTGGCCGCGCTGGACAGGGTGGGCGGAGTCCGGGCCCGGGCCTGGAAGGAGCTGGGCCTCAAGGACCGCTACGTGCTCCGCAGACTGATGCGGAAGTTCGGGATCGAGTGACCCTGCGCCTCCCACCGCCGAAGCAGCGTCGCGAGCCGTAGCCCGACCTCCGAGGTCGACCACAGCCCCAGCTGCGATTGGACCTCGTGCGTCTCCCGAAGCGCCTCGAGCACGGCTTCACCGCGGTTCTCCCGGATGGCGAGATCTGCCCGCACCAACGCCCAGCTCGCCCGGGTGAGGGCAGATTCCGCACGGGCGCCGGCCAGCGCGCGACGCACCGCGTCGTGCCGCCCCTCGAGCAGATCGATCTCCGCAACTTCGACCGCGACGCTGCCGCCGAGGCGAGGGTGGTCGACAGCGGCCGCGATGTGGATCGCTCGTTCGCTGGCGTTCCTTGCACGATCCGCATCCCCAGCGTATCGATGCGCCGCGGCCAGCCCGAGCCAGGCGTAGGCAAGGTGGATCGGATGCTCGAGCCTCTCGATCGCCATGTCGAGGTGCCTGATCGCCCTTCCTGGACTCCCGAGGAGCGTGTGGATCCTCGCGAGGCCCGTACGGACCGTCGCTTCGAGCGAGGGCATCCCCAAGGCCTGGTAGCCGGCCAGGGCTTCGGCATAGTCGCGGAGCGCGCCCTCGAGATCGCCGATGAGGCATCGGGCGGTGGCCAGGCCGTCGATCGCGAACGGCAGCGTGCGGAGGTCACCGGTCGCCCGAAGCAGCTCCGTAGCTCGCCCGAGATGGGTCACCGCCTCCACGAGACGGTCGTCGAAGATGTCGAGCAGTCCGAGCTGGACAAGGACGATGGACTGCCTCCGGACTGGGCCGAAGCCCAAGCCAGCGGCCTCGAAGCTGCGCCGCGCGAGCTCGTGCTCGCCGAGCCTCGCCAAGGCGACCCCCAGGTCGCTCCGCCCTCGGGCCAGCGCGATCGGATCGCCCAGGCGCTCGAACACGGCGATCGCAGACTCGAAGGTTCGGCGGGCAAGCTCGTACTCCCGAAGCTCACCGTACGCGCGACCGAGCACGAGCCGCGCGTCTGCGGCCCCGAGTGCGTCTCCGGCCGCCTCCAGCCGCTCGACCAGCGGCTCAACATCGGCGCGGGCCGAAGCCGGGTCGCGGGCCGTGACTCGGACATCGGCATGCCCCACCCGAGCCCGGGCGCAGGACACCGCGTCGCCGGCCTCCTCGAAAGCCGCGATCGCGGTCTCGATACAGGCCAGGGCCTCGTCCGGGCGGCCGAGCAGCGCTGAGATCCGGCCCCGGACGAACTGGAGGCGAGCCGAAAGGACCTCGGATCTACCTGGCATCGACAACGCATCGTCGATCGCGTCGAGACCCATCTGCGTCGGACCGACGAGATCCGCGATCTCGGCCAGGCAGCACGCGAGGCTCCCTGCACGCTCCACGTCCCCGTCACGAATGGAGAACCGGAAGGCCTCGCTGACGTTCTCGCGATCCGCCGCCATGGCACGCGGTCCGCCCGCCGGCCCCCGGCCAAGCCGCGTCGCCTCCAGTGCCTCCTCCGAGCCCCACTGCGCGAAGGCCGAAGCGTGCGTCCGCCGAGCCGCAACGACCGCATCGGGGTCGCAGCCGCGCGCGACGTACGCCCGAACGGACTCGAGCATAGCCCAGCGCCCCGATCCCACCGCTCGGACCCAGGAGCCCTCGAGGAGTCGCTGCAAGACCGCCGCACCGCCTACGCCGAGCAGGGCCTCCGCCATCTCGACGCGAAACCCACCCCGAAACGCCGACAACGTCACCAGACCCGACCGATCCTCGTCGGAGAGCAGCGCAAAGGAGGCGTCGAGGGCTGTGAACAGCGCGTCGAGCACCGGTTGCTCCGAAGGGGTGTTCCTCGACAATCGCTCGACGAGCTGACCGAGGGAGAGCCTCGGGGTTTGCGCAGCGGCGAGCTCGATGGTGAGCGGCAGGTGGTCCAGGCGCTCGAGCAGCCCACCGAGCATCGAATCCTCGGCATCGATCTGGACCCCCCGATCGGCGGCGCGATCGACGAACAGCCGCCGCGCATCGGCCTCCTGCATCGGATCGATCGCGACGTGCACCCCGAGATCGGGCAGGTGGACCCGCGACGTCACGATCACTACCGCGTTCCCCACCCGTTCGGTCAGCTCGGTGACCAGCTCGGTCACGGCCGCGGGCTGTTTCTCGGCGGCGTCGACCACGACGAGGCAGTGGCCACGACAGACGAGGGCAGCCCACAGATCGCCGCCGTTGGTCAGCCCGATCGCCCGACCCAGATCGACGACGAGCGAGTCAATCGTCGCCTCTGGCTCGACCTCGATCAGGTGGACCCCACCCGACCACGCGTCGGGGAAGCGCTCGGCGTGATGCAGCGAAAGGCGCGTCTTGCCCACGCCCGCGGAGCCATGGAGGACCACGGGGCGCCCCGGGTGACCCGTGAGCTGCGCCAGCCGTCGCAGCTCGGCCGCCCGCCCGACGAACCGCCGTAGACCGCTCGCCGGTCGCCGAGGATTCCCAGCCGGCGCCGGCCCCAACGTCGACGCCGACACCTGCTCGAGCCTGCGTCGCCGGACTCTCCCGACCCGGTCGAAGAGAGCGCGACGAATCTGGCCGGGCCTTCCTGCGAACCCGGGAAGCTCGACGTCGACGACGGAAGTGGGCCGGTCCGACGGTCGGACTTCGAGCAGCGCCGTCGCGAGGGCCGCGAGGGTCTCCGGTGCCCGCTGGGCGTCGACGGGGCCGGGGCGTCCGGTCACCATCTCGAGCAGGATCACGCCGAGCGACCACAGGTCGGCCCGATGGTCCACCGATCCGCCGGCGAGCTGCTCGGGAGCCGCGTAGACTGGCGTACCGAGGCGTTCCCGACCACCTTCGTCCGTGCCCGAGTGCATCGCAATCCCGAAGTCCGAGATGCGAACCCTCACATCGTCATCGAGGACGTCCAACAGGACATTGCTGGGCTTGAGGTCGCGGTGGACGACATTGGCGCGATGGGCACAGGCGATTCCTCGCTGCAGGGCACCCAGCACCAGCAGCGCCTCGTCCACGGTGAGTGGCCCGTCGGTCAGCAGGTCAGCGAGCGTACCGCCCTCGACGAGGGGCAGCAGTAGGCACGGGGCCCCATCGAGATCGAGAACGTCCAGCACCGGCACGACCCACCTGGGATCGAGCCTCGCCTGGAGTCGGCCCTCGTCCACGAGTCGCTGCCGCTGAGCGGTGCTCGCATCGTGGAGGACCTTCATGGCGTAGCGCGTGCCGAGGATGGCGTGCCGTACGGCATAGACGGTGCTCATGCCGCCCCGACCGAGCAGGTGGAGGACCACATAGCGGTCTACGACGTGACCGGGGGCCAGGCTCGTGTGCTGCGACAACGCCTACTCCTCAGATGCGGTCTATGACCGTCGCGGGGTTCGCGCGCTCCCCTATCGGTGTCGCGCGCCAATGGTCGAGTCGTCATCGCTGAAAGGTCCGTTCCTCGCGACCACCGACCCGTGGGAACCACGGCGGGGCTCGTCCTCGTTTCGGGGCGGGCAGAGCGTCAGCAGTCCGAGCAGCTGCCGACGCACCAGCGCTCCAGTCGTTGCCTGACTCGCGACGAGGAGCGCAGGCTGCTGGGCTCGCTCGCCACCCGACCCTTCGACTGCACCTTCTTCGCCTTGCTCCTCGCTACGGGCCTCGCCGGTTCGAGGTCGCCGCCCCGACCGTGCAGGATCTCGATCGTCGCGCAGGGCTGCTGCACGTCCCCTCCGGCAAGGCGCGCAAACCCCCGCGGTGATGCTATCGCCGCGCACGTTGCGCCTGCTCGAGCGCTGTCCGCTCTCGTCTCGACGACCTCGCCATCGATCACGCGGCCCACCTCGCGGCGCTCCGCGGGCGTGACCCTCCGCCCAATCGGCGGCCCTTCGCCCGACCGTTCCGCCAAGCCGTCGTCAGCCCCGTCGAAAGCCGAATGAACACACCTCGATACTCGGTTCTTGCCCGGTGCGTGGTGGGGAGCTCTTCGCTTCGCGAAGCGAAGAGCGAGCGGTGCTGAGGTCGGCGAAAGCTCCGAGGGCGAGCGTCAGCGAGGCGTCGGAGTCGTAGGGTCCAGCAGCGGGAGCCACTCTTCACCGGGCAAGAACCGCATAACAATGGGTTGCTCGTCGGCGTTTCCTCCGCCTTCCGGGTCGCGGGGACCAACGACGACGCCGTTACGGGTGACCTGGGCGAGGTAGCGGCTGGCGTAGCGGCCGTCGTACAGCTCGACGTCGACGCGGTCGGGGTGGATTGTCGCCTTGTGGACGAGGAGCTGGAGGAACTCCCGCTTCTCGGCGCTGGTGAGGTGCTCGAAGGCGTCGTCGAAGCCCTGGATGGCCTGGGTGACGAGCTCGAGGTCGAGGTGCTCGGTCTCCTTCGCGGCGAGCTCGCCCTCGGCGGTCGCGACGGAGGCGCGTAGGGCGTCGCGGCGGGCCTCGATGTCGGCGAGGAGTCCGCGGGCGAGGTCGCTGTCGGCGACGCCCGTGGCGAGGATCTGGCGGAGGGTGCGCTGGCCTTCGTCCTCCACGTCGGACAGCTCGCGGCGGAGGGTTGCCACGCGGTCGCGGAGGGGAGCGACGTGCTCGGTCGCCATGCGGTTGGCCTCCTCGACCGCCTCGGCGAGCAGGGTTGGCTCGCGTGCGGCCTCGCGAACGAGGGCGAAGACGGCGTCTTCGAGGAGCTCGGCGCGGACCTGGCGGACCTCGCAGGGGTGGTCGACGTTCTTCTGCAGGCCGACGCAGCGGTAGTAGAAGTAGGTCTTGCCGCCGCGACCGGTGCCCGCGCTGCTCGTGAGCGC
>CAZZLC010000103.1:13368-17281 GCA_964655065.1 uncultured Enterobacteriaceae bacterium | reverse complement strand
CCAGGCCGAGTGGTGGGACGGGGAAGTCAAGTTTGTTGCTGGCATCCATGCATCGTGATGGCCAGGCGCGGAGCACTCATCGCTCCGTGAAGCACGCCATGATCTGGAGCAGCAGGGGACGCTGATCCTCGGGCGTGCCCTTCCACAGCTCCACCACCCTGGCTTCATCGGTGTCCCACGTCGGTGGGGGCACGGCCGCATCAGCGTCCTCGAACAGCACCATGAGCTGGATCCCCAGCGCCGAGACGATGTCGAGCAACCGTCCCAGGGGTGGTGTCGAGGTGCCTCCTCGATGCGTCGGATGGTCTGGGGTGCGACGCCCACCCGCTCGACGAGCTGCTCCTGGTGATCCCGGGCTCGACGGTCAGGAGGTTGCTCTCCGGGCGCTGATGCCCGGCTTCGGACTATCCTTCGGGGCGCAGATGCCGGAAATTGTAGATCGTGTCGAACGGAATGGCGACCCCTTCGAGCAGTTCGAGCGCGCCCGAGGTGTGCTCCTCGAGCACCCACTTGTCCTCGACGCGCCTGCGCACCTCGATACGCCGCTCGTCCTGGCTGGCCAATACGTATTCCAGGAGCCCAGGAACCCTACGGTAGTGCTGGAACTTGGTGCCCCGGTCGTAGTCCTCGGTGGTCGAGGACAGTACCTCAACGACGATTCTCGGGTTCGTCACCGCCTGCGGGTCGTCGGATGCGTAGGTATAGGGACCACGGATCACGGCGGCGTCGGCGTATAGCGTTGCCCCTGTCATCTCGACCCGAATGCGCTGGTCGCTGTCCGCGACGTGACACTCGGAACCCTCCAGTTGTCGTCCGATGGCCAGCACGAGGTTCGTCTTGATTCTGGAGTGCTCCGCACTTCCCCCGGCCATGGCGTAGGCCATGCCGTTGATCCACTCGTGCCGCAGTCCGGTGGCTCGCTCGAGCTCGAGGTAGTCCTCCAGCGTGACGGCTGGCGACGGTCCTGGCAGCGCCATGCAGGCCTCCCTGTGCTAGCTTTAACGCGCAACGTGTCAGATCCGTGGCCGCCGCCTCCACCGGTGGAGGTGAAGAGCCCTGGGTCGAAGTAGGAGACGGCGCGGTTGCGTCGAGTGACGCGCGCGGCGCACGCGCAGGAGGAGAGCATGGATACGAACCTGATTCTGGGCGGTCTAGCCCTGGCGTTCGGTCTGTTCACGCTGGTGGCCCGCTTCGTGGCACCGAACAGCGGGATCTTCAGCAAGCTGGAGCCGATGAAGGAGCGCTGGGGCGCGACGGCGGGGACGGTGCTGCACTGGACCTCGTACACGATTCTGCCACTGGTGTTCGGGTCGGTGATGCTGGCGCAAGCGTTGCCGCTGGCGAACGGGTAGGCCGGAGCTCCTGGTTCTCTCGGGCGGCCACGTCGGGCCTCCTCCTTGCGGCGTGTGGTCAGGGGCCCGCGGCGCCTCCGGACACCGACGTTGTGGCTCAGGTCTACGGCGCGCGGACCGGGGATTGGTCCGAGGCGGCCGGGGATAACCTCGAGGTCGGGGACGCCCTGGGCCGACGATGGGGTCGAGGACCGCGGAGCTGCCACGGTCGAGGACCTGGCCGAAGCCGACGCGACGTGGACGGCGGAGGCGGCGGCCCGAGTGCCGGGCACCAACGAGTGGGGGCTCGTGCTTGGGGACGATGACGGGGCTGGCCACTGGAAGCTCGAAGCGGTGGAAGCCGGAGCGCGGTTCGCGTTCCAGGGTCGCGTGTTCGAGACCGCGGACGCGGATGGCAATGGGCTCATCGAGGTGAGGCCCACGGGCGACGTGCTTGGGTGGGTGGTGAACACCTTCGTCCGAATCGCTCTCGAGGTCGTCCACGCCGACATCGACTACGCCGACGGGACACGCTCACGGGCACCCCGAACCACCCGTTCTGGGTGCCCGGTATTGGCGACTACGTGCCGCTGGGCGAGATGGAGGTCGGGACGGTCCTGCATGTGCAGGGGGGCGGGCGATCCTCGTCAGCAAGACGTGGCGACAGGGCGACTTCGAGGTCTTCGACTTCGAAGTCGAGGGGCTGCACAACTTCTACGTGCGGGGCTCGGGAGTGATGCGGCGGGCGTGCTGGTTCACAACTCGAAAGCCACAAGCAGCGTTGGCGCGAGGAGCCTCGGTGAGGCCGTTGCTTCAGAGATGGGTGAGAATGCGGGCAAGTTCGGCAAGTGCGTCGAGCGCGCGGACGCCGCGCAGAAGAACTCGTCGGACGCCGGTTGAGGTGCTCGGTCGCATCGTGTTGGAGCTGCCCGTGCCCTGGCTCGGTCAGTCGGACACGGCGACCAGTTGACCCAAGTACCTCGCGAGATTCTGGTTGCGTTCACTGTGGAGCGGTACGCAGAGGACATGGTGTTCCTGCGGCTGCAGTTCACGAGTGGAGACGAGGACCTCCGTTGGATGGGAAAACTGGAGAGACCGCGAGACTTCCTGTTGCAGAAATTCGGCTACTCCGGCACCCTCCCCACCACCTCCACCAAGTCGTAGGCCGCCATGGGGTCGATGTAGCGCCCCCGGCTGCCCGAGATCACGTGCCCCTGCAGGTGGTCGACGGCGTCGGGTGGCGCTCCGGCGCGGAGGAGCCCCGACTTGAAGCCCTTCCGAAAGGCATGGTGCGGCGCTCCACGCCACACACGCTCCGGTACGTCCGCCTCCTGCCACGCGAGCGCCACCTCTCGGGGCCGCGGTTGCCGCGTCCTGTCCCGACCCCTGGCCGGCGACGGGATCAGCCAGATGGTGTCCTTCGGCCAACGGGAGAGTTGTTCCACGAGATGAGCGCTCACCGGGATCACGCGCCCACGCTTGTTCTTGGTGATCCCGGGCTCGATGGTCAGGAGCTTCCGGTCCATGTCGAGGTCGGACCATCGCAACAGCATGGTCTCACCGACGCGCAGGCCGGTGAACCGAAGGAACGTCAACAAGCAGTGAATCCACTCCGTCTTCACTGCCGCGATGCACGCGTCCATCTCGGCCCACGTGGGGGCCGTCGGTGGCTTCGGTGCGTTCCGGGGCATCTCGATGCGTCGCGGCCTCGGGACACGCCCTGGCCACCGGTCGCTCTCATCCGCCCAGCGCCACATCAGCTGGACCACCTCCACGACCTTCCTGGCGGTGTCCTTGCTCCTCGGGCGGTTCAGGTGGCTCGTCTCGGGGCGCATCAGCCACACGTAGAAGTCCTCCAACATGGGTCGGGTGAGCGTGTTCGCCAGGATGTGGCCCGATGGACGGCGGTGACGGAGGAACCGCCAGAACAGGTCGAGGTTCTCCTGGTACCGCCGGACCGTGGTGAGTCGGAGTCGATGACGGCGGTGTTCCAGGTACCTGGTGATCAGCTCCTCCACGGCAGGCGCGTCACCTGCCTCCTCGGGGAGCCACCGGCGTCCGGCTGCGATGCACGCCTCCACCTCGACCTTGAACTGGTTGGCCTGCCTGCGGGTGGGGAACGTCCGCGCCCGCTCCCTCCGGTCGGGGTCGGTCCACCGGACCTGGTACTTCCCGCTGGGCCGGCGAGTGACGTACGCCATCAGGGCGTGTCCTGGTGATCGTCCTCGAGCAGGCCGGTGATGTCGGGGGCGTCGCCTTCGGGGGACCGCAACCCGGCGAGGAGCAGCACCAATGCGATGTCGGTGCGGGTGACCGTGATCCCGGGGAGCGCGGCTCTCCACCGCTCCACGCGTTGGTCGATGCGGTCGAGCAGGGCGCGGGGCAATCGGAACGACACCTGGACGCGACGGGGCTTCATGCGGCCCTCGCGATCAGGCGATGGACCGAGGAGACGCTGAAGAAGCCCCCATCCCGGGTGCGATGGCCGAGGCGGTCGAGGTGAAGGGCCACCTCCCGGAGCGACATGCCGCGATCACGCGCGTTGTGGGCGTCTGCGATGACCTCCTGCTCAGGTGGGTAGG
>CAZZLC010000103.1:10545-13268 GCA_964655065.1 uncultured Enterobacteriaceae bacterium | reverse complement strand
GCGCCAGACGGAGCGGTCGAGGTCCGTCTGACTGACAGACAGCGGGCTACCCGACCACCCGAGCGCGAGCGGATCCCCATCCGGGCGTACCGCTGGTCGACGACGCGTCCGAGTACACGCTCGCCGTCCGGTTCGACGAGGTGGTGTCGAACGTCCCGGTGCTGCGGCATCTCGAATACACCCGCCAACCGCACGAGCTCGCCATCTCGCCGACGCCACGTTGGCATCGCAACGCAGGAGAGCAGTCCCTACCAGGAGGGCATCGAGGACGTTTGCTCTGCCCGATCACCGAGCTGAACTGGCGACTGAACGTGTACCATGACCTTCGTGACTGACAAGTAGATCCGTGCGTCGCTCGGCCTGGGAGTCTCGACATGAACCGACGGACCTTTCTCGCGATCTCCGCAACGTCGCTCACCGGCTTGTTGATCCCGACCACCGGACTGCTCGAGGTGCCCCGCAACCTCGTTCTGAACGCGATGGGAGGCTGCTCGTTCTGCCGCAAGACCCAGCGAGAGGTGCGGGCGACCGCGGGCACCCCCGACGGAGCGGTGCGCATCTGTAGCGAGTGCGTAGGGTTGTGCCTCGACATTGTCGCCTACAACGCACGCCGCACGAGCCCGGCCGCTCCCCCGCCGCGCCGCGCCGACTGGCGCGAGGCGCTGGCCGAGTCGGGCTACACCGACGACGAAGTGGAGAGGCTTCTCGTGGGCTCTCCCCACCCTCGTCGACGTCGTGACCTGCACTGCTCGTTCTGCGACGCGAGCCAACGACGGGTCGACAAGCTCATCGCGGGGCCGCAGGTCTACATCTGCGACGGCTGCGTTGCGGAGGGCGGCGCGCTCCTCACGTGGAGCGGCCTCGCCTGATGGTGCGGTCGAGCCGGGCCTCCGCAGGTCCGTAGGCGCGGTGTGCGCCCGTCGAAACGGGGCTGCTGGGTGCGCAGCGACGTCGGGATGACGCCGACGTGGAAGAAGGTGGCCGAGAGCAGCAGGAACGGGAGACGACGGGCCACGAGGGGCGCCTGCACGCCTTTCTCCTGATGAAGTGAACCTGCCGCGGAGGTGGCGCGTAGACGAACCGGAGGCCCATGGCGAACGAACGCGAGGACGGTGTCCGTCAGGTCCGCGCCAGGTTCTGGCGCGCGGCGATGGAGCACCGCGGGCTGGTCGAGGGCCTGTGTCGGCGGCTCGACCGAGAACCCGACGACTGCGTGCAGGAGGTGTGGGAGCGGGTGATCCGCGAGTGTGAGCGCTACGATCCACGACGCGGAACGCTGCGCACCTGGATCGCGACGATCGCGCGGCGGCTGATCGTCGATCGCCATCGGCGACGCGAGGTCCGCGATCGGCCCCTGCCCGAGCCCGAGGCTCGGCGGCCCGACGAGGAGGGCCGGATCGATCTGGAGCGGGCGCTCGGGTCGCTCGCGCCGGAGCTGCGGCGGGTGTTGGTCTTCCATCATCACCAGGGGCTCTCGCTCGCCGACATCGCCGAGCTCGAGCGGGTGCCGCTCGGAACCGTCAAGTCGCGCCTGCACCGGGCGCGGGCCCGTCTCGTCGAGCGGCTGGAGGAACACGATGCGTGAGGATCTGGAGGCGCTGTCGCGCCTGCTCGATGGGGAGCTCGACGCAGTCGAAGAGGCAGAGATCCGTCGACGGCTCGTCGAGGAGCCGGCGCTGCGGCGGCAGTGGGGGCGCATGCAGGCGCTGCCCGGCCAGCTCGCGGCCCTCCCCGAGGCCCCGCCCCGACGCGCGCGCTCCCGCTGGCTCGCGACGGCATCGCTCGCCCTCGCAGCGCTCGCGCTGGGATGGCTGCTCGGCAGCGCCTCGACGCCGGCCCGGCTCTTGCCCGGTCCGGGGCGTCACCGGGTGTCGGGAGCCGCCGAGGTCGTGCTCGCCGACGCGATCCTGGGAGTCGACGGAGAGGTGGAGATCGACGTCGAACCCCTCGCCGCGGCCGAGCGTAGACCCGGGCAGGAGGCATTCGTGCAAAGAGAGTGGGCGGCCGGTGCGCTGGGCGCGCTGGCCGGAGCCGCGGTCATCGCGGGCACGCTGGAGCTGCGGCAGGGCGAGACGGTCACGAAGCTGGAGCAGGGCGAGACGTTCGGTCGTCACGGCGAGCCTGCTGCGGTGACGGCTCCGGCGACGGCTCCGGTTGCTGCGCCCGAGCCGTGCCCGGACGTGGCTGCGATGGAGGCCGAGCTGGCGCTGCTGCGTCAGATGGTCGACCCGCTGAGCGGTCCCCCGCCCCGCTGGCCCGAGGACGAGGTATTTCGTCCGGGTTCGGTGCGGCGGGTGGCCCGCAGCGCATTCCCGGGCACCGACGTGACCTTGGAGTGCGTAGAGTTCCCCTGCATCTCGGTGATCGAGACGGGGCCGGAGCTGCCTCCCGGGCTGGCCGAGGATCTCGAGGCGCACGGCGTTCCGCTCGACGGATACCGTGCGCTCGGCGAGGAGCTCGAGGCAGTCGGCGTCGAGGAGCCGAGGCTCACGGTGCGGAGCAACCTCCTGCCCGACGGCGGCTACCGCATCCTCGTGGCCTGGACCGACGAGGCGAACGAGGAGGAGCAGAGCGAGCGTCTCGAGGCGCGCTTCGAGGTGCTCGCCGAGTACGGGGCACGAGGGTCCTCCGAGGCGTTGTCGCGAAAGGAGACCTGCGCGCTGTGCCGGCTCGGGTACCTCGATGGAGAGGCCTGCGACGGCTGCTGATCAAGGCTCCGCGGG
>CAZZLC010000103.1:5900-10445 GCA_964655065.1 uncultured Enterobacteriaceae bacterium | reverse complement strand
GCTCCGGGGCCGACCTGCGGTGGGGACGAATCGAAACCGGCGTGAATCGATAATGGGGACGCCTGTCGGCTGGAGAGACCCCGTGTCGGACGAACCGCGCCAACCCACCGCGCTCACCTGGGCCGTCGCCGCCGAGGACCTCGAGACCCGTGCCAAGGAGCTCTCTCCCATCGCGGCGCTCGGGGAGCGCTACGAGGATCGTGGCCTCATCGCGGTCGGCGGCATGGGGGAGGTGCGGCGGGTTCACGACCGGCGGCTCGACTGCATCGTGGCCATGAAGGTGCTCGCGAATCGGCTCGTCGACGACGCCGCCGCGCGCTCGAGGTTCGTCACCGAGGGCACGATCACCGCCCAGCTGCGGCATCCGGGCATCGTGGCCGTGCACGACCGCGGCGAGCTCGAGGACGGTCGACTCTGGTACACGATGACCGAGGTGGCCGGCGACACGCTTGAGCGCTTTGGCGAGGGGGAGCCGGACCTCGCGCCGGCCGTGCAGCTGCGTCGCTGGGTCGACGTGCTCCGTCGGGTGTGCGACGCGATGGCCTACGCTCACGCCCAGGGCGTGGTGCACCGCGACCTCAAGCCCGACAACCTCATGGTGGGGCGGTTCGGTGAGGTGCTGGTGATGGACTGGGGCATCGCCATGCGCCAGTCGGATCCGCCCGAGCCTGCCGGCGTCGTGATCGGCACCCCGCGCTTCATGGCGCCCGAGCAGGTGCGCGGGGCCACGGACCAGATCGGGCCCTGGTCCGATGTCTACGCGCTAGGAGTGATGCTCCACGAGCGGCTTCTCGGCGTGCCCTTGGTGCCCGGGAACGGCTCCGAGGTGCTCGAACGACGGCGCACGAAGCCCATCACGCCGTTCGAGCAGGGCGAGCCACCCGATCTGCCCGAGGCGCTCGTCACCCTCATCCGTGCCGCACTCGCGGAGAACCCGGGCGACCGTCCCGAGACGGCCGAGGGATTCGGCGAGGCGCTCGAGTCCTGGTCGAGCGGGGCCGAGCAGCGGGCGCGCGCCGAGGCCACGCTCGCGGAGGCAATGGCGAGCTACCCGCAGATCGCGGACCAGTGGGCCCAGGTGGACGCCCACCGGCGGTCCGCGCGAACCCTGCTCGAGGCCCTGACACCCTACGCGCGCGCCGAAGACAAGGAACCCGCCTGGGCGGAGGAGAAGCAGGCCGAGGTGGCTGCGCGGGAGGCCGCGATGCTCGAGGCCGGGTGGCTCAGGGGCATCGGGGCGGCCCTGGAGCAGGCGCCGGACCTCGAGGCGGCGCACGACGCCCTCGCCGATCACTACGCGGCTCGGCTCCTGCAGGCAGAGGCCGCGCGGCGAGCCGAGGAGGTCGTGCGCTTCGAGATCCAGCTCGCCCAGCACGATCGATCGGGGCGCCACGCAGCGCTGTTGAGCGGGATCGGGGCGGTCACCGTGGTCACCGAGCCCCCAGGGGCCACGGTGCGGGCCTTCCGCTTCGAGGAGCGCAAGGGCCGGCTGGTGCCGATGTTCCACGCGGAGCTCGGGCAGACGCCGCTCGTCGAGGCCGCGCTGGACCGGGGGAGCTGGCTGCTGGAGCTCGACCACCCCGACCGGCCGCTCGTGCGGTATCCGGTGGCGTTGGGTCGGGGGGAGGCGTGGACGGGGGTGCGCCCGGGCGACACGGAGCCCTTCGCGGTGGAGCTGCCCCTCGCGGAGGCGTACGGTCCCGATGACGTCTACGTGCCGGCGGGCTGGTTCTGGAGCGGCGGGGACGACGAAGCGATCGAACCGCTCGCGCGGCGTCGCCTTTGGGCGAATGCCCTCTTCGTACGGCGACATCCCATCACCGTGGCGGAGTTCCTGGCGCTGCGTGACCACGAGCCGACCCTCGCCGCGGCGAATCCAGCTGGCGAAGGCTGGGATGACGAAGGTTCCTGGGTCGGCCCCTCTGAAGGTCACCAGTGGCCCATGACAGGGCTCACGCACTTCGAGTGTGAGGCACTGGCCAGGGCGGAGGCAGCACGGACGCAACGAGACTGGCGGCTACCGAGCGAGCTCGAGTTCGAGAAGTACGCGCGAGGGGTCGATGGTCGGTACTTCGTCTGGGGGGACCGCCACGAGTACTCCTGGGCCAACGTGATGGGTCACGACCCTGAGCTCGCCTACCTCAGGTCCGTTGACGACAACCCCGTCGACGTCTCGGTGTACGGGGTGCTCGGCTGTGTGGGGAATGCGCGCGACCGCTGTGGCAACGCCTGGTTGCTCGATGGTCCACCCGTCGGACCGTTCGGCCTCGTGCTCCCCTACGAACCGCCCCCCGAGGACGCGCTCGTCTCGAGCCGCGGGGGCGAGTTCCGAGCGGTGCCCTCGTTCACGCGACTCGCGAGTCGCCTCGCCGATCCACAGCGTCGGCGTTTCCAAGGGGTCGGGGTGCGTCTGGTTCGGCCTCACCCGTCCAGCGCGGCGACCCGGAGCTCCCGAAGCGCGTAGTGATCGCGCCCAGGGCGGGGCGCATGGTCGGTCCGCGCGGTGTCGATGGTGCTGGTTTGACCCGCGTCGAGGTCGATCAGCGGCCCGCTCGGAGCACCCGACGGATGACTCCACTCGATGGCGAGGAGTCGGTCGGGCGCGAACTTCAGACGCACTCCGAAGCCTCCCTGACGCTCGCTGAAGAGGCGCTCCGTGACGACCTGCCCGTCGAGCAGGGTGTTGAAGGGCAGCCCCGCACCCGCGTTGAGCACCGTGCCCACCGTCGTCCCCTCGCGCCCGATCCACTCGATGGTGGTCCCGCCGGGCAGCGAGGTGCTGGGAAGCGTGTTGACGTCGTCGGACAGCGTGCCTCGCACGAGGCACTTGGCGCGGATGCCCGAGACGGGCAGTCGGATTGGCGCGGCGAGTCGGGAGGCAAACCAGTAGTCGGTGTTCGGAGCCACCGCCTCGACGCGCTCGCCGCGTGCGGTCTCGGCCAGTCGGAAGCCCTGGAAGTCGCCGGTCGAGAACACGGCGGCCGCGGGGACCCAGGTTGCCGCGGTCGTGGCGTACACCTCGACCTGGTAGATGGCGTAGCCCTCGGCATCGGCGCCGAAGGGCCGGAACGGCCGGAACCGGTCTGCGTGCGCGCTCGTCGGCACATACGCGCCGAGCTCGGGGTGGAACACGGGCAGGAGCTGTACGCCTGCGGGCCCGAGCAGGACCGGTCGCTGCTGCACGTTGAGGACCTCGAGCAGCTCGTGCGCGCGGTGGACCAGCGTGCCGTAGTCCACGTTGACGTACACCCGGTCGCGCGCGTCATGGCCTGCGGACCACCGCTTGAGCAGGTTGGTGAGGGCGAACGTGAACGCCCCGAGCCGGAGCGCGTTGGACCCGAACGCCCCCGTCTGCACGTCCACCGCGGACTCCCAGGGCTGACAGGCGAGCAACACCCGCATGCTCTGGAATCGCTCGGAGAGCTCCGGGCCCGAGTGGGTGGGGAGCTCCGTGCTCAGCCCGAGGTTCCGCGCCTGTGGGGTGCTCGATGCAACGAAGCACGCATCGATCACCAGCGTCGTCGCCGACGCCTTGTCGCCGAGCTGGGCCACGATGTCCTGGAGGTGCACGACCACCGGATGGCCGTCCTGCGCCGCGCCGACGTCGGTGGGGCAGAGGATCATGCGCGCCCCCAGCACCCCCTCGCCGGGATTCCCGTCGGCCGCCCCGTGCCCCGAGTAGGTGACGAGCAAGTGGTCGTCATCTCCGAGGGCCGCCGCCTCGGCTCGGAGGGCCTCGAGAATGGCTTGTTTGCTGGGGGAGCTCGCAGTGGCTCGTTCCGGTTCCGGGAGATCGCCGAGCGGCACGAGCAGTCGGCTGACGACGCGCTCGCCGAACAGCTCGCGAAGCACGTTGCGCCAGCGGACCGCATCGCGAGCCGCGCCGGGGAGCGCACGCTCGGCGTGATTCTGGTAGGTGCTCACCCCGATGTGGAGTGTCCGAAGCTTGGCCATGGAGGGCCTCCAGGAGGTGTCGGGGGGTGCGTCAGGCGTGGTTGACCCGGCTGACCCAGGGGGCGATCCACTCGCCGGGGAGCTCGTAATCGTCATTCACGGCGTTCAGCGTGATCGTGCCGTCGGTGCCGCCGATGAAGGGAGCGACTTCCCAGCCGTCGACCTGCTTCTTCTCGTACTCGACGTACTGGAGAACGGGCTTGCCCGTGAGGTCGAAGTACAGGCGGAGGCCCAGTCTTCGTCGCCTTCGGGCCCGTGGGTCATCCGCCTGGTCTTGGCGTACTCCTCGGGGAGAAGGCCGGGAAGCATTCCGTTGCGTCGGTAAACCGACGAGTGCTTCTCGGTGTTGTCGTTGTCGATCCAGCCGATGTTGGACTCGGCCCCCGTCGACCTCGTCAACGCCGTGAGCGGGATTGTCTGTGGTACGTCGGATTGGTGGCTGGTGAAGCGGTGCTCCAGCACCGGTCGGAGCTCGATCCGCGCGATCCGCTCGACTGTCTCGAACAGCTCCATCTCGAACCACTCGATGGGGACGACCCGCCAGTACTCCTCCCGGGGGACCACGTTCGTCTCCTGGTCGTCCAAGACGAT
>CAZZLC010000103.1:0-5800 GCA_964655065.1 uncultured Enterobacteriaceae bacterium | reverse complement strand
GAAGTGCCCACATCCGAGTTGAACTGACGGCGGGGGAGGTAGCCGTCGGGTCGTGGACTCGAGAGGCCCTCGGCGAGCTTCAGCGTGGGCCGAAACACCGGCACCAGGGGCAGCCGCGAGGGACCCAGCAGCATCGGGTTCTGTTCGATGCCCAACACCTCGAGGAACTCGCGGGTCCGATGTCGTACGGCGCCGTATTGCGCGTTGATGTAGGGAGGCCCGCCGTCGGTGCGCACGACGTTCCACCGCTCGAGCAGGGTGGTGACGGCGTAGCTGAATGCCCCTTGCATGCGCGGAGGGACGCGCTGCGAGCCGGTCGGCACCTCTGCCGCGTGCTCCCACGGCTGGCCCGCGAGCAGGATGCGGGCGTTCTCGAACTCGCTTCGCTGCACCGGACTCAGCGGCAGGCAGCGCGGCTTCTGCCGGGTGGGTCCGAGCACCCGATGGGCCGGATCGGCCGACGGGGCGAAGCTCGCGTCGATGAACAGGGTGGTCTGGGCGACCCGATTGCCCAGCGCCTCGAGGAGATCCTCGAGGTGGAGCACGCCCTTGAGCGTCCCATCGTTGGCCAGGTCGACGTCCCAGGGGCACAGCACGATGCGTGGGCCGCCCATCAGCCCCTTGCCCTTGTCGGGTCGCGCGTCGGTCGCCCCGTGGCCCGAGAACGTGACCACCAGATGGTCGTCGTCGCTCATCGCGTCCGAGAGCTCCCGGGCCTTCTCGAGGATCCTCGCGCGGGTGGCCCGATCGACGGGTTCTCCCTGCGGCGGGTCGGTCAGCAGCGTGATCGGCACGCTCGCCTTCCCGAACAGTTCCCAGAGCACGTTCCGCCACCGTGTGGCATCGCGCACCCCGTGGATTCCGCGGTGTGGGAAGTTCTCGTACGTGCTCACTCCGATGAGCAGCGCTCGGAGTGTTGCCATCGTCGCCCTCCGCTGCCCGCAGGATGGCGCACTGCGGCACTACAACACATTTCAGCGCCTCACTGGGTCTTACACGCGAAAGCTGTGCGCCGAACGCGGCCGTCCCACCCTCGGCGATCCGGTTCCGTGTCGAGGTGGTCAGCCAGCACGGTCCGCCGAGACCAGCGGCGCAACCGTCCGAGGCGGGTGGGGAGCCGCCAACGCCATGGCGTCGACCCCCAACCCTCGCCGGCCGATGCCATAGTGGGCACCGGGAGGCCGCATGACCGGCGACGGAGCAGACGTGCAGACCCTCGGCGAAGCTTGGTCGTGGCTCGTCGAGCACCTCCCGTGGCTCGGCCGCCTCGACCCCGACTCTGTCCTCGACAACGTGATCGCCGGACTCGTCGTCGCCGCGATCCTGGCCGTGGTCAGCTGGCTCACCGCGAGGATCGTGGGCCTGCTGCGCCCGCGAGCGACCCCGAGCGTTCCGGCCCCGGTCGTCCCCGGACCCGCCGCGCCGGCGCCGGACCCCTCCCCAGCGGCCGAGCCGTCGAGCGCTCCCCCGCCGCCGCACGTCTTCATCAGCTACTCGCACGACTCCGAACCCCACAAGGAGCGCGTGCTCGAGCTCGCGCAGCGGCTGCGGGAGGACGGCGTCGACGCGAGGCTCGACCGCTTCGAACCACCCGACGTCGAGTGGGCGAGTTGGATGGCGAGCCAGGTCGAGCACGCCGACGCGGTGCTGTGCGTGTGCACCGCCACGTGGAAGCATCGCTTCGAAGGGCAGGACGACGAAGGCCAGGACACCGGCGTCCGGTTCGAGGCGCCCCTGAGCCGGTGATCGACGGCGGGCGATCGGCAAGTCATGGCCCGTTACTCGATCCGCGCCCGAAGGCGAGCGAGGGTCTCGGGCACGGCCGGTAGCTGGGTGGACACCCGAGCCTCGGGGGACCCGAGTGCATCCTCGAGCGCCTCGGTGAGACGGCCGAGTGCTGGCAGTGGCCAGCCTTCACCGAGCCAGATTGCGGTCCCGTCGGTTCGGTCGACCTGGATGGCGCGAGGGCCCAGATGGACACGCGTGATCTCGGCGAGCGGGAGTCGATGCGCGCCCGCTCCGTCGACCCAGTGCACGACCCCGGCGTCCAGTCGAACCCGGCGGTGCTGGCGAGCGTGAGCCAGACGACGTCGCCGCCACTTCACGGCAAGCCCGATGGCCAGGACTCCGAGGAGGCCGCCGATGAACGTGAACGTCGGCAAGCCGAGCCAGCTCGCGGCGGCGCCAGCGGCCCCCGCGGTCAGGGGGACGAGCGACCACCCGTAGTTGGCCCTCTCGTCGGTCGACCTCTCGGAGGCAACGAGGGTGGCCTCGAGGCCGTCGTGCGCCAGCTCGAAGTCCACCCGGCCCGGAAGCGCCGGAAACGGGCGGGGACGCGCGTGGATCCGGCTCGTCAGGTCCAGGGATTCGAGGTGACCCTCCCTGGCCAGGTTGAGGGTGTGCACCAGCCAGGTGCCTCCGGCGGCGCCCCAGGTGGCTCCGACGTTGACCCGACCGACCGACCAGCCGTCCCTGCTCAAGCGTACGCGGGCATCCTCGATCGGCACGACCTGCGGCCCGATGGTGACGGTTCCCTGCCGAACCCAGATCCGGATCGGCCAGAATCCGGGGAGCGCTCCCATCTGGAGGACCCAGAAGCTGATGAAAGGGAAGCTCCACAGCAGGATGGCGGCCGTGAACGCCGTAGAGGATTCGATCGAGTCGCGGAACAGGAAGCCGAAGAGCGCGAAAGCGACGATCAGGAGCTTCTGAAGCGCCGAGAACCACACCCAGCGAACGTGGAGCCAGCGACGACGATGGGTCACGGTGAGCACGCCTGCCGTCTCGTCGAACTCGACCTCGGCGGTGCCACGGTCCAGCGCGATGGTGGCGGTGCGAGCAGAAGCCTCGATCACGCAGTTTCCCCCGAGCCCGCCTATCCGAATCGAACGACACGGACGACCGGTCCACGCCATGCTGCGCCCTGGGGCCGTCCGGTTCGGACACCACACAGGGGAGGAGCGCGTCGACCGATCGCCACGATGCCGTCGGCGATGGCCATGGCACGGGTGCCTCGATCGAAGCAGAGTCAGTTGGGCGCGTACCGGGTCCACCCCCTTGTCCAGTCGGTGTCGGCATCCGCCACCGCCCCGATCAGCGTGTCGTTCTCGAAGAACCCCTCAGTCGCGATCCGGCTGGCCGCCTGCAGATGCGACGCGAAACGGGGCATCTTCGGATTCATCTGGTTGCCTGCGGCATCGAGATCGCCGTTCGCGGGCGGCGACGGGGAGTGCACCGGTGCGGTTCGCGAAGAGGGCCGCCCCTGGGGCTCGCGGACGTGCAAGGCCCGGTGCGCATCACGGCCGTCGACGCTTCAGATCGCTCGGTAGATCCGCCTCGGCCTCGGGGGAGACGTCGGCGGGCTGCCGTCGTGGCGAGACGATGGGGACCTGGGGCCGGGACGTCCGCACATCGCCGCGAACCCCCGCCAGGATGGCGAACGCAGCGGAGTTCTGGCTCGTTGCCCACGTCGACCGCCGGACCCACCGCTCGGAGATCGTGCAGATCAAAGGCGAGAGCTAAGGGCCGGGTCGTTCACGACCCACGACCTCCACACGAGGGGCACGGCATTCGGCGCGAAGGTTCTGGGTGCCGACCCGATCGCGGCCCGGCGCGCGTAGTGCTCGGCCGTCACGTCCGGGCTCGCCACCAGAGTCACGAGGGGACGCACACCGTCGCGCAGCCCGCCGAGGTGCTCGGGGACAGCCAGCTCCGTCGCGCCGGGGGGAGCGACGGCGACCCAGCGCTTGGTGTCGAGCCACAGCTCCACCAAGCTGGCGACGTGGTCGTCGGGCGGGGAAGGGGCGGAGAACACCATCTCGCCCTCCTCCACGAGTAGCGCCACCGTCACGAGCGGCTCGGGTCCCCCCAGATCGACGGACGCGCGACGCTCCTCCGAGGTCGAGCGGACGGTGACGAGCTGGGAATCCCCCTCGGAGTGGGGACGGGCCACGACCACCTCGAACGCCTCCGCGAATCCCTCGGCGCCCACCGGAAGGGCCACCGCACCGCTCTCGGTGTCCAGGACCCGCGTGGCGCCCTCGTACCAGCGCCCGTTGCGGGATGTCCGCGCCCGGACATCGGTGCGAGCGCCGGGCGCCGCTCCGCGCCAGGAGACGTTGACGAACTCGAAGTCCCGCCGGAACGGGGGCAGGAGCACCGTACCACCGAAGTCGACGGACTCCAGATCCACCGCTGTCGCCACCGCGACCATGACGCCATCGCCGTCGAGGGCCTTTGCCAGCAGCGAGACGGGCTCGTCGGCGACGCAGGCCTCGGCTCCGAACGTCAGGCCCGTCGACGGTGTGACGTAGACCGGATTCCCGCAGCCGAAGTCCACCGTGAACTTGGTGCCGGCGGGCGGGTCGCCCTTCACCACCAGCGGGACCGAGCCCGGCTCGCCCGGGATGTCGTACGACAGCAGGGCTCCGGGCTCCACGTCGTACACGGTGGTCACCGTGTCGTCGTGCTCGACGGATACCATGCCGACGGAACCCCCGAGCGGGCCCTCGGCGACCCCATCGAAATCCGTCGTGGTGCGGCGGAGGGTTGCCCCGGACGCGTCGGAGAACACGATCGGCACCCCGCCTAGAGGCTCCCCGTTCTCGAAGAGGAGCACGGACACCACCTCTGCACCGGGTTCATCGGTCGCCCCGCACGCCACGAGGACGGCAACAGCCAACAGCCTCATCGAACTCATGTCAACTCCAAGGGCCTCAGCCTACCAGCCACCGGCTCGCCAGTTGTTGCGTCGACGTCAACTCGGGCGAGTCCCGTCGACTCGAGACCTACTCGCGCTTCGTGCGGGCTTCGGACACCTTCTCGGCCTTCAGGGGCATCCCGAGGAACGTCATCCAGTTGACCTGACCGCCCACGCTGACCGAGGACGGCGTGGGGAGGGTCATCCCGGAGGCGCTACCGATCGGCGTGGCTGGGATCCGATCCCCGGAGCTGGAACGGATCGCTCGCTCGGCGTGATGGGATCGAGAGACGGGACGTCCCGCACGAACTTCAGTGCGAGGTCGGCGACGTCTCGCCAGCCTTCGTCGATCGTCAGGCTGTGGCAACGGCCTTTCGCGATCTCGAGCCGCGTCGGGCTCGGGTTGCGCTGCTGGAGCCGGAACGCCGCACGCACCATGGCGAGGGGCACTGTGTGGTCCGCCTCACCGGCCACGAGCAGCAGGGGACCGCGCCCCTCGGCCCGCGTGTCGACCCCGGTGGGCGCCCAGGGGTTGAAGTTCGCCGTCGCCACGGCCACCAGCGGAAGGGTGGGCGCAGGGACGTGGTGGCGATCGTAGAGCCTTGCCGACGCCTCTTCGTCGAGGGCGTTCGACCAGCCGTACCGGAACTGCGCCCGCGACAGCTGGACCGCTCCGCCCCAGGTCCAGGGCGCGCCGAGCACGGGCAGCGCCGAGCGGATGGCCGGGATGGGCAACGGAAGCACGCCCTGGAACGGGGCCGGCGAGAAGGCCACGGTCGCGCGCGACAGGCCCTTGGCCGCGAGCTTCTGGGCGAACAGCCCGCCCGTCGAGTGACCGATGACGACGGGGGGCTGATCGAGGGCCCCGACCAGCTCCTCGAGGTGCTTCAGGACGGCAGCGAACGATTGCCCGTGGAAGGCGCGCGGGTTGTCGCGGGCCTCCTCGACGGTCGCGGGGTCGCCCGGCCACTCGGCGAGGACCGGGGCGTAGCCGTGCTCCTCGAACAGCTCGGCCCAGGGGGTCCAGGATGCCGCGAGGACCCACAGGCCGTGGATGAACACGACGGGGGTGCGGCCGCTGGCGTTGGCGGCGTCGATCGA
>CAZZLC010000102.1:0-17295 GCA_964655065.1 uncultured Enterobacteriaceae bacterium | reverse complement strand
CCGGCCTGCACGAAGCCCATGACGCGGTGGACGACGGTGGCCACGTCAGGTGAGTCCGCGGGATGGTGTGATCAGGAACGGCGTGATCTGCGCCCCCCGAACCGCGATGGTGGGCTTCGGTTTCGCGTTGACGCCCTGGGCGGGCACGACCTCGAAGGCCGCGTCCACAACCTCGGCGTTCGCCACGCGGGGCGCCACGTCGACCCCGGACGCCTCGAGGACCTCGAAGGACGCGCTGATCACGTTCGCGTCCGCGAAGGTCGGCGAGAGGCTCACCCCCGCAGGTTGCACCGCCTCGAAGGGAGACTCGACGACGCGTGCCTCGGCCAGGCTGGGCAAGGCCTCGGCCGAGAAGAGGACCAAGCCCACCACGCGGGACGCCCGCCCGGCGAGGGGGTTGCCGACCTGAACGAGGCCAGTGGCGCGAGCGAAACTGCCCGCGGAGACCGCGCCGTACTGCACGAAGCCGGTGCCGCGGTTGAACTCGTTCGCCAAGGGCGCCCTCCCCCCTGCCTACGTCATCGGCGAGGAGGAAGGGCGGTTGGTGGCGAGGTCAGGGGTTCGCGTTCATGGCGTCTTGGTACCGCTTGTGGAACTCCGGTTCCAGGCTCCAGATAGGCGGCGTCATCCACACGCCGGGGTACTCCTCGTAGCTGGGGCCAGCGACGGTCGCGGGAAGGGGATCATCGACCTTCATCGTCGAAAACCGGATGTCGATCAGGTCGTTGCGGTACTTGAACACAGCCCTGCTCCAAACCTCGCCGTACCCGGGCCCGGAGGGTTCGAGTTGGAGGAAGAACGCACTGAGGTCAGCACCGTCCATTCCCTGGTCCGGGACGATCGCTGGACACGCGATGCGATGCCATTCTGAATCGAAGGGCGTGGCCCAGAGTTCGCGCTGCGTGCGGTCCTCGAACCGAGACGTCCGGGTGTGGGCCTCTCCAGGGTCGTCCACAATCGTCACGTTGCATCCGGCGAAGCCGCTCGTGGCCTGCGTGACCAGCGTCGACGCAATCGCCTTGTACGACGCGGAGAGTTCGACGATCTGCCCGTCGGCGGGGACCTTGGTGGGCCTGGGCACACTGTGGTCGGCGGCAAAGCGGAGTAGGGCCTGGGGCTGGTCGACGACAAGGCGCCAGTTGGCGCCAGCCTGGACGAAGACCCGATACTTGGGGCACTTCGCGCGGCCCAGCTGCAGAATCTCGTATTCCTCGGCTCCGCACACCATCATGTCGAACTGGAGCGTACTCGCGCCGTTCGGTGACGCGGGAGCCATGTTGATCACGCCGGTGTCCGCGGCAGGAAGTCGGCCGATCCGGGCCGGAACCTGCGCCTCCTCCTCCTCCCCCAACGGGGCCCATCCGGTGCAGCCGACGACGGCCAGTACCACTAAGTAGATCGCGTTCACTGGGGCCTCCTAGTAGCCGAGATAGCAATCGAAGAATGCGGCCGAGGTCCACGGGTCCGGGTTCGTACCCTCCCTGACTTCCGTGAACCCGTGCTCTGCGACGCAGTTGCAGTCGTAGTCCACGTCGCCAATGCCCTGGCCCGTGATCGGAGCGGGGAAGACCACGCGCTGGTGGATGCTCGGGTCGGTGTCGTCACAGTCCGCCGAGTCTTCGACGTTGTCCGAGTCCGAACTTGTCCATTCGTTTGACGGGTCTTGGGAAGCGAGGGTGCTTCCGTACCACTTCGTACGCGTGTACGCGTACGACACGTAGTTCTCCGGACCATCCAAGTGGTTGAACTTCACGAGCCCAGGTTGGACGTAGTAGACTTGGGACGGCGATGGAGGGACCAGCTGCGGCTCCCGCCATTCCGAGTAAATGTCGCCTATTGTGCCATTCAGGGCCGAGTCGATGTCACGACGGTCGCCCCCGACGGTCCCCCCGAAGCGGACTGTCCCGAGGCTGGGCGCGACCACGGTTGTGACGCCCGGCTGGAACTCCGCGCGCTTGGCGTCGCACCCGGTGAGGTACACGCTACTGGCTGCCGGCTGGTTGTAGAGGGAGTACGGGAGCAAACCGTCGGCCTCACAATGCACCAGCACCGGGATGTCCCGAATGTCCTTCCAGCCAAACGCTTCTTGGGTGGTCTGCCGGAGGGCGATATGGCCCTGTCCTGCCATCCACTTGTTCGCGAGGTCGAGCGACGTGTCGTTGACCGGGTCCCAAACCGGGCCCTCGGCGAATTCGAAATCCGACACCGTGACCGTGGGGAAGCCCGCGCACTTCTGGTTTGGCAGCCATGCGTCAGGCGTACCGGTTTGACGGCTCACCCAAGGATCCAGGTCGACGATCGTCGGGTCGAGTTCCCAGCGAATCTGGTCGGAGGCGAGCTCCTGGGGATGCAAGTTCCGAGTCGCCTTGGCCCACGCCCGTAGCCAGTTCGTGAACCCATCGGAGTCGTCAGTGGCCTTGCCCTGCACAACCGCCTGCTGGAACATGAGCTTGAGCGACGTCGTTCCGATGCCGAAGTCGTAGATGGGGTCATCCCCGGGGAACTGATAGTGGTTGCCCGGAACCTGGCCCAGCGTGCAGCTCTCTTGCGTCGCAAATCGCGTCATCGCTTGGTTGTAGTACCGCATCCTGCGGTCGCCCTCGGGCCTCGAATCGGCAGGGGTGACGACCTCCGACGCCAAGTCGGGAACGGCCTCGAAGACCCAGGCAACCGACATGGCGTTGGTGCCAAGCTCCCGCTCGGTGAAGCTCGGATGCACGAAGGCGTGCCCGTACTCGTGGTAGAGCGTCGTGGGCGTGCTGTTGATCAGCAGGTCGTCTCCGTACTCCGCCCAGTGGGAAATCTCGATGTGGCCCGGCGGAGCGAAGAACGAGGTGTACTCGCCGTTGATCGTCCCGTAGTCGGAGGCCAGCAGCGCGTTGACCTGCTGCGGCACCTGAGCCGACCCGCGATCGTCGCCGAACTGGTCCGACAGCAGGGATCCGATCGCGTCGATTTCGACCATCCAGTCATTGCCGGCCAGATGGCTCTGCCACGTCCACGCGTCGTCGCTACCGTTGAAGGTCACGGCGCTGTGGGTGTAGATTGCAACCTTCCCGGTCGGAACGTCGCCGACCGTCGTGCACCGGTCGTCCCATCGGACGTCCATCTCCCCGAGCTTGCGAATCGAGGGACTGACGACATCGAAGGCCTTCCAGAGGGACTCCGCGGTTCCCGGAGTATCCGACCACACCGTCGAAGGAATGACGAGCTCGTAGCTATACTCTTGGTAGCTCGCGCCATCGGACGTTACCAGCGAGGGTGCCGCGGAACGCGCCGGCATGGCCGTCCAACCATCGGGAACGAGCAGGTTGTTCACGTGACGACGAACCGTGTCGCTCTTGTGCACCACCTTGACCGAAGGCACCGTGCCGGAGGGCACGTACCAAACGCACTTCGACGCAGGCGTCGCCGGATCCGTGCAGTCGGACCAATCGAACGACCGGACGCCGGGTCGACCACGCAAGACGATCTCTTCGCCGGTTCCCGTCTTGAGGTTGGCCGCAGGATAGACATACGAAAACGTGGCCTGGATCCGAGACCCCGCCTCGATCGGTGCAGAGCCTCCATTTCGAAACGCGACGTAGTGGTCCTTATGGTTGGAAAGGATGCTCGGTAAGCTGACAATCTCCCAGCTTGGAAAGAGCTGTCCCTGGCGATTGGTCCGGGTCTCCCGAACCTCGCCCTCCACGGTCGCCAGGTCCAGCCCGACTGGACCGAGAGGCAGGTCGACGCCGGTGAAGTAGTCGTACTGGATTCCTCGGCGAGTCGTCGGCTGGACCATGACGTCCATGTCGACCGTGACGTAGATGTCGCCGTTCGGCAGGACCTTGGTTGTGGTCTCGGTGGTCAACGTATTCTGGGCGGGGGCGTTCGGGTTGCACGCATCGACGCCGGTCATGGGGCCCGCGGTGTCAACCAGCGCCGGAGGATGGGAGCTGACTTTGGCGTCGTAATTGGCGTAGAAGTAGCCGTTGACGAGGTCTGCCGAAAGGATCTTCCCCCACACGGGCTCGTAGGCCAGCTGAAGCCCCTGCACCGCGTTGGTCAGCGCCACAGAGTCCCCGAAGTGACCGTTGCTGGGGTTGACCCGGAACTGGTACCGGTCCACCCGACTGTCCCAGACCATCAGCGCCGTCTCGCCATCGTGAGTGATCATGAACGCCTTTGACGGTGCAACCCGTACGACGTCCACGCTGTCCACGGTCCCGGCGAAGCACGACGAGCCGCCGGGGATGTCCTCGAACTCGAACCTCGAGTCGCCGATCGGCCAGATGGCATACGTGCCCTCTGGCCTCGGCCAGTGCTCGTACTTCGTCTCATCGACCGGTGCCCACTTCCAGTCCACGATCGAGGGGTAGTCGAACTCACAATCACCTTGCTCACGCCGATGATTCGCGTGGCCGGGGTTGTTCGGGTCTGCCCACCGGATGGTCTGTTTGAAGTTGGGAACCCCCTCCTCGCGGGCTTGCCAGCCACCCACCACCAACATCTGCCGGGGTTCGCTGGGGCTGTTCGAAGAGGCCCACACGTGAGAAACGGGGTTCCACTCGAGCCCCATCAACGCGGCGCCGCCGTACCCGTATCGGGACTGATCCACCGCCAGTGCCTGCGCTGTGCCCGAGGAAAACGAGAACTGCATCCCCTGGTCGAAGCCGAAATCATGGAGCGAATGCGCCTTGTCGAATCCCGCCGGGTACTGCCGGGCCACGTTGCAACTCGAACCCACACAACCCGTGTATCCGCCGAAGGCCAGGACCGAGTCGCTCACGGGATCGTAGGCGGCGTGGAAGCCGAGGCGTCCCTCGCGCCGATACCGCCACTCGGCCAAAGCGTCAGGGTCCGGGTCCTGAGTGTCATCCCAGTTGACCAAAGTGCAAGGTTGCGAAGGGTGGGCCGCAGGACAGCTGCCGCACGCCGGCGTCTCTTGGCACACGTCGACCAGGTCGCGGAAGTCGAAGTACGTCGTCTGCTTCCCCACCTGACCTGGATCCTCGTCGTCGGCGCCGAAGAAGTTCACGCTCTCCGGCAGGCCGAAGGGGTAGATGTCGGGATTCCCGTCGCCGTCGCGATCGAAGGGACCGGGCCAACCGTCGCCGTCCGAGTCCCACGAAGCGGTCACCCCTACGTCGTCGCAGAGGTACATGTCGTGGAGCTCCAAGGGAACCGGAAGACCGAGAAGGGGGAGCAGCGCGTCGTAGACCTCGTCGAATTCACTCTCCGGCAAGTCACACCCCGCCGAGGTGAGATCGATGGGCGGGCTCACCCACAGGTCACTGCAGATGTCAGCGCCGTCCCCTTCGATGTAGAGGTCTTCGCTCGGCATGCTGTACACCTGCGTTGGCGCGTCGATCTGATCGGTGCGGTTCGTGAGGAGCGGCTCAGCCGGGTACACCTCGATCCGAGACGTGGTGAGCTCCGTGCCGTCATCCAGTCGACGAACGCCACCGACGTAGACGAAGGAGTCGCCGGCAAGGGTCTGACCGGGCCGAAAGAACAGCTCGCCTGCTGTGGTGGGCATGTCTTGCGGGACCGTGATCTGGCCCAGGTAGGCTACGGGACACGCGTCGGAGTCGAACCTGAGCTGCGTGGGGTCGAACACCCACACGTCGTTGACGGCCCCGTTGGGCAGCGGGAGCGAGGTCCCGCCCCGCATCATGAGGATCCCGGCCTGCATCTCCCGCCAATAGGGCGCGCCCGTCGGCGTCTTGAACACGACACCGCGCATCTCGCCCAAGTAGAAGTCCGTCATGGCGACGTCGGTGAGGTTCGGTGGAACTTCGGACGGGTGGCAGTTGCTGAAGTCGACCCTGCTGAGCTTCGGGACCTGCTCCTGGTGTTCGGCCACCACCTCGCAATCGACTTCCCCCGGGCCAGGGTCGCCTTGTTCGTACCCGGTGTCGTCGTCCTTGTCGTCGTCGTAGTCGCAGGCCGTGGGCAAGAGCCACAGCAGGCTCACTGCCCAAACGAGCAGCGTTCTCAGGGTCATGGGGCGCTCCATCTGGAGAGAAGGCACCGCCGGTCGGCCGTGCCGGAGAGAGACCCCGGTTGGGGGTCGGCCCCAGTGTCTCACGATGTGCGACAATATGAATCATTCGTCTCATTATGTCACGAGATCGTTGAAAACGAGTCGTGGCCAATCGCGACGATTCACCGCGGTTGCGTCAGGGCAGAAGCGCTGGCCACGACGAAGAGGACCAGCAGGAACACGAGCTTCCCGTGCACCGCGACGGGTGTAGCAACGACGAGGTCGACGAACGCCAGCCCGGTCACGGGCATCTCGCTGGTGCAAGCCAGATCGAAGTCGTAGGCGCGACCGGCAGGTCCCCCTCGTGGTCGAGCGGGACGAACTCCCGCTCGATCTCGGCGTAGGCCACGTGGTCCCGCGACGACAGCACTCCAGCCCGCACGAGCGCGTCGAGAGGGAGTCCCATGGCATCCTGGACGTCGGGCTTGCCCACGAAGGGCAACGGGTTTCGTCCTCGCCGATGGCGCGCCAGAAGCCGTGGGGGCCGCGGGAAGAGGGCGCGAACCCTCATCGTCGCTGGTCCCTCGACAGCGGCACGACGCCCCCAGAGGCGGCGCGCGGCATCGATGCAGGTCGCCCGCCACGCCGGCGTGTCCTCGAGCGCTCCGGGCACCACGAAGTGCAGCGTCCAGCCCACCGGCGGGGGCACGAGTGTCTCATGTTGATTCATCGCCGTCCTCCTTGAGGGCCCACTCGACCACTCTCCGCGTTGTCTGCCGAACCAGGTGCTCAAAGCCCCTCCCCTCCCCACGGCGGCGAAGAACGCCTCGCGGCTGACTGTCGGAGAAGTCTTGGTCCCGCGCCACGGGGGCCGTTGGCGCTTGGGAGTGCGGGGACCCCCCCCTCGTGGCGGGAGGCACCGAGGCCCGCGACGGAGCGGGCACGACCGTCGGATCGCGCGGACTGGACACCTCGAGCGAGCCGAACCGCGGGCGACCGTCCGAGTCCTCGTCGGCAATCAGGTCCGAGGTGCTGCCGGCATCGCCGTTGGGATTGAGCCCGCCGCGCGGCGACGCTTCGGACCGCCTGAGCACCCCCAGTCCATCCTCCGTCGTCATCGCGATGTCGAGCGTCGCCGGGCGGTTGAGGTACATCCGAACGCGCTTGATCTTCCTTTCGAGCTCCTCGTACCGCTCGACGAGGTCCGCGAGCGCGTAGGAACGCTGCCACGCCGCCTCGCCCTTGACCATGGGCAGCTCCTCGAGCTCCCGGATCCTCAAGGCCAGCTCGTCCAGCCCGTGCTGAAGCAGGTGCATCCTGTGAACATGGTCCTCGCCGGTCGTCTCGGTGGGCACGAGCGCCGCTCGCTGGCGACGGGTGTCCTCCGACAACGCCGTGACCTCGTCGTCGTCGTACTCCCACGGCAGAGGAGGCGGACGCTCGCTCACGATGCGTCCGTGATCTCGATGAGATGGTCGGTCAAGTCGTCATCGTCGTCGAGCACTGCCTCCAGAAGGAGCTCGACGCCGCCACCCTGTTCCATGGCAACCGTCTCGGCTTGCTCGTAGTCGTCGCCAATGGGCTGCAGGGTGCTGGGGCCGATCTGGAAGCGGGCGGGTGTTCGTCGGTACGGTTCCGTGTCCGCCTCGATCTCGAAGTCGAGGCCTTCGTCGTCCTCGTCCTCGACGGCTTCGATCGGCTCGCTTGGCGCGGTCTCGTAGACAGGGGGCGACCACGTCGCCGTTCGTGGCGCCCCAGGCAGGGTCGGCGCCTCGTCCCAGGCGGCCAGGGAGTCTTCCCCCCGTTCGTCGGATCCCTGGTAGACGTGCAGGACCTCGGGGTTCGAGCTGCGATGTTGCCGCAAGGTGCGGTCGGTCCTGGCTGTCCAGAACCAGATCCGTTCGAATACGCCCATGGATGCCTCCTGCCCTCGCTTCCCGAGGGCCGTCGGGTTGCGAGGTCAGAGGAGATCGGCTTCAGGAGCGTTGGGGTCGGGCGGCTCGTCCCAGAACGTGGTCGACCTCCCCTCCCACTGCACAGGAACAGTTCCGACGCGGCCGTTGCGGTTCTTGCAGATGTCGATGCACGCCGCCGACTGCAGGATGGCGAGCGACTCCGTCGACAGCCCAGCGAGGTTGAACCCCATCCCGCCCGCGCGGTTCGGCGACAGGATCACGTCCGCCGCCTGCTCGATCTCGCCAGAGTCGCGCAAGTGCTCGGGCTGGGGGAACAGACCACGGTCCTTGCAGGCCTGGATCCACTGGTGCTGGCCTGGCCACTTCAGCGTCTTCGTGGATGCGCTCTCTTTGAGCTTTCGGTTCAGCTGGGCCAAGACCACCACGGCCACGTTCAGCGCCTTGGCGAGGTCCTTCAGTTCGGCGGTCGTCTCACCCACCGCCTGGCTGTGGGTCTCGGCTCCGGCCCGGTGGCGAACGAGCGTGAGGTAGTCGATGTAGATCACGTCCAGACCGCCGTCGGCGTGCCACGCGTAGGCCTGCGCGAGCACCTGATCGAGGGTCAGGCGCGGCCCGGCGTAGAGCCGCATGTTGCGTAGCCACGAGCGGTTCGAATCGACCCACGCCGCGAGCGTCCGGTCACCGTCGAGGGCTCCGCGGTTCAGGTCGTGCAGATCGACCATGGCTCCGGACGCGAGGATTCGGTTGCCCAGCAGCTCCGCGGCCATCTCGAGCGAGAAGATTGCGACCCGACAGTCGTAGTCACTGGCCTGCACTCGAGCCCACGAGGTCAACAGCGCGGACTTGCCCATCGACGGCCGCGCAGCGACGACCGTCTCCTCCTGGCGAGCCAATCCGCCGCCGAGGTGGGTGTCGAGGCCATGAAGCCCGGTAGGGACGCGGCCCTGGCCGCTTGTCCGAGCTCGCTCCCGAGCCTCGAATCCCGCATCGATGGCCTCGTCCATCGTCAGCGTGTACGCCGTGGTGCCGTGAGATAGTCCCGCCTGCAGCTCGGAGGCGAGCGCCAGCGCCCCCTCTCGTGTGTCCTGGATCGGGATGCGACGACCGAGAACCACCACCTCGGACTGGCCCGACGCGGCTTGAAGCAAGGCCTGGCCAATTGCGCGCAGGCGCACCCGAAGATGACGCTCTCGCATGGTCGCCACCAGTGGCGCGATCTCGAGCGCGGACGACGGCAGGAAGCTCGGGAGCTCCGTCACGTAGGCGAGGCCGCCCACCGCGGACGCGAGGTTCTGTATGGCCAAGATGCCGGTGACGGAGACCAGGTCGATGTGCTCGCCTCGGTTTGCCATGCCCTTGAGCAGTTGCCACAGCTGCAGGTGGTCCGGACGGAGCCAGTGTTCGTCGTCCACGAGCGGCAGGATCTCTGGCATACGCCTCGGAGCGGTGATCGCGATCGCGAGCAGCATCCGCTCCGCGTCGACCGCTGCTGCGTTGAGCGCCTCGACGGGATTGTGACCGTTCAACGCCCGGGTCATCCTTCACCCCGCATCGCCATCCGCTGCGCCTCCCGCCGACGGAGCCGCTCCAGGGCGGCCGCGTCGCCGGGCATCGTGCGTCCACCCCCTTGACTCTGGCGCCGCCGCTGCCGTTCCTCCCACCAGAGCTTCGCGAGCCCGAGGTACTCGTCAAAGCTGGTGTGGTAGGTCAGTGTCCGAAGGGTCTTCCTGCGGTTTCGCAGGAAGGTCGGCCTGCTCAGGTGGTCCGGAAGGTCACGGTCATCCTCGTCCACGGTGGGGGCGTAGGTGTACCAGCGGAGCACGATCTTGAAGTTCTCGAGCCCGTTCTGCCGAAGGCAGTTCAGCACCTGCTTGCCGATGCCTCGCTCCATCGTCAGGCCATCGTGCTTGGGAAGTGCCACCTGGTGCTTCTTCGCTACGTGCGGCACGACCTCGCTCGACCAAATCTCCATCAGCGCGCGCCAATCCCGGTGAAGCGGTAGTGACGCGGACCGCGGCCTGACGGGCGTCTCGTCTTGAACGGGCGGGATCGGGGCTTCGTCTCGAGCCACCGTGGTCTCTTCGGCAATGTCGGCGCCGGTGGGATCGAGGCCCGGGCGAACGAGGTCGCGAGGACCCCGCACAGCGGGATCCGTCTTCACTGCCAGCCGGAGTCCCCCCCCGTGGTCGGTGACTTCCCATCCGTTTTCCCTCAGGGGAGCGAGCGGATCTTCCTCTTCCGAAGGAAGAGGGTTCCCGTTCCCGTTCCCGTTCCCGTTCATAGAGCCTTCGATATCTTCCTTTACAAGTGTATTATCAGGCGGTTCGTGTCCCGCGTGATGTCCCGCGTGATGTCCCGCGTGATGTCCCACGGCTTCCTTTCGTCGTGTCCCTTCATCTTCGAGATCTAGAGTTTTGAACAGCGGTCCCGTGTCCCGCTGGATCTCCCGTCCATGTCCCGGGTGACGTCCCGCGTGACGTCCCGCGTGATGTCCCGGCAGCCCGCGGTCGGTCGTTGGATCGAAGATCGTGAGGTTGAACCCACTCGATCGCTTCCCCGTCCGCAGGATTTCCCGCTGAACGAGGCCACGTCCCTCGAGTCGAACGAGGAGTCGGGACACCCGATTCTTCCCCACCCCGGAACTCGCCTCGAGGTCTCGCAGGGACAGGTTGTCGAGCGGGCCCCACCGCTGGAGATGGGCCTGCGCGTACAGATCGACAACGAGCGCAGTCTCCGCGGTGCTCGTTGCACAACGCAGGGCGCTGTACGGCACGGGGACGTACTGGATCACAGTTCACCCCACAGTGCGAGGTGGCGCCATTGGATCGCCGCCGAGAGCGGACAGGCCCACCGGTCAGCGAGGGCCCGCGAACTCGGCAGCTCGTCCAAGGTTCGCCCTTGCGCCACGAGGCTTCCGATGAGCCCACGCAGATCCTCCGCGATCTGCTCGGCGGTCAGGGACTGTCCTCCAGGGTGGCGCGAGGAGGGTGCAGGCTGTAGGGTACGGTCAAGAGGGTGGGACGGCACTCGTCCTCCATGGGCCCCCCCGGCGTTGCCGCGCCTCAAGGGGGGCCCTTTTGCGTGGTGGGCTAAGAGCGACGACGCGCTGGTGGCGTGTCGCGGTGGGGGTCTCGCCGGCGGAGCGCTTCGCGGTGAAGCGCCAACGCCTCGAGCGAGGTGAAGCCGGTGTGCTGAAGGTGCCTTTCGGCTTCTTGGCGAAGCCGCTTGGACCGCTTGCGCCCGCTCGGCGTACGGGGGCAGGTGAGCGATTCCATGTAGGCCCGCTCGGCCTCGCGCTCAGGGTCGTACTCGTGCGGCGCGTCCATCGATGACCGGATCGGTCGCGCCGCCTCGGGCTGCGCGATCTTCGCGCCGCTCACGCCGACACCTGCGTGCGCTGGGCGTCGGCACTGCGACCTGAAAGCAGGTCGTAGGCGCGAAGCCGCTCCTCGTCCGTCGCCTCGTAGTAGGCGAGCAACTGCCCGAGACGCTCGGGGCTGCCGCGGAACCCACGATGGTACCGGTAGAGCGATCGCCAAGGTATGCCCGTGGCTTCCTGCAGATCGGGGATCGACAGCTCTTCCAAACCCAGCGCACGGGCCTTCCGAAGACGCAACGTGCGGAGCAGGTCACCGAGCTCTGCGACGGGGGCCTTTGTCATCCTGTTGGGCCTCCAGTTCGAACTGGATGAGAGTCTACCGGAGCGTCGCCACACTTGCCACCACATTACAACAGAACCGGCCGTATGCTCCATCTCGTGACCCACATGACAGAGATCGGCGCCGCGCTGCGCGCCCGACGTAAAGCGATGGGATGGACCCTCCACGAGGTGGCCGAAAAGGCGGGACTGTCCTACTCGATGCTCTCGCACATCGAGAAAGGGCAGAACACGACGATCGACCGGGTGGCCGACATCTGCCGCGCCTTGGAGCTCGACTTCGTCACGGTCTTCCGACCCTTCGACCAGCCCAAAGCCATGCTCGACTTGACGCTCGTGCCCGAAGAACGCCGGCACGTCGTGCAGATCGTCAGCGACCTGCTGCCACTGCTGTCGGACACTCAGCTGCAGGCGTTGGTCGCGGTGTTGTCGCTGATCGAACGCCGGGACATCGCGGAGGAGGCGTCGCTCGACCTAAGCCGAATCCCGCCAGAGCGCCGCAAGGTTGTCGAGCGACTCGCCAAGATCCTCCCAATGCTCACGCAGGAGCAGGTGGAGACGCTCGAGGGTGTGTTCATGCTCGCCCAACGCGACGATCTCGCGCAGGACTAGCTCAACGCCCTCAATCGGTGCCGACCACACGAACGCGATCTGACGCGCTCGGGTGAGCGCCTGACCACCATCGGTCTCGACCACATCACGGAGCGAGGCCAGCTGGATTGGGTGAGGCTCGAGCCAGAGAAGGCGGATGACGGCGGCGCGAATGGCGGTTGACCTGCGGTTCCTGACGTCACGATTTGTCATGCCACCCGCTCCCGCGACCACCTGACTGAAAAAGCGCTGTACTGTCATCTCGTTGCAAGGAACTTGTACCAAGATGACCGACACCCAGCGGGACGGCGTCCCCATCTACATTGGCAGAGCAGGTGTCCTTTCGGTTTTACCGAAGGGACGGTCTCACAAGGGTCAGCCCGGCGAAGAAAACGTATGTTTGCTCGCATACGATCGTGCGAATCGCTTGGGAGAAGCCTGTGATTCCCACGGGGAGTGGCCGGTCGCCCGCGAGGATCCAGGACTGAAGCCGGGGTTGTCGAAATCCGAGGGTTCGCCCGTCCCCCGGAGTGGTGGATCGCACTCCGGCATTGTTGGAAGCTTGTTTATCCTGAATTCGGGGCGCGGCGGCGCGAGTCCACACTCGGTAAGCGCTTTGCACCCCGTGACAACTCTCCAGGAGAGGTCGTGAAACCCTTGTTCGTGCCGGCCGTCCGGTCGGAGAACCACCTACGTCTCGGCCTCCTGGGCCCTTCGGGCGCCGGAAAGACGATGAGCGCCCTGAGGATCGCGACGGCGCTCACCGAGGGCCAAGGAGACTTCGTCCTCATCGACTCGGAGGGCGGGTCGGCGAGCCTGTACGCCGACCGGGACAACCCAGATGGGGGCTCAATTGCGTTCCACACGCTCGACATCCAGGAGATGCCGGGTCGGTGGCGGGGGCCTCACGATCCCCAGAAGTACATCTCGGCCATCCGAGTCGCGGCGGAGGTCGGCTATCCGGTGCTCGTCCTCGACGGGTTGAGCGGGGTGTGGTCGGGACCGGGCGGGATGCTGGAGTGGGTCGCCACCATGGGGGGTGACAAACGGGCGTGGGCCAACGCCACGCCCGTCCAGAACCTTCTGCTCGCCACCATCAAGGCCTTCCCCGGTCACGTCATCGCGACCTTCCGGACCAAGACCGTGTCCGGTGTGGAGGCGGGCGAAGGCGGCGGACTGTCCCGCCGAAAGGTGGGCCTCCAGGTCATCCAGCGCGACGAGGTCGAGTACGAGTTCGACGTTCTCCTGCTCCTGGAGGCCGCTGGACGACGCTGCACTGTCGACAAGACGCGGTTCGAGTCGATTCCTCCGGATGCCACGTTCGAACATCCCGGAGCCGACGTCGCGCGGCTTGCCCTCGATGAGCTCGGGATTGCCCGAGCACGGTTCGACCGTGAGCTGGCCGCCTACGGCCTGAGCGCCTCGGCGCTCGAGCAAGCGTTTGCCGAGACCAAGCAGCCGGACCCCATGAAGTGGCGGCGGGAGAAGCGCGAGACCCTGCTGCTCGAGCTTCGTGACGGAAGTGCGTGGGACAAGCTCGAGCCGCTTGGTCTCACGCGACCCTCGAACGCCACCGCCACCGCGTCCACCGCCTGATCCCTTCGGCTCGGCGAGCGCAGAGACGCTTCAACAAGCCCTCGAGGGTTCTCCTGACGTCCACGTCCTCTGCGTCTCGGCCGAGCCCACCCCCTTTCCCAACGGAGGCCTGTCGTGAGCCACCCCCACCTGATTTCGAGCGAACGCCCCGTCGGGCGTGACCTCGGTACCCGAACCCCCAACGTGGCCAGTCCCTTCGTCGACGAGACGTGGGTCGATGGCCAGGACGTTCATCCTCACGGGCTAGTCACGCTGGTCGCGGCCCTCGGGCCAACGCCGCCCGACGTGGCCGCGTTCCTCGATCGGATGGGCTTCACCGGACCGGCAACCCCCGAGGACAATGCCGTTGCCGTATGGCTCCGGAGCCTGGGTGTCGTGGTGACGTCCATCCAATACTGCCGGGTCCGGTGGTGGCGACCGAATCCCCACGGCGGCCCCGGTTTCGTAGACGAGACCCGCATCCCGTGGGGCGTCGGGTGCTTCCTGAACGCTCTGATGAAGGGCGGCTACACCCACCTCGCCGGCGAAGTCCAGGTGGGCAAGGCGCTCCCCGCGGAATTGTCCGATCGCATCGCAAGCGCCTTGCTGCGCGACGAAGTCGTGAATCTGATTGCTTCCCTCTCGAGGCCCGCCCACGTCGGAGAGGCCAAGTGAGCCGCGAACGCTCGGTAGTGGGCCGAGTCTCGCCCGCACGTGGTCGGGGTGCGCACCCACGCTCACTCCAACTCGCCCAGGACCTGGCCGACGCGGGCGTCGTGCTCGAGGCTGGGAACCACTGGGACGCCGTGATCGCCGCCCTCGAGTTCACCGCCGAGCCCGACCCTTACGCGCTCGTTGTCGACCACGCCACACGCTTCTCCGTGCCCTTGCACGGGGGCCACCTGGAGGCATCATGACCGTCGAACCGCGCCAGCTTCTGAGGCGCGCCGTCGCAGCGGAGGCCCGCTGGGTGGACGTTCGACGGCGCATCGTGCGCGCAGCTTTTGCCGCCACGTCGCCGGACGCCTGGTTCACCCGCGACGACATCGTCGCGACGTATCCGAGCCTGTCACGGCACCGGCGCACGCATCGGCCCTTCTACCTCACGTCGGCAGGCTGGCGGCCCGTACCGGTGCGCGACATCGATCGGGTGCTGCATCGCCTCGTAAGCCGAGGGCTCGTCGAGCGCCTCGACGACCCCTCGTGGCGGACCGGGCTCCAGGGCGTCGGGCCCTGGTTCCGGATCGTCCAAGGTCCGAGCAGCCAACCGGACGTGGTCGGGCGATTGGATCCGAACACGCTCGGGTCCGATCGGGTGAACACCTCCGGCCAGGATTCCAAGGGTGAAGGTCACGAATCCGTGACCATCGGGGAGACGCCCACGGCGAACAGATCCGGGCCGGATCTGATGCCGGTGTCGGAGACCGAGGACGTGGTCGACCTGACCGACGGAGGGACCCCGAAGTCCGTGCGAGTCCGCGAGTACCTGCGGCGACTCGCAGTGGAAGGTCTGCCCAACGCGACCATGAGCGTCCTCATGGACGCGACGGGCTGGACTCGGCCCACCCTGAATCGGGCGCTGAAGGAAGCCGTTTCCAGTGGTGGGGTCCATCGGGCCAAGGACCCCAACAAAAACCACTACCTGTACTTCTACGTGCCCAACGACGTCGAGGGCGTCGTACAGCGGGCCCTCGACGCGATCAGCAGCGGGCAGGGAGGGCCCCGGACCGTTTCCCGGGAACGTGCGCGGGCCATGGGCCGCAGCATCGAGGAAGCGACGCAGTTGGGGGATGCACCATGAGCGTGCTTCACGTCGTCCTGCTTCTGACGACGCTCCTGTTCGTGGGAACGGTGACCGCCGGGCTCACGGAGTTGGGGATGGACCCTCGCGGGAGTTTCGCGTTGGGGGTGTTCGCCGCGGTGCTGGCGTTCTCGACGCGGGAAGGAAAGCCATGAGCCTCCCCGAGCACGACACGGGAACGGCCGACCTTCAGCTGCCCGACCCCACGGCCTACTTGGTCCTGAATGCGGTGGCGGCCGGAGAACGAACGCCGGAGGCGATCCTCGCGACCTGCAGGGACGACTACGGCATCACCCGCGGCATCGTCCAACGGACGCTCGAGCGCCTGGTGGATAGCGGCACCCTCGAACTTCAGGACGGGGTCTACGGCCTGCCGCGTCGGGGCGGGCCATGAAGCGCAGTCAGCCTCGCTTCTCGCGCGCGCGGAGCGAGCGACGGGATCGCCTGGTCGAGGTGACTCGGGTCGCTCGTGCGGTGCCCGGGTGCGACGCCTGCCGGATGCTCGACGTGCTGCGCCGTCGCAGCGCACGGCATTGGACCCTGCGCCACCTCCAGCCGGTTCTCCTCGACGCTCTTCGGGACGGCCAACTCGCCCGTCAGCAATCGGTGCCGTGTGCCTGGTCCGTTGCGGACCGTTGGCACGTGCCTGGAGGTCAACCGTGACACCTGAAGAGCAGGTCGCTCTGGCCGTGGAAGCCGCAGGTATTGCGGATGCGGACACGATTGCCGCGATGGCTCGTGTCTCCGTGCAGGAGACGCTCCGCGTCCTCCGGGCGAACCCTCGACGGTTCTGCCGCGAGGCCCAGGCAGGGTGGCGCTGGAACCTCCGGCGCACCGACCTCTGGTCGTGCAGGACTGCGTGCGCTGATGACTCATGAACTGCCGCCGGGGATGGAGCGAGCGCGAGAGAAGCGCGAGCGCCAGTGGCACTTCTGCGGAAGCGACCCGCTCGGGCAGGTCCGAACGGGGTGCGGTCGCTCGCTCGTCGAGCCCCAGCGCCCCGAGGACACGAGGCGCGGCCTCTCGGGCTACCCCGACTGCCGCGAGTGCCGAGCGCGGCTCGAAGCGTCCGAGTGCGAGGTGACGCCTTGATGCCTCGCCTGACCATCGATGAAGGCGAGCAGTCGCCTGCTGGAGGCCCGCGATGACCTTCTCCACTACCCCGACACTTTTCGATCTGACGAGCCGCCCGCTTGTCCAGCCGCCCCCTGGCGATTCGGATCAATGGGGGACGCCGGGCGGCCTGCTCGAGCTCGCTCGCCGCTTGTTCGGTGGAACCATTGACCTGGATCCGGCCTCGAACCTGGGCGCGCAGCAACGCGTGCGAGCGTCACGCTGGTTCGACCGTGCGCAGGACGGTCTGAAACAGCATTGGGCCGGAAACGTTTGGTTGAACCCACCGTACTCGGGACCGGCACCGTTCGTCGAGAAGCTCCTGTCGTCCCACGACGTCAGCCAAGCGCTCGTCTTGGTGAACAACCAGACCGACGCCCGTTGGTTCCACCTGCTGCTCGAGCGCACTGACCGGATGCTGCTGCTGCTCGGCCGCATCGCGTTCATCAACGCCGAGGAGCAAGAGCAGGCAGGGGCCCGTCAGGGCCAGGCGCTCTTCTACCTGGGCCACAGTTCCGAACGCTTCGAGCACCTGTTCGGGCACCTCGGCGTGGTCCTCGCGGCGACGTCCTCCATCAAGCGGCGGCCGGTCGAGGCCAATGATGGACCCGAGTTGCCTTCTGTCTGCTGGGTCCAGGTGGGCCCGATAGCGCACATCGTGAGTTCCCAGCGG
>CAZZLC010000101.1:0-17384 GCA_964655065.1 uncultured Enterobacteriaceae bacterium | reverse complement strand
TGCGCCGCGCGGGGACGCCGGTAAACCGTTCGTAATGGCCGAGGTCGAGATCGGTCTCGGCGCCGTCGTCGGTGACGAAGACCTCGCCGTGCTGGTAGGGGCTCATCGTGCCGGGGTCGACGTTGATGTAGGGGTCCATCTTCAGCACGGTGACTCGAAGTCCACGCGCCTCCAGCACCGCCCCGAGCGCCGCCGACGACAGCCCCTTTCCGAGGGACGACAACACGCCGCCGGTGACGAAGATGAACTTCTTCCTCATGCCCTCTCCCGTGGTGGCCCGAGTGGCCGTCGCGATCGTCTATGTGGATTCGCCCATCCAGGCCCGCGCCCGTACCAACTGCGGCCACGTGTCCACGCTGGGTCCGACGTCGCCGACCTGGCGCACGCCAATGGGAAAACCTCTGTCCAACCAAGATAGTTGTTCGAGGTCTGCCTCGAGGGCCCGGGGCGTGGGGCCACCCTGTGTGCAGTGGCCCAGCCATCCGGGTCGGAAGGCATAGAGGCCCACGTGACGCCGCAGCGGCACGCCCGGCCACGGGACGCGAGCAAAGTCCAGCGCCCGGCCATTTTCTGTCCGGATCTTCACCCGGTGGGGATCGTCGGGAGCGCCGGACCACTGCGTCCACAGCGTTCCAATTGGTGAATCGTCGACGGACCGCTGAAGTGTGCCCAGGTGCTCTGGACGGAGTCCGGGCTGATCGGCCTGGACGACCGCCACCGCGACCTCTGGCGGCGCCACGAGGCTCGCGCGGGCAGTCCCCGAAGGCGCAGGACCGGTGAGGCAGGCCTCGGCGCCGAAGCCTCTGGCGACCTGACAGACGTGCTCGCTGTCGGTGGCGATGACGACCCGATCGAACCCCGGGCAGGCCGCCGCGGCTCGCCAGACGTGCTCCAGCATCGGGCGCCCGTCGAGTACGGCCGTGACCTTGCCCGGAAGCCGACGAGAGCCCCACCGGGCAGGGATGACGGCCCACCACATCGAGCGGCGAGCTCTCGGTCGCTCAGCGCTTCGAGAACTGGAACCGACGACGGGCGCCGGCCTGACCGTACTTCTTGCGCTCGACCTTGCGGGCGTCCCGCGTCAGCAGACCCGCCGGCTTCAGCAGCGCCCGGAAGTCAGGGTTGGCCAGGATGAGGGCCCTCGCCAGTCCGAGACGAATCGCGCCGGCCTGGCCCCGCATGCCGCCACCCTTGACCGTGATCTTCGCGTCGAACTTGTCGAGCGTCTCGGTCAGCTCGAGGGGCTGCTTGAGATCCATCACCAACGTCGGCCGAGGGAAGTACTCCTCGAGTGGACGGTCGTTGACGAAAATGTGGCCGTTGCCCGGGCGCAGGAACACGCGCGCGCTCGAGGTCTTGCGCCGGCCGGTGCCATAGAACTGTACGAGTTCGCTTGCCATGGATGACCTACAGGACGTTCGGGAAGGGTTGCGGCTTCTGGGCGGCGTGCGGATGCTCCGACCCCCCGTAGACCTTGAGCTTGGAGAGGAGCTGGCGCGACAGGAGATTCTTCGGGAGCATTCCGCGAACCGCCTGGCGAATCATCCGGTCTGGATCCTCGTCGCGCACCGTCGCCGCGTCGATCGACCGGAGACCGCCCGGATAGCCCGAGTAGCGGTGGTAGTGCTTGCGGTCGATCTTGGCGCCCGTGAGCTGGACCTGCGAAGCGTTGATCACGACGACGAAGTCGCCAGCATCGACGTGGGGAGTGAAGGTCGGCTTGTGCTTGCCGCGCAGCACGGTGGCGATCCGGGCCGCGAGCCGACCGAGGACATACTCGCTCGCATCGACCACGAACCAGCTCCGCTCGACCTCGCCGGGCTTCGCGCTGTAGGTACGCATCGGGGATTCTTCCTTGTGGTGCCGAGGGCGGGTGACTTCCCGCAGACATCGGGCGGGGTGTCTCACCCGGAGCTGCACCGGCCACAGGGGGCCGCGAGGAGGGTGGACACGGGGTCGTGGGGGACGAAGGCCGGTTGCGGGGCGGACCCGTGACGGGTCAGCCGGCGAACAGGCTGAACCGGTGCGGAATATCGGTACACCACACCGGTGTCAAGGAGCAGTCTCGGGCGCTTCCGCCCGCCCGCGGACGTCTAGTTCTCGGAGAGGGTGGGCGGAGCGCCCTCCTCGCCGAGGCCGAGGCGGGTGAAGAAGACGTCGAACGTTCCGTTCCGGCCGTCGGTCCACGCGGCGTAGAGCTCGCCACCCAACATCTGGAAGTTCACGTCGGACTTGAAGCTGCCGCCCGCAGTCCAGCTGTCGACGCGGAAGTCGTTCTCCTGGAAGACGTCGCCTACGTCCTTGTAGTTGTAGCGGATGTCGCCGAAGCCGCGATCCTCGCCCGAGCGGGCCTCCTCGCGGAAGTCCATCCACGCCACGCCCACGCGGTCGTTGGCGACGGCCACGCGCGCATCGACAGAGTTCGCGAACCCCTCGACCTGCGCGAACTCGTCTTCTCCGAGGTCGACCCGCTCCTCGGGCTGCGGCTCACCGTTGATGACCTCGCGGTACCAGATGTCGAACGCGTTGTCGGAGCGATAGTCCTGCCAGACGACGTGGGCGGTCGCCCCGACCGTCGTGCAGGTCGGGAAGAGGCTGTTCGAGAACCCGACCCGGTCGCCGTCGTCGAGTCGAACGGCCTCGGGCAGCCACGTGGACGAGGGCCCCTCGTCGGCCAGGAAGTTGAAGTACACGTCGCGGTTGTCGGTGCTGTGGCGCTCGTCGTGCCACACGACGTAGACGAAGTTCCGCCCGTCGGGCGTGCGATCCGCGCAGATCTGAGGCGAGAAGCTGTTGTGCTCCCCGTTCTCGTCCTCGGAGTCCTTGCCGTCCATGCCCCGGTCGAGGCGAATCGCGCCGTTGAAGGTGACGCCGCCGTTGTCGGAGCGGTTGGCGTAGATGTCGGAGCGGCCGTCGCGGGACTCCTCCCACACGACGTAGACGTTGCGCTGGTCGGTGCTCGCCTCCACCCGGGGGTTGGCGGAGAACGCGAAGCCGCGCGTGACGTCGAGAACCTGGGGCGAGCGGAACGAGGTTCCCGCATCGTCCGACAGGGCGTAGTAGATGTCGAACGGACCGTTGAACCCGTCGTACCAGACCACGTGGACGAAGTTGCCGACGACCTTGAGCCGCGGGATCAGCGACATCGAGCCGCCGCCCGGATCCATGCTGTCGAGCTGGAGGTCCTCGGGAAGCCAGGTGTCGCCGCCGTCGAGCGAGCGGTTGAAGTAGATCTGGTGGTTCTCCAGGAAGCCGTCGCGGTCGTCTTCCCAGACGACGTAGACGCCCTGGTCGTCGCAGGCGATCTGCGGGTTGTAGACCTGTCCGGGCCCGGGCTTGTTCGCGTCACCGAGGTTCACCTTGATTGGCGACGGGAGCCAGGACCCCTCGTCTCCGCGAGACAGCGATCGGTTGAACCAGAGGTCCCGCTTGTCGCCCTGGAGATCCAGCCGGTTGTCCATCCAGATCACGAAGACGTGGCCCTCGGAGTTCACGCACATCTGCGTGCCCACGCTGTCGGGGTCGGCCTGGGGGTCGGCCTCGTCGATCTTCACGTCGTCGGACACCAGGCTGGCGGCGTCATCCTCGCAGGCGGCGAGGATGGCGAAGAGCGAAAACATCAGAACAGGTCGGTTCATCGATCCTCTCCGGGACTCCATCCGCGGATGGTAGCTTTCTCGTGCGATCGTCGCTACAGGAACTCTCGACAGAGGTGGATGCCCCCTCGCACCATCGAGCGTCGCTCCGATCGAGACCCGTGGTCGCGAATCGCGAGCGGGTCTCCACCACCGAACCCGTCCCGCCCGCAGGAGACTGCATGCTCGACAAGGCCCGCCTGGGTAATCGCTACACCTGCTACGAGTGTGGCACCAAGTTCTACGACCTCAATCGGCCCACGCCGACCTGCCCCGAGTGCGGGGCGGATCAGACCAACGCCCCCGTCCAGGACGTGAAGCAGCTGCTCCAGTCGAAGGGCGGCAAGGTCGCCCGTCGCAAGCAGGAGTCCGACGAAGACGCGAGTCCCGCGGTCGAGGAGGACCTCGAGGAGGTCGACGACGATGATGGCGACGAGGATGGCTTCGACGGCATCGACGGTGGTGACGACGACGACGACGACCTCGGCTGACCGCGTCGCTCAGTCGTCGTAGTCGATCGCCGCGAGCAGCAGCCCACCGGGTGGCGCCGTCGGGCCCGCCTGGCTTCGATCGCACGCCCGTAGCGTCGCCGCGAACGCTTCGACGGTCCGCCTCCCTCGTCCGACCTCGTGCAGGGTGCCGGCGAGGATTCGCACCATGTGGCGAAGGAATCCCGTTCCCCGCACCTCGAGGCGCACCTCGTCGCCGGCCTCCACCACACGAGCCTCGGGGACGGTCCGCACCGGGTGGGAAGCCGAGCACCCCGCAGCGCGAAACGACGTGAAGTCGTGCGTGCCCACGATGCACCGAATCGCGGTGTCCATGGCTCCGGCGTCGAGCGGACGACGTTCGTGCCACACCCGTCCGCGGCGCAGGGGAGAGGGCGAAGGTCGCACCAACCAGGTGTAACGGTAGGTCTTCACGTGGGGGTCGCGACGGGGATCGAAGGCCATCGGCACGCGCGACGCCGCCAGGCACGCGATGGTGTCGGGCAGGAAGCGATTCAGCCCGTCGCGCATCTGGTCGGGCTCGCGCCGGACCGCGGTCACGAAGGTCGCGACTTGCCGTGCGGCGTGGACCCCGGCGTCGGTCCGGCCCGCTCCGGAGACTCGAGGTCGGTCGCCCGGCAGCAGCTCGGCCAGCGCCGCCTCGAGGGTCCCCTGGATGGTGCGGGCCCCCTCCTGGATCTGCCAGCCGGCGAAGTCCGTCCCGTCGTACTCGACGTCGATCCGCCAGCGCTGGGCATCAGTAGTCGAGCTTGAGCCCGACACTGAAGACGTCGCCGGAGAGATCGAGGCCACCCTGGGCCGCTCCGGACCAGGGACGCGAGCGGTCGTCGATCCGGTTGCGCCGCCACTCGAGCGTGATCCACGTGTCGTTGATTCCGCTCTGGGCCTCGAGGAGGCTCGCCCGATTGGGGGCGAGGATGTCGACCAGGAGGTTCACGCCGGCGCCCCAGTGGGTGCCGACCTTGGCGCCCCGGATGGGCTCGCGATCCTCGTCGACCCGCTTGTCGGTGAAGAACGCGTAGTCCCAGCCGTACCGGACGAACGGCACGATGGGCTGCTCGTCGAGGACGTGTGCGCGCAGCGTGACGTCGGCCGTCAGCGGAATGATCGTCAGCCGCGTCTCGTCGACCCGCGAGCCCAAGCTGTTGTTGGTGTTGACGAGGGGGGACTTCGGGTTCGCGAGGGCGATCCCCAGATCGATCTCGACGAAGCGGAAGATCTGCGGCCCTGCCTCGATCTGCCACAGGTTGATCGAGTTGCCGTGGACCTCCGAGATGTTGGGGTCGTTCACGACGAAGTTCCCGTAGCGGAACTCGAAGTCGCCGCGAACCGGCGTGCTGTCCTTGCGGAGCCACACGGACTGTCGGCCCCCGTCGTCGTCCTGGGCGTGGGCGGACGTAGTGGCCGCGAGGCCGAATCCGACGAGGGCGAGCGCCGCGACGGACCGGCGGCGACGAAGCAGAGCCGCCGCCAGCAGGCCGGCGAGGCCGAAGCCCCACCCTCCACCACCCGAGGTGGCGCAGCCCTCGGCGCAAGGCGAGCCGCCTTCCTCACCGGCCAGATTCGCAGCGGTGTTGCCCTCGTTCGGGGTCTCCGAGACGACGTTGCTGTACGCGCCCAGATTGCCGTTGGCGTCCACCGCGCGGACCGCGATGTAGTGCTTCACGTCGTTCTCCAGAGGCTGGATCGTGATGGTGGTCTCGACCCCGGGGTCCGCGTCGACCTCGAGGTCGTTCGTGAACCGGGTCTGGCCGGTATATTCGGGACAGTCCTCGAGTGTGGTCGGGTCGAATTCCTCGAGCGACACACACACCTCGTAGCGGTCGAGGTCGGCGTCCGAGATACCGTCGAACGTCACGTCGAGCCGTCGGTTGCCGACGGAGATGCCGCGTTGCGGCAGCACCGGGGTCGTCGGGACGTTGTCCACCTGGATGGTCCCCGCGATGTGCCCCGTGAGGTCGTCATCGTCGGTCACGACGACGAACACGTCCTGGAGGCCCTCGGGTAGCCCGTTCGTCTCGAACGTCACCACGACCTCCTCGCCGGCGGAGACCGTACCCTGCCCGAGCGACACACCACTCCCGCTCCGGTCGCCGCCGCGCGTCACGGCCCACGAGACGCTGCCCTCCTGGGGTTGCTCGACGGTGAACCGGACGGTGACGGTCTCGCCCGATGCGACGGTGAGCGGCTCGATGCTGAACGTCTCCCGTTCGATCCAGGGTCGGGCGGTCACGACGTGGAGTCGCCCCGAGGCCCCGCCGCCGAACAGGTAGCCGTCGTAGCCAACGATCTCCCGGATGGGGTTGTCGGCGTCGACGGCCGAGGAGAACACGGGACCTCCCTGGACCACCCCGAATTCGTCGAGCCGCCAGACCTGTACCTGGGAACCCGTCACGGCGATCCAGTTGTCGGTGAGCGAGTCGCTCGCGCCGATGGCCCGTGGGCCTACGAGGCCGGCCAGACCGACCACGGGAAGGAAGGTGTTGGTCAGGGTGGTGAAGGCCTGCACGAGGCCGTTCTCGGTGTCGAGGCAGTAGACGGTGTTGGGGAGGGCCGTGGCCGCCATGTCGTCGCAGATCGCCAGCTGGGTGCTCCGAGAAGCCAGGTTGCTCCCATTCAGGATGAGCGTCGACATCGGCGTCGCGAGACCGAGACGGTCGTGGCTCACCACGAGGGACGCAAATCGCTGGTCGCCTGGGGGCAACGCGAGGCGCCCCTCCGTGTAGCCCTGGTTGGTCAGCGTCTGTGGATAGGTCGGGAGGGGGGCCGTGTCGGGACCACTGCTGTCCAGGAGCTGGGGCGCGATCGCGTAGACCCGTGCGAACCCCTCCGGGAGCTCCAGCGCATACAGGAGGTCATCGCCGCCGAAGGGGTCGTGGAAGATCGCCGAGAGGGTGTTCTCCAGCGCGACCTCCGTGACGGACACCGCGTCGGAGACGCGCTGCCCGTCGTAGGACCGCTCCTCGATCGTCCCGTCGCTGCAGGACATCCAGATGGAGGTCGAGAAGCCCAACGTAGCGTTGGTGACGTCGAACGCGGTGATTCCCGTGACACCAGCACTGCCGCACCCGCCTTCGATGGGCAGCATCGCCCAGGTATCGAGGTCGAGCACGAATCCCTGGGTCGCCGAGGCCAGTCGGCCGACCAGGACGTCGCCGTCGCTGCTCACCACCAGCGTGTCGATCACGCCCCCGCTCCCCTCGTCGGCCCCGTCGAGCACCGAGATCAGATCGGCCTGCCGATTCGGCGGCGCGGCCAGAGCGAGGGACGACAGCAAAATCACGAGCGACTCCTGCGGGCGGGGTCTGACGCGACCCCACGGTCGGCCGCGTCTCCTGCAAACGATATGCCGGATTCCCTTGACGCGCGCCAGGTAGCGGCACCGACTGGTGCAGCCGCGAGGCAGTCGCCCGACTATCGCGAGCCTGACAGGCTGTCAGCCCCTCTCTCGGGAGGTCGGCCCCAACGACAACCTGTCAGTCGGTCGTCCCTGCGCGCCGCAGCAGGGCCTGGGCGGTCGCGGCGGCGGCCACTGCCGTGGTTCGCAGGTTGTCCATCGCACAGAACAGCTGCAAGCCTCCCGAGGGAGTGGTCCGCAGCCGCCCAACGTGGGCGAAGGGCCGGCCCTCGACCTTGCGGGGACGGGGCCAGCCGGTCGGATTCGGCGGATCGGGCAGCTTCACACCGCCGTCCCGCAAGATTCGCTCGACGAGCTCCGTCGGCGCGTTGATGCCCGGCTGCAGCGTGATCGTGGCCGAGAGGCCGGAGAACACGGGCACCTGGACGGCCGACACCTCGACCTCGCCTGGGTCGAGCGGCGCGAGGAGGTGGCCGACCTGCTCGGCCACCTCGACCTCCATCGTGGTCCGCCCGTCCTCCGTGACCGCCCCCCACCCGGGGAGAACGTCGAACGCGAGTCCGGTCGGGAAGATCTTGCGGGGCGGCGGCGCGGAATTGAGGAGCGCCACCACCTGCTGCGACAGCTCCTCGATCCCCGCTCGACCCGTCGACGAGGCGGGCACCATGAGCTGCACGGAGGCCGGCCCCCGAATCCCCGCCCGCGCGAGCGGCCCGAGGACGGAGGCCACGAGGGTGGCGGGCGCCACGGGGATCTGCCAGACCAGCGCGTCGTCGGCGAGGGCCTCGGGGTTGATCCACGGCACGACCCGGGGCGCCTCGGACCCGCGAGCCCCTGACACGTCCACGACGAAGATCCCCGCATGCTCGGCGTGGTCCACCACGGGTGCAGCCGCGTCGGCGGGCAGCGCCACGAAGAGCAGGTCGAGCTCGTCGCTCTCGACGTCGAGCTCGCTCGTCACGTCGACGGGAACCCGCTCCTCACCGTAGTCGACGTGGGTGGTGGAGGTGCTCGCCCGCGCATAGGCGAGAAGCCTCTCGGGGCGCCACTGGACTCGATCGAGTACCGCGACGAGCTCCTTGCCCACCGCTCCCGTCGCACCGGCGACTCCGACTCGTGTCATCTTCGATCTCCCTCGCGGATCATCCTCGCTTGATGACCGCGTCCGGTTCGCGGAGGTAGCGCGGGGCCAGCGCGGCCGGTGAGACCGCGGCGGAGGTACGGGCCGCTGCGAGCCGCACGAGGTGACCCACGCCCGGGTGGGTGGCATCCTCGACCACCGTGCCTCCCGCAGCGACGACCGCCTCTCCGTAGACGAGCGCTCCCGCCCCGGTGGCCCGGAAGGGCCCAGCCATCCAGGAGAGGGCCTCGTGGGGGGAGACGTCCGCCGCCGCCTGCACCTGTGTCTTATCGTGCCACGCCGCGGCGTAGACCCGCTGCTTTCGCGCGTCGAGCATCACCAGGAGGCGCCCCCCGATGCCCGCTCCGAGCGCCCGCGGCTCCAGCGACCCCACGGGCACCACCGGGCGACCGAGGGCCTGAGCGAGCCCTCCCGCCGTCGCGATCCCCACTCGCAGTCCCGTGAACGCGCCCGGACCCACGCTGACCGCGACGACGTCGATGGCGGTGCGAGCTATGCCTGCTTCGCCGCAGAGCTCGGCGACCAGGCCAACGAGCACCCGCTCGGTTCCGCGACCGCCCTCCACCACGCGCTCGGTGACCTCGCCCTCGTGGAGCAGGGCCACCCCGATCCGCGGTCCCGCCGTGTCGACGCCGAGGACCGTGGTCACCCTTCGAGCAGCCTTCCGATGTCGAGCACGAAGACCACGACCATCAGCGAAGCGAGGAACAACACGCCGACCATCTGGATGCGCTCGCGCAGCACCAACGGAAGCGGTCGACCCCGAATGCCCTCGATGGCGTAGAACAGGATCTGGCCGCCGTCGAGGACGGGGATGGGGAGCAGGTTCACGATGCCCAGGCTGAAGCTGATGATCCCCATCATGCGGGCGAACTGGAAGATGCCCTGCTCGGCGGCGTAGCCCGCCGACCGGAAGATCTCGACCGGTCCACCCACGGACTTCTCGAGGGGAGTCCGCCCGGTGAGGAGGTTGCCGAGCGAGTTCACGGTGGTCTCGAGGACCTGACGGCCCTCTTCGCCAGCCCGCCCCGCCGCCTCGAAGACCCCGTAGTACTTCACGGTCTCTGCGCCGCCGTCGTAGCTTCCGGCGAACTGACTGACCCCCATGATGGGGCGGTAGTCCACGGTGCCGTCGGGTCGCGTCTCCTGGGTCACCGTCGGCGAGAACGTGAGCGTCAGGGGCTCGCCAGCCCGGATCAGGGAGAGCTGCAGCGGCTGGCCGAACACCTTGCGGTCGGCGGTCACACAGCCGGCCGCGCGCGGGGGGTCCGCGTGCACGTCCATGCCCTCGGTCGTGCGCCCGACGTACTCGAGGACGTCCTCCCAGGTTCGCACCACACTCCCGTCGATGGCCACGAGGCGATCACCGCGTCGCACTCCGGCGACGTCGGCGGCCGAGTCGTCCTCGACGTGGCCCACGAAGATGCTGACCGGAACGACACCCCAGGGGTTCCGATAGACCTCGTGATCGGGGGGCTCGTAGGCGGAGTCGGGCTTCAGTGTGACCTCGCGCTTCGCGGGGAGGTCGTCGATCCCCGCGACCGCTTCGCCCTCGGGCGCCTCCCAGCGCTCGACCTCGAGGGTGTGGGCCTGGTCGGGGGTCAGCGCCGACAAGAGTTCGGTGTACGTGTACACGTCCCCACCGTCGACGGACACCACCCGGTCGCCGGAGCGGAGACCTGCGGTCCAGGCGGGAGAGCGCGGATCGGTCACCCCGACGGTGGACGAGGGACTGTTGTGGGAGAGCCCCACCCCCTCGATGCGCCGTCCGAGGCGGTCGGGCTCCCACTCGGGGAACTGGACGGTGAGCTGGTCGTCGTCGCGAACCACCGAGAGCGCGAAGGGGCCTTCGACCGACGTCATCGCCAGCATCAGCTCGCGCCAGTTGTCGATCGGGGTGTCGTCGAGCTGTACGACACGATCCCCCGGCTGCAGCCCGCGCTCGTCTGCGAGCGACCCGGGACGCACGTGTCCGACCACGGCATCCGGCTGCGGCTCCCCCATCATGAGGACGCCGGAGAAGAGCACGAAGGGCAGGATCAGGTTCGCCGCTGGGCCGGCGAGCATGATGAGGAAGCGCTGCCAGACCGGCTTGGCCATGAAGTCCTGCTCGGGCTCGACCACCTCCTCGTCGGCGAGCTCCTCGCCGAACGGATCCGCGCCCGCCATGCGGACGTAGCCGCCCACCGGGAGCACCGAGACCCGGAAGTCGGTGTCCCAGAGCCGGAATCCGAAGATCCGAGGCCCAAATCCGATCGAGAACACCGGGGTGCCCACGCCGAACAGCTTGGCCACGACCCAGTGTCCCGCTTCGTGCACGATGACCAGCACCCCTACCATCACGGCGCCGGCAACGAGCCAGAGTACGAGGTCGCCCATATTCGTCAGGCCTCCACGATCCGCACCCAGGCATAGAGCCAGGGGCCTACGAACATGACACTATCGACCCGGTCGAGCAGTCCGCCGTGCCCGGGCATGATCCATCCCGAGTCCTTGACCGAAAACGACCGCTTCAGCATGGATTCACTGAGATCCCCGAGCACGCCCACCAACGTAAGTATCGGTCCGAGAACGAGGCACTCCACGTTGGTGAGCGGAAGGCCGCCGATCTCTCGCACCACGAACACACCGATCGTGGCGGCCACGACGCCTCCGGCGACCCCCTCCCACGTCTTCTTCGGACTGACTCGCTCGTACAAGGGGGTGCGCCCGAGGTAGCGGCCCGCGAAGTACGCACCAGTGTCGCCGATCCACGCGATCTCGAGGACCAGGAACACCCACGCGAGCCCGTGCTGCTCTCGGCGGAGCAGCACGAGACTGGCGAGCAGCGCGAGCCACCCCGCGCCGAGGAGTACCCTCCCGGTGCGGTCGGCGGTCCGCTCGAGGTCCTCGCCGGGACGCAGGGTCTGCAGCACCAACAGCCCGGTGACGATGCCGACCAGCGTGATGCCCGTGTACTCGGGCCAGTGCAGGATCGCGCCTGCGGTGAGGAAGACCACGAGGACCTGCACGATCGACATGACGACCTCGTCCTCGGGGAACGCCATGTGAGCGTACTCGATCGTCATGATGAGTCCCGCAATCGCGACCACGACCTCGGCCCCGACCACGCCGCCGAAGACGATCACGGGCAGGACGATCAACAGCCCGACCGCAGCGGCGAGCAGGCGGGTGATCATGGCGTCACCTGGGTGTCCGTGCGACCGAACCGGCGCCTGCGCTTCGCGTAGGCGGTCAGAGCCTGCTCGAGGTGGGGACGCCGGAAGTCGGGCCAGTACACGTCGGTCACGTAGAGCTCGGTATACGCGAGCTGCCACAGCATGAAGTTCGACAGCCGCATCTCTCCGCTCGTGCGCACGAGGAGATCGGGGTCGGGAATCCCGGCCGTGTAGAGACGCTCGGTGATCGCCGCCTCGTCGATGGCCGAGGGGTCGAGCCGGCCTTGCTGGACCTCCGCTGCGATGCGCTTCACGGCGTCGACGATCTCGCGCCGCGAGCCGTAGGAGAGGGCGAGCGTGAGGTTGAGTCCGTCGTTCTGCTTCGTGAGGCTCTCGGCCTCGCGCAACAGGCTGCGGACGTGGACCGGAAGCCGGTCAATCTCACCGATCCCTCGCAACCGCACGCGGTTCTCCATGAGCTCGCTCTGCTCGTCGCGCAGGTACGACGCCAGCAATGTCATGAGCGCCTGCACCTCGTCATCGGGGCGGGCCCAGTTCTCCGTCGAGAAGCTGTAGAGCGTCAGCGCGTCGATGCCGAGCTCACCGCAAGCCCGAACGATCTCCCGGACGCTGTCCGCGCCGGCCTGGTGGCCGCGAATCCTCGGCCAGCCACGCTCGGTGGCCCACCGCCCGTTGCCGTCCATGATGACGGCGACGTGACGAGGAAGGCGCTTGGCGCTGGCAGGGGGTGGGTTCACACCTCGAGGACCTCGGCCTCCTTCTCGGCGACGATGCGGTCCACGTCGGCCACGTAGGCGTCGGTAGCCTCCTGCACCTTCGCCTGGAACCGGCGCGAGTCGTCCTCGCTGATGTCCCCGTCCTTCTCGGCGCCCTTGAAGATGTCGTTGTACTCCTTGCGCACCTGGCGAAGACGGACCTTCGCCTCCTCGCCCGCCTTCTTCGCGAGCTTCACGAGCTCCTGGCGCCGCTCCTGGGTGAGCGGGGGCACCGGAATCCGGATGAGCTGGCCGTCGTTGGACGGGTTGAGCCCGAGGCCCGCCTGGACGATCGACTTCTCGATGTCGACGATCGTCGTCTTGTCCCACGGCTGGACCGTGAGCAACCGGGCATCGGGGGCCTGGATGGTGGCCAGCTGGGTGATCGGCATGGAGGTCCCGTACGACTGGACGAGCACCTGCACCCCATCGACGAGCTTCGGGGTGGCCCGACCAGTGCGGATCTTCGACAAGGAACGGTCGAGCGCTTCGAGCGCGCCGTTCATGTCGTCCGTCATCGACTCGAGGTACTCGTCCATCGCGATCAGTTCCCCAGCGTAGCCGCGACCTCGGCCGCGAGGTCGGATTCCTTCTTCTCCAGGCCCTCACCCAGCACGAAGCGGGCGAAGCGACGTACCTGGATGTTCTCGCCGATCTGCGCGACGGCTTCGGTCACCACGTCCTGGATGGTCTTGCTGTCGTCCTTGACGAACTTCTGCTCGAGCAAGACCGAATCCTCGTAGAACTTGCCCATGCGGCCCTCGACAATCTTGTCGGCCACCTTCTCGGGCTTGCCCTCCTCGAGGACGCGCTGCTTCTGGATCTCGCGCTCGCGCTCGATGGCGTCGGGCGGGACCTCCTCGCGCGTGGTGTACTCGGGCGCGGCGGCCGCGATGTGCATGGCGATGTCGCGGCACAGCTCCTGGAACTGGTCGGTCATCGCCACGAAGTCGGTCTCGCAGTTGACCTCGAGCAACACGCCGATCTTGCCACCCGCGTGGATGTAGGACACGACGAGACCCTCGGTAGCGGCTCGGCCCGCCTTCTTGGCGGCCTTGGCGATACCCTTGCTGCGAAGCCAGTCGACGGCCTTCTCGATGTCACCGTCGGATTCCTCGAGGGCCTTCTTGCAATCGAGCATACCCGCGCCGGTACGCTCCCGGAGTTCTTTGATTTCGGCGGCGCCCATTCAGGACTCCAAGCGAATGAGGTGGGAAGGAGGAGGTCCGGGGCGAGGCCCCGGGGCAGATGGTCACTCGGCGGGGATGTCGGCCGCAGGCTCCTCGGCCGGCGGAGCCGCCGGAGCTGGAGCCGGAGGAGGCGCTGCCGCGCCGTCGGGCTCGACCTCGCCCCCCTCGGCCGACGCCACGGAGCGCCGGACGACCTCGACGTCGCCCGCGGGCATCGCCTCGTCCTCCGCGAACTCCTTGCCGGTCCGCCCGGTCGAGACGGCGCGGCCCTCGATCACCGCGTCGGCCGCGGCGGCGGCGAACAGGCGAATCGACTTGATCGCATCGTCGTTGCCCGGAATCACGTACTGGATGCCGGTGGGGTCACAGTTGGTGTCACACAGCGCCACGACAGGGATGTTGAGGGAGTTCGCCTCCTTGACGGCGATGTGCTCCTTCTTGGGGTCGATGATGAACAGGACCGACGGCAGGCCCTTCATGCCCTTGATGCCGCCGAGGTTCTTGTTCATCTTCTCGATGTCGCGGTTGGCGCCGAGCGCCTCCTTCTTGGTCAGGACGTCGAACCGGCCTTCGTCGCGGGCCTGCTCGAGCTGCACGAGACGCTCGATCGACTTCTTGACGGTCTGCCAGTTGGTGAGCGTGCCGCCGAGCCAGCGGTTGTTGACCCAGAACATCTGGGCGCGCTGGGCCTCCTCGGCCACAATCTCGCGGGCGGCGCGCTTGGTGCCCACGAAGAGCACCGATCCGCCGTGCCCCACGGTCTGGGTGAGGAACCGACTCGCCCCGATCAGACCTTTCGCCGTCTGCTGAAGGTCGATGATGTGGATGCCGTTCTTCGCGCCGTAGATGTACGGACGCATCTTCGGCGACCAACGCCGGGTCTGGTGACCAAAGTGCACGCCGGCCTGCAGCAGGTCGCGGAGAGAAACGTTCATGATGTCCTCGAATTGGTTGGTCGACCGCCGGCATCGTTCCTCCGACCCCGAGAGGGCACCGAGGAGGACGATGGAGGTCCGGCGTGGTGAATTGCGCGCCGTGCGCGCGGTGCAATCCGTAGCACAGGGGTCGGGAGGCCGCCACAAACCCGACCCGGCGAGGGCTCGCGCCAACATTCGCTGCGAGGGCGATTCGCCCCGTGTAGCAGGTCGGCTGGAACACTGGCCTCGCGGCGGGGTCCGTCACCGACATCGGATGTCGGTCACTTCCCTGCTGGGTGGGCGGCCTCCGACGGCTCTGGCGCCTCCTCGATGGGCGCCTTCCAGGCTGCGTCGTAGCAGCACTTCTTGTACTTCTTGCCCGAACCACAGGGGCACGGGTCGTTACGGCGGAGGCCGAACTTGTGGGCGAAGAGACGCGCCTCGTCGCCGGGCTGCGGAGCAGCGAGCGGATCCGCTGCCGATGGGGGCATCGGTGCCGGGGCCGCCGACGGGCTCGTGGGTTCTGCTGCGCCGCCTCCGAACACCGCCGCCGCGGGCTGGAAGTTGCCCTTGGCGAGCTGCCGCGCGGTGCGCTTCGACGGCGCCTCGGCGGCGGCCTGGGCGAGCTCGAGCTCGGTGTGCAGTAGCTGGGTGACCACCATCTCGTCGCGCATGGCCGCCATCATCAGGTACATCTGCAGCGCCTCGCGCTTGTACTCCAGCAGCGGGTTGCGCTGGCCGTAGCCGCGGAGCCCCACACCCTGACGCAGGCGGTCGAGCGCGAGCAGGTGGTCCTTCCAGAGCTGGTCGGTGTACTGGAGCAGGAGCATGCGACAGTACTCGACGTACACCTCGTCGGTCATCTGCTCCTTCATCTCTTCGAGCTTCGCGAGGCCCTCGTCGCGGATGCGATCCCGAATCTCGACCCGGGAGAAGTCCCGCAGGGCGTCGTCGCTCTCCTCCCACTCCAGCTCGAAGACGCGCTTCAGGTTCTCGCGCAGCCCGTCGAGGTTCCAGTGCTCGGGCTTGAGACCGTCGACCACGAAGTCGTCCATCATGTCCTGGACGATGTTGGCGCAGGCCTCCTCCATCATCTCGACGACGTTCTCGCCAGCCAGCGCGCGGCGGCGGATCTCGTAGACCCCCTTGCGCTGGTAGTTCATGACGTCGTCGTACTCGAGGAGGTTCTTCCGGATGTTGAAGTTGTGCCCCTCGACCTTGATCTGCGCGTTCTCCACGGCGCTCGTGATCCATCGGTGCTCGATGGGCTCGTCGTCCTCGAGGCCCATGCGCTCCATCCACACCGTGATCTTGTCGGAGCCGAAGATGCGCAGCAGATGATCCTCGAGCGACAGGTAGAACCGGGACCCGCCAGGGTCGCCCTGACGACCCGACCGACCGCGGAGCTGATTGTCGACCCGACGGGACTCGTGGCGCTCGGTGCCTACGATGAACAGCCCTCCCGCGGCCAAGACCTCCTCGCGCTCGGCCTTGCACTGCTCGACGTACCTGGCGAACGCCTTCTCGTACGCCTCGGCATCGGTCTCGGGGTTGGCCTCTTCGGCGGCCAGCGCCTCGGGGTCCCCGCCGAGCTTGATGTCGGTGCCGCGGCCCGCCATGTTCGTCGAGATGGTGACGGAGCCCTTGCGGCCTGCCTGCGCGACGATCATCGCTTCGCGAGCGTGATTCTTCGCGTTGAGCACCTCGTGGGGGATGCCCTTGCGTTCGAGCAGCTTGTGAACGATCTCGGAGTTCTCTACGCTGGTCGTTCCGACGAGGATGGGCTGACCCTTGCGGTGTCGCTCGTCGATCTCGGCCACCACGGCGCGGAACTTCTCCATGGTGGTCTTGTAGATGACGTCGTCGTGGTCCAACCGTGCGATGGGCTTGTTGGTCGGGATGACCAGCGTGTCGAGGTCGTAGATCGATGCGAACTCCGCCGCCTCGGTGACCGCCGTACCGGTCATTCCGGCGAGCTTGTCGTACATGCGGAAGAGGTTCTGGAAGGTGATCGTCGCGTAGGTCTGCGATTCCTGCTGGACGCGCACCTTCTCCTTGGCCTCGACCGCCTGGTGCAGGCCGTCGGACCAGCGACGACCGTGCATGAGGCGGCCGGTGAACTCGTCGACGATGACGACCTCACCGCCCCGAACCACGTAGTCGCGGTCGCGCTTGAAGGTGTAGTGTGCCTTCAGCGACTGCATGACGTGGTGGAGGATCTCCATGTTGTGCGGATCGTAGAGGTTGTCGATCCCGAGCTTCTCCTCGACCTTGCGGTTGCCGTCGTCGGTGAGGTTCGCGGAGCGTCCCTTCTCGTCGACCACGAAGTCGATCTCGCGCTGGAGAAAGGGGATTACGGCGTCGACGCGATTGTAGAGCTCGACGGAGGCGTTCATGGGGCCCGAGATGATGAGCGGCGTCCGCGCCTCGTCGATGAGAATGGAGTCGACCTCGTCGACGATGCCGAAGTGGTGCCCGCGCTGCACCATCTCCTCGAGCCGGAACTTCATGTTGTCGCGCAGGTAGTCGAACCCGAACTCGTTGTTCGTGCCGTACGTGACGTCGCAGGCGTAGGCCTCGCGCTTCACCTGGTCGTTGCGCTCACCGGTGAGGATGGTGCCGACCGACAGTCCGAGGTGGTTGTAGATGGGCGACATCCACTCGGCATCGCGGGCGGCGAGGTAATCGTTGACGGTGACG
>CAZZLC010000100.1:0-17578 GCA_964655065.1 uncultured Enterobacteriaceae bacterium | reverse complement strand
CGGACATCGCGTCTTGCAGCATGCTCTGCCTGCGCCGGGGCGCGAGGCTCCAGGGCCGGCTGCTGGCGGGCATGCTCCGCATGGCGGTGTACTGGGCTCACCAGCAGGGGCTTCAGTACCTCTGCGCGCCCATGAACCCCCTCGTGCGCCGAATCGTCGAGCGGATCGGGTTCGTGGCGGTGGGCGAGCAGTTCGTCGATGACAAGGGCCTCCCCACGCTGCCGATGGTGCTCGAGCTCGCGAAGATGACGGAGGAGTACGCCCACTTCGTCCAACGCCAGGACTTCGGGCTGTGGATGGACAGCTTCGAGCGCGCGTTCTTCGACGAGGGCGAGCCCATCGTGACGGAGGGGGAGGCGGGAGAGGAGGCCTACCTCGTCGTCGAAGGAGAGGCCGCGGCGCTCGCCCGCGGCGGCGGCGAGGTCGTGCAGACGTTTGGCCGAGCGTCGGTGTTCGGCGAGCTCGCCCTCCTCACCCGGAAGCCTCGATCGGCCACGGTGGTGGCGCAGGCGCCTACCGACGTGATGGTGCTGCACCGCGACGCGTTCGAGCGTCAGATCCGCACCAACCCCGATCTCGCCATGCAGATGATGCGCTCGATCGGGGCTCGGTTCCACGAGGCGGTGGTGAGGTCTTGAGGACCACGCTGGTGTTGACCGAGGTGCTGAGCGGGAGTCGTGTCGCTGCCTCGCTCGGCGACGCGGCCGCCCAGGCCCGTTGGGCGACCCACGACGCCATCGTGGGCGACCTCGCCGGGCGGCTCGGGGGCACGGAGGTCGATCGGAACGACGGCGTCCTCGTGCTCTTCGACCGTCGGGACCTCGCCTACGGGTTTGCGCGCGCGTATCTCGACGCGTTGACGACGGCCGAGCTCTCGGCGCGGGTGGCCCTGCACGAAGGCGCGTTGGTGGTTCGCGAGTCCGCCCCGGGACACCAGGCGCGGGGGGCCCAGGCACGCGTGGCCGACGGGCTCGCGCTGTCGGTGGCGGCTCGGGTGCGCTCGCTCGCCAGGTCGGGGCAGATCCTGGCCACCGCCGCGGCGAGACCCGACGTGCCGGCCGTGTCGCGGGGGTACTGGCGAACCAAGGGATCCCCGGGCCCGATCGAGCTGTTCGAGCTCTCCGAGATGCCGCATCCCGACCCGCCGGAGGACGGACCCAAGGTCTACCAGGTGGTCCGAGACGGCGAGGGCTGGTCTCCCGCTCGCCAGGTAGCGAACAACCTCCCGGCCGCCTGGGATCGCCTCGTGGGTCGCGAGGACGAGCTTCGGGACCTCGCGGACCTGCTGGAGGAGTCCTCGCTGGTGAGCGTCACTGGCGAAGGCGGCGTAGGCAAGACGCGTCTCGCCATTCACCACGCCCGCACCCACCTGGGCGGATGGCCGGGTGGGGCGTGGCTGTGCGATCTCGCCGAGGCCCGAGACGTGGCGGAGGTTGCCCGGCAGGTCGGCACCGAGCTCGGTGTCGCGTCGACCCGCATCGACGAAGTGGGTGCCGCACTCGGAGCTCGCGGGCGATGCCTGGTCGTGCTCGACAGCTTCGAGCGGGTGGTCGCGCACGCCGACGCCACGATCGGCCGCTGGCGGGAGCTCGCGCCCGATGTGCGCTTCGTGGTCACCACCCGCACGGTGCTCGGACGCGCCGACGAGCTCACCCTTCCCCTCGGGCCGCTGTCGAGCGCCCATGCCCTCGCCTTGTTCGAGGCGCGGGCGGCGGCGGTCCGGCACGGGTTCGTGGTGAGCGCCAGCGAGGCGGAGACCGTCCGGGAGCTGCTCCGGCGGCTCGACCATCTTCCGCTCGCCATCGAGCTCGCGGCCGCCCGGATGCGGATGATGACGCCGCGCGTGCTCCTCGAGCGTCTGGACGACGGACTGCGGCTGCTTCGCGCCCGGCAGGCGCGGGTCGCCCGGCAAGCCTCGCTCGAGGCCACGTTCGACTGGTCGTGGGACCTCTCGTCCCCCGCGGCGCGGGCCGGACTCGTGCGGCTCGCGACCGGTGACCCGACCTTCGCCGAGGGCGCAGCGAGCGAGAGACTCTGTGCCCCGCCCGAGGCAACGCGCACCCTGCTCGACGAGCTCGTCGAGACCTCGTGGCTACGGCCCGTGCCGGGCCGTCGGTTCGCGTTGGCCCCGTGCGCACGTGCATACTTGGCAAAGAAGGCTCTGGAGAACCCGTGAACCTCGAGCGCTCGCCCCTGGGGGATGGCCTCGTCACCGTCGTGTCCAGTGACGTGGTCGAGAGCACGCGTCTCGCGGCGGCGCTCGGAGAGGCCGACAACGCCGAGCTCTGGGACGCGCACGACGACGTCGCGCGGGCCCTCATCGAGCAGGGAGGGGGGCAGGAGCTCGAACGCACCGACGGCATCGTCGTCGCGTTTCCCGACCCCGACGAGGCCCTCGCGTTCGCCGTCGAGTACCGGCGTCGGCTCGGACGGCTCACCCCGCCCCTGCCGGTGCGGGTCGGGGTGCACCGGGGGACCGCGTCGCCGGACCCGTCCGAGCCTGCGACCACCGCGGTGCGGGTCACCGAGATGGCGCGCGGCGGCCAGATCCTGCTCACTCGCGACGCCCTGCCCGAGCGTCCCGTTCGCACCACCCCGCACGGACACTGGCGCATCGGCGAGCACCGCGAGCCCGTCGAGGTCTTTGGCGTTTCGGTCAACGACGCGCCGGACCCGCCGCCCGTCGAGACCTCGGAGCGGTTCCGCGTCGTGCGCACCGGTGACGACTGGCTGCCCGTGCGCGAAGTCCCCTATCGCCTGCCCGCCGAGGCCGACCGCATGGTGGGGCGCGTCGCGGACCTGGCTGCGCTCGACGCCCTGCTCGACGCCGACGCGCGCCTCGTCACCGTCACGGGCATCGGGGGCACCGGCAAGACCCGGATCGCGGTCCGCTTCGGCTGGCACCAACTCGGCGCGTTTCGTGGGGGCGTGTGGTTCTGCGATCTGTCCGAGGTCCGGTCGCTCGAGGGGGCGTTCTACGCGCTGGCGGTGCTCTTCGACCTTCCGCTCGGGGCCGGCGATCCGGTCGCGCAGATTGGCCACGCCATCGCGGGTCGGGGCCGCTGTCTCGTGATCCTCGACAACTTCGAGCAGCTCGTCCAGGTGGCTCGTGACGCCGTCGCGGCGTGGCTCGCGCGCGCTCCCGACGCCACGTTTCTCGTCACGACCCGTGAGGTCACCGGACTGCCCGGGGAGGTCACCTTCGACCTGCCCCCCCTCTCCGGAGCGGATGCGGTCGCCCTGTTCGCCCGCCGGGCGACCGCCGCATGCTCGGACTTCGCCATCGACGACGACAACCGCGACGCGGTCGCTACCCTCGTCCGCATGATCGACGGCTTGCCCCTGGCCATCGAGCTCGCGGCGGCGCGAGTCGGCGAGCTGTCGCTGGACGCGTTGCTCGAGCGCATGGGGGAGCGCTTCGGCGTGCTCGCCTCCGCCGGCGGGCGAGTGGACCGTCAGGCCACGCTGCGACGGGTCCTCGACGGGTCCTGGGAGCTGCTGACGCCCGACGAGCAAGCCGCGCTCGCCCAGCTCGCGGTGTTCGACGGCGGGTTCTCGCTTGCCGCGGCCGAGGGCGTGCTCGTTCTCGACGAAGAGTGGCCGGTGGACACGGTGCAGTCGCTCGTCGACAAGTCGCTCGTCCGTCAGACTGCGGACGACCGCTTCGGCCTTCTCGTGAGCGTACTCGACTACGCCGCGCAGCAGCTCGACGCCATTGGACTCCGCTCGGCAGCCGAGGCCCGACACGGTGCCGTGTACGCCGAGTTTGGTACCGACGCCTCCATCGCCGCGCTGTTCCTCCACGGGGGGCCCGAGCGGCGCAGGGCGCTCGCGCAGGAGCTCGACAACGCCCTCGCGGCGTGTCGTCGCGCCGTGGCCCGGGGAGACGGCGACGTCGCAGTGCCCGCCCTGCGCGCTGCGGTCGCGGTCCTCGAACACCGTGGCCCGACCTCGCAGATCGCCGAGCTCACGGATCTCGTCTCGACCCTCGAGCTGCGACCCCATCACTGGGCAACCGTGCAGGCGTTGGCGGCGCGCGCCCGCTGGCGTCTCGGTCACCCCGAAGAGGCCCGGGCCTTGCTCGAGGACGCCCGCGCCGCGAACCGGCAGGCCGGTCGGCGTCGCGAGGAGGGGCACGTAATCGGCACCATCGGGGTTCTCGACTTCGACCAGGGGGCGCTCGAGCAGGCGAAGCGTCGGCTCGAGGAGGCGCTCCAGATCACGAAGGAAGTCGGGGATCGAAGGTTCGAGGGAGTGTTCTACGGACTCCTCGGCTTGCTCGCCGTCGCCCGTGGTCAATCCGAGGAGGCGGCCGATCACTACCTCCTCTCCCTCACCATCCATCGCGAGGTGGGCTGCCGGTCCGAGGAGGGCGTCGTACTGGGCAACCTCGCGACGCTGAACGCCGCGGCGGGTCGAATCGACGAGGCGGAGGCGTACCAGCGCGCCGCCCTCGAGATCCACCGGGAGACCGGCTATCGGCTCGCTGAGGGGTACGCGCTGCTCGAGCTCGCGTGGCTGGAGCGCCATCGCGGGGCGCGGGGGCACGCCAGACAGAGCCTCGAGAGCGCCCTGCGGATCCTCCGGGAGATCGGCAACCGGCACCACGAAGGCCGGGCGGTCGGCATGCTCGGAGCCCTGTACCGCGACGAGGGCCGCATCGACGACGCCTTCGAGCACTATGCGCTGGCCACCCAGATCCACCGCGAGGTGGGGAACCGCCGCGAAGAGGCGCTCACCTGGCTCGAGGTGACCGAGGCCCACGCGGCGCTCGGCGATCGGGGGGCGACGGCCTCGGCGCTGCAAGAGGCGCTGGCCATCGTCGACGCGTCGGAGGATCTGGTGCTGCGCCTGCAGGGCCATGCGGCCCGCGCGTCGTTCGACTCGGTCTGGGGCGACGTCGCCGCCGCCCGGCTCCACCTGGAGGAAGCGGAGTCCATCGCGTCGACCCTCGTGCTGGGCGACGAGACCCGGGCTCTGCGGCGCCTCGAGGAGGCCCGTGCTGCGGTTCGGGAGGCTTCAGACCGGGAATCGTAAGCGCAACGAATGGGTTGCGCGTTTGGCGTCGACGACTAAGTGCAACCTGGAGGTTGCATTTGACGGCTCGTCCCGACGTCACGCTGTTCGCGGCTCTGGCCGATCCCACTCGTCTGGAGCTCGTCGAGCGCTTGCTCGCCGTGCCCGCGGGGTCGACCACCCAGCTCGCGGAGGGCACCGGGATCACCCGTCAGGCGGTGCACAAGCACCTCGTCGCCCTCGAGGCGGCGGGTCTCGTGACCCAGGAGCGGGTGGGGCGTCGTCGGCTGTGGTCGCTCGACGCTCGGCCGTTCCGCACCCTCAGCACCTGGTCCGCCCACGTCCGCGAGGTGTGGGAGGCCCGCTTCGACCAGCTCGACCGGCTTCTCGCGGAGTCGGATGGAGGCCCCGATGACGGCTGACCCGCTCACGCTCACCCTGCGGCCCGACGGCGAGCGACGTATCGTGATGGAGCGACGCTTCGCCGCGTCTCCCCAGCGCGTGTTCGACGCCTTTACCCGAGAGGATCTCGTTCCCCGATGGATGGACACGCCAAGCTGGCCGATGACGGAGTGCCGCATCGACCTCCGGGTGGGCGGCGAGCTTCGGTACGTGTGGTCCGGCGACCACGCCATGGGCATGACCGGCACGTTCCGCGCCGTCGAGCCGCCGCATCGGCTCGAGCACGTGGAGCTCTTCGACGAGGACTGGACCGGTGGGGAGGTCCTCGTGGTCACCGAGTTCCTCGACGAGGCGCCCGGGACTCGGGTGCGCATGACGCTGACCTACTCCTCACGCGAGGCCCGCGACGGTGCGCTCGAGAGCGGGATGGACCGCGGCCTCGACCTCAACTACCGGGCTCTCGACGACTGGCTCGCCGGCCGCCAGGCGCTCTTCGTCGTCGACCCCGAGCGCGATCTGGTGCTCGAACGCCTCGTCCCGGTGCCGCCGTCGCGAGTGTGGGCCGCCTGGACCGAGCCCGAGCTGCTCGTGAGGTGGTTCGCCCCCGCCCCCTGGACGGTCGCCTCCGCGCGAGTGGAGGCTCACCCCGGCGGCGTCTTCGACGTCGTCGTGCAGAGCCCCGAGGGCGAGAAGATGGACGCGGCGCCGGGCTGTGTGCTCGTGGCCGATCCCGGCCGGCTGCTGGTGTGGACCGATGGGCTCGGGCCGGGGTTCGCTCCTCGGACCGACGCGTTCTTCACCGCGATCGTCAGGCTGACCCCCGAGCCCGCGGGCACTCGGTACCAGGTGATCGTCCGGCACGGTGACGCCGCCGGGCGCGTCCGACACGAGGAGATGGGCTTCGCGAACGGTTGGGGCAGCGCCGCGGAGCAGATGATCGAGGTGCTCTCCTCCGGCGGATGAGCCGCTCGGGCCGACCCACTCGGCATGCTTGCCCCTCGCGAGAGAGGGGCGACAACGAGAGTGTACGGCAAGAGAGGTGTGGAACGGAGGGGCCACGGTGCTGCCGGCTCACGAGCCGGCGGCGTTCGAGGCGTTGGCCGCGCTCCAGTAGCCTGCGGGGCGAGGCGACGAAGGGGCCGCGCAGCGACCGCACGCTACGCCCGATGTGACGATAGAGTGTCGGTTTGGTGATGTCGTCAAATCTCCCTTCTGGAGATGCAACTCTGATGTTCTTGCTGGCCTTCGGGCAATTGTTCGGCTTCGATCGATTTTCGTGGACGACACCAAACGGTCACGATAGCGTCGGAAGGTTCTCTAGGAGGAGACCAACCATGCTTCGTTACTCGTTCGCGCTCTTGTTCTTGGGTGGCCTGACCGTCGCCTGCTCCGGCGACGACAAGGACGGCGAGTCCGCCATGATGGGCGACGCCGACACCGACACCGACACGGACTCGGACACCGACTCCGACACGGACTCCGACACCGACTCGGATACCGACGGTGACACCGACGCCGACACCGACTCGGACACTGACGCCGATACCGACTCCGACACGGACTCGGACACCGACTCCGACCCGAGCTGATCGTCTGCGTCACCCTCTGACCGCCCCGGCCGCCTCTGCGATCGGGGCGGTCTTCGTCGGGGGACGGTCAGGTGGCGTAGGGGTTGTCGGGATTCCGCGGCAGGATTCAGGGGATCAGGGTGAGCTCGACCCGCTCGAACACCAGCGCCTCGTCCGGCGCGACACAGCCGACGACGAATGCGCCCTCACCGCCGCCGATGCCGAGCTCACCGACCGGACAGGCCTGCTGGAAGATGTCGGCGGGCCGCAGTTCCGGGTCGACGATGGCAGGGTCGTAGATGCAGTCGGGGCCGAAGAAGGCCTCGGCGTTGTCCAGGAGGGCCCCGGGGCGCAGGTAGCCGGTCAGCGTGACCCTCTCCACGGACAGTCCGGCCGCCTGGTCGATGCCGCGAACCCCGCCGGTGGCGACGAGGGAGTGTCCTCCCACCTCGAGGTTCACGAAGGGCACGAGCGTGACGGGTCCCGCCTCGAGGACGAGGTCGGTGAGCGCGTAGGTGCCGGGACCGCTCACGTAGACCGAGGTGACCGGGTGGCCGCCGGCGGTTCCTCCCGACCACGTCAGGCGGGTCGAGCCGGTGGTGTCGGCCGCCCCGACGCCGACCCCGCCGCCGACGGCTGGGTCCTCGCCGTTGTCCCGGATGACGACGTCGACCAGCCGAGCCGTGGCATCGGCCACCCACACGCCGGCGAAGGTGTTGCCGATGACGTTCGCGTCGGAGAGCGACAGGGTGCCGCCGTTCGCGACCACCGCGCCCGGGCCGAGGTTGTCGACGAGCTCGACCGCGGAGGCGGTCACCCGGGCACGTCCGCTCACGCGGAGGGCGGCCGCGGTGGCCCCGCCAGCGAAGGTGCGGGAGCCGCTCACGATCAACTGGTCGAGCGTCACCTCGGCGTCGTTCGACGCGACGACTCCGCCTCCCACACCCTGGAAGCCGGTTCCCACGACGGAGACCGTGCCGCCGCGTGCGTCGAGACCCGGTCCCCCGAGCCCGGTGAGCGACCCTGCGGTCAGCGACACCTCGCCGTCCGTCATCAGGAGGCCGGTCGAGGAGAGGGACCCGGACGCGCCCGAGATCGCCACGTCATCGAGCGTGACGGTGCCGCCGCTGATCGTGATGCCGCGGTCGTCGACGTCGACGATGGCCACCGAGCGGAGGCGAAGCGAGCCGTCGGTGACCACGAGCCCGGTCGCATCGGCCAGATCGAAGATGGTGTCGGTGGCGTCGAGCTCTCCGCCGGCCACCTCGATTCCCACCGCGGGCCGCACCCGAAGCGCCGACAGCGACAGCCGGTCGGTCACGCGCAGCGTGTCGGTGGTCCGAAGGCTGACGAGGTCGGGACAGGCGCCCACGATGGTCTTGCCCGCGAGCTCGGCGCCCGGGATCGTCCACTCGCCGGGGCCGAGCACCACGGCGTCGTTGTTCTCGAGCGCCTCGAGGAGAGCGCTCTCGTCGCCTTCGTCGCTGAAGTCTTCGACCAGGAGCGCCGGCGCGTCGGGCACCACGGGCAGCGCGCACTCGAGGGGCACGCACGCGCAGCCCACCACGATCTGTTCGGAGGAGGCGCACGACTCCGGGCACGTCGGGACCGCCGCGTCTCCGCTACACGACGCGAGGGCCAGGACGATCGCCAGCCTGGGATCAGTTGGGCGGATCATCGGGGAACGCCTCCAGATCGAGGTCGAACGCGGGTGGTGCAGGGTCGACGTTGGCGTTCTCACCGGTCACGACCACGTCGCTGCCGATCACGAGCGTGTCGTTGGCTTGGCCGAGGTCGACGGTGAGCGAACCGGAGGCCACGACGGTGGCGCGGCCAGGGGCGGTGACCGAGGCCTCGCCGAGCGCGTACAGGAACGAGCCGGGTCCGACGGCGAACGCATCCTGGATCAGGACCACGCCGTCGGCGGGGCCGTTGGGGGGCAGCGCGGGCTGGACGTCGTCGATGCCGAGGTTCCGGAGGTCCACCGCACCGGCGTTGCGGACCCAGATCCCCGCGTCGTGGACACGCTCCACGGTGAGGCCGTCGACGGTCAGGTCCATCAGGCCGTCGGCCACCAGGCCCCGTCCGAGGCGGTCGGCGCTCGGCTCGACGTCGCGGACGGTGGTGGCGCTGATTCGCTGTACGGCGTCGGGTCGCGTGTCGCCGAGGAGGACGACGCCGGCGCCGATGGCGCCCTCGACGGTGAGACGACTGGCCTCGACGGCCGCCCCCGACAGGGCGCCGACCCCGACGCCGAGCTCGATGGCGCCGACGAAGGGTGCGGTGTAACCGAGGGTGTCGCGGACCTCGACGTCCGTGAGCTCGAGCGAGACCTGACGCCCCCAGGCCTGGATGCCGTAGTATTGCGACTGCTCGACGCGCACGTCCTGCACGGCGAGGTCCACGCTGCCGATCGCTCGGATCGCGCGCCGACCGCCGCGCACCGTGAGTCCGCGGATCCGCAGCGCCCACTTCGCGTCGTTGCCGTCGGCGGGGTCGAGGTCCTGGCCGCGGACGGTGAACACGGGCTGGTCCGGCTGCTGCGGAACCACCACCACCTCGTCGGGCGAGCAGCCGACGATGATGGGACCCGGGGTGCCCACCTCGCTCTCCCGGTACAGCACCCGGCGCGTCGTGTACGTGCCGGGGCCCAAGGCCAAGACCACCGGTCCGCCGATCTCCTCCGCGCGTCGCAGCGCGAGATCGAGGTCGGGGAAGGGCTGCAAGAGGGCGCCGTCGTCGGCTGGATCGCGATCCTCGGAGGCGGCGGCGCCATCCAGGACGTGCAGGACGATCGGATCGCCCGCTTCGGGGGTGCGCAGGTCGGCGTTGGGCGCCTCGTCGAGCACGAAGCCCCATCCGCCCTCGCATCGCGATGGGCAGCGCCGCCCCAGCCCCGAGTCCAGGTCGTCGCAGTCGACGCCATAGGTGGCGGAGTCTCCGTCGCGGTTGGTCAGGTCGGGCAGGCGGCAGCCCACGAGGGCGAGCAGCACGATCATGGCGACTCCGCGCGCCGGCGAGCGCGGCGAGGAACGGTGAAGCTCACCCCGGCGCCGATGGCGAGCAGTCCCCCGCTCACCCCGAACGTCGTGGCCCACGCGACCTTCCGGTCGATGGCGGCCTGATCGCCATCGCGCCCGGCCTCACAGTCGCCGGGAATCGGGCGGGCCGCGCAGGTCTCGAACTCCGCGGTCCAGCTGTCGACATCGTTGTCGGCCGACAGCGCGAACAAGATCGAGGCGGTGGTCGACGCCGCGGCCGCCACGAGCAGCCCCGTCCCGAGGGCGCGCCGGTCGATGCGGACGCCGTTCGGGTCCTCGAAGGCGCGGGTGGCCGGGTCGTACTGCCAGGTCGCCGGTACGTCGGCGGCCGTGATGGTGTCACCGAGGCACGCGTCGGTCCCTTCGATGCAGGGCTCGGCCTCCTGGTTGACGAGCACCACCTCACCGCCGCCGTGCCCCGTGTTCGCCACCACGCCGAACCGGGGCGTCTGGTTCGCGTTGTCGAACACCCGCTGGCGAAGCGGGAGCACGAGGTCGCTCGGCATCACGTACCGCTGCTCGGCCTGCGCGAGCAGCTTGTGGAAGAAGTAGGCGAACACCGAGACCGGAGGCTCGTCCTCGTCGCTGCGACCGGGCGGGGGTTCGTCGCTCACCGTCTCGTTGCCCCCCGAGGACAGGTACACGCGACTCGGCTCGGAGGCGAGGCGGCGGGCGAGGCGCTGACCGGGGAAGCGGTCGTCGTCGACCAGCACCTCGATGCCGCGCTCCCGCGCGAACTCGCCCGAGAAGCACGCGTCGATCACGAGCACGACGTGGCGAGCGGTGATGCCTCGGATCAGGCCCTGGACCGTGGGATTGCCGAGCCAGGTGCTCTGGTCTCCGCCCCGGGCGTCCGAGGGGAGCCAGTAGCCGACGCGCTGGCGGGCGTCGTACTGACCGTGCCCTGCGTAGTAGACGAGCAGGACGTCGTCCTCACCAGTCTCGTCGGCGAGTCGGGTCAGCGAGCTCACGATCTCCGCGCGCGTGGCGTCGGGGTGCCCTTCGACGGTGAATCCGTACTGCTCTTCGAGCACCTGGCCGATGCGCGCGATGTCGTTGTTCGGGGTCTCGAGGTCGGGCACTCCCGAGTCGTCGGCGTAGTCCTGCGCGGAGTACAGCACCGCGCGGTACTCCCCGACGCCGACCTCGCGCCCCACGGGGGCCGCGGCGGCTCCGATGCACAACAGCGAGACGAGCAGACCCATGGTGTGGCCCCCGGGGCACGATACCGGAGCCGGGGGGTCGGCCACAACTCCGCTCGGGGCCGTGCTACGGGAGACCCGAGGAAGAGGACCCGTGAAGAACCCGCTCGTCGATCGCGAACGCATCCACACCTGGGTGGACCAGATCGCGGACCATCCAGAAAAGCACAAGACCGCGATCACGCGTCTGGTGCGGAGCCAGCGCAAGCTCGCGAAGTACGTGGACAGCCAGGCCCAGGCCATCAGCGCGGGTCAGAAGCACACTGCGGTCTACCTGCTCGGCGTCGTCCTGCGGATCTTCGACCTCGCGGGCGGGCGTCTCGAGCGCATCCAGCTCCCCGCGGTCGTCGAGGCCGAGACCAGGGTCACGGGCCACGTTCCGGCCTTGATGCCGCCCGACGCGGGGCTCGCCGAGCGGCTGCGCACGATCGACGACCGAGCCCAGCCGCACCTCCTCGACGAGATGGTGATGGACCTCTGGGACAGCCCCGACGCCGACCCCGTCGAGCTGGTGAAGCTGTTCATCCTGATGTGGATCGTCGTGGAGGTGGTGGACCGGCACTGGGTGCCCCCGCGCGACTTCACGGGCCCCGAAGCCTACGAGCACATCGACATCGTGCCGAGCTGAGGCGGGTCACTACGCCGTCGGGTCTGCCTCGATGAGACGCCGGCGCCGGCTCGCGAGCAGCACGAGCACGCCGACCGCGGACGAGACGACGCCGAGCCCGAGGATCGAGAAGATCTCGAGCCAGGCCGTGGGGCGCAGCCAACCCCCGTGGCCGCCGGTCACCGCGCGCAGTCCCGAGGCCACCTCCGCGATGCCCACCGCCACGATGATGGACGCAAAGCACGCGTTGCCGGGGAACAGTGTCGTGCCGACGCACTGCAGGGCTCCGAGCACCGTGAGGTTCAGGATGCCCGAGCCGAGCTGGAGATAGCCGAGCCGGCGGATGGTGGCGGGGTCGGGGCCCACCGCGACGGGCCAGCCGTCCGCGCCGACCACCATGGCGTCGCGTGCAGCGTCGAGATCGCCGACCAGCGAGCCCGAGCCGACCCAGGAGTCGACGCGCTCCCGCACGGCGGGCGAGGCGATGGGGCGCAGCGCACGGGCGAAGGCCTCGGCGGTCTGGTAGCGTTCGTCGCGGTCGACTTGGAGGGCGCGCTCGATGATGGGAGCCAGCGGGCCGGCCTCGTCGGGAACCGGGGGGCGCTCGCCGGCCTTGATCCGGCGCTGCGTCTCGTAGTCCGAGTCGCCTTGGAACGGCCGCACCCGCGAGACCATCTCGAAGAGCACCGAGCCGAGACTGAAGAGGTCCGACCGGGCGTCGACCTCGCCGGGATGGTCGATCTGCTCGGGGCTCATGTAGGGGATCGTGCCGAGCGTGTGGGCGGCCCGGGTGACAAAGGAGTCGGCGACCTTGGCGATGCCGAAGTCCAACACCTTGACGAACGGGACGTGGCCGGGGCTCGGGTCGACGAGGAACAGGTTCGCGGGTTTGAGATCCCGGTGAAAGACGCGCGCCTGGTGAGCGTGGGCCATGCCGGACAGCACCTGCAGCAGGATGTCGGCGGCGCTCTGGGGCGACAGGCGCTTCTCGGCGACGAGCTGTGCGAGATCGCGGCCCTCGAGGTGGTCCATCACCAGGGCTGCCACACCGTTCGCGTAGACCACGTCGGTCACGTGTACCAGGGCGGGGTGTCGGAGCCGAGCCAGCACCTGCCCTTCTTTGAGGAAGCGGTCGCGCGCCACCGGATCCTTGCCGTGATCGGTGTGCAGCACCTTGAGGGCGTGGGTGGTCCCCAGCACGGTGTGGGTGGCTCGGTACACCCGCGAGGTGCCGCCCTTGCCCACGAGGGCCTCGATCGTGTACGCCCCGACGCGGTCACCTTCGTTCAGCACGGGCCCTCCACGGTGGCCGCGCCGGGTCTAACCCAGCCGGCCAGTTGGAGGTCGCTCGGGCGAGTAGGATGACCGCTGCACGCTTCCGGGAGCGAGATGTCCTTCTTCGATCGAGTCCAGGGAGAGGCCCCCCGCTACGGTTGGGCGCCCGATGCGCACGAGTCCCGCTGGAACCCCGACGAGGCCGCGAGGCGAACCACCCGACAGCGCGATCCCCGTCGGGTCGGGATCATCGGGGCGGGTATTGGCGGGGTCCACGCCGCGTGGTTGCTGCGCCGCCGTGGGTTCTCGTCCGTGACGGTGCTCGAACGCAACGACTACGTGGGTGGCAAGGTGCTCACCGTGGAGGTGGGCGGCGTCAAGCACGAGCTCGGGGGCTGCTACACCACACCGGCCTACCGTCAGGTGCGGGCGCTGCTGTCCGAGCTCGGCTTGTACGAGCGGGCGGGCGTGGCGGGGCGCAACGTGTTCACCCCGGACGGGACCGAGCTGTCGTTCGGCGACTGGGCCACGCGGGAGTTCAGGGCCCAGCTGAGCGGGGTCCTCGGGGAGCTCCCCGCTCTCGGGGTCGGCTTGTTCGTGCTGCGCGACATCTGGCGCTACAACCGGCTCCACCGCAGCATCTTCGGGCGCTACGACGGGACCTTTCCCCCCCGTCCCTCCGAGCGCGGCATGCAGAAGCTCCAGGGCACCTTCCTCGAGTTCCTCGAGCGGCACGGGCTCCAGACCTTGATCCCGGTCATGCGACTGTTCCAGTCGGCCCAGGGCTACGGCTACCTCGAGGAGGTGCCCGCGTTCTACGGTCTGCTCTGGAACAACCCCGACACCATGAAGATCGTGATCGAGCAGCTCACGGGACGGGGGCGTCGAGCAGGCGCGGACCTGACCAAGGCGGGCATGCAGTCGCTGCTCACGGAGATGGTCGCGAAGGCCCGCATCGACGTGCGTCTGCACCAGGAGGTCGTGCGCATCGAGCGGGGCGCCGTGCACCGGGTGCGCACCCGCGACCGCCGCACGGGTGACGTCCTCGAGCACGACTTCGACCTGTTGTTCGTGGCGTGTCACGCTCGCACTGCCCTCGACTGGTTCGTGCGGCCGACGCCCCGTGAGCGCGAGCTGTTCGGCACCCAGCAGAGCCACCAGATGACGACCACCCTTCAGCGCGGCCGTCAGCCCTCGCGCAACGGCATCGACTCCTGGCTGCACCACGTCACGCCCGGCAACGACCACCGGGTGATGACGCAGCGTCTCTCCAAGTTCTTCCTGGATCCCGAGGGCTACGCGTCGCAGGACCCATCGGAGGCGGACCTGCGCGTGGTGTTCCAGTACGGGGCAGCGCCGACCACGGAGCAGGGCATCGCGGAGCGCTACGACGTTCACTACGGCTCGACGGCGTTCGGTGTGCCGGTCGAGGACCACCAGGTGCTCGATCGGCGCTTCTGGGAGGGGTACTTCCCGCACTGGGACGACGAGGGCGTGCAGGCGGGAAAGCCTTGGGACGTGCTCGCGATGCAGGGGGTCGACCGAACGTACTGGATCGGGGCGTCGGCGTGCTTCGAGAGCCTCCGCGACATCGTCAACTACAACCTGCTGATCGTGGCGACGCACTTCGATCGCTGACGCGCAGCTTCATCGCCGTCCCGGCATCCCCGTCTCGACGAGCTCCCGCAGCCATCGCAGCAGGTAGTCCTCGGGAACGCCGATGAGATCGAAGGCGCCCAGCGCCTTGTCCGCCGCCACCTCGTCTCCCTGCGCCCGGGCCAGGGTCGCCTGGCCGAGCCACCGGTAGCCGTCGAGGTCGGCCAGCGGGGCCAGCGGATTCCCATCTCCCGAGGGACCGAGGCGGTCCACCGCGTCGGCCGCATCGTCGACCGCCAACGCGACGACGGCGCGACAGAGAGTCGCGACGGCCACCAGCCGAGGTTCGAAGCCCTTGGCCTCGAGGTCGTTCACGAGGGACATCGCGCGTGTCGCGGTGGCGGCAGCTTCGGTGGGGCGACCCTGCAAGGCGAAGAGCAAGGCGCGATGGAGGGCGGCGTAAGCCACGTCCCACGCCTGCGAGAGCTGCTCGAGCTGGGCCTCGGCTTCGGCGAGCAGCGCGTCCGCCTCGCGGTAGCGCCGCTGGCTCACGAGCACCCGTCCGAGCTCGTTGACCGCGAAGGGCCGGTAGAGAGGTGACTCGAGGGACGCCACGGTGTCTCGGGCGGCCGCTTCCGCCTCTTCGAGCTCGCCTTGATCGTGGAGGAGTCGGGTGAGCGAGATGCGCGCCTTGCCCATCAGCGTCGCGTCACCCACGGTACCGTGGAGGTCCAGGGCCTCGCGGAAGGCCTGCTCGGCCTCACGTCGGCGACCGAGGTTGGACCACGTCTCACCCAGGACGTGCAGGACGAGGGCCTCGTGCCAAGGGTCTGCGGCTTCCCGGCTCGCCTCCAGGGCCTTCTGAAGGCACGTCAGTGCGTCGTCGTAGTCACCGGTGAACCGGAGCGTGTAGGCGAGCCCGTACCAGGCCCCGGCCATGGCCCGGGCACGATGCTCGGGTCGGGCATAGTGCTCGGAGGTGTCGGCGAGCTCGAGCACCTCGCGAAAGCCCTCGATGGCCTTCTCGAAGTCCTGACGGCGAAACGCGATGCGCGCCAGAGTGCTCCGGGCCTCGGCCCGGAGGTCCCAGCCGTCGCCCTCCGGTTGCTGGAGGGCCAGCGCCTCGAGCCGTCGTGCGTCACGCTCCGCCTCGTCGAGCCGCATCAGGTAGTGCAGGTAGAGCGCACGCTCGTCGAGGACACCAAAGAGCAGCGTCGGCGGACCGAACTCCGCGTCGCGGACGGCTCCGTCCAGCAGCTCCAGCAGCACCGCGGGCTCCGTCGTGTGGTAGTCGGTGACGTAGAGCATGCGAGCGCACCGGACCCGGTGCTCGACGCGCGGCGAGCGCCGCGCTGCGGCCCAGAGGTTCTCCCGCTCGGCGTTCACCCGCTGCCGGACGGCGGGTCGGCGGTCCAGGTGCAGGGATCCCTCCCACAGCGAAGCCGCCCAGGCGGCGTGTCGCTCGACGGTCTCGGCCGCGAGCCCCGCCTCTCCGTCGTCTCCGAGGACGAACTCCAGAACGGGCTGCGGGAGTGCGAAGCGCGGTCGGGAGGCCGTGTGGGCCGGCACCCCCACCGGCACGAGCATCGAGGCGTCCCGCAGGGCCATCACCACGTCGGCGACGTCGTCGGTTCCGTCGTCGAGGACCGCCTCGGCCGCCTCCAGGACGAAGCCACCGCGAAACACCGCGCAGCCTGACGCGACCACGCGCTCGCGCTCCGAGAGCAGGTCCCAGCTCCAGTGAACGCTGGCGAGCAACGAGAGCTGGCGGCTCGGGAGGTCGCGAGACCGGGCCCGCAGCCAACCGATCCGCTCCTCGAGTCGCTCCACGAGCTGAGCGGGGCTCATCGAGACGAGTCGCGCCGCCGCGAGCCGGATGGCCAGCGGCATCCCCTCCAGCAGCGTCACGATCCGGGTGGAACGCTCGTCGTCGAGTCCCGCGGCCAGTCCCGGCCGGGCGGCCTCGGCGCGGTCCCGGAGCAGCTGGACAGCCTCGGGGGTGGCCATGGGCCCGAGCTCCATGCAGCGCTCGGCGTCCAGATCGAGGCGTACGCGGCTGGTGGCCAGCAGCGCGAGCCCCGCGTCGAGCAAGACCTCGACGACGTCGGCGACCTCGTGGGCCACCTGCTCGACGTTGTCGAGCAAGAGGAGCGCAGACCGGTTTGCGAAGTGCTTCACGATCGCGTCCAACCCGGGTCCCGCGGCTGGGGGAGCGATGCCGTCCTGGAGGGCTTGCAGCACCCCGCGCCGGTCCCGCGCGGGAGACAGGTCACACCAGTGGATCTCCCGGCCCGAACGGGCCAGTTCGCTCGCGAGCTGGCGCACGAGGTAGGTCTTCCCGCTGCCTCCGGGTCCGAGGACCGTCACGAGGGAGCCCTGCGCGACCAGGCCCTCGAGCATCGTGAGCTCGGCGGCCCGGCCGACGAAGCCCGGAACCGGAGCGAGGCGTCGCGGGCCGTGGCGCCCTTCGGGCTCCTCGGTACGGACCTCCGCGAGCAGGCGGTAGCCACGTCCGGGGACCGTCTCGACCACACGGTGTGGGCGCTCGGTGTCGCCGAGCGCGCGGCGAAGCTTTCGGATCACCTGCTCGAGCGAGTTGTCGGTGACGAAGATGCCGGGCCACAGCTCGCGCATCAACGTCTCGCGCGACACCACCGCGTGCGGCTGGCCCAGGAGCAGCGCGAGCGCGTCCAGCACCTTCGGCTGCGCGGGTAGCGCTTCGCCGTGGCTCGTCAGCTGCCTCGTGGCCGGGTCGTACGCGAACTGTCCGAAGTGCCAGGTTGGCGCCGTCTCCATGGTCGCAGCGTACCGCATCGTGGCGCGGTGTCGCGCCGAGGGTCCCCCATCGCGGTCGATGTGAATCGGCGTCGC
>CAZZLC010000099.1:0-17897 GCA_964655065.1 uncultured Enterobacteriaceae bacterium | reverse complement strand
GCGGACCGACGCTCCCCGCACGACCAGGTCGATGCACACAGCCCTTGCTGACCTGTCGCTGGAACGACTCGATGTCGTGCACGCGGGCTCACGCACCTTTCCCCTGGCGGACCGCATCCGAGCCATGTCACTGCATCGCGTGCTGGACGAGCTGGAGCCGTTGGCACGGTAGCATCCGTCGCCTTCCTCGCTCCGCTCGACGCCCTCGTGCGACGGGCGACCGATCCGGTGATGACCGCGCCGAGCGAGCCGCAACGTCGACGGATGGGATTGGTGTTCGATCTGGTTTCGATCCACTCCCCGGCTTCGCTTCGCGACGACGTCTCGACCCTCGGTCGACCTGAACGGGACGCTGCCGCTCGTGGCGAGCTGACGGCTATCGTGAGGACCGGGGCCCAGGATGCCCCGGGCCCGCCCGGGGCTCGGCTCGACGAGCCCGTCAATCGCAGAAGTCGAACAATCCGCCGACGAAGGGCTCGAAGGCGAACGTCGATCCTTGGTGGATTTCGACGCTGCGCGCGTAGATCGCTCCCGCGTGACCCTCGGGTCGGGACTGCAGCGAGACCTTGGCGTTGGGGGCGACCAAGGTCCCCTGCCACGGTGCCTCGATGTGGATGTCCCGATCGGTGAAGGTGGTGAGCTTCACGTATGCGGCGAGCGGCCTGTCGAGGACCGCTCCGGCCGTCTCGAAGCGACCGCGAAACCGGAACTCACCGTCGATGTTCAGCACGGTCGGCCCTGCATCGACCTCGAAGACGACCTTGGCGTCGGACTCGGCGACGAGGGACCCGAAGGTGTAGGTGCCGTTCCGCAGGCGGAGCGTCGAGCGCGGCTGCAGGGCGATACGGGGGTAGACGCCAGGCTCGATCGTCACGTCATCGCCGGGCTCGAGCCTTACCAGCGGGGGACCATCGGGGACCATCGATCGGACGATGCATGCGGTAGCGAACAGCGGGCCCTCGATGACGCCGTCTCGAATCCGGGTCTCGCCGGGGCGAGGGCACTGGACCTCGACCCGGTCCGCAGCGCGCAGCGTGCCATCGATGAATCCTCGGTCCCGCAAGTGCAGGGGTCCGTTGGAGACAACGTCGCCGACGAAGCTGTCGGCTCCGAGATCGGTCTGTCCCGATCCCGCGTTGCCCACGATCGTCGCGAACAGCTCTTCGCCCTCGACCACCGCGACGCGATCGTTGATCCGGAGCTCCTCCATCGCCAGCACGGCGTACCGCTCCTCTGGCTTCTCGGGCTCCGCAACCTCGGCAAACAGCGGCCAGACGACGGTTGCCTCTCGCTCGACAAGGAGCTCGTAGGTCGGAATGTCGTCGGTTGCGTGGGCGGACAACGACAGCGCACTCAGCGCGAGCATCCATCCGTAGGTCATCGGGCCTCCATTTCGTTCGTCGCAGACCGCGACCACGTCATGCGGTCGCTCACGGTGCGCACTGCAGGGTGCGTGCCAAGCGAGGCCCTGCCTATCCCCCAGAAGAGACCAGGGGGGAAGGATGTCGGAAGCAGCGACCGCCTGAGCGGTCATCGTCAGCACGGGCATCGCGGCGGCGGGCACCTCCTTCGGGACCAGACCGAAGGCCTTGTTCAGGATGGTGCCGAAGCTCGCGGTGAGCGACTGCCCAGGCTTCACCGCCTCGCCGACCGACAGCAGGCTCGACGGTACGACCTGGGCCGTCTCTTTGCGTTCGCTGATCGGGATGGTGTGGCTCGTACCGTCGAGCGAGGCTGTCGCCTCCACGGGGATCTGAATCCGCACCGCGGCACTCGTGGCGTCCGAACCCGCCTCGTCGGTGTCAGCCACACGCGGTCCCCCAGGTGTGCGAGACTCCCCGCCGAACCGTGCCGGCCCCATCACCCTCGCTTCCCCCTCGCAGTCGCGCATCGAGGCCGACAGATCGACCGAGCCGGAGAACTGGCTTTAAAGGACGTGCACCGTTCCTTTGTCGCCCTGCGCTCCGTCTGCGGTCACGAGCATGACGTCGTAGCCATCGCCATCGACGTCTCCGACGAACCCCACCGCATGACCCGCGACGTCCCCCGCGGCCTCGGCGAGGAAGATGGCATCGGCATCCGCGAGGCTTCGCGTCGGTGTCGAGGAGGCATGACGACAGCCAGACCGCGACTCGACACGTCGAGGTGCAGGAGGCATCGTCGGAGTTCTCGGCGCCCGCGTCGCACTCCTCCATCCCCGACCATGAGAGCCCGTCGCCGCACCGCGCGAGCTCACACTGGAACACGCATTGGCTCGTCTCCTCGAGGAGTCGTTGTGCCGGTTGTCCTCGCCACGACCGCGCCACTTCGGTGGTTGCTTCCTCGGCCATGGCTTCCTGTGCTCGCGAAGTGCGAACGAGGGACCTCGCGCGGTTGCCTGCCGAAACAACAGGGCCGAACGAGGGGAACGTGCCCCCCGTCAGGGGTTGCCCACCTGGTAGTACTCGGTATTGCACGTGCGCTCGGCGCGCGTCGCGGCATCGCGGATCTTACACTTCGACGCACAGAACCAGGGGTCTGCGCCCGTGCCGCAATTGGCCGGCTCCAGCAGGGCGTCGTAGCGGTGGATCTTTTTGTTCAACCCATAGAACGAGCAAGGCTCGCCCACGCGGGCGATCGAACCGAAGCGATCCCCAGGATGGGGATCGACGAACGACATCGCGTGGAAGTAAATGGGGATCTGGCTGTTGGGCACGTGCCCCACGCAGTAGGGGCTCGTCCCCGCGTAGCGGGTCGAGTCGTCCCAGTACCACGGATCGCTGAGCACGGTGCCGCCGCTCGCTTCGACGACGAAGTGCTTGCCGAAGGGGGCAGCGCACGCCGCCGCCGCACGACTGCACGCGTCACCCTCACAGGATTCTCCGGCCGTCGCCCACAAGTGGTACGACTCGTGCTCACCGTCGAACCGCGCCAGCTCTCCCCAGCTCGGACAGCTCGGCTCGCCCGCTGCGGCGTACTCCACGGTCCCGGCGTTCCACTCCCTGCCGTACGCCTGACCGTATTCCTGTTCGTAAAGACGCTGGGACCCGATCAGGTCGACGATGGTGCGGAGGGTCGCGACGGGATCCTCGGCCGCCGGACAGACCTCCCCCGCCAGGCGCTCCAGCTCGCCGACACCATCGACCACGACGCCGTCGACTCGAACGCTCGAGAGCCCCCAGCGAACCTCGCGGTCGCCCAGGTAGACCACACCCTCGGTGGGGTCCATGTCGAAGAAGTCGGGCAACACCCAGCCGTCGATGACCAGGTAGTCCGCGGGATCGGCGGCGCCCCGACACCGGACCGTCGCATCCCCCAACGCGGCGAGCTTGGCCGCAATGCCCGGTGGAGAAGGGTCCGCCGCGTCTCGTGGCCCGAGCGAATGGCACCCGACCCAGGTCAGGAGCCCGAGAACGAGAACCATAGGAGTCGAGCGAGTACGATCGATGGGTCGAGTGGTCATGTGGACCTCCTTCGACCAACGCCTCTGCACCGATCGTTCCAGGAGTGGCCTCACCCCCGCCAACGGCGGTTGTCCGCCGACTCTACCCCGCACGATGGCACGGCACGATCGACCGGGAGCTCGGCTCCACCCGACGCTGTGCCGATCGCCGGATGGGCCCGCCCCGGGCGCCGCACCCAGAAAATGGGCGCGCCCTTTCCTCGATGCGGCGCACCCGATCAGCGATGGGCCCCCACGATCGCGGATCGGGCTTCCGAGATTCGTCGACCGAGCAGTCCCGAAGGCGCCGCCTGCTGATCTGCGGCCATCGCTTCGGCCCGTCGGAGCCGATCCGCGGAGGAGGATGGGTCCCAGACCGTCTCGTAGCGGGCTCGGACGGCCAGCGACTTGGCGTACTCGAGTCGATACCGGGGGCCATCCAACCACGCGTCGGTGATCGCCCAGTGCGCCGTCGCCGCGCCCCGGTCGCCGGCCATCGCGGCGACGACACCGAGGTACAGGTGAACGTGGCCCGTAAGCGGAGATGGTCCTCCCGCGGCTTCGACCAGCGCGAGCGCCTCTTCGAGATCGGACCGAGCAGGCTCGAGATCCCTTCGGGCGAGGTGGAGGCGGCCCGAGCCCACGAGCACAAGTCCCTCCGAGCGCCGACTGCCGGTCGACCGATGGAGCCCACGCGCATGACGGAACGACGCTCTCGCCCGCTCGAGATTCCCGCGCTCCAGCCAGGTGAGACCCAGGTTGCAGGCGATCTGTCCGCGAAAGCGGTCATTCGGCGCATGCTCGAGCGCCTCATGCTGAAGCGCGATGCCTTCGTCGAAACGACCGTGCTCGACCATCCGCCAACCGAGGTTCATGTCGATCATGACCGACGTGGAGCGATTCCCTAGGCCCTCTGCCACCTGGCGGACCTCGAGGAGCACCTCGAGCGCCTCGGTCAACCGGCCCTGTTCCCCCTCGAGCAGGGCGATGTCATTGGCGACGTTGCACTCGGTCTGCCGATTCCCGACGTCGCGAGCGATGGCGAGCGCCTCCGACTGCAACGACCGGGCGTCGTCGATGCGACCTTGCTCCCAGAGCACCGCCGCGAGGTTGGCGAGCGTCCGACCCCGGCTCACCATGTGTCCGGTCCGAGCGTAGATAGCGAGGGCAGCGCGGAATCCGGCCTCAGCGTCTTCGGGCCGTCCGAAGCTGCTTTCCAAGAGGGCCAGATCAGCCGTCGCGTTGCCCTCGAGGTTCGCGGCGCCGATCTCGCGAGCCATTCGCCGAGCCGCCGCGAAGTGCACCCGGGCCTCGTCGATACGTCCGAGCTTGTGGCAGACTCCGCCCCGAATCGCCAGGGTCTCAGCCTGGATCCGGCGGGAGCCGGCCCTGATGGCGAGACCCTCTGCGGCGTCCAGCATGTCGAGGCACGCGAGGTGGGACCGCTCGAGCTTGAGTCCCCGTGCCCTCGTGATGGCCAGTTGCGCGCGCTGGATCGCGTCCAGTTCGAGATCGTCGGCCGCATGCGTCACGAGCCGAATCAAGCCCCGACCGAGCGCGTGGGGCCCGTGGTGCCGGAGGACGACGAACGACGCGCGGAGCGCCAACACCGCAACGTCGCCCTCGCCCCGGGCCACCGCGCGACGGCACGCGGCCACCAGCTCGGGCAGCGCGCGAATCCGCTCCTTCCACCGCACCGCCGAGCCATGGACGAACAAGGCGTCGATCGCCGCGTCGGTCCCCCACTGGGCGAAGTACGCGCCATGCCGGCGCTCCACGGCCTCTCGAGTCCCCGAGGCGTCGAGACGTTCGGCCGCGTACATCCGGGTGCTCACCAGCAGGCCGAAGCCCCCGTCGTCCCGAACCTGCACGAGGCTCCGGTCGACGAGGTCCTGCAGGACGTCCAGCGCCCAACCCGCCCCGAGGGAGAGGACCGCTTCGACCGCCGACAGCGTAAAGAACCCCTCGAACACCGAGAGCTGCGCGAGCGCACGCTGCTCCACGGGCGACAGCAGGTCCCAGCTCCAGTCGAGCACGGCGCGCAGCGTGGTCTGACGGGCCGGCCCGCTCCGCTGGCGGGACGCGAGCAGACGAAACCGATCGTCGAGGCGCGCGAGGAGATCGGAAGGTTCCAGGACAGTGGTGCGTGCCGCGGCGAGCTCTATGGCGAGGGGCAGGCGATCCAGACGCTCGACGATTCGGGCGACGACCGGATCATCGGGGCGTATGCGGCGATGAGGAGCCGTCGCGCGCACACGCTCCACGAGGAGCTCCACCGCGTCGATGTCGTCGAGCGGCGCCAGCCGCATCACCTGCTCGCCGGGGACCCCGAGGACCTCGCGGCTCGTCACGAGGAAGCGGGCGTCGGGCGCGAGCTGCATCCACCGCTCGACCGTCTCGGGAGCTTCGATGACCACCTGTTCGAAGTTGTCGAGCAAGACGAGGCAGCGCCCCCGGGCCGCCAGCGCCGCCCCCAGCCCGCCGACCGCATCGGTGGCGTCGAGCCGCAGCCCGAGAGTGCGGGCGAGGGCCATCGCGACGTCTTCGGCGGTGCGGCTCGCCGAGAGGTCGCACGTCCATACGCCGCCGGGCCAGCGGGCTCGCGAGGTCCGGACGAGCTCGTAGGCGAGGCGGGTCTTGCCCACCCCACCGAAGCCGGTCAGCGTCACCAGCGTGCAGCGCTCCAGATGGCCTTCGAGCTCGCACTTGTCGTTCACCCGTCCCACGAATCGGTCGCGACTCACGAGCGACGAGGGAAGGTCCGCGAACGAATCTCGCGTGGTCGCGACCGCGATCGACTCGCTGGGTCGAGCGAGCCAGGCTTGTACGGCACCTGCGACCCGACCGTGGATCCCGAGCACGTTGGGGACGGGCTCGAGTGCTGCCCGAATCGTGACGCAGGACGCTGGACGTCGCGCCGGGTCGACCTCGAGCAGGTCACGGAGCAACGGCGTCCAGCGGTCGGGAACGTCGGGGTCGAGAGACCCGTTTCGGGGAGGACGTCCGGTGAGCAGCTGGTGGAAGAGGACCCCGAGCGACCACAGATCGGCGGCCGGTCCCACGGCTGAGGAGTCGTCGCGCTGTTCGGGCGCGGCATGGCTGGGCGTCCCCACCACCTGTCCATCGAGCGTGAGGTCGCTGCCCACCACCTTGGCGACGCTAAAGTCCGCCACGCGCGGTCGCACCACCCCGAAGGAGATCTCGAGAAGCACGTTGGACGGCTTGAGGTCGCGATGGACGACGCCCGACTGGTGCGCGGCCGCGACCCCATCGACGATGCCCGCGAACAGTGCGACGGCCTCGGCTTCGCTCGCTCGATGTACATCGAGCAGCTGGGCGAGGGACGGGCCGACGACCCAGGGCATCAACAGGGCGGGAGCTCCGTCGACGTCGAGCACCTCGAGCACGGGGACCACGTTGGGGTGGTCGATGGCCGCCTGCAGGCGACCCTCGCGCACGAGACGCTCGGGCGAGCCGCGTGGGGTGAGGAGCTTGAGCGCGTGCAGGGTCTCGAGCCTCGAGTGCCGCACGCCGTAGACGACGCCCATGCCGCCGCTGCCGAGCAGCCGCTGCACGACGAATCGCCCGATGTGGCTTCCGACAGGCAGCATCCGTGCCCGAATAGCACGTCTCGATCGCCACCGATAGGAGCACCCGCCCCGAACGCGGCAGCATTGGTGAGATGCCTTGGCGAGGCGGTGGCTTCAACACGGCCGGAGGCGCGCGACAGGGGGCCGTCGCCGAGCCTGATGTGGTGGTCTGCCTGGCCCGTGGAGACGAGCTCACGGTGTGCCGTCGACCCCGGTCCGGGCGGGGACGGCGCCGTCGGTGCCCGAACCGTGTTCCTGTCCCGGGGCCGGCCGGTGGGGCCCCAGGAGATCGTCCGCGTCGTCGACGGTCGCGAGATCGCCATGACGCTGGTGGGACCTGGACCCCCGCATCGTCCCGCCCTGCGCTTCGTCGTCGAGCCCCTCGGCGCCGCACGGACCCGGGTCCAGCTCCACTTCGTGAACGAGCTGCCCCGCCCCTTCAACGCGATCTGGCACTTCGCGGGCCTCAGTCGCTGGACGCGCGAGATGCACCGAAAGGACCTCGCCGGGCTGAAGGCGTTCTCCGAGCCGCCTCATCGCGACGCGAGCGGACGCGTCGTGGGGCGCCCGCCCCAAGGCGAGAACCCGGCTGTCCGGCCCCTGCCCGTGGCGAGCTGATCGTGGAGGCACTCGACGAGGATGGGCTGTCGCCCGTAGCGCGCCGGACGCTCGAGCCCGACGTGCAGGCGCGGGTCGCGGAGGCCTGGGCGCGCGGTCGGGCTTTGATCCTCAACGCGAACAAACCCGGATACTCCGAGGCGTTCACCATCGCCGCGGAGCAATACGAGCTGCTCCGGGCCGCCATCCAGGAGCGAGAAGGCTACTGCACCCGCACGTCGATCTGCCCCGCGCTGTCGGCGAAGCCGTCGACCACCACGAGCACGGTCTGGCCAGCAGTCAGACCCACCGTGACCTGCGACTGCAGGCCGAGGGCGTCGTCGTTGCAGGCGAGCTCCGCCCCGCCACAGCCGTCGAGCACGGTGAGCACCGTGTCGATCTCCGAGCCGAACGTGTCGAAGCTGTAGTCGCCGTCGACCGGCGCCGTGAACTCGAAGGTCGCGTCGGGCGCGAACGACAGCGCACACGAGGGGGTGTTCTTGTCGAGCTCGAGCTGGGTGTCCGCCACGTCGGTCGTCGTCAGCGGGGAGCCGGTCACGCAACACGCGAGGTCGGCGGCGCAGCCGGGGTCGTCGCAGTCGACGAGCGAATCGCCGTCGTTGTCCTGCGCGTCGTCGCAGGTCTCCGCGCAGTCCGGATCGACGTGGCAGTCCGCGTCCAGGCAGTCGATCGCGCCGTCCGCGTCATCGTCGGTGCCGTCGGCACAGTCGAACTCGACGCAGGACGGATCCGTGCTGCAGTCGATGTCGTCGCAGTCGGTCGGGCCGTCCCGATCCTCGTCCACGCCGTTGTCGCACTGCACCTCGAGCGGTGTCGCCGGGAGGATCTGCAGCTCGAAGGGCAGCGCATCTAAGCGCTCCCCCTCGAGCACGACCACGACCCTCTCGCCCGCGGCCATGGACCGCACGATCCCGGTCTCGGGCTCCGCACAGGCGAGCTCCTCGCCGCCACAGCCGTCGAACAGGGCGAGGGTCTGGCCACCCGAGACGTCGTTCGTGGCGAACAGGTAGTCCCCGGCCGCGGGCGCACGGAACTCGACGACATAGTCGGAGTGGCGGCCCCCGCCGAGGCTGTCCCCGCAGCTCGGCGCGAAGGTGTCGGCGTAGTATGCGAACTGGTCCATGGCCACGAAGGGCACGTCGTCGGCCCGGTCGGCGGGGCAGCACGCCTCGTCGGCCGCACACGCGCCGTCATCACAGTCGACGGCCAGGTCGCCGTCGTCGTCGACTCCGTTGACGCAGTCCTCGACGCAGTGTGCTTCGAGATCGCAGTCGGGGTCGGCGCAGTCTGCGGTGGAGTCGCCGTCGTTGTCGAGACCGTCGTAGCAGTCCGCCTCGATGCAGGGCACGACGCCCCAGCAGTCGCGGTCGTCACAGTCGACGTCGAAGTCGTAGTCATTGTCGACGCCGTCGTCGCAGTCGGCCTCCACGCAGGCGGGGTCGCTCGCGCAGTCGGGATCCCTGCAGTCCAGCCTGAGGTCGAGGTCGTCGTCGATTCCGTTCGCGCAGTCCGACTCCGTCGGGGACCACGGCGCGATGTCGATGCTCGACGGACCGGCCCAGAAGCCGTTCTCCACCACGACGGTCACCGCCTCCCCCGCGGCCAGCCAGCGCACGATCGGCCGGTAGGGTTCGCAATCGAGCGCGATGCCGAGACACGAATCCCGGAGCTCGAGCACGTCGCTGGCGGTGGTAAAGGCGTACCAGTCGGCGGCGGGGGCCACGAACTCGACCGTGTAGTCGTTGCCACCGTCGTACGCCTCGGACCAGCAGCTCGTATCGTGGAGGTCGCTCTCCTCGTCGAGATCGAAGAGGATCTGGGCCGGTACGGTATTCACCGTACCCCCCCGGGGGCAGCAGGGGGACGTGCCCCCGCAGCCCCGATCGTCGCAGTCGGTCTGGCCGTCGCCGTCGTCGTCCAGCGCGTTGTCGCAGGTCTCGGCGCACTGCGGACTGAGCGTGCAGTAGTCGTCCCGGCAGTCGGTGCGTCCGTCGAGGTCGTCGTCCAGGCCGTTGCCGCAGTCCTCGGTGCAGGCGGGGTCGACGTCGCAGTCGGAGTCCCGGCAGTCCACGTCGCCGTCCAGGTCTTCGTCCTCGCCGTCCGTGCAGTCGATCTCGAAGCACTCGGACAGCACCGTGGGGCACACGGGACCCGAGCTGACGCGATCGATGACGAACTGGTAGTCCTCGGTGTTGTCGTAGGCCTCGACCACGAGGATGAGCGGCTCACCGGCGGTCCCCTCGAAGGCACCCGTGCCTCCGTAGCGGCACGACCGCTCCACGCCGTCGCAGGCGGTCTTCACCACGCCCACGAAGTTGCCCGTTCCGCCGAGCCAATAGACCCCGTCCGAAGGGGGTACGAACTCGATGGTCAGGTCGTTCTTGCTGCTGCCGTCGTCGAAGTCCGTGCACAGCGGGCGCTGGTGGTCGTCGTGGGCGGAGAAGTTCCCGCTGACCACGAACGGCACGGTCGAGACGCGGATCGAGGGGCAGCACGACGCGGCGGTCGCGCAGGCCGCGTCCAGGCAGTCGAGCGCGCCGTCGCCGTCGTCGTCGATCCCGTTCTCGCAGTCTTCGAGGCACGCGGGGTCCGTGGTGCACTGGCGGTCCCGACAGTCGACCTGGCCGTCCAGGTTGTTGTCGATCCCGTCGCTGCAGACCTCGTCGGCGACCCGGGTCACATCCAGGGTGAGCCTCCCGTCGAGGCCCAACGTGCTTCCGGCTCCATCGATCTGCAGGACGTAGGTCTCCCCTCCCTGGAGCTCCGCCTGCAGCTCGACCCGGTCACTCGGACTGATCGGATCGTAGAAGCACGTGAGCACCTCGCCCTCGCACCCACGCGCGAGGCTGAGGGTCGGATTCCACCAGGTGTCCGCCTTGAAGCGGTACGTGCCGGTCGACGACGGGGTGAATGCGGCTCGCAGGGTCGCGTCTGTCACCTCCTGGCAGGGAGACGGCGGACCGGGCGGGTAGTCGGTGGTGTCGAGATCGTAGGTCCCCGTCCCCGGCAGGACCAGGTTGGAGCAGCACTGCGGGGCCGTCGCGCAGTCGTCGTCGACGCAGTCGACCCGCCAGTCCGTGTCGTTGTCCACGCCGTCGTCGCAGACCTCGGGGCCACAGATCGGATCGCCTGCACAATCCGCGACGTCGAAGCAGTCGAGTCGTCCGTCCCGGTCGTTGTCGACGCCGTCGCCGCAGCGCTCGGCGGCCAGCGCGATGACATCGAGTCGAGCTGCGCCCTCGGCGTCGACTCGGGGCGCGTCGACGACGACGACCGCGGACTGCCCTGCGACCATGGAGATCGTCACCTCCCCTTCGTGGGCCGCGCCGAGCCGGTCGCCCCCGCAGTCCTCGAGGATCAGCAGGTCATGGGGCACCGGGGAGCTGGAGACGTCGAAGGTGTACGCGCCCGTCTGGTCGGCCGTGAAGCCGAACGAGACGTCGCCCCCCGAGGAGTCGCCCTCGGCGTCGTACAGGTTCGGCAGCCCCCGGGTGCTCGTGACCCACGTGCCGGGGCCGATGTTCGCCTTGGTGGGGCAGCAGGCATCGTCGGACCGGCAGTCGCGGTCCGAACAGTCGGCCAGGTCGTCCAGATCGTTGTCGATCCCGTCGTCACAGGACTCGGCGATCGCCTCGCGGATCTGCAGGGTGACCGCGCCATCGCCGATCTCGGTGGCCGCCGTGGCTACGTCGACGACGACGACGTACGACTCGTCGGCGAGAAGCGAGAGCGCGACGTCGGAGTGGTCGCGGCCCCGGCCCAGCCACGCGTCGTCGTTGCACGCGAGCTCGGCCCCCTCGCAGCGGTCGAGCACCGTCAGGACCGTGTCGAACGAGGAGCCCCGGGTGTCGAACCGGTAGGTGCCATCGCGAGGCGGCGTGAACTCGAACGTCACCTCGGGACCGCCTCCCGGACCGCCGCACGATGCCGTGTGTTCGTCGGTCGCTCCCCGCACGTTGGCGGTGTAGGTGCCCGGTGCGTCGAGCACCTGCGAGGGACAGGTGGGCGCCGTGGTGACCGCGGTGTCCGCGGTCGTCGTGGGCGCCACCGTGGAGTCGACCGGACGGGTCGGGTCGCCATCCTTGTCGCCCGAGCATCCGCCGAGCAGCGCGGCGGGGACCATCAAGAGCGTCACCAGCCGTTCGTACCTGCAGAACCTCATCTTGCACCCTCCAGCGTCACCGGCTCGGCTCGAGCCTTCGGCGAGCGGCACTGCAAGGGACGTTCCGGCGTAGGGAGCCGCGTCCGGTGCCTCCATCGAGCGCTTCGACGGGATCCGGGGCTCGCTCGACGGCGACTCTCCGTGTGGCCGCCCGGGGCCGCCCGGGGCATTCCGGGCTCCTCGGCCGGCATCGTCCGCGCGAGGCCGAGGCTGTAGGCGTAGCCGTCGTCGTCCTCGGAGTGGGGGTTCCAGGCGCGCATCGCAGCGCCCGAGGGCGATCGTGCACCTCGACGAGGCGTTATCCAGAGGATGGCAGGCGGATCTTCACGTGCTACGGTCTCGCCGGGCGGGCGCATGGACCTTCGAGAGGGCAGCAAGTTCGGGCGCTTCGAGGTCATCGCACTCCTCGGCGAGGGCGGGATCGCTCGCGTCTTCCACGTCCGTGATCCCGCGCTCGGCACCGAGCACGCCCTCAAGGTCGTCCACCACCCCGATCCCGCGATGCGCGAGCGCATTCGCCGCGAGGGGGAGGCGCAGCGGGAGGTGCGCCATCCGAACATCGTGCGCGTGACGGAGACGATTGTCGTCGACGACGAGCCCGCCCTCGTGATGGAGCTCGTCCGAGGCCCGACCCTCAAGGAGCTCCTGGCCACCGACAGCCCCCTGCCGCTGCCCGTCGTGGACGCCGTCGCCGAGGGGATCCTGGCCGGCGTCGCAGCGGCCCACCGCGCCGGTCGACTGCACCGCGACCTGAAGCCCGCCAACGTGCTGCTCGTGGAGTCCAGCGGCGGATGGCTCCCGAAGGTGGGCGACTTCGGGCTGACCAAGCTCACGGGGGCGTCCGGGGGGCCGGGAGCGACGGAGTCCGGCGTCCTGATGGGTACGCCGGGCTACATGGCGCCCGAGCAGGCACGCGACGCCCGCTCTGTCGATGTCCGGGCCGACGTGTTCTCGCTCGGCTGCGTGCTCTACGAGTTGGCGACCGGAGAGCGGGCATTCCTCGGCCGCGAACGCTTCGAGGTGCTCACGCGCGCGCTGCAGGGACGCTTCGTACCCCCGGCCTACCGCCGGCCCGATCTCCCCGAGCGCCACCTGCGAGCCATCGCCGGCGCGCTGCAGCCGCGGCTCGAAGACCGGATCCCGGACTGCGAGGCGCTCCTCGCGGTGTGGCGGGGAGAGAGGGACCACGTCGCCGCCACGCCGCGACCCTACGATCCCACGACCGCGGCATCGACCTACGAGTCCCCGTCGAGGTCGGCCGGGACGGTCACCTGGCCGCCGCCCCCGCGACGTTCGAGGTCGTGGGCGATCGGCCTCCTCGCCTCGGGACTGCTCGTCGCCCTCGCGGCCACGCTGGCCGGGCTGCATCGCCCGCGCATCCCCGAGCCCGATCTGGTCTACGTCCCCGAGGGCACCTTCCATATGGGTTCGCCGTCCGGAGAGCCCGGACGTCGGGAGAACGAGACCCTGCACGAGGTGCGGCTCGACGCATTCTGCGTCGCGCCCACGGAGGTCGATCAGCGCACCTGGCGGTCGATCGAGGAGGGGGTCGGCTCACCGGGCACCGCGCACCCGCTGGATCGGACGACCACCAAGGACGACAAGCCGTGCGCGACCTACAACTTCGTGTCGATGTTCGATCCGGATCATCCCGTCATGTGCGTGAGCTGGCACGACGCGGTGGCCTTTGCGAATCACGCGTCGGCCTACTTCGGCTACTCGCCAGCGTACCGGATCGACCCGGATGGAACCGTCCACTGGGATCGTCGGAGCCCCGGCTTCCGACTCCTCACCGAGGCCGAGTGGGAGCGGGCGGCGCGCGCCGACCAACCGGACTGGATGTACGCGGGGACGTCGAGCCGGCAAGACATCTGTCGGGTGGGCAACGTACAGGACCTCCGGGGTCGGGACATCCTCGGCTGGCAGCGGGTCGAGTACGACTGCAACGACGGCTACGCCGGACTGGCTCCGGTCGGGAGCCTCGCTCCCAACGGGTACGGCCTGCACGACTTCACCGGCAACGTGCTCGAGTGGACCTGGGACCGGTTCGACCTGTATCCGCCGGGGCCCGTCGACAACCCGATCGGTCCGCCGTCGGGGCACGGCCGGGTGGTCCGGGGAGGCGCGTTCAACAGCGCGGGACGGGATGCCCGCATCGCCTTCCGACGCGCCAGGGGGCCGGACTTCATCGGTCGCGCCTACGGCGTCCGGTTGGCCCGCAACCCCGACCCGAGCCTCGACGAGCCCTGCCGTCCACGGCATCCCGAGCCCTGATGAAGGGGCGCGTCCCCACCGAGCTTGGCACCGCAGTTGCAGCCCCCGTCGGGGACCGGCCCCACACCATCTCGGTCCCTCGAGGGGCCATCGACGAGGGAGCAGACCTTGCGCATCGGACTCATGGCCATCGTCGGAGTCGCTGCCTGCAGCGGCGGACCTGCAGCACCCGAGACCCGCTACACACCGGGAGAGCGGATCGGTGACACCGGCCAGCCCCCACCCGTGGTGCTTCCGGACAACTACTCCTCGCTCCTGCGATACTACGCCGTCTTCTCGCAGTGCGAGAGCCGCACGGTGAGCGACGCCGAGCATCGGCTCGGGCCCTACGAGCTCCTGCCGCAGGACGCGGAAGTGGCCCCTGGGTACTTCTTCGTCTCGACGTGGGTGCGCGCCTCCACCATCCTGGACGGTCCACGCGGTGAGCGCCCCCTCGTGGCGATGGGGGACGCGGACGTCGGCGCCGGCGCGTGGCGGCTGTACCTGACGGGGAATCGGTCCGAGACCATCGTCTTCGAAGAGGGCGACAACGAGCTGCGCCACAGCGTGTCGTCCTGGGAGGGCTTCGCCCACGACTGGGTCCACATCGCCCTGACGTACGCGCACGACGTGCTCACGCTCCACCTCGACGGGGCCCGGGTGGCGGAGGTGGCCCGGCCCGGATTGGGCGTCCCCTTCGACGGCACCGAGCCGCTGACGATCGGTTGGTGGCAGAGCCGTGACGGCACGGCACGGTACAGCGGTGTCCAGGTGGCGCGGACCATGCTCGCCGAGCTCCCCGACGACGATCGCGTCAGTCCCGACTTCCTGGTCGAACACTTCGACGCCCACCCCCGGGACCTACGGTTCCCGGGGGGCCGTCCCCGCCCCGTGCCCGAGGACGCGCCCTCCGGTCGACTCGACCGGTACCTCTACCGGGACCGACATCTTCACGCGTTTGTCGACCACCCCGGCGAGCTGAACCCGGTGGTGGTGGTCGCGCAGCCCGATCGCTCTCCCTACTCCATCTCCTTCTGGTTCCGGGTCGAGTTTCCATCCGACGACCCGATCCAGCTCGTCAACCAGGGCAACCGCGACCCCGGGGCGCCCGGGTGGTCGTTCTTGCTCGGCACATCGGGCAACCTGACCTTCCGCACGAGCAGCGAGCTCGGCGCCGCGGCGATCAAGAAGCGTGTCGCCGACACGAACTGGCACCACGTCCTCGGCGTGATCGACCGGAGCGGGGACGTCGGGCGGCTACGGCTGTACGTGGACGGCGAGGCGGCGACGTCCGGAGGCTGGGGCAACGGCGCGATCGCCGACGAGACGTTCCCGGTGGAGGCTCCGATCGCAACGGGCGAACCCCTCCGGGTCGCGCACCAGCTCGGCTCGGACGACACCATCCTGCGGTCTCGGGTGCGCGTCGACGACGTACGGGTCTACCGAGAGCTCCTCGGCGCCGAGGACGCGACCCATCTGACGCACGACGAGGGCCTGGACTTTCGTGAGTCGGTGGTGTTCGACAGCCGCCTGGACCGCTGCCGGCGCAACGAGGATCCCTCGTGCAGCCTGATCTGCGCCGACGATGCGCCAGCGGAGTGCGAGACGATCTACTGCTACCGGACGCCCACGATCGTGACGTCCGGCAGCGGCGCCGCCGAGGAGCGCCTCTTCGCCTTCGCCCAGCGACGGGGAGGCTTCGTGGACAAGGGCGAGAAGTGCGACGACTGGGGCGATGTGGAGTGGGTGCTCCAGACGAGCATCGACGGCGGGATCCACTGGCAGTGGGCCCTCGGCGACACCGACGACGACCCCACGCGGATGCCGAGCGAGCTGCGTACGTTGGCACCAGACCGCTATGTCAAGGTCGCGGGGGTCGCGGCGCCGCATCCCGCTCCCGACCGGGTTCAGACGTTCTATGTGGAGGTCGGCAACGACCCCGAGCTCGGCCGGACCGACACCAACCACCCGCGCGACAGCAAGGCGCCCGTCGACGTCCGGATCTGGGCCCGCACGGTCGGCATCGACGGTCAGCAGCTGTCCCTGGGCAGGCTCGTCGACCTGTCGGGGGCGTTCGCCGCGAACTTCGCGGGGGAGGTCATCGCGCCCGTGTTCGGTCCCGGCCACGCCATCGTGCTCGAGGAGGGTCCGTGGGCGGGGTACTGGGCCGTGCCGGTCCGCGTCGTGGCCGACGACGTGGAGACCCGCTCCCGGGTGATGTTCGTCAACGCCGACGCGAGCGGCGACGCGGACCCCGACAGCGTCTGGTTCAGCGAGCCGCTCGAGGGGTTCGTGACGACCGAGAGCCAGGTCGTGGAGATCGAGGGCGGCGACCTCTTCATGACCGCGAGAACGGAGCAGAGGACCACCGATCGCATTCGGATGGGGTGGCTGTTCGGACCCGACGAGGGCGTGCCCTGGTCGCCGCTTGGCCAGGCCGAGGTACCGCACTTCGGGCCCAAGGTGGCCCCGACCGTGAATCGGCTGCGGCCCGGCGTGCTGCTCTTCGCCAACACGGCGTTCGATCGACCCGACTCGGAGCTGTTCCCGCCCGGCGGCGAGCTGGCGCCCCAGCATCGCCTCTGTCCCACGCTGGAGCCGAACCTCCCCAACCGGGCCACCCGTCGGCACCTCACCGTCCAGCTCAGCGATCCCGGCGGGGAGCCAGAGGGCCGGACGTGGAACGTCGAGAAGCTCGTACGGGCCGGCGCCGCCAGCTACGTGGACTCGGCGGTCTTCGGACGCGAGCCCCGGATCGGGCTGCTCTACGAGGGGGGCGAGAGCCAGGGCGACGCGGCCGACCAGTGCGAGCAGGACAGCGTGGTGCAGGGACTTCCCTGGTACAAGTTCGACACGATCACGTTCGCCGCGTTCACCGAGGACTGGGTCCGCCGGCCCGATGCGCAGCCCTACTACCATGCCGATCATCGGGTCGGAACGATCGAGGAGCGCTCCCTGGACGGATGGTGCGGCGCCCGGCACGTCTACTTCGAATAGCCGGTCCGACCCTCGATGGGGCTCGACGGCCGCGTGCTGCCAAGTGAAGAGGGCGCATGTCGGTCGAAGAGGAGACCCTCGACAGCACGTTCCATCGCGACGGCGAGCCGGCGTCGGATCCCGGCGATCTGCAGCTGGTCGTCGCCTGGAACGTCGCCGAGCCGGGGCGCCTTGGGGAGGTCGGCCGGCTGGGCTCCCGGGCGACGCTGGGGCGCGGTGACGACGGTGAGGAGCGGGTGCGCTGGTACCGGGAGCGCCCCTCGGGCCTGCACCCGTGTCCGCCACTGGCCGACCCTCGGCTGTCCCGGGAGCAGCTCCACATCCGCCGCGTCGACGGCTCGTGGCTGGAGATCCGTCAGGTCGGTCGCCGCTCGGTCTTCGTCGACGACCAGCCGCTCGGCGAAGGCGAGACGCGACGGGTGAGCGCCGGGAGCCGCGTGAACATCGGTGACCGGCTGCTCCTGTTCGTCGTGCCGACCATCCCGATCCCCGCATCGGAGGAGCACCTCCAGCCGTTCGGTGAACCCGACGAGGACGGAATCGTGGGCGAGTCGCCGGCGTGCTGGCAGCTGCGCACCGTCGTCCGCCGCTATGGACCGCGCGAGCGCCACGCGCTCGTACTGGGGGAGACCGGCGTGGGCAAGGAGCTCGTCGCGCGGGCGCTGCACCGACACTCCGATCGCGCGGCGGGTCCGTTCGTGTCGCGCAACGCCGCGACGTTTCCCGAGGGCCTCATCGACGCGGAGCTGTTCGGCAACGTGCGGAACTACCCGAATCCGGGGATGCCGAACCGTGACGGCCTGGTCGGGGAAGCCCATCGCGGCACGATGTTCCTCGACGAGATCGGCGAGCTGCC
>CAZZLC010000098.1:0-17997 GCA_964655065.1 uncultured Enterobacteriaceae bacterium | reverse complement strand
CCTGGGAGGCGCAGTGGTGGTTGCAGGAGTGGGATGGGCACTGGGGGCCGTGATCGGCTGCTCGCGATCACAGCCGCCCGAGAACCCGGTGCCGGCCACGGCTTGGGAGGTGGACTTCTTCGACGACTTCGACACCTTCGACGAGGCGAACTGGCAAGACCAGATCCTCTGGGTCAACCAGGAAGACCAGTGCTACGTCCGCGACGGCGAGGCGAACACCCGGGAGGTGTCCCAGGGCACCCTCGAGCTCCGGGTGGTCGATGTCGGTGAGCCGCGGCCCTGCGACAATCGCAGCAAGAAGGGGGAGGTGCACCCGGACACGCGCTTCCTGGCCGGGCGCATCGCCTCGAAGAACCGAAAGGAGTTCGTCAAGGGTCGCTGGACCGCCAGGCTCCGGGTCCCCCGCTCAGGACAGCCCGGCATGTTTCCGGCGTGGTGGCTGCTCGGTGCACGAAACAACGAACCCCCCGTCGAGGAGCCCGACGAGGACGTGTGTTGGCCGCTCACGGGCTCGGGCGAGATCGACATCTTCGAGCACCACAGCGATGGCGGCCCCGACCACTACGCGGCTCGGGCCATCGAGAGCCTCGGCCACTGCGACGGCGGGGACTGGCAGTCGAAGATGCTGGTGCAGGCCGTGTCGATGGACGAGTTCCACGAGTACGGCGTGGAGTGGCAGGGCTCGGACCTGGTGTTCCTCCTCGACGGCGAAGCCATCCACCGGGCCGAAGGCGCAGGCGACGACTTTCCGGAGCCCCTGTTCGCGATCCTGAACTTCGCCAAGATCAAGCCCGGCCCCATGAACGAAGACTGGGTCATGGAGGTCGACTGGGTGCGACACGAGAGGCGAGTCGCCCCCTGAGGCGGGCCGGCTGCTTCCCGGTGTCGCTCAGGGGCAATCGAGGTAGGACGTGGTGGTTGTCCAGGCCGCTCCCGTCAATTCGTCGACATAGTCCTCAGTCAGGACGCGGCCTTCGTCGTCGTAGGTGTAGGCGTACGTGTCGCCGACCTTGCCGTCCGACACGCTCCGCTTCGCGACCAGCAGACCGTCGCTCCACGTCCACGTCGTGACGACATCGGGCTGCTCGCCGCTCTTGCCCGCCCGCTCCTCGACGATGCGACCCTCGCCGTCGAGGTCGGTCTCCCAGACCCGCTCGATGCTGCCGTCGGCTCCCGCATCCTGCTCCTCGACGATCCGAGCCTCGGTGTACGTCCAGGTGCGCACCTCGTCGATCGAACCGTCGTCGCCCTCGTCGGTCTCGAGACGCGTCTGGCGCTGTTCGTCGTCGTAGGCCCGGAACCAGCGGAGGCTGCTGTCGGGGAAGCGGTAGAGCTGCTCGGTGGGGTCGCCGTCGTCGTTGGTCTCGACGGGCTGCAGCTCCGAATCGAGCACGCCGTCGCCGTCGTTGTCGACCGTAAAGGACGCGAGCACGTCGTTCGCCCGACGGCGCACCCCCGTCGAGCTCAGCGGAGTCGACTCGAAGACGTTCTCGACCTCGTCGGCCGACCACGTCAGCGTGTTGGTGCTGTCGACCGTCCCGTCGTCACCGGAGTCCGTTTCCTGGCGGAGCAGGCGGCCGTCCTCGGTGAACTGCTGAAACCCGGACTCCTCGATCCCCTCGGCAGAGGTGTCGTCGAACGTGTAGTCGGCGCAGTACGCGGCTTCGTTGAGGTCCGCTTCCGCGCAGGCGACGACGAACATGGCGGGAACGACGAGGTGGACACGAGACACACGGGCCTCCAGGGTTGGGTTGCGAGGAGATTGTGCACCTTCGGCTCCGTTTCGCAACTGGTGTGGTGGCTGGCCTCCGCCACCCCCGTTCGAGGAATGCGCCTTGCAGTCGAGGTCGAACCCATTCTTCACTGGGACCCGAGGTGGCCATGAAGTCGACATCGTCGAGGCCCGGATGGCTCGCCGCAACCGGAAACCTTCTTGGACTCGCGATCTCGCTCCTGATGATCTGGGGCGCCCACCAGCACGCGACTTGGCGACCCTGGATCGGGGGTCTCGTCACGGAGTCCATCGAGGACGCGCTCTGGGCGATCGATCTGTCGCTCTCCGTTCAGGCGCTCGGACACGGGCTGAAGCTCGCATCGAGGACCCCCTTCGTGCGCACGCTCGTGGAGCTGGCGAACGCTGTGGCCGGGCTGGTCTCCGTGTGGACGCTGCGCGAGGTCTACCCCTTCGACGCCGGCGAGTTCGACGGGACGGTACGCGTCGTTCTCTTCCTCGCGCTGTTCGGCGTCTGCATCGCCATCCTCGTGAACGGAGCCCGGCTCGTGGCCAGCTCGTGGGCTCCGGCGGACGATCGGACCGGATGACCTCGAGACCCCGTCCCTCCTACTTCCCCGGCGGAACGGCGTGTCGGAGGCAGTCCTGGCGCTGCCGTCAGGCACGAGCCGCGCGAGGGGCCATCGGGCGCCAGTTGGGCGAAAATGAACGTTCACCCGTCTGGACTGGCCCACTCGATTCCCCCGGAGCAGGGCGGATTCCGCATCTCCAAGCTGGTACGGCAATTGCTGAGATCCTGGGTAGGACGACGAATTCCGACCAAGGGGGACACCATGGAAGCGGAACGGCACGAGCCTACGCCCCTGACCAGCGAAGATCCCGCCCCCTCGGGGCACGAAGCAGAAGATCAGCCCGACCCGCTGCTCGAGCGACTCCAGGAGGTAGACCGTCGGGCGCGAGCCCTGATCCGCAAGCACCCGACCACGGTGCTCGTCGCCGCGGTCGCTCTCGGATTCTTGATGGGGAGGATCCTGCGATGAACGTCGAACAGGCCATCCACGAAGAAGGCCCGCGGTCCGCCACGAGCGGACTCGAGCCGGGCGGAGCCCCGTCGGACACCCCGAACTGGCTCGAAGACGGCGAACGAAAGCTCCGGGTCCTGGCCCGCAAGCACCCCTACGCGACGGTTCTCGGCGCCGTGGGTGTCGGCTACGTGCTCGGCGGCGGACTCCCCCGCTGGGCGGTCCGCGCCCTCTTGCGCGGCGGAACCCAGCGCTGGGGACCCCAGCTCCTGATCTCCGTGATCAGTGAGCTCGTGACGGACGAGGAAGCGAGTCCGCGTCCGTCCGAACCAACTCTCGTCCACGAGGAGGAGTCATGAGCGCTACGTTTCGTCCATCCGAGTGGTTCGGTCGTGCCCCCCCGCGCGACCGGGTCGTCGACCGCGTCCTGCCCGCGCTGGCGGTGTTCGGCGCCGGGTTGCTCGTCGGCGTGGGCGCGGCACTGGTGCTCGCACCGAAGCCGGGTCGCGAGCTTCGCCAGGACGTCGCGCGAACCGTCAACCAGCTTGGCGAGACCGTGAGAGAACAGTTCTCCCACCACGAACCGGAACCGGCCGGTCAAGCGGCGTGACCTGACAGCACGGCGCCGACCCTGTCGGTGATGGCGCCTGGGTGCAGAGCCCGTCGCATCGAATACGCTCCACTCCGGCCAGCAACGGAGAGCAAGATGCGACCCGGGCAGATCCCCTGAGAACCGATGGTCCGACGCATCGACATCGCGTCCGCCCGCCGGATCGCGCTCGCCGCCCAGGGCTTCCACCTGAACCGCCCGTCGGGCCACGTCGGTGTCCGACAGTTCCGCCAGCTGCTCGACAGGATCGGGTTGCTGCAGCTCGACTCGGTCAACGTCCTCGTGCGGTCTCACTATCTGCCCGTGTTCAGCCGGCTCGGGCCGTATGCGCCGTCGGCACTCGACAAGTTCACCGCGCAGAGTCGCGAGCTGTTCGAGTACTGGGGCCACGTGGCGTCCTTGCTGCCCGTGGAGGTCTACCCGCTGTTGCGCTGGCGGATGGACGACTTCGCGGCGCGGCCCTGGCGCCGTGTGCGAGCCCTGCTGGAGGCTCGGCCAGGCTTCGTCGAGCACATCGCCGAGGAGCTGGACGCCCGCGGACCCCTCACCGTCTCGGCCCTGTCCCGGCGGGGCGAGCGGACGGGCTCGTGGTGGGGTCACGGCCCGGCCAAGACGGCACTCGAGTGGCTCTTCGCCACCGGTCGGGTCACCGCGTGGCGTGGCTCCCGCTTCGAGCGGGTCTACGACCTCACGGAGCGGGTGATCCCTGCCGCGACCCTGCACACGCCCCCTGCCCGTCGCGACGACGCCCATCGCGAGCTGCTCCTGAGGTCGGCCCGCCACCACGGGATCGGTACCGCCTCCGACCTCGCGGACTACTACCGGCTCCACCTGCCGACCGTGCGGCCCATCCTTGCCGAGCTCGCCGCCGAGGGGCAGCTCGTCGAGGCCGAGGTGCCGGGGTGGCGTGGGCCCGCCTACCTTCATCCCGAAGCGGCGATGCCGCAGCGTGACCGTGGCACGGCGCTCCTGAGCCCCTTCGATCCCATCGTGTGGCACCGGGACCGCGCCCATCGGCTCTTCGGGTTCCACTACCGCATCGAGATCTACGTCCCCGCAGCAAAGCGGGTGCACGGCTATTACGTCCTTCCGTTCCTGCTCGACGGCGATCTCGTGGGGCGCGTCGACCTCAAGGCGCACCGCAAGACGAGCACCCTCGAGGTGCGAGCCGCCTTTCACGAGGACGACGTCGATCCCGAGCGGATCGCAGGACCGCTACGCGACGAGCTCGCCCGGCTCGCAGAGTGGCTCGAGCTCGAGGAGGTGACCCACGGCGACCGTGGCAACCTCATCGACGCGCTTCGCCGCACCTGACGAGTGAGCTGTCTCCTGGGCGCGAGGCCTACGGCGCGCTGTCGACGTAGCTGAGGGCGGCCCCCACGACGCCAGCCCGGTTGCGCAGGCTCGCCGCCCGAACCGGCGTGGAGAGAACCAGGTACTCGCTGAACTTGTCGAACTTCTTGCTGACCCCACCGCCGATCACGAAGCGGTCGGGCCACAGCAGCCGCTCGAGCTCGAAGAGGAAGGTCTGGACTCTGCCCCCCCACTCCTCCCAGCCGAGGTCCTGCTCGTCGCGAGCCCGCCCGGACGCCAACGCCTCGGCCTCGGTGCCTCCGAGATCGAGGTGCCCGAGCTCCGTGTTGGGAACCAGCCGCCCGTCGACGAAGAGTGCGGTGCCGATTCCCGTGCCCAGCGTGCACATCATCGTGGTGCCCACGGAGAGCTCCGCCGGACCGAGGCGCACCTCGGCGACGCCGGCGGCATCGGCGTCGTTGATCATCGAGACCGGCTGCCCGAGCTCCTCGCTCAGCCAGCGAACCGCGTCGACGCCAATCCAGGAACGGTCCACGTTGGCGGCAGTACAGATCTGGCCGCTCCGAACGACACCGGGGAACGCAGCCCCGATGGGGCCAGACCATTCGAGCTCGTCTCGCAGTTGTCGGACCACCTGGAGCATCGCGTCCGGGGTTGCGGGTCGCGGGGTGGGCAGGCGAATCCGGTCGGTCTGCAGCTCGCCTGTCGCGGTCTCGACGAGGCCCGCCTTCATTCCGGTCCCGCCGATGTCGAGGCCCATCAAGACGCTCATGGAGGCTGGTCGTAGTCCGTCCAGCTCCGCGCCGCAAGATGGGGCCGCACGCGTCCTCCCGAACCCATCAAGGGCAGTCGAGCGTGAGCTCGCACGAGATCATGTAGTCCCGCAGGAAACCGCCGGGAGGAATCGACTCGACCATGTCGATCGTCGCCTCGTTGCCCGTGATGTCCGCCGCCGGACAGTCGACGATGGAGATGCCCGCCCCAGGGTCGTCGGTCGGGCCATTCGCCACGCCGATGGCGCCCGCATTCGGCGCGACGAGCCGGAGCGACAGCGGCAGTGGCGTGTCGTCGGCGAGGCTGAACTCACAGCGGCCCCCGGCGGAGGCCACGCACTCGTCGACCAGGATGCCCGTGGGCCCCTCGTAGACTTCGACGGTCAGGGGGTCCGCGCAGGTTCCGACGGCGTACGACAGCCGCAGCTGTCCCGACTCGATCGGCTCGCGAATCGAGCACACGCGGTCGCCGTCCAGGGTCACGGTCGCCGTCGGGCTCGCACCGGGACGCTCACAGTCTCGACTCGCCCGCCACAGGGGCTCGTCGCTCGACGTCGGCTCTACGCTGACCGTGGTCCCTGCCGCGTAGACGAGCGGGTGAGGCACGTCCTGGCCGTCGCGGAAGCACTCGACGCCAGCGTCGGACTCGACGTCTCCGGTCGGGATGCAGTACACGGCGGAGAATCCGTCGGGCGCCCCCTCCGGCGCAGGGTCGACATAGACCGAGAGGTCCGAGCCGCGCAGGCTCAAGGTCACGAGGTCTCCCGGGTTGCCACCCGGACCCGGACCCGGCTCGGACACGTTTACGTCAACGTCGGCGAAGTCGCTCTCCCCGATCTCGTTCACCGCGGTCACGCGGTAGCTGACCATCCCGGCGCTCGCGAAGGCGTCCGTGAAGCTCGTGAACTCGCGCGGGACCTCGGCAAGGAGCTTGTATCCGGCGGCGTCCGTCCCCACGTACACGCGATAGAACGAGGCGCCCAGCACGTTGCCCCACGACAGCGACACCCGGCCGGGGCTCTCGTTTGCTTCGAGGTTCGGCGGAGCGTCCGGCACGCTCGGGGTGGCACCGGCCCAGACCACCGACCAGTTCGACGCGAGCGGGCTCGAACAGTCGCGGGTGTTGACGGCGCGCACGTAGTAGTGGGACACCCCCGCGGCCTCCGGGTCGACGAGCTCGACCACCTGCACGAGGTCGCCGTTCTCGTCTCGGATAAGTGTCGTCTCGTCGCCGTCGACGAACCGGGTGGGGTCCGAGGGCCAGGCAGGGTGGCGGGTGATCTCGTAGTAGTCGACCACCGGATTCACCACGGACGGGGGATGCTCCCCCTCGCGCCACCGCAGCGCGTTCTCCGTCGCGCTCACGCTCGAGACCTCGGCGTTCGCGGGCGCGGCCGGGTTCACGTACTCGAGGGCGAAGACCGTCTGGCTGGCCGGTGGACTGACCATCTGGCGACCGAACCAGTCCCCGTAGCTGGCGTAGGCGTCGAACTTGTAGCGTCCCGGCGGCTCGTCGGGAGCCGGCTTTGCCCGGCCCGGCATGATCTCGACCTCGCCGCGAGTCAGGTTCGCGGTGTAGTCGTGAACGAAGCCGTTCGCCCCCGTGTCGTAGGCGCGAAGCACCCAGATGTCGCCGTCGGCGAACCCGCTTCCCCACGGGCTCGCTGCGCCTCCCGGGATGAACAGGTCGAACTCGCGACGGCAGCCCTTCCAGTCCGCCTCGAACTCCACCGGTCCCGTGACCGTCGGCCACGGGATGACGATGACCCGGCCCGACCTGCTGCCAGAGTTGTTCCTCGAGCGGCACTGGCTCGACGTGCTCGACGACGTGCACGCTCGGGCGACCCCCCAGACACTGAAGCCATCGATGGCCGTGCTCACCTCACCACGCTCCGCGTCGTTGTCGGCTCGGTGCACGCTCAGCATCTCGTCACCGTCCACGAACGGGTCGCGGTCGACCCACTTGTAGATCACGAACTCCTCGTCGTCCTCGAGGGCTTCGTCGGTGGTGAAGGTCAGGGTCGCAGGCTCGGCGAACGTCAGCCCCGACGGAGAGAAGGTGAAGTGGTCGCCGACCATGTACGGCTCGCCTGGACCCGGGCTGCGGGTCACCTGGATGGTCACGTCGGCGTCGAGCGCCCCGGCCGGGATCTCGAGCGTCCCGCCGTCGAACTCGATGACTCCTCCTTCGGGACCTACCGGCTCGCCCTCCGAACCGCACGCGACACAGACGAATGCCGCCAGGATGGTGAAACCACCGTACCATGTCGAGCTCATCGTTCAGCACTCCCTGATCACGATCATCGAGCACGGAGCGGCGACTCCGGACCGAAGCCACCGTCGCTCTCCGAGATGCCCGAGAGGTAACGCGAGGGCACGACGAGGCCGTTCAGGGCAGAGCATCTGAAAGCCTTCTGTAAGTAATGGAAAAGTGACGCAATGCGAAGGTCGACGCTGACCGGCTCTTTCGAGTCGATGCCCCCGGCACAGCCTGGTAGGGAATCCCAGGAGGCCAGATGAGCTGGGACGAGGTGGCAGCAACCTGGGACGAGGATCCCATGGTGCGGCAGTACAACGAGGCAGCCTTCGCCTCACTCGGCGAGGTTCTGCGCGACCACGGCGTGTGGCTCCGCCGGACCCGGGTGCTCGACTTCGGCTGCGGCACGGGCCTCCTGTCGACCAGGCTCGCGGATGCCGGCGCCGAGGTCGTCGCGCTGGACTCCTCGGCCGAGATGATCACGCGGCTACAACAGAAGAACCACGCGGGCCTCCAGGCGGTGGTGGGCCACCTCGAGGAGGTACTGGAGACGCCCCCCTTCCGCGAGCCCTTCGACCTGATCGTCGCCTCGTCCGTGTGCGCGTTCCTCCCCGACTATCCTGCAATCGCGAGGCGCCTGGCCTCGCTGCTGAACCCCGGCGGACTGCTCGTGCAGTGGGACTGGGAGGCCGACCCCGCGAGGCCCGAGGAACCAGGACTCGATCGGGCGGCGATCGGAGCCGCCCTCCTCGGCGCCGAGCTCGAGGACGTCACCATCGACGTGGGATTCGATCTGACGATCGACGATCTGCACCTCGCTCCCCTGCGGGCCGTAGGCCGGCGTCCGGGCCCGTCGCACGCCGAGCTTGCCGCCGTCGTCAACGGGCGGCGCGGCGCGTTCGCCCGAAACCTCGGCATGCGGTTCAGCCGGGTCAACGTCGACGTCGTCGAGGCCGAAGTCCCGGTCCGCGATCACCTGATGCAGCCCTACGGCATGGTCCACGGCGGGGTCTACGCGTCGATCGCCGAGTCGCTCTGCTCCGTCGGTGCCGGCGTGAACGTGTTGTCGAAGGGGCATCTCGTCGTCGGCCTCGACAACCACACGTCCTTCGTCCACGCCGTGCGCTCCGGCACCATCTTCGGACGCGCCACTCCCGTGCACCGGGGAAAGCGCAGCCACGTGTGGTCCGCCGAGCTGCGCGACGACTCGGGACGCCTCGTGGCCCGGTCTCGCGTGTGCCTGCTCGTCCTGGAGCCCGAGAGCCACCTCGCTGGCGAGACGGTGAGCATCCGGACCTGATCGCCCGTCGAGCGGAGCTGCGTCGCGGCAACCTTGGCATCGTCCCTGCTTCGTCCCGGGTGGGAGGAAGCCGTGGAATACCCGACTGACTTCGACCAGACCGAGCTGCGAGAGGTTCTCGCGGGAGGCGTCACCCTGTGTGACGTCACCCTCGTTCAGCTCCGCGAAGAGTCCCGAGCGTGGATCCCACTGGCCGTGATCCGCGAAACGCTGGGCGACCTCCTTGGGTTCGAGGTCACGAACTCGACGGCTCCGCTATCTCGAACACCTCCGGGGACCGAGGCGGGCCGCGTGATCCTGGTCGTGGAGCCCGATCCCGTCGTCCTGCTGGCCATCCAGGTCGAGCTCCGCCGACTCGGCCACCTGGTGATCGGCGTCCAGAACCCGGAGGCGGCGGCACGCTTCCTCGAGTGCGTCGATCACGACGACGTGGACCTCGTGATCTGCGACCTCGGCAGCTCCGGGTCCTCGGCCCTCTCCGGCTGGCTGACCGATCCCCGGCGGGCTCTGGTGGTGTCGAGCAACCCAGTTCCTGGATTGCAGGTCCTGAAGCGACCGTTCGCCACGAGGACGCTCCGACGGGAGGTCGGCCACCGACTGTCCGCCTGAGACGCTCCGCTACACCTGGACGTCGCCACCGCAGCGCCCGCGGGCCGAAGGGTCCCTCGTGGGCCAGGTTCGACTTGGAATCGTTCATTTTGACCCAGTGAGCCAACCCCGGCCCGGCGTTCCGTGGGTCGCCCCCGACGCCGCCGAGCGGGGGCCCCCGGCCGCCCAGGCGGCCCGCGTCGGCAGTCGAACCACGAAGCAGCTGCCCGCTCCCATCGCAGTGACCACCTCGATGCGACCCCCCATGAGGTGCACGAGCTCCCGGGTGATGGCGAGACCCAGACCCGTCCCCCCTTGTCGCCGGGTCGAGCTGTCGTCGACCTGGGTGAACTTGTCGAACAGCGTGGGGAGCGCCTCCTCGGGGATGCCGCAGCCCGTGTCCGCCACCGTGAGCACGACCTGGTGGCCGTCCGGGTAGACACGCACCGATACGGTGCTGTCGGTCGTGAACTTCGCGGCATTGGAGAGCAGGTTGACGAGCACCTGGCGGAGGCGGGCTCCGTCGGTCACGAGCTCCTGGACCCGAACGTCGACCTCGAGGGTGTTCCCTCGCTCGAGCAGCGCGTGGCGCACACTGTTCGTGGCTTCCTCGACGAGTTCGTCGAGGTCGACCTCCTCCATGCGGAGGTCGAGCTTGCCCGCCTCGATTCGCGACAGGTCGAGCAGGTGGTCGATGATCTCGAGGAGGTGGCTGGCTGCGGCCCGCGCGTGGCTGAGGTCGTCGACCAGATCGTCCTGGCCCCGATCGTCCAGTTCCTCGGTCACCAGCTCGACGTAGCCCTGGATGGCGTTCAGGGGCGTGCGCAGCTCGTGACTCATGTTGGCGAGGAACGCACTCTTCGCGCGATTGGCCTGCTGGGCGAGCAGCTCGGCACGACGCCGCTCCTCGACCTCCTGACGCAGCGCCTCGGTACGCTCCGCGATGCGGTCCTCGAGCAGGTCGCGAGAGCGCTCCACCTCGTCCTGCAGTCGCGCGCGCCAGAGATTCACGGCCCCGATGCCCATCAGCGTGGCCCCGAGAAGGGGGATGGCCATCCAGAGTGGCAACGACGGCTGTTCGACGTACTGGTATGCCACCACGAGGCCGACGAGGGTGCCCACGGTGAAGCCCACCACCTCGCGGAGCTCCCGAAACGTGAGCGGCACCAGGGTGGCGACGACGTAGATGCTCATCACCCTGAAGATGTGCATCTCGTTGAGGGCACCGAGGATCAGCACCCAGGCTTCGGCCATGAAGCCGATCGCCACCGCGATTCGACGGGCGTTGCGGCGCACGTAGGGCATCGAGAAGGAGCCGACCAGCAACCAGACCGAGCCGAAGAGGATCGGAGATCGTAGCCAGAAGGGGTCGTAGTCCTGAGGTGCGAGTAGCGGCACGGCCACCGCGAAGACCGAGAGGGTGACGATGCAGACCGCAGCCATGACTCGGCTGACGACCAGGTCGACGGACGAAGTGATCACGGGTTGACCATCGGCCTGCTCCGCACCGGACCTGAACATCCCCCGAGCGTCTCCAGTCTGCTCTGGTTCGTAGCCTACGACGGTTCGACGACCCACGGTCGAAGGTTCACGGACTGGAGGGTCGGGGCTTCGGCACACACGACAGGTTGCCCGCGTTCACTGCGACGTCAGGCGTCCACTCCAGCACCGTGGGCAAGAGCGTGAAGGTCGGCATCGCGTCACGGACGGCGGCGTCCAGCCAGCCGCCCTCCACGAGCTCGTCCAGCAGCTCCAGTGGCATTGGCCTGACGTGCACGGCCATCCGGATCCGGTCGGGCACCCCACCGGTGACGAGGAAGTTGCGGCTCTGCGCGGTCTGCACGTAGTTCGGATCGGCGGGATCGAGGGTGGTGTGGGTGAGCAGCAGCGCTGATTCGTCGATGGCAGCCGCCTCCCAGAAGCGGTGCGTGGCCTGCCCGTCGGGATCGAACAGCGTGCTGTGGATCGTCCAGTCCTCGCTCGACCAGATCCGCTCGCCGCCCACGAACGCCTCGATCTCGACCCACACTCGCCGGTCCGACGTGGCGCCCGAAGGAAAGGAGTGCCCGCTGGCCACGTTGTCGAGCGAGACAACGACGGGGGTCGTCGAGCCTGTCGCAGGCAGCACGCACAGTGATGCCCACAGGCTGTCGTCGAGAAACTCCTGTACGAGCTCCCGCTGGGCCTCCCGCTCGGGGAACGGTCTCAGAGCGACGTCGACGCCCTCCATCGTGTGCGCGTGGACCCTCCGGGCGGGGGCCCCACGGACCTGCGCCGCCACTCCGTCGCGGCCTCGCAGGTGGCAGCTCGAGCAGTTCAGGTCGGCCTCGGGCTGCGCGAACACGCTGTTCTGCCACTCCGCGTAGGTCTGCTCGATCGGGGCGCCGAGCGGGCTCACCACGTCGTGACAGCTTCCGCAGAGCTGGCTCGACTGTGGGGAATCGCGATCGTGCAGAGGGGAGTAGGCACTGTCGTGGGCCCGATTGTCGAGGGGATCGACGAGGCCCCCGCGCATCGTGCTGTCCATCGCGAGGGTCAGCGGGTTGTTGTGCGTCCCCTCCACCGCGTCGACCTGATGACAGAAGTAGCAGTTCACGCCGCGAAGCGACGGCGGTACCTCGTCGAGGTCGAGGCCGTCGGCGGTGAGGCCGAGCTGCACCGCGAGGGGAGCGTGGCACTGCACGCAGAAGTCGCCGAGGGCCCCGTCGGTCTCGGCCTGACCGACCGCATTGAGGGCCCGGAACACCGGATCCTCGGAAGCGTAGGCGTGCATCGAGCCCGACCACTCGCGGTAGTGGTCAGGATGGCAGTCCTGGCAGGACTCCGCGTCCTGGAGGACCTCCGGTGCTTCCGGGCCGCGAAGGCAGCCGGCGAGCAAGGTGAGGATCGTGATGCGCATGGTGTGGTGCTCCCAGGCGCCAGCCTACATCCCCTAGGGGTTTGCGGTAACCTGGGGCCCGGCTCCGAAGTGGGGAGAGGGCATGACAGGGATCGCCTGGTTCGCGTGGATGGGTTGTGTCGAGGAGCTCCCCGTGGTCGACCCGGAGACGGGGTGCCCCGAGGGTGCCGCAGAGGGCCCGTGTGGCTGCGACTTCGCCGATCAGGATGGCGACGGCACCCTCGACTGTGTCGATGGGTGCGTCGACGATCCGGCAAAGGTCGAACCCGGTGAGTGCGGGTGTGGGTTCGCCGACACCGATACCGACGGAGACCTCGCCCTCGACTGCGTCGACGCCTGCCCCGACGACCCGGCCAAGACGCAGCCCGGAGACTGCGGCTGCGGGGTGGCCGAGAACAACGCTGACGGAGACGACGTCCCGGGTTGCTTCGACAACTGCCCGTCCACCTTCAACCCGGACCAGCTCGACGGCGACACCGACGGCAGAGGCGACGTCTGCGACAACTGCCCGACCGTCCCGAACGCCGACCAGGCCGACGCCGACGGGAACGGCAGGGGCGACTTGTGCTGGTGCGACCCGCTACCCCGTCGCTGCATCGACGGCAGGGCGGGGACCTACCCCTGCGACCGCGTCGACCTGCTGTCCTACCTCTCCGTCGGCGATCTCGGTGGCGCGCTCACGAACGACGTGTGGGGCTGGGTCGACCCCCTTTCCGGCACCGAGTACGCGCTCGTGGGCACGAACCAGGGCGTGGCCATGGTCGACCTGGACAATCCGTACTGCCCCGAGGTCGCCGCCCACCTGGTGGGCCGAATCCCCAACGACGACCTGTGGCGCGACGTCGAGGTCCTCGGCAACTACGCCTACGTCGGCACGGAGACGACGAGCCACGGGCTGCAGGTCTTCGACCTCACAGCGGTCCGGGCGTACGCGGGCGTCACGCTCGAGCTGCCCGAGGACCACTGGACGGACGAGGTCCTCGACACCCACACCCTCACGACCATCCCCGGCCACGCCCTGCTGTCGATCCAGGGCGGAAACGCGTGCTCGGGGGGACTGCAGATCTTCGACATCACCGACCCCCTCGATCCCACCTTCCAGGCCTGCTACACCGAAGCCGCCTACATCCACGACGCCCACTGCGTGGACTACGCAGGCCCCGACACCGAGCACGTCGGCAAGCCCATCTGCGTCACGGCCAACGCAAGCGCGGTCGACCTCGACGTGGTCGATCTCACCGACCCCACCAACCCTACGATGTTGTCCAACACGCCGTACCCGCAGGGCGGCTATGCCCACCAGGGTTGGTTCACCGAGGACTTCCGCTACCTGCTCGTCAACGACGAATTCGACGAGACCACCTTCGGAGTGCCCACCCGAACCATCGTCTTCGACATGCTCGACCTGGACGATCCGGTCTACGTGGGCCGCTTCGAGCACGCCACCGACGCCGTCGACCATCAGCTCTTCGTGGTCGGAGACTACGTGTACCAGGCCAACTATCGCGCCGGGCTGCGGATTCTCGACCTCGCGGGCGTGGCCACCGCCGATCTGGTCGAGGTGGCCTACTTCGACGTCATCCCGGCCGACGATGACCCGAGCTTCCAGGGGTCGTGGACGAGCTACCCCTTCTTCACGTCGGGCGTGGTTCCGGTGAACTCCATCTACGACGGCATCTTCTTCGTGCGGCCGAACCTGCCGTGACCGGGCTCGCGTGGCTCGCTGCGTCCGCGGCGGCGCACATTCCGATCCTCTACGTCGCGGGCCCCGACGACGACTGGTGTGCGGTCATCAACGGCACGATCGGCAACGACGTCGTCTTCCTGCTGCCCGGGACCTACGAGGGGCCGTGCGACGTGACGGCCGATCTGTCCGACGTGGCCTCGGAGCAGACGACGGTAGCCTCGTTCGACGAGCAGGATCCCGCCGTGTTCCGCGGCTCGAGCGGCGACTACGTCCTGCGCATCACGGGTGAGCGCCTGCAGCTGCGCGACGTGCAGTTCCGCGACGTGACCGTCGACGCGGTCCGAGTCGGCCCCATCAAGGAGCTGTGGCTCAAGCGCGTCGCCTTCTCGAACGTCGACGGCCGGGGGCTGGTTCAGCAAGGCGCGGTCGAGGACCTGCGGGTGCTCGACGTGGCCTTCCGGGACGTGGCCCGTCCGCTCGAGTCCGGAGGGTGCGAAGGCTGCGCAGCGAGCCTCGTCGTGAGCGACACCCTGGTGATTGGCGGCACGGTCGGGATCGCCGCCGGCGAGGGCGTCACGGGCCGGATCGACGACACGGTGCTGTTCGGGGTCGACGTCGGGATGGTCCTCGACGGCACCGGAGGGGGGCTCACCTTGTCGGGGAACGCGGTCGATGCGGTTGGCGAAGGGATCGGCATCTTGGGTGGGCCGGTCACGATGACCTCGTCGATCGTCGCGGGAAGCCCCGCGGTGCGGGCCGACACCGTGGACCTCGCCGACGTCGCACTGATCGGCAACACCCTGGACGGGGCGGTGGTGCTCTCGGGATGGGGACCGGGGCGCCAGCTCCGCTTCTCGAGCAACGCGGTGTTGGGCGAGCTGCCCGGTGTGGGCGGGGCGGAGGCCGACGGCAACGTGGGATGCACGGCGAGCTGCTTCTCCGACCCGGAGGCGCGCGACTACTACCCGTCGGCCGACTCCCCGCTGCGGGGGGCGGCAATGGCCGAAGGCGAAGACTGGTGCGGTCGCTCACGCGGCACCCCGGCCTCGGCGGGGGCGCTCGAAGCCGAAGGCCCACTGTCGTTCGGTCCCCTGGTCGAGGACTTCAAGTCGGAGACCGACTGTACCCTGCCCGTCGCGACCGACGAGACCGCGGATACCGGCACGCCGGTGCCGTCACCCGAGGAGACGGGAGGAGACACCGCGGTTCCCGAATCGCCGCCCTCGCTGCCGCCCAAGGAATGCGGCTGCGCTGGGGCGCCCTCCGGATGGACGGGGCTCGCGCTGGTCGTGCTGCTCGTGTGGCGTCGCCGCAGCCGGGCGGCGGATCACCGCTCGGGGCTCTCGGCGAGCATGTGCGGGTTCCCGTCCGGATCGAAGAAGGTGGCGAGCTTCACCATGTCGGGGATGTCCTGGGTCGGACCGTCGAACCGTACCTCCTTGGACTCGAGGTACGCGCGAGCGGACGCGATGTCACTCACCCCCCAGACCGGCGTGTTGCCAGTGACCGCGGGCTCCTCGGCCTCGCCGACCCCGACCGTCACCCCGGTCACCGGGCTTCGCAGCTCCCCCCAGCGAATCTCGTCCACCCGGTAGACGAGCGCGAACCCGAGCACGGACTGGTACCAGCTCAGCGACTCGTCGAGGTTCCGCACCTGCAGCGAGATCGTGAGCGTGCCGTCGAAGCCCAGAGCTCGGGCGGCGTCGTTGTCGAGATCGTGTTTGGACAAGGGTTCCTCCCGAACCATCGCGGATTGCACGAAGAGTATAGTTGCTATACTTTTCGCTCGCAACGCCCAGGAGCCTGGTTGAGCGGCATTCGAAGCCTCCTGCCCATCTTCCACCGCCGCTGGGCGGGCCCCGTCCTGGTCCTCCTCGGCCAGCCCGCCACGGCCCGGACCGGACGAGCGCGTCTCTCCGCCATGGCGGCGACCCTCGATGCGAATCGCGAAGCGGTTCGCCAGGCGGTACGAGCCCTCGAGGAGGTCGGGGCGGTGGAACGCAATCCGGGTCACGGTCACCCGCTGCGTCCCGAGCTCCGGCTCACCGAGCGGGGTCGATGGCTCGCGCCGGGCTTCCAAGCGCTTCACCAGGCGCTGACCGAGGTGGGGCAGCGGGAGCTGGCGCTACGAAAGTGGCCAATGCCCGTTCTGTACGCGATCGGAGACGGACCGACCCGGTTCGGGGCCATCGCCGAGCAGCTCCCCGGGGTGACGGACCGAGCGCTTTCCCAGGCCCTGCGCGATCTCCGGTCCGCTGGTCTGGTCCGCCGAGCCACGACCGAGGACACCCCGCCCCGACCCACGTACGGAGCCTCCGGACGCGGCTCCACGGTCGCGGCGATCTTGAAGGAGCTCGTCGAGCGCGACCGGGATTCGAGGTAGCCTGGGAGAGTCCTGGGGAACGGCGGGCAGCTCGTGGCGCGTCCACGTCGTTGCGCTGGGGGGGACGGTTCGCCGCGAGCACGAGCGGGGCGTGGTGGTCCGCCGACTCGGCGGCCACCTGCCAGCGGCTGGCAGTCCACGGCTGGGTCGGCGCCGAAACGCCGGCCAGGCTGCTCACGAGGACCATCGGAAGGTGCATGCTTCCTTCGGGACTCGATTGCGGCGCTGGCCGTGGACGCCGACGCTCCCGAAGATCAGTTCAGGTCGAGAGTCGGCGCGTTCGCGGGATCGATGTCGTTGATCGTCGCCGACACGTCATAGGTGTACCGACCATCGACGATGGGGGCCGCCACGTCGGGGGACAGTCGGAGCAAGATGAAGTCACCCTCTGCGGCACCCGCCGTGATCTGAGCGTTGATGTAGGTCGTGAGCGCGGCCACGTTCGTCTGCGCCACCGAACCACCGGTGGCGGTGGTGTCGATGAAGCTGTCCTGGATGAGGGTGGCGTTCGGATCGGCAGCGGAATCCGCGTAGAAGTCGGCGGAGAGCACGGTCGGGTCCGCCCGCCAGGGCAGGCCGTACAGGTCGAGGTTCAGGGGATTCACCTGACCGCCACCGACACCGTTCACCGCGATCTCGAACTGGGCACTGGTGAAGCCGCCGCCCGGGATGGCGGGGATCTCGAAGGGGATCACGAGCACCGACCCGGCCGCCGCGTCACCCACGGGGTGGCCGCCGGCGTTCGCGGGCTGCACGTCGTTGGCGCCGCCGTTGTAGAAGATCGCCGCATCGGCCGGGTCCGCGCGCAGGGAAACCGGGGGAACCCGGCAGTCGACGGGCACCGACACGCCGTCGAAGATGACGTCGTCGACGTAGTAGATCTTGGCGCCGGCCGTGGCACCGTCGATGCCGATGTTGGGGAAGATGGAGATCTTGTCGTAGGTGTTGGTCAGGACGGGCGGACCCGGGATGGTCGCAGTGCTGAGGTCGAAGGTCAGGGTCTCCCACGTCATGGCGGCAGAGCTCGTCGCACGCACCTCCGAGGAGATCGTCGGGTCGGTCTTGTCCTCGACCTTGAGGAGGAACTCGGTGTTGGCGTCGGGCGACCACACCCGGACGGTGAACGTCTGGTTGGTGGCGTCGAACGGAACCGGGGTCACGCCGAGGTCGACGCAGCCGTCGTCGGCAATGGTCCACCCCGCGGACCCGCCAGCGGTGGCCGGCTTGTCGAGCTGGAGCACCATGTTGGTCGGGTCGGTCGGGTCGACCACGACCGTGGCCGCCGCCGCGCCCTCGAACTCGACCACGACCGGCGGAGGCGAGACTTCGAAGTCGAAGTAGACGGTCTCGGGGTCGGGGTCGGTGTCGGTGTCCGCGTCCGTGTCGCTGTCGGTGTCCGCGTCCGTGTCGCTGTCGGTGTCCGCGTCCGTGT
>CAZZLC010000097.1:0-18006 GCA_964655065.1 uncultured Enterobacteriaceae bacterium | reverse complement strand
CCCCGGTACCGGAGGACCGGTGCGGAGGCTGAGGATGGGCTGGCCTGGCTCCAGTGTTTCCGCCGGACTCGGAGGATCCGTTGCGTTGCGAGGTGCACTCTTGGTGGGGGAGGCGCAGCCGGCGATGACGCTGGGGTTCGGCTCGGCGTCGGGCGAGGCCTCGGGAGGCGAGCGACTGGTTCGGCAGCGCGCTGGAGCTGGCGGCGCAGATGGAGGCGTGGCTCGAGAGGCTTTGTCGCCGCCCCCGAGCGCCTCGGCGGCGTGCGGGTAGAGACGTTCGCGTAGGTCTTACCTCGCCGAGGTCGGCTCCTCACGTTCACCCTCGCGGGCGGCACCTGTGCAGGTGCTCGTGCCCGCCATTGGCAACCGACTGACGAGGAGCGTGACCTACACGGAGCACCCGTCGACGGCGACACCCCCGTCAGCAACAGCTCCAACAGATCGATGTCTCGAGCGAAGGCAGCCCTTCGCGAAACACGGTCATCGCACACTGGTTGACCGCGATCAGGTCGACTTTTCCGTCACCGTCGACGTCGCGACGGAGGGCCCGCGTCCACGGACCATCCTCTCCCCCCGGCGCTCGATACTGCCCGTCGGCGTCCCGGAGCGCCTGGGCTTCGACGCGCGCCTGCTCGAGGTCCGCTGCAGGGGCCGTCGTGAGCCACCTGTCCGGGGGCACGCCGAGGGTCCAGGCAATCGGGATGTCGGCCTGCCCGAGGGTGGCCCGAACCTGGACCGTGAGGTGACCCGTGAACGTATCGGCGCACTCCCTGCCGTGATGCATGGACAGCTGTACGATCCGGCCCTCGACCGCAGGTCCGACGGCGGGAAGGACCCAGATGGGTACCCCCGAAAGGGCGCCGCCAAGCCCCTGGGGACGGTCTTCGAGCGCTCCGCGATTCCCGGTGTCGTTGTAGTAGTGCACCCGCGAAGCCGACACCAGGAAGGTGCCTGGCCCGGTCGAAGGGTGCACGCCAGCGAGCTCGATACCGCCAAAGACCTGGGCCTGTTCGACTGCGGCCTTGGCCAGCGAGGGCTCGTCGACCGCGCGGTAGAGCTGAGCGAGGAACAGCTGGACACCTGGCTCCGTTGGGTTTGCGACGGCCAGACGTTGGGCCCAGAGCAGGCGCTGCGCAACCGTACTCGAGCGCAGCGCTTCGTTGACGAGGCCGCCAATCGGAACGCGTTCGGCCACGAGCTTCGTGGGAACGTAGCCTTCGGGACCCCCTCGCACACGAACGAGCGTGGCATCGCCGCGGGGTGCGGCCATCTTGACCCGCAGTCCGTAGCCCAGTCGGGCGATGACGTTGCCGCCAGGCTCGTCGCGCAGGTTCACCAGCGAGCCGAGGATCCTGCCGCTGACGCCGGCCGGTGCAGCATGCCCCGCGAAAGCACGCGCTTCTTCTTCGACAAAGAGCGGACGGTCGGATGGTGGAGGCGTCGTGCCGAGAGCGGCGTGACGCATCTTCCCGACCTTTCCGTCGACTTCCACGTCGACCACTTCACCGCGGCCCGAGACCGTGACCGGGGTCCCCGCCGGAAGCGTGAAGCGCACCTGGCCACCGTCTCCCCATGCCACGGCGCTCGCGGTCCGGACGTAGCGAACCGGCGGCGCTGCGTGCGGCTCGGGCCAGTCGAGGGGAGCAAACCCGGGGGCCGCCGTTGCGAGCTGGGTGATCAGCCAGGCGATCATGGAACCCTCCGCGAACCGGGACTGGCCGAGTTGGCACGTATCGCTCGAGCCGGGATCGGTCGCGCAGCGAGCCGCGACGCAGCGCGAGTCACGGAGCTGAGCGGGTCGAAGCTGGACGGTCGCCGGTCTGCTACCGCCCGTCGAGCCGGAAGCCGTCTTCCGCGGAGCCGGGCCGGACCTCGATGGTCGACGACACCCTGCGCGGCCACGAATGCGGGTGGCGGCCACAGCATGGCTTGCGGCCCCGCGGTACTGGATTCGGTGAGAAGGAAGGCAGCTTCTCTGATAAGAGAGCCATCGAGCGAGCGAGGGCGATCGAAACATTTCATGCCCGGGCTGGAACCGCTTTGCTGGCGCCTGACGACACGAAGATCGCAGGCATGGTCGATGATGCGCTCGCGCTACTTGGCGCAAATGTCAACACGATTCTTGAAGTCACTGGCCTCGAGCGGCGAAAGCTTTGATCAAAAAATGATCCGCGTAAAGGTGGAGTCGCTGGGGATTGCGGAATTGTCACGGAATTAGAGCCAGGGACTGGAGTGTTGGTGGATGTGTTCACAAGTGAGTCAACTGAGTAACAGAAATTGCTGATGGTTATCGGCTGGTTATGCGGTGGTTACTTCAAACTGAAGGGTGGAAAAAATGCATGCTGGAATTGTGGTCCCGTTTCTCGCCGTGGCAGGGCTCGGCTCGAACGTTGCCAGTGCCGCCAACATCATTGTTGACTGCAATGGTGCCATTCCGACGATTCAGATGGGCATCGACATGGCCGCGTCCGGCGACATCGTCGTGGTCAAGGATTGCGTCTACAACGAACGTCCGACGATCTACCGCGACGACGTTCAAGTCATCGGGGCGAACTCGATGACGTCGTCGGGCTCGTACGCTGCAGGTGTCGGCGCAGCCCAGAGCCACGGCGCCATCGTCGACGGCGGCGGTGTTGGCGGCCCGGGCGTCGCGTGCTTCTCCGTCAGAGAGAATCCAGCCATTGTCGCGAATCCGATCGTCGAGGACGTCGTCATCGCTGGCCTCGAGCTCCAGAACTGCGGCAATTTTGGCTTCTTCGTCCTCGACGCCTCCGACGTGACTATTGCCGGAAACGTCGTCAACGACTATCGCTACGTAGGCATGAACATCTACAACAGCGCCCGCGTCACCATCACGGGCAACGAAGTCATGAATGGGGGCTTCTCGGGCGTCGGGATCTTCATTCCGAACGGCGAACGCGTCCAGGTGATCGACAACGTCTTGCTCGACCCCGGTGCCACCGGAATCTCCGTGACCAGCAACGACTTCCTCACAACGCTCAACAACGTCGTCGACGGCGCTTCCGGGGAAGGTGTGCGGGCCAACGGACAATTCCGTGCGAAGTTCCTGCGCAGTAGCATCAGCGCGACGAGCGGCGACAACGTGGAGAGCGTCAGTTCGTCCGATACTTACGTCGTCGGTAGCATCGTCAACGCCCCCGCCGGTCTGGTGGGGGTTGGCTTCCTGGCTGACGAGAACGACTGATCCAGAGACGAGACGGTCGTGAGCTACGCCGAGGCCTCGTGGGAGTCCGCAAGACACTGGGGTGCCAGTACGTGGTGATCCTCACCGCGGCCGACGTGGCAGGCGGCGCCTGCTCGCGCCACGGATCGCGTGGTCGAGGCTTCCTCTGATGCCCGAGGGTCCGGAGTCGGAGCCCGATCCCCCATCTGTACGACGCGCCCGAGTTCGGGCTGGCCCCCGAGGCCCTCGATACAGCTCGTGAGGCGATTCCGAGGGGCTGACCAACCGCGAGAGGGTTCAGGCCCGATGAGCGTCGCAACGAGCCCCGGCCTGGCGCGCGCCGCTCGGTCGCTATGCCGAGCATCGCCAGAGCTGGTGGCGCGGGGGACAAAGGCGAGTTCGACTGGACGTGGACCCGCATGATGTACGGTCCGTGGCCCAGCTTATGACCCTGGTGCTGTCCGGGGGGGAGATGAAGCGATGACCCTTGTTTTCTTCACCGTGGCGCCGCTGTTCTCCGGCGCCTGTAAGAGGGCTCAGACCGTCGAACCAGCCACTTCGGCGGCAGTCGAGACTTCGGCTGCCGCACCGCAAGCGAAAGAGGCGCTGACCGCGATCTCGGGGGCACCGAACATCGACGTCCGACCCTTCGAGCCGATGATCGAAGGGAAGTGGGTCGGCAACGGCATGTCCTACGGACCGTACCGGGACGGCGAGTCTCCGGACAGCGAAGAGCCAACGTCGAAGAAGCACATTCTCGAGGACATGCAGATCCTGTCGAAGCGCTGGAACCTGATCCGCCTGTACGGTTCGGGGGAACTGGCGGAAGACATCCTGGAGGTCATCCGCGACAACGAGATCCCCATGCGGGTGATGCAGGGGGCCTGGCTCTCGAAACACCAGACGAAAGAGCAGAACGATGCCCAGGTCGACGGGGCGATCGACCTCGCCAAGCGATTCCCCGACATCGTGGTGACGGTCAACGTGGGCAACGAGGCGCTCGTCGAATGGTCGGGACACCGAATCGAGGATCAATCGATCTTCGTGAGCTACGTCCGCCAGGTTCGGGCGGCGATCCCGCAACCGGTCACGGTCTGCGATGACTACAACTACTGGAACAAGCCGCAGTCCGGGGAGATTGCCGACGAGATCGACTTCGTCTGTCTTCACGCGTACGCGTTCTGGAACAACCAGCCCTTCGACAACGCCGCGGCCTGGACCGAGGAAGTGTACGACAGCATCCAGGCCATGCACCCGGCCCACCCCATCGCGTTCGGCGAGACCGGCTGGCCGACGAGCCGGGTCTACGACGACGGAAGCTACGAGGGCGGCCTGATCGGCGTGGCGAACGAGGAGAACCAGAAGGGATTCTTCGACTGGTACGACGGATGGGTCGAAGAGAACAAGGTCATCTCGTTCTACTTCGAGGCCTTCGACGAGAACTGGAAAGGCGGCTGGGATGGTGCGAATCCGGCCGACAAGGCGGAAAAGCACTGGGGCTTGTACAACAGCGATCGCACGCCCAAGCTCGTCCTTCAGTAGCCTTGGCGCATCCCCTGACTCCCGGCGCCTGCGACGAGCAGGCCGTCGCGTCGGTCCGACTGTGGCCGCAGGGGCGCGGGGTCCCGCGTCAGCTGGGCACCTGCCAGAAGCCGTGCTCGACGCCGCCCAGCAACATTGCCCTGCAACTCCGATCTTGCCGCCACGAATCCGGAAGGCCGATGAGTGCCATCCGCACAATCGATTCGGGGGCTGTGGGGTCTGGCGATAACGGCGGCGTCAGGAGGTCGAGATGAAGGAACGGGTGGCGATCGTGGCTGGTGTGGGACCCGGGGTGGGGCTCGCCGTGGCGCGGCGGTTCGCGCGAGAGGGCTACGACGTGGGGCTTCTGGCCCGCAGCGCATCGCGACTCGAGACGTTCCGCGCCGAGCTCGCGTCGCTCGGCGTGCGGGCTCACGCGGTGCCGCTCGACCTGTGTCAGCCGGAAACGGTGGCCCCGGCGGTCGCCGAGATCCGCGAGGCGCTCGCGGCGCCGTCGGTGCTCGTCTACAACGCGGCTCGCTGGCACGAGGCCAAGGCGATCGAGCTTCCGCCAGAGGTGTTCGCGAGCGACCTCGCGCTGTCGGTCGGTGGCGCGCTGGCCTGCGCCCAGGCCGTCTACCCGGACATGAAGGCGCGCGGGGGCGGCTCCCTGCTCTTCACCGGCGGTGGCCTCGCCCTGCACCCCGAGTACGGGGCCGGCGTCGCCTCGCTGTCCGCCGGCAAGGCGGCGCTCCGCAACCTGACGTTCGCGCTCGCCAAGGAGCTCGAGCCCGACGACGTTCACGTGGGCACGGTGACCATCGCGGGCACCGTCGCCGAGGGCACCCCGTTCGACCCCGCGCTCATCGCCGAACGATTCTGGGCGTTGCACAACGAGCCCCGGGATGCCTGGACCGTCGAGCACGTCTACCGGGGCGCGTAGCGGTACAGTTGGGGACGGAGGGCGGGTGAGCGACGAATCCTCGCGGGCGGACGCGCTCGCTGACCTGGACCTGCAGCTTCTCCTCGTCTTCGAGGCGATCCTCGACACCGGGAGCGTGACCGCCTCGGGCCGCCGCCTCGGACGCTCCCAGCCGGCCGTCTCGAACGCGCTGGCGCGGCTGCGCGGCCTGCTGGGCGACGAACTCTTCGTGAGGGAGGGAAACCGCATGCTGCCCACCCCGGGGGCGCTGCGGATGGCGCCTGGGGTCCGCGGTGCCCTCGACGGGCTTCGACGGGCGCTGCGGGAGGCGACGCGGCCAGACCCCGCCGAGGCCGAAGAGGAGATCCGCATTGGCACCACCGACTACGGGACCGCCCTCGTCGTCCCCCGACTGATGGCGATCCTCGAGAAGCAAGCGCCCCGCCTGCGTCTGCGCATCTCGCAGACGACCAAGGCCCGAGACCTCGAGCGGCTGCAGGAGGGCGTCGTCGACCTGCTGGTCGGCGTGTACGACGATGCGCCCGACGCGGTGCGTCGGCGTCCGCTCGTGCGGGAGTCGTTCCTCGTGCTCGGCCGCGGCCCCGGCGAGCTGACCCTCGACGCCTACCTGGAGCGCCCGCACGTGCTCGTGAGCCTCGCCGACGACAGTGTGGGCACCATCGACGAGGTGCTTGGCGGGCTGCAGCGCAATCGACGGATCACCACGACAGTGCCGCACTTCCTCGCCGCCGCCTGGTGCGCCACCTCGTCGACCGCGCTCGTCACCATGCCGGCAAGGCTCGCCCGGCGACTGGCCGAGTGCCACGGACTGGTGGCCTTCGAGCCACCGCTCGAGCTGCCCGGATTCACCGTAGACGCGCTGTGGACGGAGCGGACCCACACGGACCCGCTGTTTCACTGGTTTCGGGCCCGGCTGCGGGAGGCGTGCGACGGGCTCTGACTACCCGAGGGCCGCGATGCGCGCCGCAGCCTCGTCGAGCCGGTCGGCCAGGGCCGCGACGTCGGGGGCGACGTCAGCGAGGCGGCGCGCGCCCTGCGCGAGGCCCCGGGTCCGCTCCGCGAGCACGCGGGTCGCCACCGCGGCGGGGGGCACGCGGATCTCGCGGGTCACGGCGAACGACATCCCGGCGCGCGGTCCGTCTTCGTCGCCGGCCGGCCGACGAGTCAGCGCATCGTTGGCCGGCGAGATGAGGTTCATGAAGCCGATGGCCTCGTCGACGAGTCCGGCGCGGGTCGAGGGCGACAAGGGCTCCCAGGCGGTGCCGAGCGTGCGCAACAGGTGATTGTACAGCGCGTTCGAGAAGTCGAGCAGTCGGGCGGCGCCGGGCTCCCGGATCCACACCTTGCCTTGCGGCGTCGGGGGCTGCCGCTGCACGGGGTTTCGCGCGACGGCGCGCGCCGGCTCGAACGACGGATCCTCGCGCCGGAGCTCGGCGAAGGCGTCGCGGACCCGGCACAGGCGCCGGTAGTGGGAGTTCTCGGGGTCGTCCACGTTGCCCTCGCCCTGCTCGACGATGTTGTCGATCGCCTGCAGCGCAGACGGCAGGTCGGTCACCGCCTGCAGTCCGTCGAGCGAGACCTCAGCGGGCGACACCTGGCAGGCTGGATCGCCCACGAACAGTTCGTCTCCGAGCACGTCGTGGAGGTGCTCGATTCCGTCGCGGATGCCCCGGTAGAGGTGCCCGACCGTCAGGAAGTCCTGGGCCGAGGGCATCAGCGTGCTGGGGCGGGTGGCGCGGGTGTAGGCGGGGGGCCGCGTGAACTCGCTGCCGTCGGACAGGTCGACCCCCTCGGGCCGCTCGAGGAACACGAAGTGCTCGATCGTGCTCTGGTTGAACGGGTGCAGGGCGAGCACGACCTCTGCGGGGTGGTAGCCCGAGCTCACCGGGAAGTTCGGCCGGTTGAGGTGCCCCCGCCCGCCGATCGCCGACAGCAGGTTGTTCGCGTTGGCGAAGTGGGTCATCTCGTCGATCGCGACGTGCACGATGGTCTTTCGCCACTCGTCGATCTGTGCGAGCTGGCTCTCGGTGACCCCCTCCTCGGCAGAGCGCTTGAGCGACCACGCCGCGTAGAGGTAGCAGCACATGAGGTTGTGCTCGACCTCGACGGCCTCCGTGAGCAGCTCGGCCAGCTGTTCGCGATGATGAACGACGATGGTGGGTTCTTCGGTCACGCGGTCCTCCCATCCGGTCCGGCGAGCCAGGCCGCGAGGTTGCGCCAGTAGCGACGGCTGTGGACGATCCCCTCTTCGATCCGCTCCTCGGTTGGCGCCACCGGGTCGGTGACGAAGCTCGGGCAGCCGAGGTCGGGGTCGAGATTGTAGTCAGCGAAGTGGTGGAACGACGAGTGGGCGACCGCCCGCCCCCGTCCCGCCCCGGCCAGGCGGTCGAAGGACACCACGAGCAGGAAGTCGTTGTCGGTGCGCAGCGAGCGTCCCCGCGCAACCGCGGTGCCTCCCTCGGGAACCCGCAGCGCGCCCTCGTGGGGGTGGGCCGGAAGGAAGCGCACGCCGTCGAGCAGCGGGTGGTCGGCGACCAGCGCCTCGAAGGCCTGAAACGCGCCGTTGCGACCCGAGTGGTAGTTGGGCCAGCCGATGGTCGGATTGTCGTCGTCGGTCTGGTGGCGCGCCGCGTCGGCCTCGGGCGCCACCGTCTGCCAGCAGTGGGCCGCGCCGACCTCGCCGAGCGGGGAGAGGCCGCAGCCCATGTCGTGGTGATCGCGGGTCAGCATCAGGGCGCCACCCTGATCGTGAAAGCGGCGCAGTCCCTCCACCTCGGCCGCCGACAGCCCTTGGTCGCCTCCCGCGTCGACCCCGAAGATCCATGCCTGATCGAAGTGCTCGGTCGACAGCGAGCTGAGGACTGGATCGTCGGCCCCGACCGGAGCGCGGTCCCGGGCGGTGACCTCGACCCCCTCCATCGCTCCGACCTCTGCAGCGAGCATCCCGAAGCGGCCGATGTGCCAGTCGTTCTCGACGGCGGGGATCGTGGTCTGCAACAGGATCCGAGTTCGCATTGGTCCTCCGTGCACGCCGCTGTACTCTCGGCGGCGCGCGGGACCCATTTCGATGTCGGATGGAGGTCATCAGCCCAGAACGCGCACGGCGAAGATGCGCTCGGCGATCCGGGCGCGACGCCGAGAACCGTGCGCTCTGGTCGATGTCGCCGGAGCGCCGCCTCGTCGTACGGCCGCGAGCGCATCCGTGAGCGCCTGCACTTCGGGACTGCGCGTCGAAAGGCGAGCACGTGACGGGTGACGATCGGGGGCTCGGTCGCGCGCCGGTATCGAGTACGTGAACGGCCCGCCGCCTTCTTGGCCTCCGCACCCCTGCGCGTTGGCCATCGCGCTCGCAGATCGTCGAGCGTCCACGGGTTCGTGGTCTCGTCAGGGTGCGGAACCCCGGCCTGGTGTCACCGGCTCCAGTCCCTGGCCGTCGAAGGCTGTGACCACGGCGCCATCGACGTCGAGTCCCAGCACCACCGAGTCCCGGCCCGCCGTGTCGAACCGACCCACGTAGACCGGCGTGTCGTTCATGAAGGGCAAGAGCTCGATCTGGTGAAGGCCGGGCGACACCGAGACGATGATCTCGTCGTGGTTGCGGAACTCCGCCGCCACCGCGCCGTCGATGCGCACGTCGCCCCACGAGGAGCCCGTGTTGCGCAGGACCACGGAGACGAGATCCCCGGGGTCCGGAGCCCTGGGGACGGGCACCCGGGCGGCGGCGGGCAACTCGCTCACCACCGTCGCCTTGAACACCGTCGGGCCACCCACCCACACCTCGTTCTTGACCGCCTCGCGGAGGCAGTTTCCGACGGAGAAGATCGTGGGCTGGGGAGCGGGGCTGTCGACCCCGGGGCTCGTGGTGATGCCGCGGGGCTGGCCCTCCTCGACCTTGAAGCGCACCCACCACTCGCGGATGCCGGGAGCGCCGTTGCCGAGCCGGGCTTCGCATTCCGTGAGCACGTCGGTGAGCCAGCCGAGCACCGCGTCCCGGTCTGCCGCGTCGCGGCCCTCGGCCTCCGGAGGGGGCGGAGGCGCACACCCGAGCCGAGTGTCGGCCGTCACGGGGATCGCGTCGGGGGTCGTGGTCAAGCCGGGGAGCACACTCTCGCTGCCGTCGCGGTCCAGCGTCGCGTTCAGCGTGATCACGCCCTTCCCCGGGGTGAGGGTGAGCGCGAGGCGGGCCCCTCGGTCCGTCCCCGCGAGCTGCACGGCGTGCTGGGCGAGTGCGTTGGTGAGGAGCGCCTGGAGCTTGCTGCCCACCACCTCTGCGGGGCACCCGTCGGCCCAGGTCGGGGACGCGAGCTCGAGTGGGGTCTCGCCGATGGCGCCGCCAATCGCGGCCGCGAGCTCGGAGAGCTGTCGCTCGAGCGCGGCCCGGTCGGTCTCGACTCCGTCGAGGACGTTCTGGTCGACGGCTACACTCGCGCAGGCAAAGCCCGTCTTCGGGTCGTGGTACCCATCTTTCCACGGACGGATCTCCCGGCCGAGCTCCGCACAGCGCGCGGGTGAGATCCCTCCGCAGAGCCGGGCCAATAGCTGCTCGGTGGCCGATTCCCGCGCGCTCGCGAGCGCCACCGCGCGGTCGGGATGCGAGGCCTCGGCCCGCTCCACGCGGTAGCCGGTGGGCGGCGTCGTCGGACAGACCGCCTCGAGGCTCGGGGGAGGGGTCGACAGGGATGCGGGTGGAGTTGTCGCGCACCCCGCGACGAGCGCGAAGAGCAGCGTCCTCACGGAGCCGCCACCACCGCGGCAGCGGCCGCAGCCTCGTCGGCCCTGGGCAGCAGCATCAGCACCTTGGCGAGGTAGCGGTTGCCGCCCGGGGTCGCCTCGGGAGTGACGCACCACGCCTCGTCCTTGACGAGGTTCGCGATGCCCGACGCGGCGGATTGCACCGTGCTCTCGCTGTCGAGGGTGCTCGTGAGGTTGCCGATCTCACCCGCCGTGGCCGTCGTGGTGATGCGACCCGCGTCGACGGACTCGGCGACGTACCGCACGGCCTGGCTCCGGCCCGAGGTGAGCGCGAGGTCGCGCGCCTCGGCCTCCGTTGCGACGGGAGGCGAGATGCCCACGAAGTACTGGCCTTGCGTGGACCGAGGTGGGGCGTCGGTCCAGTCGCCGCAGCCGCCCGTCGTCGCACCCGAGAAGCGGTTCTCGGTGGTCTTGAAGGCGAAGAACACGGGGTTCGGGAATTCGATGGCCCGCTTCCAGGTGGTCCCGTGACGGATCTCGAACTCGCCCGCCGCCTTTGTGGCTGCGCCGTCCGCCTGGAGCCCCGCCGACTCGTTCACCTCGTAGTAGACGGTGCCGGTGCCGGAGAGGAACTCGCCGACGTAGCGGTCGGTGCACTGGTCGGGCGCCGCCTTGCAGCAGTCCTCGAAGGCCCCGGGGTCCGACGGGTTGGCCACGAGCTTCTCGTCGAGCGTGTACTTGACGCGCACGACCGCGCCCCGCTCCGCGCCGGCTTGCCCGCTGGCCACCCCAGGTACGCCGATCCGGAGCGCGGCGGCCTGGCTCGCGGTGAAGGTCTCGTCGTAGAGCACGCCGCCGCCGCCGATCCGCGTTGGCTCGAGCAGGGCGCTGCAGCGCGTGGGCATCGCGGCGGTCTCGTCGAGGTCGGCGACGTCGGGGGGCACGAACCGGCCCAGGTACACCGACGGGTCCGTGTCGAAGGAGTTGCGAAGGTAGACGTGCGCTTGAGGGCTCACGGTGGGGCCGACCCCTTCGGGCGGACCGACCACTGCAGCCTTGTTGCACCCCGTCCCGACCGCCAGAACCCCCAACCACATCATCATCGTCGCCCTCTCCTGTGCTTCGCGAGAGGCCATCTACCCCTGTTCCGAGGAGAGACGCACCCACCTCGGATCCCGAAGATCGAGGCGGGTCGAGCGAAGGACGCCGCAGGCCGCGCGGCGGTGGTGCACGAATGGACGGGCGCCCGCAGGGGGTGAACTCGGCGGCGACGATGAAGCCGTCCTCGTCGACGGCGACATGGAGCTTCCGCCAGCCTCGTTTGCCGCGGCCGCCCCACTTCGCCGCGGCCCACTCCCCCTCGCCGAACACCCCCACGCCGGTCGCGTCGACCACCAGATGCAACCGTCCCTCGTTGGAATACCGCTGAAGCCGCACGTCGAGGCCAGCGGTGCGTCGAGACAGCGTCGTGTGATCGGGCACGTCGAGGTACGCCGGACCGATGCGACAGGCCCGGCTGCTGCAGCCACTGGCGCATCGTGCTCGCCGGCGTGCGTCTCGTACAGCAGCGGGGTGCCGGCTCCCGAGTGCAGGAACAGCGTCTCCGTGGCGGGCCCCACCAGGGTCCCCAGCTGCTCCCCCGCGTCCCGGTTCGCGACCCGTCGGCCGGCGCCAGCCACCTTCTCCCAGGTCTGCAGCATCTCGACGACGCGACCCGGCCGACACGGTCGTCGCGCACGGGGCCGCCCGTGCCAATGGCCCTCCGGCCGGGTCCCGCGGTAGACGAACACCCCGTCTCCGTCGTCCTCGTAGATCCCGCCGATCCGGATCAGGCTGTTCTGGTCGGCGTGGTCGATCACGACCTCGAGGAGCCCGGGCATCCCGGAGACCTTCGCCCAGGTGGACCTTCGCGGGCAAGGCCACCGTTCCGCTCAGCGAGAGGGGGACACCCCCTGGTGGGTAGCCGGGAGGATTGCTCCCCCCGGCCCCCGCAGAACCGGACGTGCGGATTTCCCGCATCCGGCTCCCAAGGTGTGCGTTCGTCAGGTTGGCGTGGCCGCCGGGGCAAAGAGGTCCAGCTTCAGCGGCGCTGGTTCCTTGGGTCTGGCTCGTCGACGGGTCGACGAGCGCCTCCCCGGCATCGGAAGCTCGAACCACGACCTTCGCTTCACCCGAGCCCACGTGATCTGCCGCTTGGCCTTCTGGCCACGTGTGAAATCCTGCTCCGCGAACCAGACATCGATGTGGCCACGTGCCATGCTCTACATCCTCATCGAGGCGGCCACGGGACCGTGGGGCGCGGCCTCGGGTGGCGCACCTGTGACGTCTGAGCCGCGCGGGGGGTGGGCACGGGTGAGGCACCGAAGACGTCGCAGGTGCCGAGGGGGAGGTCGCAGGGTGCGCTCCTCACGGACACCAAGTGCAGCACCTGCACCTGCTCCCCCCGGACTTCAGCGTCGTGAGGAGTGGGGGTTGTAGCCTCGGGGTGCACACCTCACCCCTCTGAGGAGGGCTTGGTGCGCCAACTTGGGCCGAACGGACCGTCTCGCCATTCTGCGTTCGGTGCCTTCGCAGCCGTCGGGGCCGCGCTCGTAGCGCTGGGAGCGCGGCGCGACCTGCTGCCTCGCCGAAGCCGGGAGTCGGTGACTGGGGTCGAGGGCTCGCGCTCGGTTCACACTTGGAAAACCTGGCATGTTGCCGGCAGGTTCGGGCAGAGCGACACTCCTGCAGAGCGGAGGGGACATGCCGTGGTTGATGGGGCTGTGGGCGTGCAGTGGGGGGACGGGCGAAGACCCGTCCCAGACGACGAGCACTATCGACACCGGCACGCCGACAGAGACTACCACGATGCCGACGTCGCCCCCGGATGGCCCACCGAGCTTCGTGTTCGTCGGTGCGCTGCGCGAGGATCCGCTTCCCGCCCAGGGTGGCACGTCGCTCTACCTGATCCAGCTCGAACGCACTGAGGCCGGAGACTACGAAGGTACCGCCGCCGCGCGACCGATCGTGGACGGCCTCCGTGCCGAACGCATCGAGACAGAGGTGCGGGCGGAGCTCGATGGCGGAAGGCTTCTGTTCGAGGAGATCGGCATCGTCTACGACGGCGGAGCCGAGCCATGGTGCCTTCGTCGCGGCACGCTGACCCTGGGGGACGGTCTGGGCGTGACCGGGACCTGGGACAGCGACGGCTGCGGCAGCGGCGAGATCCGGCTCCTCGAACGGGGTCCTGAGTGGTTCGAACGCCTCCCCGATTGTCCCTGCTCGATCGAGCCGGGTCCTGACACCTGGAGCGATCCGGGTGGGACCTGGCGGGAGATGGACGCGGGCGACAGCTTCTGGCACCCCGGCGCGACCCGTGAGGTGCGCTGGACGCCCGAAGGGGGCGGTTCGGGCCAGCAGTGCACCTACGACGAGGATGATGAGCTCATCACCGGCGGCCTCGCGGCGGGAACCCCCGACGTGGTAAGTCCCCGCGACGTCGTCGACGATCCGGATGCGGGCGACCTCGCGGACTGGCTCGACCTCGGTGCCCACTTCGGGCGGGACGTCGTTCCGATGGCGCTGGTGCGTTGCGAGACCTACCTGACCTGGCGTCCGCCGAACAACGGCAACGGCTGTCCAACCAACGAGGTGACCCCGGTCCCCAGCCAGGGCTTCGCCCAGGTCTGCCTCGATGCGCTGCGCGCGTACGCGAGGCGCGCCAAGGCCACCGGAGATCCCCACCTGCAGACGTTCGACGGCCTGCAGTACGACATGCAGGGGGTCGGCGAGTTCGTCCTCGCACGATCGACCGGCGACGATGTCGAGGTGCAGATCCGGACCGCCCCATGGCGACAGCGCACCGACGTGGCCGTGACCACGGCGGTCGCGGTCTCGGTGGGAGGCGACCGGGTAGCCGCCTACCTCGAGGGCGCCGACATCGCCCTGTGGGTCGACGGGGCACCGCTCGACGATGGCTCGACCGAGGTCGTGCTGCCCGGCGGCAGCGTGCTGCGCCGGCAGGCCGACCTCGTGCAGATCGAAGGTCCCGGGGGCGCTCGGGTCGCGGTCCGCCGCTACCGCGACTTCCTCGATGTCGACGTCTCCGTCCCGCTCGATCCCCCGGGTCGCTACGAGGGGCTCCTCGGCAACGCCAACGACGTCGTGAGCGACGATCTGGCGGCGGTCGACGGCGAGCCGTTCCCCCTCGACCTGCCCTTCCGCTCGTTCTATGACGATTACGTCGTCCAGTGGCGTGTCACCGACGCGACGAGCCTCTTCGACTACGGGCCAGGGGAGTCGACGGCGACCTTCACCGACCTGCTGTTCCCGTGGCGGCCGGCGTCGGCGGACGATCTCCCCTCCGCAGACCATGACGCCGCCGAGGCGATGTGTCTGTCCTGGGGCTTGCCGGCAGGGTCGGTCGCCCTGCGCGACTGCATCCTCGACGTGGGCGTGACCGGAGAGCCGGACTTCGCGCGATCAGGGGCGCGCACGCTCCCAGCCGAGGCGTCGATCGACCTTACCGACGCGGGCGATCTCCCGCCTCGCGCCCTCGTCGAGCGAACCCTCGAGGGCGAGCAGGTGCGGCCCGGCGAGTTGCTGGTGTTGGAGGGTCGTGTCGCCGACGATCAGACGCCCGTGGCCGACCTGACCGTCGAGTGGATCAGCTCGATCGCAGGGGTCCTTCCGATCACCAGCCAGGTGGATGCTTCGGGCTTGGTGACCGCGACGGGCGTGTTGGATGTCGGGGCCCACGAGATCCGCCTCCGCGTCGAGGACGGTCTCGGCCAGGACTTCGTCAGCGACCCGGTCACGGTCTCGGTGGCACGTGAGCTTCCGCCGTGCGCCGTGCAGCCCACCCTGGACATCCATCCAAGCTGCGCCGCGATCCCGTCGACGGTCGACGGCGTCTACGCCATCGACCCCGACGGCCCCGGCCAGGGCGAGGATCCCTACTGCACGTACTGTCTGATGTCGGCGCAGGGTGGGGGCTGGACGCTGTTCGCGAGCCACGAAGACGGGCTCGCCGAGCGCATGGTCACCGACCCCGTAGAGCCCGGCGTTCCGGGCGTGGTGTCGGCGGCCCGGTGGGCCGAGCTGCGCGACGGCATGACGTCGGGCATGTTGCTCGTCGACGAGAACGGCGTGACCTCGTTCCTGTCCACGTCGACCCTTGCTGCGGCCAACTGCACCACTCCGGACGACGTGACGGACCTGACGGGAACGAGCCGGCTCTACCTGTGGCACGACGAGAACAGCGGCTGCACCACTACGGGTACCGACTACTCGATCGTCGGGCTGACCGGCTCCGACTACGTGCTGTACGAATCCGCGGGGGCGGCATTGTGGCAGCGCTCGGGGCTTCGGTTCGACACCTGGGGGTACGGCGGTCTACCGTCTTCCTATGGGGTTCAGGATCGGCTCCTGTACTTCATCAAGTGAAGGGGAGCGCGCGCCCGCTGACGGTCGCCGTCACGACGCTGTGAATCCCCGAGATTGGCCGCGTCGGGTCCGATCGCTATCGTCCGAGGGCGAGCCACCAGGACTCGAGGGCGCTACCGCAACGCGCTGGTCGAGCGCCTCGACACGCTGCCCGAGGTGTTCCGCCGCGCGCATCGCTCGGCACCCGCGCCGCCCTCGAGCACCTACTCCATGTTGGCGACGGGCTACTACAGCGTGATCTCGTCGCGATCCCGATCGAGAGGCGGGGTCGCGATGAGTGAGACCTGAACGGCCAGGGGAGTTTCATTTCCACCGCACATCCCGCTCGGCCGCGCGTCCCAGCCCCACGAACAGGCCAACCTCGTGGCCTTCCTCGCCTCGGACGAGGCCGCCTACATCACCGGGCAGACGGTGTACGCTGACGGTGGGCTACGCTCTACGGGGACTTCCGGGCCTCCTGGTCCTCCGAGTGAACCTTCGCTGAGCCTATCGCCCCGAGGTCCCCGTGCGCCCTCCAGGTACCTCCATCCTACCCAACACGATCCTTTGCTCACTCCACGCTGCTCGGCAGGGGGTGCGCTACGATCTCGACGCACGGAGGGACCCACGGAACCGCGGCGCACGAGTCTCCCCGACTGGGGGTACCCTGCCGAGGACGACGTGCCCGAGACCCACCTGCACCTGCACCTACGCATCCGCACGCGCCCGTACAGGCGGGTTCGGACGCCTGAAACGAGTCGGGGTGGTGTGATTCGAAAACACGACCGCCTGCTTCCAGAACACGTCCGGGATGTGCTCGTGGAGCTCATGGAGTGCCCGGATTGTGCACCGAAGGTCATCGAGTTGATCCGGATGCATCTCGATGCCGATGGGAGAAGGCATACCGAGTAGGGGGACCGGACTCGGGTTACGCGGTCAGTCGTGCTACCAGCTCATCGGCGAAGTGACGCAAGGTCCCTTCGTCGAAGCCCAGCTCGTGCGAGCGGGCGAACGGGAGCTGAGGCAGCAGCCAGGCGAGCGTCATGGGAGAGAAGCCTCCGTCCTTATGGGAGGCTTCGACCAGCGCGCGGTCCAGATCGCCTCCGCGAGCGACGAGGACGCGGACATCCTCGAGATCGCGGAGCTCGGATCGCGAGAGCAGGGCGCAGACCTTGTTCACGAGGATCTCGTGGGGTGTGTCCACGCGGATGCCCGGTTCGACTTCGACGGGCTCTTCGATGCGAGGGACGGGATCGGCGACGACGTCCACCATGACCACGTCGCTGTCGTCGGAGACCCGGAAGCGCACGAAGCCGGGGGTTCGCTGGACCGGCGCCACCGTGAGGCCGGACGAGGACAAGGCCTGCTCGACTGCGTCGGGCTCACGGTCGAGCGTCGCACGTCCCGCGAAGAACAGGTCGAGGTCCTCGGTGACGCGGTGTCCGAGGTGGTAACCCACCAAGGCGCCCCCTCCGGTCAGCGTCCAGTCGAGTCCCGACCCGGCAAGAACGCGCAGGATTCGCTGCTGAAGGGGACTAAGTCGGGAGGGCATGGTCAGTGCGCTCCAACCACCAGAGCCAGAACCCGCGCTGCCGGCCGACGAATGGCGCCAAGCCGTTCCAGCGCTGGGCGATTTCGTCGAGCGAGACCCACTCGAGGACGTCGTCGGGCTTGGCGTCGCGTAGCGCCCGGGCGAGCCAGTAATCCGCTCTCTCGGCGTCCGGGTCGCGGATGGCCCTCAGCCAGTCCGACAGGGAAATGTCGACGTCCCAGATGAAGTAGGGCCGACCTCGGTGGTCCGTTAGACGGTCGGGAGGGGTAGGGGCGCGCAGCATGAGGACACATAGCCCGAGTGCCGATGATCTGGTCCTCGAGCCGAATGACGAGTCGGGGTGGTGTGATTCGAACACACGACCACCTGCTCCCAAAGCACGGTGTGGACGTGCTCTTGGAGCTCATGGAGTGCCCGGAGTGCGCTCCGAAGGTCATCGAGTTGATCCGGATGCACCTCGATGCAGAGGGCGGTCGGCATACCGGATAGGCATACCGCTCGGCTGACTCGACCCTGGCAGGTGCCGAGATGGATGGTCGAGCAGGAGATCTTGCGACCTCCTGCCCGCCACTCATCACAAGCTGTGGAAACCAATTGTTGGCTTCCTTCAAGGATCCGTCTTCGTGTTTCAAAGAGCGCGTGTCTGCCCTGCGGCACGACACGCCGGTCAGCCGATGTTCGGTCGGCTCACCAGGCGCTGTGCTCGACGGG
>CAZZLC010000096.1:8420-18938 GCA_964655065.1 uncultured Enterobacteriaceae bacterium | reverse complement strand
GCACCCACGACCGGTCCTGCTCGAGGAGCAGCCGCTCGGCGGCGAGCAGCTCCCGGCTCCGCCCCACGAAGGAGTGCGGTGGCGCTTCGGGGACCTTGCCCATCCGTCGTTTCCGCTCGGCCTCGAACGCGTCCACCAGGGTCGAGCCGGGGGCGGCGTCCTCGAGGACCCGGGGGTCGTCGCGGTGCTGGTAGAGGACGGGCACGAACCAGTCCTGCAGGGTCAAGGGCTCCTGCCGTCGCGTCCCGTCGGGCTCCCGCTCGTAGCGCACGCCGCGCTTCGGATCCTGGGCGAGCGCGCGCTGCCCCTCGAGCATCGCGGCCCCCACCCGCCGAGCTTGCACGAGCTCCCGGTAGAACACGGTGACGAACCGCCGCGCCGTCTCGACGAGCACGCTGTGCGTCATCGCCGCAATCGACGGCACGCCGGCCTGGAGCAGCCCCCCCGCCACCGAGGCGTCGGGTGCGGCGTCGGCCTGCGCGGTCTCGCACGCCTCGAGGAAGAACAGCCGCACCCCCTTGTCGGCGAGCGCCTTGCCGAGGGCGGCGGCGTCGACGAGGTGGGCCCGGCGCCTCACGGGGCTCGGGTCGTCGTCGGCCTCGAACACGAGCTGGCCGAGGCCGTGCCGGCGGTCGTAGACCCCGTGTCCGTCGAAGTGGACGACGTGGTAGGGCTCCCCGCGGCGCAGGGCGTCGCGGAGCGCCGCCTCGAGCTGCGCCACCGTCGGGGGCACGAGGAAGGTGTAGGTCACCCGCTCCCCGAGCGCGTTCAGCGCCTCGACGAGCGGCCGGGTCGACACCCGGTGGTCGATGTAGCCGACGCCGGGCTGCTCGGGGCGGCTGCACACCATCAGCACCCGCAGGGGCGGGAGGAGCTGCTCGGGGGCCTGCGCCGGAGGCGTCCACGGGTTCGGCAGCGACCGGCGCACCCGAACCCCCAGTCCGGCCTCGAACAGGTAGGTCCCCCGACCATCGCGAAGCAGCTCCCACGGCAGGCCCAGGATCTGCCCGACCGCGGCGTGCGTCTGGGGGTTGGGTTCGTCGGGGAAGGCCGGCGCCGGGGGGGCTTCGAGGGTGAGCCGACGCTCGCTCGGGGCGTGCCGCTGCCAGGCGGCGAACAACGCGGCGTGGGCCGGAGCGTGCAGCTCGAGCGCGCGGTACAGCAGCTGCCCCCACTGGGGGAGCTGCTTCTCGATGGCCTCCTTGCGCGCGTGCAGCTCGCCGAACGGCGCGACGAGGTAGCGCTCGAGGTACCAGCGCAGGTCGTCCGTTTCGATGGCGTGGATGGGGGCCACGAAGGGGAAGGGCGCGGACTCGAGAGTAGGCTCGTCGGGGTCGGGCGGGACGAACGCGAGCTGCAGCATCGCCGTGGGGTGGCCGTCCGCGTTGTGACCGGGCTCGGCGATGCGCACGACCAGATCGGCGAAGGGGCGGTCGTCGGCGGCGAAGCGCGGCGGCTTGTCGGGCGCCACATAGGCCTCGTCCTGGAGCAGGGCGACGAGGCGACCGAGGATCTCGGTGAGCCGGGGCGGCGTGCCGGGGACCGGGATGGCGAGCGGCAGCGCGTCGTCGTCGAGGTCGGCGTACGCGGTCAGCTCGTAGACGGCGCGCAGGTCATCGGGAGTGCCGGTCTCGAGGAGCAGGGGGACGAGTCGACGGCCCTGCTTGGTGGCGTAGCGGAGCTCCCGGGGCACCCAGGTGGACTTCGCGGTGTGGGGGCTGACCACCACGACGACCCAGGCGCTCTCGTCGATCTTGTCCCGGATCTGGGTGGGCAGATCGGAGCCGGGGACGAAGTCGGTGGCGTCGTCGAAGACGGGGAAGCCAAGGAGGCGGAGCAGGTCGCGGAGCTGGCGGACGACCGGGTCGTCCTGGGTGCTGTGGGAGAGGAAGACGCCGGGCTTCGCGGAAGCCTCGGGCTGCGGGGCCGCGACGGGGGCGGAGGCGACGGGAGGCACGGCAGTCGGGGGCTCGGGCAGCGGAGCCGCGGCGCCCTCGGGCGGCGAGCCTTCAGGGGTGCCGGGGGCCGGGCCCTCGGGCGTGTCGGTCGCGTCGGGCGCCGGGGCGGCGGTCAGTCGCTCCTGCGCCACGGGGGTTCCGAAGAGCCGTCGTCCGATCCAGGGGGCAACCAGGGGCAGGCACCCCTTCTTCTCGGCCATCGGACCTCCGGTGCAGAAGCAGGGCTAACGAGTGGTCCTCCCGGCCTCACGCCGGGATCCTCGCCAGATTCACGCGGTGGGTGAACCGCACGCACGGCGCCCGGGTGCGCCCCGGGTGCGCCCGGGGCGTTTTGGTCAGACCGAAGGCCGCCGGCGCTTCCGAGAGGCAAGATCCGGCCGTGAGACGAGGTTCGAACCACTGCAATTGCGAACTCCCGAGCGCTGACGGAGCGCACCGCCGCGTTCGACGCATTGGCACGGAGATTGCGGATTCGCCGAGTCGGCAGACAGGTCGACGATCGAGCCAACGAGACAGGAGCCGAAATGACAAAGTGGTGGATTCCCGCAACATTGCCGGCGGCGATTGTCGTCGCGTGCGGTGGCGTAGCAGAGGCGCCGATCGAAACGGACAACCGAGAGGTCGACACCAGCGAGACGGCCGACACGGGCGGTGGGGTCGCTTGCGGCAACGGTGTCGTCGAACCCGGGGAGGAGTGCGACCAAGGCGACGCAAATGCAGACGATGGGTCCTGCACCACGGGGTGTCGAGAGGCGTATTGCGGAGACGGCCTGGTCTGGGTGGGAGTCGAGGTGTGCGACGACGCAGCGGACCCCGAAGGATGCTGCGATTGCGTGCTCCACGAGTCGACGCCGGTGCGGAGTCTGGCAGATTCGCACGCCACGCTCGTGGGCGAGCCGCCGCGTGACTTTGCAGGCTGGTCGGTCGACTTTGCAGGGGACGTCAACGGCGATGGCATCGAGGACATTCTCGTCGGAGCCCCAGCTCATGCACCGGGCTCCAGCACCCTCGGTGCCGCCTACGTGGTTCACGGACCGGTCACCGGTACGGTCAAGCTGGCATCCGCCGACGCGAAGCTCTTCGGCGCTGAAGCGCGCGACGGCTCGGCTGGGTGGGTCGCAGGGGGTGGAGATGTCGACGGCGACGGCTTGGACGACATCTTCGTGAGCGGATGGTCGGGGACCCAGGTTCTGTACGGACCGATCGTCGGAGGGCCACTCGCCGACGCCGATGTGTTCATCGAGCCGAGCCCGGGAAGGGACCTGGGGTGGGTCACTGGGCCGGGTGACGTCAACGGCGACGGCTTCGACGATCTCCTGGTCAGCCAGTGGGGCGATGATGCTTACCTGTTCTTCGGCCCCATCCCCGCCGACGCGGATCTCTCGAAGACGGCCGACGCGAGGTTCGTGGGCGGATACAGCTATCCCGCCATCGCGGGTGCCGGGGACGTCAACAATGATGGGTTCGACGATCTGCTCGTCGAGGGAAACGAATCGGCACCCATCAGCCTGTTCTACGGACCTGTAGGAGGTGACATCACTCCGATGGACGCTGACGTCACCTTTCTTCTCGCAGCCGGGCCGTCATCGCCGGCCCCGCACTTCAACGGGGCCGGCGATGTGAACGGCGATGGCTTCGACGACATTCTCATCTCGCAACCCTCCGGCGCCGCCTCCCCGGGAGTGGTGCACCTGTTCCACGGGCCACTCGCCGGCTCGATCGATCTCGCCAGCGCCGATGCCATTCTGATCGGCGAAGCCGGTGACAGCTTTGGCTTCAGCGTCGCGTCGGCCGGTGACGTCAACGCCGACGGCTTCGACGACATCGTCATCGGAGCTCCCGACCGCCTCCCGAGCAAGGACGGGCACCACGGCAGCGTGTTCGTGTATTTCGGTCCCTTGACGGGAACGATGGAGTTCTCGGATGCGGACGTCACCCTCGAAGGGGAAGCTGCTGGCGACTCGGCGGGATTCAGCGTTGCGGGGGGCGGAGATGTCGACGGCGACGGCATCGACGATCTCCTTGTCGGAGCACCGCACAGAACGTTCGGGCCATCTCCCGGTCGCGTCTACCTCGTCCGTGGTGGATGTTCTCTCTGATTCGCACATGGCCCAGAGGTTCGGCGCCGAGCCACTCGCGGAATAGGGAGAGAGCATGGCGGAGCCCGCTCCCATCACCCTGCCCACCACGCCCTACCGACTGGGCTACGACGACTACCTCGTCCTCCCCGACGACGGCCGACGGTACGAGATTCTCGACGGAGAGCTCGCGGTGTCCCCTGCTCCTCGGCCCTTCCACCAGACGGTGTCGCGCCGCATCCAGTTCGTGCTGTACGCGCGCGAGCTCGCTGGCGACGGGCAGGTGTTCAACGCTCCCATCGATGTGCTGCTCAGCCCGCACGACATCCTCCAGCCCGACTTGCTCTTCCTCACCGCCGAGCAGGCCGAACTTGTCACCGGCCGTGGAATCGAGGGCGCGCCCGCCCTGATCATCGAGATCCTCTCGCCGTCGACCCGCCGGCGCGACGTGCTGGTCAAGTCGCAGGTCTACGCGCGGTGTGGCGTGGCCGAGTACTGGATCGTCGACCCCGACGTCGATCGACTCGAGGCGTTCGTCATCGACGACGGTCGCTACGCTCGAGTGCTCCAGGCCGACGCCCCTGCCGTCGTCCATCGGATGGGTGTGTCGCTCGACCTCAGCGTGGTGTTCGCGCGGTCTTGAGGATCGCCATCTGACGTCGACCGCCGCCCTCGTGGACGACGTCCGCGGGTACGGCTCCGCCTCGAGTAGGCTGTCGAGCACCTCGTGCAGTGGCACACCGAGGAACTCGGCCAACGGATCGACGACCAGCGGACCGATCGCGATGCGTGTCGCGGGCGCGACCCGGCCGAGCTCGGCGAGTAGACGTCAGCCGAGCTGGAGCAGGACGAGCCCGAGCACGACCACGCCCGCGGCGAGCTGTCGCGACACCGGGACGGCCTCGCCGAAGAAGGCCCACCCCGAGAGCAGCGCGGCGGGGACGCCGAGGCCCCGCTTGACCCCCTCCACGAGCCCCACCTCGATGGCCTGGACAGCCAGTAGCTGCAGGCCGTAGGCGGCGCCGAGGGTGGCGACCGCGGCGAGGAGCGGGCCACGGTCGACGGACGAGGGCACGAGCGAGCCGAGCCGGCGCCTGGCCAGGAGCACGCCGAGGAGGACGAGCAACGTCCCGGAGGCCACGAACGTGGCGTGGGCGGCGGGAGCCGCGTGCTGCAGCGCGACCTTGTCCACCACCCCGCTCGCCGACCAGAGCACGGCGACGGTCGCCATGGCGAGCATGCCGCGGCCCGGATGGAGGGCCGCCGTCGAGGGGAGGTCGCGCGCCGCGAGCAGCCCGTTGGCCAGGCACCCGACCACAATCAAGACCAGGCCCATGCCTTCGCCGGCCGTCGGCAGCTCTCCCAGCGCGAGCCACGCGAGGAAAGACGACAGGGCCGGGGTGAGGGCGAGCATGGGGATGGTGCGGGCGAGCCCGGCCCAGCGCAGCGCGAGCAGGAACAACAGCTGTGCGGCCAACCCCACCGCGAGCGATCCCAGCCCCGGCGCGAGGTAACCGCCGTCGGGCCAGCCGGCGCCCGAGGCGACGAACCAGACGACGAACGCGGGCACGGCTCCGCCGTTGAGCCAGGCGGAAAGTGCAATGACGTCGAGCGCGTCGGAGAGCCGCTTGCGCAAGGCGTCGAGCGTCGCCCAGGCGAGCGCTCCGAGGAGGGCGTAGATCATGGCCCGGGCGTATCCACTCCGATCAGCCGGCCGCTCCGGGGCACAGGGGACCCACCCCGAGGTCGGCCCCCGAGAGCGCCGCCGCCTCCCAGGTGGACGTGCCGAACGAGTCGACACAACGGAGCTCGCCCCCCATCTCCTCGCAGCTCAGGTCGTAGACGTCGTTGTCGAAGTCGACGGTCGAGCCGCTTCCGCCGTCCGTCCACGCGCCTTCGATCGCGTCCACCTTGGCCACCGAATGGTCGGCCGCCTCGATCGACTCCGTCAGCACCCGCAGGGCCGTGCCGTCGTCCCGCAGCACGAGTCCGTCGGCAGTGACGAGGTCGAAGGTGCGTCCCTCGTCGTCGATGGGGAACGTGATCGGCCAGGCAACCGGGCCCGCGCCATCGTCGCGCTCGATCACCCGCCAGCCTTCCACGGTCACCAGCGCCTCGGCAGCCGTGAAGGAGAGCCGACGACTCCCGCCGTCGTCACACTGGAGCTGGCCAGCCACTGCCTCGCAGTCGAGCTCGAGGCGAGGCTGGATGCCTCCGCGGGCGATGTCGACGGGCTCGAACGTGACGACGCCAGCCTCGACCCACGTGCCGAAGGTCTCGACCCGCTCCGTGACCCGTCGCCCGCCGCCCGCGAAGGTCGACGCGGACTCCACCGACGCCTCGCCGCCGGGGGCGAGCGCGAGTCGCACACAGGAGCCCTCGGTCTCCTCGAGCACCCAGGAGCCGGTGGGCACCGACCCGTCGGGTCCCTCCTCGACCGGAGTGCATCCCACGAGCGCCATCCAGAAGATCTGTCGCACGTCTCCTCCCTGGGCAGGCACGCGGTTCAAGACGCGCGCCAGCCAGAAGCGACGTCGGGCCGTGCGGACGGTTCACGTTCGGCTACGGGTGTCGCGGCTCGGCGACGGTTGGTAGAATCGGGGCGACTCCGGGCCTGGAGGACCCGTGCCCCGAGTGTTCCGCCACGAGCCGTGCGGCCAGCTCACCCAGATGCCGGTGTCCGTGATGGCGACCATCCTCCGCGATCCGCACCTCGTCGGCGACACCGGGCGGTGTGCCCACTGCGAGCGCTGGGTTCCGCTCGCGGAGTGCGTGTGGGTGGAGACCGGGCAGGACCTCCAGACCTTCCTCGACGACCTGCGCGAGGAGTTCGATGCGGAGTGGACCGAGACCCTGGAGTGGCCGGACGAGACCGAAGAGGCGCCGCGCGGTTCGCCATTGCCCGAGGCAGAGGGGCCCGACCCCGACCGTCGAGGCCCAACGTAGTCCGGGACCTCCCTGCAGAACCCCGTGAACGTTCCGCGCCGGCAAGTGGCTTCGCCGTCTGGCATAGTGTCCGGGTCGCAGCGAGGGCCCCATGTCGATTGGTAGTGTCAGGTGGATGATCGGAGCCGCGCTCGTCGCGTGCAGTGGCGAGGGAGGCGGAACCCCCGACCCCACCGAGACCGGTGACGACACGGGGGGCGTGGTCGATCCGCCGCCCGAGGCGTCGCTCTTCGTGACGGACTCGGTGGTCCGCCTGCAGGAGGACGACACCGTCGGGCTCGTCCTGGAGGCCGAGCTCCTGAACAGCGAGCGGCGGGTCGTCTTCGAGATCCTGACTCCGCCGTCCTTCGGCAGGCTCGTGGGGGCCGGTTCGGTCTACGAGTACCTCCCGAACGAGCACTTCAACGGTACGGACCGCATCGTGTGGCGGGCCTTCGTGGGCGACGAGCTGGAGGCCGAGGCCACCATCGAGCTGATCGTCGAGCCCGTGAACGATGCGCCCAGGGGCCAAGCCCTGGTGCTCACGACCGAAGAGGACACGCCGATCGAGGGAAGCCTCCCGGTCTCCGACGTCGAGGGCGATCCGCTCGTCTTCGAGATCGTGGACAATCCGACATCGGGCAGCGTCTCGCTCGGCGTCGACGGCACGTTCACCTACACGCCGACGCTGGACTTCTTCGGCAACGACGCCTTCACCTGGGCGGCTCGGGATCCGGAGGGGGCGAGCTCGGGGCCCGTCCAGGTCGACGTGACGGTGACCTCCGCCAACGACGCGCCCGTCGCCGTGTCGGCGCAGCTCTCGACCCTCGAGGAGCAGCCCATCACCTCGCAGCTGGTGGCGAGCGACGCCGACGGTGATCCGCTCGTGTGGGCCATCGTGGCGAGCCCCACCAACGGGACCCTCTCGGCCGACACCAACTCCGGAAGCTTCACCTACACCCCCGAACGCGACTTCTTCGGCACCGACTCCTTCGACTTCGTCGCCAACGACGGCATCACCGACTCGTTCGTCGCGACGGTGACCATCGACGTGACCAACGTCAACGACGCCCCGACGGGTCTGATGGGCCAGACGCTGTCGACCGTCGAGGACGTTCCCGTGTCGGGCGTGGTGACCGCGACCGACCCTGACGGAGACCCGATCAGCTATCGCATCGGAACGGGGCCGCGCAGCGGGGACCTCGACCTCGACCCCGGCACCGGCGCGTTCACCTACACGCCGGCGCGCGACTTCAACGGCATCGACGACTTCACGGTGATCGCCTCTGACGGCCAGCTCGAGACCCTGCCGGCGAGGCTGACCATCCAGGTTTCCGCCGTGAACGACCCGCCCGCGATCGTTCCACCCGGTCTCCTGAGCACCCCCGAGGACCAGCCCTTATCGGGGCAACTCGTCGCCACGGACCCCGAGGGCGACTCGCTGACCTGGCGGGTGGTTCGCCTGCCCGATGACGGTGCGCTGCTCTTCAGCACGGTCACGGGCGCGTTCACCTACGAGCCCGACCCCGACACCAACGGCCCCGACTCGTTCGACGTCGTGGTGAGCGACGGGCTTCTCGATTCGGCTGTCGTCACGGTGGCCATCGACGTCGGGGGCACCAACGATGCCCCCGAGTTCCCCGCCGGGCTGGCGCTCGTGACCGACGAGGACGTGGCGCTCGCCGACACCGTGGTCGCGGTCGACGTCGACGGAGACGCCATCACCTACCGAGTCGACGAAGCGCCCGCGCTCGGGGTGGTCTTCCTCGACCCCGTCACGGGCGACTTCACCTACACGCCGTTGCCCGATCGCAACGGCGTCGACGACTTCACGGTGATCGCCTCGGACGGCGTGGCGGACTCCCTCCCCTCGCGGGTCACCATCACCGTCGTTCCCATCAACGATCCGCCGACCGTGCAGAGCGCCTCGTTCTCCACCGACGAGGACACGGCACTGGCCGACATGGTCGCCTTTGGCGACGTCGATGGCGACCCCGTCACCGTTGCCCTGGACCAGGCACCCTGGCTCGGCACCGTCACCGTCGACCCGACGGGGGGCTTCCTCTACACCCCGAACCCGAACGTGAGCGGCAGCGACGCGTTCACGGTGCTGGCGATCGATGGGGTGGAGACGTCGAACGCCGCGCTGATCTCGATCTCGATCGTGCCCGTGAACGACCCGCCCGTGCCCGTTCCCGCGTCCCTGACCCTCGTGAGCGACACGACGGCGCAGGTGACCCTGGCCGCGAGCGATGTCGAAGGCGACACGCTGACCTTCACGATTACCCAGCTCCCGACCAACGGTGCGGCGACCCTCGACCCCACTACCCGGGTGCTCGAGTACACGCCGAACCCCGGGTACCTCGGCTCGGACGCCCTGATCTGGTCGGTGAGCGACGGTCAGGTAGCCGTGCCCACGGTGCTGCCCATCGTGGTCAGTAGCGACACCGATGGCGACGGGATCGCCGACCCGGTCGACAACTGCCCCGACGTCGCCAACCCCGCCCAGGACGACGCGAGTCTCAACGGCGTGGGCGATGCCTGTGACTGCTACGCCGTTCCGTTCGGCGCCTCGCTCGACCCCACGTTCTGGGCCACCAGCACGGCCGTGACGCCCGTGACCAGCCCCGTGAGCTCGCCGACCCACGCGCTTCAGCTCGACGGCGACAATGCCTTCGTCCAGAGCGTGCAGTTGCCCGGCTGCCCGTCCTTCCGGTACGCGCTGAGCGTCGCTGCGGGCTCACCGGCCCCCGAAGCGGCAGACGCGCTCGACCTCTCCGTCCGCAAGGATGGGGGGCCCTGGATCACGCTGGACAGCGCCCTCGGCGCCCAGCTCACGACGCCGTTCGCGACCGTGCTCGACGGGCAGACGCAGCCCGTCGTCGACCTGTCGGGCGGCCAGGTGGAGGTCAGGATCGAGGTCATCGGTGACGAGCCAGACGACATCTTCGTCATCGACGATCTCGTCTTCGAGTGCGACACCGACGTCGATGAGCTCGGCGACTGCGTGGAGTGGAGCCTCCCCGGCTTCGACCCCACCCAGTCAGATGCCGACGGTGACGGCCTGCTGGACGGCGCGGAGTTCGCGCTCGGCACGGATCCCAACCTGCCCGACACGGACTCCGACGGGGTGAACGATCCCGTCGACAACTGCCCCGTCGACGCCAACCCGACCCAGGTCGACAGCGACGGCGACGGCATCGGAGACGCCTGCGACCCCACTCCGTGAGTGCCGCCGGCGGCCACTCAGGTGGTCGCCAGTCCCGTGTACTGGCCGGCGAGCTCGAAGGCATCGTCCTTCGAGCCCACGTCGCAGATGTCGAAGCCGAAGCCGCTCGCGGCCTGACTCCAGCGCTTGGTCCCCATGTCGGTGATCGCGCTCGTGGGCTTGACGTTGATGAGCGCCCCGAGCCCCGCGCGCTGGAAGGTCGGGAAGAGCGTGTTGACGAAGTACTCCTGGTCCTCGGGCGTGGGCACGCCCTTGGCGGTGCTCACGTCCACTTAGATGGGCTCCACGATCCCTCCTCGGCACCGTCATCGGCGGCCGGGAAGGTCCA
>CAZZLC010000096.1:0-8320 GCA_964655065.1 uncultured Enterobacteriaceae bacterium | reverse complement strand
TAGATGGGCTCCACGATCCCTCCTCGGCACCGTCATCGGCGGCCGGGAAGGTCCACTGAGCTCGGCTTCGTCTGCATCGCGGCTCTCCTCGGAGGCCACGACATTTGGTTACGTCGCAACCAAATCGCGTTGTGGGGCCACGAATACCTCGCCGATGAGGTCATCGGGACGGAGCTCCGCTTGTGTCCGTCTCTCGGGAACGTACGGGGCCAGTAGGAACCCAGTCCGACATCAAAGGAGATTTCATGAGCTTCCCCAACCACGAGGGCGCGCGTGTCCCCGAGGTGAACCTCGAGGTGATGGAGAACGGCGAGCTCGTCCACAAGGCGACGAGTGAGTTGTTCAGCGGCAAGAAGGTCATCGTCTTCGGCCTGCCTGGCGCGTTCACCCCGACCTGCTCCACGTCGCACGTCCCGCGCTACGAGCAGCTGTCGGGCACCTTCGCCAAGCTCGGTGTGAACGACATCATCTGCGTCTCCGTGAACGACGCGTTCGTGATGGACGCGTGGCGGCGTGACCAGGACGTCGAGACTGTCACCTTCGCGGCCGACGGCAACGGCGCGTTCACCGAGGGGCTCGGCCTGCTCGTCGACAAGTCCGACCTCGGCTTCGGCAAGCGGTCCTGGCGCTACTCGATGCTCGTGGACAACGGTGTGATCGTCAAGCAGTTCATCGAGCCCGAGAAGCCGGGCGACCCCTACGAGGTGTCCGATGCCGACACCATGCTGCGGTTCCTCGACGCCGAGGCGTCGGCCCCGCACGACATCGTGCTGTTCACCAAGCCGGGCTGCTCGCACTGCGCTCGGGCGCGCCAGGCGCTCGACGAGAAGGGCTGGACCTACAGCGAGGTTCGGGCCACGGGGGCGATGCTCCGGGCCGTCTCGAGCAAGGCGTCCACGCCGCAGGTGTTCATCGACGGTGAGCACGTCGGCGGCGCCGACGAGCTCGTCGCGCGCCTCGCGAAGGCCTGAGCGAGTCTACCGGAGGCCGTGCCTCCGGAGCTTGCTGTGCAGGGTGGTGGGCTTGAGGCCCGCCGTCTCGGCCGCGCCCCCGGCTCCGTAGATCCGGCCGCCGCTCTGCGCGAGCAAGGCCTCGAAGTAGGCGCGCTCGTTGTCGTCGAAGCGTCCCACCGGGCCGTGGCCCGAGCCGTCTTCGGCGTGGGACAGGGTCAGGCCAAGGAGCTGGCCGGCCACGGCCATCCACCGAATCGTCGACTCGCCGTACAGCGACGGCTCCCGATGGTCGAGCGTGATCACTCCGAGGTCGCGCGGCCCGGCGTGCAGCGGCACCACCATGCACGAGTGGCCCGGCGCCAGGTCCAGAACGCCGTCGTAGGGGTCGCCCTCGGCGCCGCGGTGGGCGGCCGACGAGAGCACGGCCGGCCGACGACTCGCCAGGGCTCTCCGAATGCTCGGGTAGTCCGCGAGGGCGAGCCGATGGTCGATGACCCGGCCATCGGCGAGCGGTCCCTCAGCCGCTCTCGCCCGGAGCTGGTCACCGTGGAGAGCGTAGACCACGGCCAGGTCGTAGGGAACAGCTTCGCGCAGGGCGAGCAGGCCTCGAGACAGCGTCTCGCTCGCGTGGGGGGTCGTCATGTCGACGAAATATCGTTGGCTGTCGCTGCCAACCACCCGCCCGCCTACGGACGACGCCTTGCGCCGTCCCGATTTGATCAACTGTTCTAGTTCGACTATTCTAGAACCATGCCTCGTCCTCGCCAGTATGACGCAGAGCGCATCGCGACCGCCGCCCGAACCGTCGTCGCGTCTCGAGGTCCGAGCGCGGCGACCATCAGCGCCATCGCATCCGAGATCGGGGCGCCGACGGGGTCGATCTACTACCGGTTCGGGAGCCGGGCGGAGCTGCTCGCCACCGTCTGGCTCGACGCCACCACCGAGTTCCAGGCCCACTTCGCCCAGGTGGTGTCGGAGCAGGGCTCGGTGAGGGCGCTGGTCGAGGTCACCTTCGACTTCTGTCGGCGGAGCCCCGAGTCTGCGAGGATCCTGCTGCTGCACCGGATCGACGACTTCGACCGTCCCGACTGGCCGGATCGAACCCGCGAACGTGCGGCTCGGCTCGAGGCGGAGCTTCGCGACGTGCTCGGGAAGCTCTCGGAGCGCTTCTTCGGTGACGCGTCGGTCGCCGCCATCCGCCGCGTGGTCCTGGCCGTGTGCGACCTGCCCGTCGCGGCCGTGCGACGCGACCTCGATGCCGGGCGACCGGTGGACGGCGACCTTCTCGCGCCCGTCGCTCGGGCGGCGGCGGCCATTCTTCAGGAGGTCTCGTGAGTGCCTGGTCCTCGACCCGCCTTCTCGTGAACCGTGCGTTCTCGAGCCACTTTCACGCTGCCGTGGCCACCGTGGGCTCCGATGGCTCCCCGCAGGTCGCGCCCATCGGCTCGTTGCTGCTCGGTGAGCCCGGTCGTGCCCTGTTCTTTCCCATCTTTGCCTCGGGGACGGGGTCTCGCCTCCGCGCCGACGGTCGGGTCTGCGTGCTGGCGGTGGACGGTCGCGCGCTGACCTGGCTCGCCGCCCTCGCGCGGGGTCGGTTCGTTGCTCCGCTGGGGGTGCGGCTGCACGGGCGCGCAGTGGCAGCGCCCAGGCCCTCCACCGAGGCCGAGCGGAGGCGCTGGCTCCGCCGAGTCGGGTACCTCGCAGTCCTCCCCGGCTTCGCTCGGCTGTGGGGTCGGCTGGACACAGTCCAGGAGCTCGAGATCGACCGCGTCGAGCCGGTCCGGCTGGGGGCCATGACCGCGGGCACCGAGCTCGTGTGGGGTAGGATCGGGGCCACCGACCCGAAGTGACCTGTCACGAGGGGGCCGACAACGAGATGCTGGCTCGGTACCAGATGAAGCGCGGAGCGAAGGCGGCGGACCTCCCCGAGGGCATCCGGCAGGACACCCGACACCACACCCAGCACGGGTTGCGGCCGCCTTCCGAGCTCGTGACGCGGCTGCTCGCCGGGACGATCCCCTGGGAGGACTTTCGCGTCGGGTACCTCGCAGCCGTCCGCGAGCGGATGGTCGCCGACCGACAGCCCTTCGACGCGCTCGCCGAGCTGGCACGACACGAGAGCGTCCACCTCGGCTGCTCCTGTCCCACGAAGCGGCAGCCCCACGTCCAGCACTGCCACACCTGGCTGGCGCTTGAGCTGATGCAGGAGGCCTACCCCGACCTCGAGATCCGCTTTCCGGATGTGAACGCCGGTTCCTCGTAGTCTTCTGCGACCCGCCGCGAGGGAGGTACGAATCCTTGCCGTTGAAAATGATATTCATTATCATGAGGAAGAGCCTCACCCGAAGGGGTGTGGTGATGACCCGCCGGCAGCGTTCACGGCCTGGACCAAGTTTTCCTCTCGGGGGCCGGAACGCTGTCGGCGGCTCTTCGCCGTGCGGCTGCAGCGGAGCCCGCCAGGCGACCTGAAGCGCTGACGCCGGGGGCTCACCGGGCTAACCGTCGAACGTGTTTGATCCCGACGAACTCGCTCATCGCGTCAGCCTGGCCGCCGAACTCCTCGAGGAGATCCTCGAGGACCGGGGAGTGCTCGCCTACGTCGACGAGCCCCTCCAGCGGCGCCTCCTCGTCGCGGCGGGGCGGGTCGCGCGTCCGACCACCCAGGACCGACGCCGGCTGCGTCGGGAGCGCGCCCGCAAGAAGCGGATCGACCTGCGGGACCACGACGCGCAGCTGGCCTCGAACGCCCAGATTCGAAAGCTTCGTGAGAATCAGATCTTTCAGACGCCGCGGCGTCAGAATCGGGGCGAGAAGCTGCCTCCGACCCTCGGGACGTTTCGCAAGGTGCGGATCTGCTACGTCTGCAACGAGCCCTACCAGGACCTGCACTTCTTCTACGACCAGCTCTGCCCCGCCTGTGGCGACTTCAACTACCGCAAGCGGAGCCCCGAGGGCGACCTGAAGGGTCGGGTCGCGCTCGTGACCGGGGCGAGGGTGAAGATCGGCTACCACGCGGCGATCCTGCTGCTGCGCTCGGGGTGTCGGGTGGTGGCGACCACGCGGTTCCCGCGCGACGCGGCGCGTCGCTACGCGAGCGAGCCGGACTTCGAAGCGTGGTCGGATCGGTTGGAGATCGCGGGACTCGATCTGCGGCGCATCGGTGACGTCGAGGACCTGTGCGCAGAGCTGGTGGCGCACCTTCCGCGGCTCGATTTCATCATCAACAACGCCTGCCAGACCGTTCGCCGGCCTCCCGGGTTCTACGACCACTTGATGCAGGCGGAGCTGACGGACGGCGGGGGCGAGCTCGCGCGGCTGCTACCGGGCCACAGGGCGAGTGGCGGCACCCGTGCGTCGGTGTGGAGCGCGTTGCCGTTGTTGCCGGGCGACACGGACCGGTCTGCGTTCCCGGAGGGGCGCCTGGATGCCGACCTGCAACAGGTCGACGAGCGCATGGTCAACAGCTGGCGGCTGAAGCTCGACGAGGTGCCTCCGGTGGAGCTGCTCGAGGTGCACCTCGTCAACGCGATGGCGCCGTTCCTGCTGAACGCGAGGCTGAAGCCTCTGATGGTGGGAGTGAGCACCCGCGACAAGCACATCGTGAACGTCTCGGCGATGGAAGGGCAGTTCTATCGGACGTTCAAGTCGGACCGGCACCCGCACACGAACATGGCGAAGGCGTCGCTGAACATGATGACGCGGACGTCGGCGCCGGACTACCTCCGTGACGGAATCCACATGAACAGTGTGGACACGGGGTGGGTGACGGACGAGGACCCGATTCACCACGCGGAGCGGAAGCGTGAGGAGCACGGGTTTCATCCTCCGCTGGACGTGGTGGACGGAGCGGCCCGGATCGTGGATCCGATCTTCGACGGGCTCGCGACGGGGGAACACGTCTGGGGGCAGTTCCTCAAGGACTACAAGCCGACGGACTGGTAGCTGGTGGGCAGCGTCTCGTGGCCGCTGATGCGCCGGTGTGCGCCGGTCAATGGGGGCGATACCGGCGCACCCACCCGCGTACGTCCACGACGAGCAGTGTCGAGATTGGACCGCCCTTCACGACCTCAACGGTTGAGACGCAGGCACCTGCTCATCGAGGTTCCGTTCTGGCCGTTGGACCAACGTCTTCGTGGAGCGAGGTGGCTCCCTCCCTCGTAGTCGTGACCCTGCCCCCCGCCGAGCACCGAGGACATCGAGCGGCTGGTGGTGGAGATCGCGATGCGGTCCGAGCGCTGGTTGGCTGGCCAGGGATTCGGAGACGAGGAGGAGGACGAAGTCGCGGGTGACGACGAGGACGGCTTGTCGACGGTTCTGGCGGCTTCGGTCCAGGGGCGGTCCGTGCCCGGTTGCGTCCGTCGCGTTCAACGTCGGGGGGCAAGCTCGTCAAGCTTCCACCTCGATGCGCGTCGAGCCGCGGGTACAACCTGCACGCCGGCCATTCTAATTGACGTTGATCAGCACGCCATGGCGACCTCATGGTGATAGCGTGGTTTGCTGCTGGATTCGTTCCCGATTCGCGACTTCGTTCGGGTTCGTGTCGATCGGCCGCCCCCTCGCCCGTGTGTGAGGTGACGGGCGAGACGAGCCCGCGCGACCGGGCCGACGCTCGGCGAGGAGGAACGATGAAGGTGATGATGCTGATCCTCGAGACCCCCGACGAATTCTCCAAGCGGGCGCCCGGCCCGGCCGCCCAGGCGTACTGGCAGGAGTGGCAGGACTACAGCGCCGCCGTCGGCAAGAAGGTCGTCGGCGGCAACGTGCTCGCGGGCGCGGACACCGCGGCGACCGTTCGGGTGCGCGACGGCAGGCGCCTCGTCCAGGACGGGCCGTTCGCGGACTCCAAGGAGGCCCTGGGAGGCTACATGGTCTTCGAGGTCGAGACCTTCGAGGAGGCCGTGGAGCTGGCGAGCGCGTGCCCCGCCGCCGCCACCGGCGCGGTCGAGCTGCGGCCGGTCCTCGAGATGGAGCCCATGGCGTGAGTGAGCCCCGCCAGGTCGTCGAGCAGGTCGCGCGGGAGGCCTACGGGCGCCTCGTGGCCTGGCTCGCGAGGCGCTGTGGCGACCTCGGCGCTGCCGAGGACGCCACGAGCGAGGCGCTCGCGGCCGCGCTCGCGACCTGGCCGAGGACCGGGGTGCCCGAGCGGCCCGAGAGCTGGCTGCTCACCGTCGCGCGACGCAAGGTCGTCGACGGCGTCCGGCGCGAGGACACCCGCCAGCGCGGCGCCGTCCAGCTGCGGGCCGACGCCCGGTGGCTCGTCGAGCCCGAGGACGAGGGCCAGCTCCCCGACCGCCGCCTGTCGCTCATGCTGGTCTGCGCCCACCCCGAGCTCCCCGCCTCGATGCACACCCCGCTGATGCTCCAGGTCGTGCTCGGGCTCACCGCCGAGCAGATCGGCAGCGCCACGATGGCCAAGCCGAGCACGGTCGCCCAGCGTCTGGTCCGGGTGAAGAACCGGATCCGCGAGCTCGGGCTCTCGTTCGACGAGCCGGCCCCCGCCGAGCTCGAGGCGCGGCTGCCTGCGGTGCACGAGGCCATCTACGCCGCATTCGGCACCGGATGGTCCGACCCCGAGGCCTCGCTCACCGGGCTCGCGGAGGAGGCGCGCTGGCTCGCCCTCGTCGTCGCGAACGCGGTCGGCGATCCCGAGTCGCTCGGCCTGTACGCCCTGATCTCGTTCTGCCAGGCCCGACGGGCCGCTCGACGCAGTGACGACGGTTCGTTCGTGCCCCTCGAGGAGCAGGACTGTACGCGCTGGGACGCCGAGCGCATCCTCGAGGGCGAGAAGGCCCTCTGGGCGGCCGGTCGGGCCAAGCGACCCGGCCCCTACCAGCTCGAGGCGGCGATCCAGTCGGTGCACCTCCACCGGGCGATCTCGGGCCGCACCGACTGGCCGGCGATCTGCGGGCTGTACTCCCTGCTCGTGCGCGACCACCCCTCGGTCGGGGCGGAGATCGGCTACGCGGCGGCGCTGGGGCGCGTCGACCGTGTCGACGAGGGGCTCGAGATCCTCGAGGGGCTCCCAGCGGCCGCGGTCGACGCGCATCAGCCGTTCCACGCCGTGCGCGCGTGGCTCCTGCTCGCGGCGGGCCGCCGGGCCGAGGCGCGCGAGGCCTACCGGCGAGCCGCGGGACTCGCGCAGGATCCCGCGGTGCGGCGCTGGCTCACCGAGCGGGACCGGTGAGGCATCACGGGCTCGCGGCCACGGGGGCTACGCGGACCGTACAGACCTTGTACGTCCCCGCCCCCGCGTCGCCGGCGTCGTTGGTGAGCGAGTCCGGGAAGTGCAGGGGCATCCAGACGCGGAGCGTAGCGTGGGCCCGGTCAAGGTCGGGCTTCGTCGGGATGCGGCGTCTCCCCGGGGACCCACTCGATGGCGTCGAGCAAGGTCTGCAGCCGGGCCCCGTGGCGGGGAAGGACGTGCGCGACCCAGGCGACCCGGCCCGTCAGGTGCTCGCGCCAGTGCGGGTGGCCTCCGCGGTTCTGCGACGCCGGCCCGTACCGGATGCAGTTGGTGAGGATGGCCTCCAGCCGCTCGCGCTCCCGCCGCGGCACCGCGGGAGCCCGATTGACCACGAGCCCGAGGCACCGGTGCGCCTCGCCTGGCCCCATCACGCGCTGCTTCGCGGCGTGCAGCGCGAACCCCTCGCCGACCACGATCGCGGCCGCCGCTCGCACCACGCGGTGGGGCGACGTCGCGCGCGGCCCCGAGAAGAACAGGTCGTCGGCGTAGCGCGTGTAGTGGAGCCGCCGGCGGCGGGCGAGCCCCGCGAGACGGGCATCGAGCCGGTAGGCGCACAGGTTCGCGAGGGCGGGGGAGGAGGGGGCGCCCTGAGGAAGGTGCGGGTCGCGGTGCACGGCGAAGATCTGGGCGCGATCCACGTGCGGGGGCGGCGGCATCGCGCGGAGCACGTCGAGCGGCGTGATGGTCGTGCACAGCCCCCCGAGCCGACGTGCCACGGCCGGGGGGAACCCCATCGAAGCGAACACGCCCGCGATGCGCCGACGGTGGATCGAGGGGAAGAAGCTTCGCAGGTCGAGCCGTACCAGCCAGTCGGTCCCCGCGTGGACCGACGCGGCGGTCGCGACGGACCGCCCCTCGACGAAGCCGTGGGCGGCGGGGTGCGCCGGCACCTGGTCGAGGATCTCGCGGAGGATGCGCCGCTGCACGGCGCGCAGCTGGTCCTTCGGGGCCTCGAGCAGTCGGGGCAGGCCGTCCGCCCGTCGGGACGCCACCCACCAGCGCCGATGGTGGCGCAGGGGCTCGGGCGCCCGGGCCAGCCATCCCCGCAGGTCCGCGAGGCCCTCGAGCCGCCCGATCCCGATGCCGAGCCAGTCTGCGAGATCTCCGGGGGTCGCGAGGGCAG
>CAZZLC010000095.1:0-19181 GCA_964655065.1 uncultured Enterobacteriaceae bacterium | reverse complement strand
AAGCGAGACGTCAGAGGGGCGGTGGTGCACGAATGGACGGGCGCCCGCAGGGGGGGCGGACCCTGTACCCGGAGGTGGACATCGACCTCGTGAACGACTCTGGACCCGGCGTCTTTTCGCCCGGAGGCCTACGAGCGACCATCGAGTATTGGAACTCGGGGGCGTTCTTTCCAGAGAGCTGCGAGACCTGCACGAGCGGCGACGACCTGACCGACTACCAGGCCTACCTGCTGTCGGAAGACCCCGACGTTCGCATGGCGTTCATCGGCTCGAAGCAGGACGAGGTCATCGTGGCGGGGCTGCCGTTCGACGGCCCCTCGTACGAGGAAGCCCTGCTCACCGGGATCGACGAGCTCGAGCAGGTCCATCCGGAGCGCTTTCGTTCTCTGATCGCCGACGGCGAAGAGCACACCTTCGTGCTGTCGGCCTTCGACTACGCGATCGCGGGCACCACGGTGAGGCAGTGGATCACCGACATGCTCGACGACAGCGAGCAATGGGTGTCTCTGCGCGACTGAACGACAGCGTTCTCGTCGACCGCTCCCTCAGCCGCGGATCGCTCGCCGCCGGGAGTCGGCGATCAGAAGCCCCGGAGAACCTGGGCGAGGAGCCCCAGGAGCGAACGCCCGCGGAACGGCCGGTCCGCCACGACGAGGACGACGCAATCCTCGCCATCGTCGATGTCCTGGCCGTGGCGGGATCCTTCTTCGCGTACGCAGACGTCGCCTCGTCCGTAGCGCCCGATCTCGTCGGTGAACCCGCCCGTGAACACCAGGGAGGCCTCGACGCCGCGATGCTCGTGGGGCGGGATGAAGCCGCCCGCGGCGATGCGGAACAGCCGTGCGGGGGGACTGCCCGCGTGGTGCGCGACGTCGAGCACGATCTGGTCCACACCGGGGAAGGCCCACCGCCACTTCAGGTCGGCGGAGCGACCCGCCACCCGGACGAGCGCCTCGGGGAGCACACCGTCGGGATCCCTCGCTTCGGGGAGGTCGATTCGGGACTCGTCGAGGCGGTCGAGCGTGCGGGCGAGCAGGTCGCGGCCGATCTCGACCTCCTCGCTCTGCGCGAGCACGGCTCCCCCGACCGTCTCGGCCACCGCCAGCGCGGTCCGGCAGTGCGGGCACAGCGAGAGATGACCCATCACGAGGAGATCCTCGGCCGGGGTGGCGATGCCTGCCGCATGGGCGACGATCCAGTCCTCGGGGAGGTGGTGTTCGATCACGAGCGCCCGCCGAGGATGGTTCGCAGCTTCTTCATGGCGAGCCGCACCCGGCTCTTGACGGTACCGAGCGCCACTCCCGTCTCGGTGGCGATCGCGCTCAGCGACTTGTGCTGGTAGTACGCTGCGTGCAAGACGGTCGCCTGCTCCTCGGGGAGGTCGCCGATCGCGGTCCGGACGTCCGACACGTCGCGGCGCCGTAGCACCTCGTCCTCGACGGTCGCGCTCCGATCGTCCGCGAGGCCTGGATCGAGGGGCTCGACGCGCGCCCGGATGGCCGGGCGCCGGAAGTGGTCGGTCCGAGCGTTGCGAACGATCGCGAAGATCCAGGTGTCGACCGAGGCCTTGTCCGGGTTGTACTGGCCGGCGCGGTGCCACACGCGGAGCATGACCTCCTGGACGAGTTCGTCCCTTATCGAGGTCTCGAGCCGATCGTCGCGGAGGAATCCCGCGATGCGCCGGGCGTAGCGCTCGAAGAGCATGGTGAAGGCCTCGCGGTCTCGCGTGCGGGCGATGCGTCGGAGGAGCTCGGCGGAGGGGATCACCTGGGCTACAGCGGCTTCACGGTGCCGTTCCGCCGGGTGACGACGGCTCGATAGTCCTCGGCCGCGTAGTTCCACCCGGAGCGATAGACGTGCACGTCGCGGGTCGGCTCGCCATCGGGTGTGACGAGAGCGCCGTCCGCGAGGGTCCACGCGAGGATGCTCCCGCGGAAGTTGACCACGTCGACCCCATCCTTGCGCAGCCGGTTCGCGACGAGACCCGACCGCACCCCGACGGTGCAGTAGGTGACCACGCGACGCCCTGCGTACCGCTCGGGATGCGCCTCGTAGTCGTCGAGCGGCACGGCACCGGGCAGCATGCTCACCGCCCGCTCGGCCTCGGGCCGGACATCGACCACCACGGGCGGCGAGGGCTCGTCGAGCGCCGCCTGCAGGGCGGGCGCGTCGATCTCCTCGACCTTGGGAAAGAGAAAGCGAAAGCGCTGGTAGCGAGCATCGAGGGCCTCGGCCCGCTCCGCGTCGGTGTCGGGCCGGCCTGCGTCGGCCATGGTCATCGTCCCGATCAGTGCAATCACGTCGCCTCCCCAAGAGTGCATATGCCTTCGCGTCGGGGCGCCCCGGTTCGGAAGTGATCCGAGAGCAGCCTGGCGACGTACATCGTCGACGAACCGCACTGACGATCCACGAGGTGAAGAATGGCGAGATTCGACCCATTTCGCGCGTATCCGAGGCGACGCTGGCCTCCGGTCCAGGGTCGACGGATCTCGGCGATTGTCCCGACGCTGGACGAGGCGGCGCGCATTGGCGAGCAGATCCTCCTGCTTCGGCGGATCGGGGTCGACGAGGTCGTCGTCGTCGACGGAGGCAGCGAGGACGGGACACCCGAGCGCGCAGAGGCGGCGGGAGCCCGCGTGGTGAGCGCACCTCGGGGGCGAGGCATCCAGCTCAACCACGGGGCCACGGCATCGACGGGCGACGTGCTGTGGTTCGTGCACGCCGACGCCCGACCGGCCGCGGACAGCCGCGCGGCGATCCTCGAGACCCTGGATGATCCCATGGTGATCGGCGGCGCCTTCCGAATCCGTACCGTCAACGACCGTGCCCCCTCGCTCATCGACGCCCTCCTTCCGCTCGCCGACCTGCGGGCGTCCTACACCCTGCTTCCCTACGGCGACCAGGCGCTCTTCGTGCGTCGAGACGCCTTCGAGGCGGCGGGCGGCTTCCCCGAGCAGCGCATGTTCGAGGACGTGGTGATGGCGCGAAGACTGTGGCGCATCGGTCGCCTGTCGATCCTGCCCGGACCGGTGCAGGTGAGCGGCCGCCGCTTCGTGAAGCAGCCTGTCCGCAGCACCGTGTGCATGTACGCGTTCCCGCTCGCCTGGATGCTGGGCACGCGTCCCGACACCCTCGAGCAGTGGTACGCGCGGGTCCGGTGAGCCTCACTTCGCGGGCATCGTGTCGTGCGCCGGCCGGCCGGGGTGGCAGGGGTAGTAGCCCGCGTCGCGTCGCTCACCCTGGTAGGCCTCGGGGTAGCTCGTGCCGCCGGTGAGGTAGTGGTCGCGGTATGCGTTGTGCACGCACATGCTCACGCCGCCGTCGTCGGTGATGCAGTGGAACGAGCAGGAATCGACGCGCTCGTGGTCGAGCGAGTAGGCGTCCTGGAAGTTCTGCATGAAGAACGACAGCTTGTGCACCCGACCCCGGCTCTTCACGAGCGCGCGCCAGTTCTCGCGGAGCCGACGCAGCCAGTAGGTGGCGCCGCGGCGCAGATACCCCCGGCGCGCCGCCTCCACGATGGCCCGGGTTGCCGCCTCGAGGGGCTTGTTGCGATCGAGGTAGACCCCGTCGAACACCTCGAGGAGCTCGGCGACCACCGTGCGATCGTCGAACAGATCGGCGACGTGGTCTCCCTTTCCGAAGACGGCGGCGTAGCCGATGCGGTGGCACTTCGGATGGCCGAAGAGCACGCTGTCCCACGACAGCTTCGTGCCCAGGCCCTGCTCGATCTTCTCGCCAACCGTCTCGATCGAGATCACCTGCCGGCGCTTGCGGTTGAGTCCGCGGCCGGTGTCGGCCTGCAGCTGAAAGCTCGCCATGCCCACCACGTCGGCGTTCTGCTTGTAGAAGCGCACGAGCTCGGGCACCTCGTCGAAGTTCTTCGAGTACACCGTCTGGTTGAAGATCACGTTCAGCCCGAGCCCCCGAGCCCGCTCGATGTATTCGGAGCGGACGTCGCACAGCTGCGCCTCGCGCTTGTAGCCCTTTCGCTTCTCGGTCAGGTCGACGTGAAAGGCGACGTCGACGAGACCAACCTCGGCGAGGCGCTCGAGCAGCTCGCGGCTCGCGTGGATGCCATTGGTGAACAGGGCCGGCGTGAGCTTGAGCTCGCTGGCCCGGCGCACGATCTCGACGAGTTCGTCGTGATCACGCATCGTCGGGTCGCCGCCCGTGATCTGGACGTTGGTGCCGACGCCGTAGTCCTCGACGATGCGGTCCATGCGGCGCCAGATCGTGTCGAGGGGGATGTCGGGGGTGCTCTCGGAGTTCTCAGACAGGTAGCAGATCGCGCAGTCGAGATTGCAGCGCTGCGTGATCTCGAGGGCCACGCAGCCGATGCTCCGGTGCTGACCGAGCACCTGGTTGGGCTGGCGGTGCTCGACCGACAGTCGGGCCCACGAGTCGGCGATCCTCTCCTTGAGGGTTCGGATCTCGGCCATGGAGAAGCGAGGACGGAACAGGGTCATGGATGAACTCCTGGCGAGCGGGGACGAGGATGGGCGATGAGGTGGTGAAAGCGCGCCTTCAGCCGGGGACCGTCGACATCGAGGACGACGGGCACGTCACCGTCGTCCGACAAGGTGACGTGGCCCTTTCGCCAGCGGTCGGCGACGAGGCCCACCGCCTTTGGCGCCACGGTGAAGAGCGAGGGCTCGACGAGCCACGTGGCCGCGACGAGATCCCACGGGCAGAACGCGAGTCTGCGGCTGTGGACCGGGGCCAGCGCGAGCCAGGATAGCGAGCGCGCACGGAAGGGAGGCGGGAACCGCGCCACGTCGGAGAGCCCGAACCAAACGCGGCGGCAGGGCTCCATGGGCACGAGATCGGGCTTCGCCTCGATCACCGCCGCGGCGGCCCGAAGATCGGCGGCGAGGTTGAGCTCCGTGGTGCGGAGACGGCGCAGGTTGGGCCCTCGAGCGGTGGTGCCGCCGAGCACGACGAGCCGCTCCCAGCGTGCTCCTCGGGCGAGGGCGGCGGCGACGTTGGTGAGCGGGGCGAGGGCCAGCACCACGCCGCGATGGGCGACCAGCGCCTCGACGGCTTCGGTGTCGACATCGGCGGGGGCAGACGCGCCGCGGGCGACCCGCAGGTCGAGCCGGCGTCCAAGATCACGGGCGACGGGGTGCACGCGGGCGAGCGAGGCGTTGCCGAAGCAGGTGGACAGACCCGCGATCGGCACCCCTGCGCAGTGCAGCGCCAGGATCGCGATCGCGTCGTCGACATCGACGCCGAAAAGACCGAGACCGGGGTCCGTGTCGATCCAGATCGGGTGATCCGTCACGGTCCGGCCTCCGTAGAGACCGGACGACTGGAGGTCTCGTGCTGCTGACGCTTTTGACGGGCTGTTTCTTCCGGACCGTGGAGCCCGCGGTCGATGTGGATCCGCCCGACGGCCGGTTCGTCCACGACCTGTGGGCGGAGGTGCTCGCGGCCCGCGTCGACGAGGCGGGGAAGGTCGACTACGCGGGACTCCGCGATGACCGGCAGACCCTCGATCGCTATGTCGGCATGCTCGCTGCGGCGTCGCCCGACAGCCACCCAGAGCTCTTCCCCACCCGCGACGCCGAGCTCGCCTACTGGATCAACGCCTACAACGCGCTCGCGGTGACCGCGGTGATCGACCGTCCCGGGCTCGGCACCGTGGTCGACAACAAGATCGACTTCTTCTACCGCACCCGCTACCGCCTCGGGGGCAAGAAGGTCAGCCTCTACACCCTCGAGAACGGCATCGTGCGCAAGCGGTATGCCGAGCCCCGCATCCACTTCGCGCTCAACTGCCAATCCGAGAGCTGCCCCACGTTCCCTGCGAAGCCCTTCCCCGCCGAGCGGCTCGACGCGATGCTCGACCAGGTCACGCGGGAGTTCGTGGCCGATCCACGAAACGTGACGGTCGAGGGGGGGACCGTCCGACTGTCGCAGATTTTCGAGTGGTACGCCGAGGACTTCGAGGCCGCCGGCGGCCCTCTCGCCTTCGCCCGGACGTATCGCCCCGAGCTGCCCGCCGGCGCCGAGGTCGCCTACGTCCCCTACGACTGGACGCTCATCGCGCAGGAGGGACGTCGTCCCTGAGCGGTCGCGCGGGGGCGCCCAGAACAGCACGAACTGGGCGCCTGGGCCGCCCACCCGGGTGTCGACGAAGCTGTAGTAGGCGTCGAGGTTGAGGGTGAGCGCCGGGGTGAGCTGCTCGAGGATGGTGCCCACGTGGGCGCGCTGGTTGATCCAGCCGATGCCGCGTGACGCCTCGAGGGTGGCCTCGACGTAGAACCAGTTCTTGCGCGGCCGGTCGGGGCCGGGGCTGACCATCAGGGCGACCGCGTTCTCGGTCGAGGTCTCGAGGCCGCGAGCGAACGTCGCGCCGCGGAAGGGGTCGAACTCGTCGCGGGAGCGGTTCCGGCCCCACACGGTGAGCCGATCGTAGAGCCACACCCGGTGGTTGCGGAGGTTGAGGTTGGCCTGGAGCCGGCCGAGGGGACGCAGCTCGAAGGCGCGCGGTCCGTCGGGATCGTCGGCCCTCACGAACCAGCCGGGCTCGGCTGCACCTTGCGCGAGCAGCACCAGCGCGCCGCCGCCGAGCGTGAGCCGTGTCTGCGCCTGAAGCTCGTACCAGTAGAAGAAGACGCCCAGCCCTGGGCCCACCTCGAGCGGGCCCCGTGGATCGTCGGTGGTCGTCCACCACAGATCGCCCCACACCGCGGCCCCGGCGGGGGTGGTGCGGGCGCCGGCGACGAAGGCCGGGTATGGGCCCTCGGCGAGGGCGGCGACCGTGAGCAGGCCCAGGATCAGGAGGCCTCCACCGTAGAGCCTCCGCACGAGGAGCCAGCACCGGCGGTGCACCCGAAGCAGTGACGGCGGGTCACGATGGTGCGGCGGGCGAGCGTCTGCGGATCGAAGTCGCGGATGTTCACGGGCTCGCCGTCAGCCGACGTGATCGGCAGATCGAGCATCTGGTTGAAGTCGCAGTCGTACAGCGTGCCGTCCCACGACACCGACAGCGTGTTGCGGCACATCAACCCCGCGACCGCGGCGGGGTTGAAGCCCGCGACGAGCTTCGCGAGGTAGTCGGGCAGGTTGCCCGTTGCGTCGAGCCACTCGAGGAACCGCGAGACGGGCATGTTGTTGAGCGCGATTAGGCGGTCGAAGGTGACGCCTTCGCGTTCGAGGCCACGTCGGTAGCTCGCCTCGAGCGACGCCTGGGAGCCGGGAAGGAAGGCGCCCGCGGGGTTGTGCATCAGGGTGAGGACGCGCTGCGGGTCGCCCTTGCCGTAGCCGGCGTCGTTCAGGGCCGAGAGGGCGGCCATCGAGCGCTGGTGGGTGCCGTCACCGCGCTGCGCATCGGTGCTGCGCTTGCGGGGGTGGGGCAGCGACGCGACGACCTCGACGCCCCGCTCGGCGAACCACTCAGGGAGGTGGCGGTACTTCGGGAGCAGCAGCACGGTGAGGTTCGACCGGTCGATGACGTGTTTGCCGCGTTCGAGGCAGGCCTCGACGAGGTGGGGGAAGTGGGCGTTGAGCTCCGGCGCCCCGCCCGTGATGTCGACGGTGTGGGCGTCGGTGCGGTCGAGGGCGGCGATGCAGGCGTCGACCATCGCACGATCCATGTTTTCGGCGACCCGATCCGGCCCCGCGTCCACGTGGCAGTGGCGGCACGTCATGTTGCACAGCCGACCGATGTTGATCTGGAAGATCTCGATGTCGGCGGGGACGAGCTCGGTCCAGCCCGCCGACGCGAGCATCGCCTCGAAGGGCCTACGGGCGGGCTCGGGGAGCTCGGCGGCGGCGGCTTCGAGCATGGCGAGCTGGGCGGTGGTCGAGGCGAGGGCCGAGCCGCGCTTGCGCAGCGACGTGGTCGATCGCGGAGACGTGTCGAGCGTCATCGCATCCCCCTTCTCGTGGTGTGAACCGGCATCTGCGCGCGGCTCGCCGGGCGGTGAGCGTCGACGCAGATGGTGTCCACGGCGAGATGGTCGGGCTTGTCGTACGGGGACACGCGGCCTCCGGGGTGATCGGGCGGGACTACGGACGCGGGGTCCCCTCGGATCACCAGGGGCGAGCAATTCGTGCGGCGGGGACGCGGGCGTCGGTGCAGCGCGTGCTCGGCACGGCTATCCCCGTCCTCGAGGCCGGCGCCGACGACTACCTGCCAAAGCCGCTGTATCCCGAGGAGCTTCTCGCCCGGATCCGTCGACGCCTCCAGCCCCCCGAGCCCCGGGCCGGCGGCCACGACGTCGTCGTCTTCGAGGGCGTCGCCGTCGATCTCGATGCCCATCGGTGCACGGTGGACGGTCGAGGGGGCTGCGCCGACATCCACGAGCCCGACCTCTTCATGCTCGACGAGCCGATGACCGGCCTCGACCCGCGCGCCATCCGCACCCTCAAGAGCTGGGTAGGCGAACAGGCCGCCCGAGGGGCGAGCGTGATCGTGAGCTCCCACCTGCTGAGCGTGGTGGCCGATACCTGCACCGATCTCCTCGTGCTCGTGCAGGGTCGACTGCGCTTCTTCGGCACCCTGGACGAGGCGCGCGCCAGATACGGAATCGACGATCTGGAGTCGCTGTTCTTCGAGGCCACCGGCACGTGACGTGGCTGGACGGCTGGCTGGGGCCCGGGCTCCGCAAGCTCCTGACTCTGCGGGTCCGCGGCGCGCTGCGCGCCTCGCGTCGGCGCATGGCCACGGTGGGCGGCGTGGCGGTGTTGGTGTTTCTCCTTCCGCTCTGGCTCGGCGCCTTCGCCGTTCGGATCACCGACGGATCTCCGGGAGGGTTCTTGGACACCGAGACGCTGCGCCGCCTCGGCCCCGCCATCTTCGCGGTGGGCTGGATGGCGCTGGTCACGCTGCGCGGTGGCGGCGAGACCGTCGGGTTCACGCCGGCCGAGGCGGATCAACTCTTCTCCGCGCCCCACCGCGAGGTCGAGCTGATCCGCTACAAGGTGCTGATGATGGGGCTGACCTGGGGCGTCGCGGGCGTGTTCCTGGGTCCACTGGCCAGCATCTACACCCGGCACGTCCTCTCGGGCTTCCTGATCGCGTGGTTGATCCTGCCCGCGGTTCAGCTGTCGGCCATGATCCTCGCCCTGCTGCTCGATCGACCGAGTCGCTCTGGGCACGCTCCGCTGCTCGCGATCGTGCTGTTGGGGCTGTTCGGCCTGGCCACGGGCTGGGTCCCCGACGACGCGGCGGCGCTCCTGACCCAGCTCGAGGCTCTGGTGGCCCATCCCGTAGCTCGGAGCCTCCTGTTCCCGTTCGTCGCCGTCACGTCGGTCTTCGTGGGGGAGACGACGGCCGAGCTGCTGCAGGCGAGCCTGGTCCTCATCGCCACCAACGCGATCCTCGTCGCAGCGGTGCTCGCCCTCGGGCGTGGAACCTGGCTCGAGCAGGCGGCGGAGGGCGCGGTTCGGAGAGCCGCGAGCGTGCGTCGGGTCCAGTCGGGCGGTCTGGGGGCAGCTGGGGGCACCTGGCACGTCTGGGTGCCTCGGCTCCCGAGGCTCTGGGGCGTCGGTCCCATCGCGTGGCGGCGGATCGTCGAGCTCGTTCGCCGACCCGCGTCGCTGCTCGGCTTCCTGTGGCCGATCGGCATCGCGGGAGCGCTGGCGGTCGCCCTCGACACGATCGGCAGGGACGTCCCGCCCGATACGGGCTTCGCCTTGATCGTCGGAAGCCTCGGGTACGGGCTGCTGTTCGTCCCCAGCGTGCTGCGGCTCGACTTCCGCTCCGATCTCGAGCGAATCGAGATGCTCCGCTCGCTGCCCCTCTCCCCGATCGCGGTGGTGGTCGGGCAGATCACGCCGATGGTGTTGATGCTCACCCTGTCGTCGTGGCTCGTGGTGTTCGGAGCCTGGCTTTGGCATCCGCCGATGGCGGCGTGGGCCCTCGCCGCAGTGGTCGTCGTGCCCATGGGTCTCGTGCTCACGCTGGCCATCGAGAACCTGGTGTTCCTGCTACTTCCCTGGCGCATCGAGTCCGGCGAGGCAACCCTGCAGTCGGTGGGCCGCAACCTGCTCACGACGATGCTGTCGTTCGGGGCGAACCTCGTGTCGTGGTCGGTGACCGCGTCGTTCGGCATCGCGGCGGGGCTGGTGAGCGACCGGATCGAGGTAGGGGTCGCAGTCACCGTGGCGCTGATGAGCGTCGCTGCCGTCGTGTCCATCGGGCTCGCCGCTCGGCGTTTCGAGGTCTTCGATCCCTCGCGGGACGTCCCCACCTGACGACGAGCCGACCCGCTCCGAGGGAGGGGCGGTACGGGGGACCGACGCTGGACCGCCGACCGCTCAGGACACCGTGAGCGTGACCGCCGCTCGCGCGAGCACCACACCGTTGACCTGAATCGCGATCGGGTGAACCCCCGGGTACAGCGCTCGAGTCGTCGCCGGTCGAAACGGATGCCGCTTTGTGACGGTCTGCCTGGCGCCGGCCTCGAGGGTCAGCTGCGTGCCCTTGAACACTTTGGGCGTCGTTCCCGCCCCCGACTTGCGCACGAAGGTGACCGCGTAGTCCACGAGCAGCGACTGGTCCGTCTCCGACCGGTTGTGCAACGCGATGTCGAGCCGCACGACTCCACCGATGGGTACGGTCGCACAATCGATGGTCAGCGTCGCCGCGATGTCGGTGGGTGGCCCGAACCCCACCACCGCCAGCGCCCGAGGATCGCCGGCCTTCACCAGCGACCGGAGCGCATGCTTCACGATCCAGCGACGTCCCGCAGGCGCGTCTCGTGACCACGCCCGACACCGGGCCACCACCTTCTCGGGGTGGTCCTTCGCGATGTCGTTGAGCGCATTGGCCACGGATCTGCGCACATAGGGCACGTCGTCGTCTTTCAGCGCCTCGAGCACCGGCCAGATCGGGGAAGGATCCTCGATCAGCACCGAGAGTCTACGCCCCCAGGGCAGCCGCGGACGAATGCCCTCCGAGCACCATCGCCGCACGTGAGGGCTGGGATGGCTGGTGAGCGCCAGGAGACGCGCGAAGGTGGCGTCCGGATATCGCTCGACGAAGGGCCGCACGGCGAACTCCGACGAGAAGCGCTGGGTGAGCTCGACCATGGCGTCCATCGCGGCCGCGAAGTGTTCGACGGTGTGGTCCGCGATGTACTGGCCGACAGGCCACTGCAGGTACCCGTCGGTCACGGCCTCCGTTCCCTCGAGGGGAGGCGGGAGACTGTCCGCGAGGATGCGCAGCGACGCTGGCGGAGGGGGAAGCGAGGTGGCGAGCGCATCCGAGAACTGCCGGACCCGCCCCATCATCTCGAGCGCGGCGAGGCCGGTCGTGGCGTGAGCCAGGAAGGACTCTCTGGGGAACGATGGGTAGACCGCCGAGATCTGCTCGGTCAGAGCCGCAGCGGCATCGTCGTCGAACCAGTCCTTGAATCGCCTGCGCTGCTCGCTCATCGCACGCCTCCGTCGTCGCCCCTCACCAGCGACGATCGCAGGCATGCGCCGGACAGCACGGCGAGAACGAGAATGGGTGTGCGCACGTCAGCTCCAAGGACGTCCCGGCTCCAATCCGGCTCCGGGCACGTCTCGACCTCGTGCGCGGGCATCGATCCGCTCGACGCCTCCCCGCCGACGCAGGAACAACATCGCGACCGGCAGGGCGATCCATGCTGACGGGCCCCCTCCGTTGCAGCCACAGATCTCGGCGATCGTTCCGGCGTCGGCGTCGGCGTCGGCGTCGGCATCGCTGTCGGCGTCCGTGTCCGTGTCCGTGTCGGAATCCGTGTCCGTGTCGGTGTCGGAATCCGTGTCCGTGTCCGTGTCCGCGTCTCCCCCCGTCGTCGGGCACCCCGCGAAGAGCTCGAAGGACGACGTCGCGCCATTCACGCCGTCCACGACCACCGCGTAGGTCTGTCCCGCCGTCACGTTCACGGTCAGGTTCTCGTCCACCACGCCGTCGCGGTCGGAGGCGTCGCACGCGTCGGAGTCACAGCCGCCGGAGACCTCGGGTGTCACGAAGAGGTCGAGGTCGTCGCTGACGTCGCGCAACTCGAACTCGACCGCGCCCGTCTCCGGTGCGGTGAAGGAGTACACGAGGTCGGGGCCCGAGGTCTGCCGGCTCGTGCAGCTCCAGTCCTCGATCGTGTTGAGCGCTCCTGAGGTGTCTCCCGCCACCGGCACGTTGCAGGGAAGGATCTCCACCGCCTCGCACTCGGGAGTGGGGAGCGGACAGTCCACGGCCAGGTCGAAGTCTGAGGTCGCGCCGTCGACCCCGTCCACGACCACGGTGTAGGTCACACCCGCCGTCCCGGCGATCAAGAGCTGCTCGGCGGTGGTGCCGCCACGGGTCGACGACGAGCAGCGGTCGGCGTCGCAGGCGCCGCTCACCTCTTCGGAGACGAACAGATCGAGGTCGGCAGATAGCCCGGAGAGGTCGATGAGAACGGGCCCGTCGGCCGGAGGCACGAACGTGTAGGTACGGTCGGGGCCGGTGGTCTGGCCGCCCGCACAGCTCCAGGACTCGATGGTGTTCCGTCCCCCGACGGTGGTGTCCCGGATCGCATTGTCACAGCCGACCACGCCATCGACGAGGCACGCGCAGACGGAGGTCAGCAGACAGTCGGAGTCGTCACAGTCGATGTCACCGTCCGAGTCGTCATCCACGCCGTCAGCACAGTCCTGCTCGGCGTTCGGGCAGTCGACGGCGAGGTCGAAGGCCGATGCCGCCCCTCCGAAGCCGTCGACGACGGCGGTGTAGGTCACTCCGGCGACCCCGTCGAACACGATCTGCTCGTCGGCGGTACCCTGGTTGCCCGAGGCCAGGCAGCTGCCCGAGTCGCAGCGGCCCGCCACCTCCGGGCTCACGAAGAGGTCGAGGTCGGCGCCCAGCCCCGTCAGGTCGACGGTGATCGGGCCGTCGAGCGTCGGGGTGAACGTGAACGTCCGCTCGGGTCCCGGGGTCTGCCAGACCGCACAACCCCAGGTGTCCACGGTGTCGACGCCACCGACGGTCGTGCCCTGGAGGTTCTGGTCGCAACCCACGACCCCGTCGACCGGGCACTCACAGGCATCCGAGCCGATGCAGTCGGCGTCGTCGCAGTCGGTGAGGCCATCGCCATCGTCGTCGTCGCCGTTGGCGCAGTCCGCCTCGGGCTCGGGACAGGTGATGCGCAGCTGGAACGACCCCACCGCCCCGTCGTAGCCATCGACGACCACCGCGTAGGTCGTGCCCGCGACGGCGTCGAACACGATCTGCTCGTCGGCGAGACCCTGGTTGTTCGATGCATCGCAGGTGTTCGAGTCGCACCTGCCGCCCAGGTCCTCCGAGACGAAGAGGTCAAAGTCTGCGTCGAGCTGCTGGAGGTCGAGCTGGATCGGGCCGCTCACCGGAGCGGTGAGCTCGTAGGTCACGTCGGCGCCGGTGGTCGGCCGCGCGGAGCAGCCCCAGGTATCGACCGTGTTGCGGTCGAACTGGTTGCTGGTCCCGATCAGGAAGTCACAGCTCACCGCCCGCTCGACGACGCAGGAACAGGCATCGTCGGTGAAGCAGTTCGCGTCGTCGCAGTCGATGTCGCCATCGCTGTCGTCGTCGAGCCCGTTGGCGCAATCGACCTCCGGGGGGTTGCAGTTGCCGGGATGGGACAGGCACACGGCGCCTTCGTCGTCCGGATCGAGCGATCGGGGCGCGATCCCGCCCGGATAGGTCGGGAACATCGTCGCGGTGTTGACGGTCGTGTGGTCGATCCCGATCCAGTGACCGTGCTCGTGGGCGGCGATGCTCTGCAGATCCGTGTCGCCGATGCCCGGGTTGTTCGACGTGGTGAACGAAAACCCGACGGCGTTGTAGATCTCGTCGGCGCTCGTGATCTCGCAGGTCGTCGTGAAGTAGCGGATCCGCGCGAAGGCGATGGTGATGTTGACCGAGCCGATGGCCGGATCCCAGCTCGTCTCTTCGAACGAGATGACGTTCTCGTTGTCCATCGAGTCGAAGCCCGCGTTGGTGAAGCCGACGTCGAGGTCGAGCCAATCGGAGCAGCAAGTGGTCGTGTCGCCCCATACCTCGAAGCCCGCCGCCATGACGTCGCGGACCTCGGCGTCGGAGAGCTGGCTGTAGGCCTGACCCGTAGGGTTGCTGATCCGCCACTCGCTGGGCTGGTCCAACCACCGGGTGGGGTCGCCGTTGCAGGTATCGAAGAACTCGAAGGCGCTCGCGGGCTGCGCCACGACGAGGGCGAGCACGATCATGGGGTCCCCCCGAACCGCAGCTCGCGGCAGGCGTGGAGCAGCTCGCCGAGTGTCGCGTACTCGGGGAGGCTCTCGTCGGCGAGTACGACGCGCCCCGCCACGTCACGCTTCAGCAGTTCGCTGGCCTGCACGTCGCGGTGAACCGACGCATCCGGACCTTCTCCGGTGACGTGCCACACGCTCTGGCCGAGCGCCGTGAAGTACCAGCGGCCGTCGACCTGCCGGACGAACGCGACGATGCGCTGACCCGGTACGAGGCGCGCGTCACCGGCGATGCGCTCGGCCTGGTCTCCGAGGGTCCCACCGATCTGGCGCACGCGGATCGTGTCCGGCGCCGTCCCTCCGAGCACGCGCTCGACGGTCAGGACGCTGTCGGTGTACAGGCCGCGCGCCGTGGGCAGCACCGTGCGCCGTCCCACCACCGCCTGCACCAGAGCGTCCGACTCCTCGGCCATCTCCTCGACGGTGACCGCGATCATGCTGGTGGCGTGCGCCACCGTGGACCCCGTGCCCACCATCAGCAGTGCTCCGCCGCATCCCCAGGCGAGGATGGACCGGCGACTCGGTTCCGCTGCCATTCGATCCTCCGTGGCTCGCCATTCTGCCCGAGGGCGCGCTCCGAGTCGACTGCGGGGGCCCCAGGCGGCCGGGATCCGACCGGGAAGGCGCACCGACCGTGCAGCAGACGGCGTCGTGATCGGGCGGCAAGCGACACCACGTGCCAGCACGGAAACGAGCGGAGCGGAGGTGCTCGTGAAGCGGTTCCCGGCGCCAGGGCACCTGCAGACCTCGCGAACCCCACGGATCTCGCGTATTGTGGCACGCATGGACCGAAGAAGCTTCCTGGCTCTGACCACCGCTACGCTCACCGGCCTGCTTCTCCCCTCGGCCGGACTGGCCCTGGTTCCGCGCGTCCTCGTCGCGAGCACCATGGGAGAATGCTCGTTCTGCCGCAAGTCCGCTTCGGAGGTCCCGGCCTTGCTGGGCAACCGATCGCACTCCACGAGCATCTGCTCCGAGTGCATCCGGCTGTGCGTCGACATCGTCCGTGAGAACGTCGCGCCGTCGCCGTCGCCGTCGCCCTCGCCGCCACCCCGTCGCGAAGACTGGAAGCGGGCCCTGATAGAGGCTGGGTACAGCGAAGAGGAGCTCGAGCGACTCATCCTCGGAAAGCCACGGCCGCGACGGACTCGCCGCGACCTCCACTGCTCGTTCTGCGACCAGAGTCAGCGAGAGGTGGCCAAGTTGGTCGCCGGACCGCAGGTCTACATCTGCGACGGCTGTGTGGTGCACGGGGGTTCGATGCTGCACTGGGCCGGGGTGCGGCTGTAGCGTCTGCTCGTCGGATACAGAGGTCTCATGCAGGTCGACCGGCTGACCCCCGATGCCTGGTCACGGCTGAAGGCGATTCGCCTCCGGGCACTGACCGACGCTCCCCACGCCTTCGGGACCACCCTCGACGAGTCCGCCGCCTGGCCCGACACGGTCTGGCAACGGCAGGCCCGAGAGCTCGAGACCTTCGTCGCCGTGCTCGACGGCGAGGACGTGGGGATGGTGCGCAGCGTCGCGTCGAGTGCGGAGCCCGGGGTGGCCGAGCTGCTGTCCGCGTGGGTGGCTCCCGACGCTCGACGTCGCGGGGTGGGTGTTTCGCTGGTGGATGCCGTGATCGACTGGGCGCGGGAGGAGGGCCTGCACCGCGTGGCCCTCGACGTCCGGGACGCCAACGTCGGAGCGGTCGCCTTCTACGCCCGGTGCGGCTTCGTCCGCGACGGACCCGCGGGCGACCATGCGGACGAGCACCGGCGCAGTCGCCCCACCGCGTGGCGCCTCCGCGACGCGACCGAGGCCGATCGTCACGAGGTGATGGCGGTGCACGCGGAGGCCTTCCGCGATCTCGAGCGAACGACCTGGGGCGAAGCCGATGCCACCGAGCTCGCCCGACGCCGTGCGGAGTGGACCCCCGCGTGCTGGGAGGTCGCGGAGCGGGAGGGAGCGGTCGTGGGCGTCGTACGCACGCGAAGTTCGCCCGAGTACGACTACCTGGGAACCATCGCGGTCTCGCCGGCGTGGCAGGGCCACGGGCTCGGACGGTTCCTGATTCGCACCGCGATGGACCGGGCCGCGACCCGAGGGGTGCCGCTGTGGCTGTCGGTCTATCGCCACAACCCGGCTCGGCACGTCTACGTCCACCTGGGATTCGGTTGGATGGAACGGGACGCGCTGAGGTTGTTCATGGTGTGGCCTCGCGATGCTCGTCGAACGCCGTCGGAGCCGGGCAAGGCCGTCCCCGAGGGATGGGTGTCGCCGCCCCACGGACTCCCCGCGACGGCGAAGGTGCCATCCTCGGCACGCGTCGTGGCGCCACGTACCGACTCCACCTGAGCTACCGGAAGTAGGGCCAGCCGGTGTCTGCTGCCTCGAGCTCCCCTTCGTAGGTCTGACGGAAGCAGTGACGCTCGCCGTCGACCGGGACCTCCCGGGTGTGGGGGCCGAAGCGAACCACCCAGGGGTCGCCGCCGTCGACCTCGGCCGAGCACTCGACGGTGTACCAGGTCAGCGCTGCGGTGACCCCGGCGAAGGGCGGCTGGCGATCGAAGAGGTACACCGTCTCGAGCAACCAGTCGTCACCGTCATCGCGCCCGAGGTCGCAGCTCCCGGCGACCGCCCTGCCCCCCTGGGTGACGTCGACGGTCACGGTGCCGGGCAGCGATTCGGGCATCGAGTAGCAGGGATCGCCGATGTTCAGCTCCGAGCGCTGACCGCAGGCGACGAGCCACAGCGGGCCGAGCACCGCGATCACGACGCCTCCAGCGCGGTGTCGTCGAGCGCCTCACCTTCGAACATCCAACCTGGCATCGCCGTCTCCTCTGTCGATGTCCTCGACCGACCCCGGGGCAAGCAAACGGGGTGCCAACTCGTTCGACGTGCTCTGCCCCTCCATCGAACGTCGGCCGCACGCTGAACTCGCGACACCGGCGTCGCGGCCTGGGCCATCCGTGACGGGCGGGGACCGGGACTGCACGGCCTCCGCGGCCGTCGACAGGGCGGCATTCGTGGCTGCACTCGCCTTGCAACGTCGACTTCGAGGGCGCCGCCCTGGTCCGGTTCGCCGACCCCAGGCGCCGCGAACGATCACTCCCTGGCCAGGACCGACTCTCGACCCGAGACGGTGAACGCCGCCCAGAAGTAGGGATGCCGAGTGGGGTTCGCGGCCGCCAGTCGCTGCTTGGCCGCGTGCAGGGAGTCGCCGAGGGTCGCGCCTCCGGCCAGCTCCTCGTACACCAGCGACATGAGCTCGGCCGTCGCGTCATCGTCGACGTCCCACAGCGACAGAACCTGCGCCTGGACCCCGGCGAGGACCAGCGCTCGGCGAAGCCCGTAGATGCCTTGTCCGTTCCGGATCTCGCCGAGCGCCGTCTCGCACGCGCTGAGCACGACGAACCGGGTCCCCCGGAGGTCGAGGTTCGACCACTCGGCGGCGGTCACGATGCCAACGCCCCGGTTGGCGCCTGCGAACACCACCCCGCTGCGAAGCGCGGGGTGGTCCGTCTCGACTGTGGCAGCGAGCTCGGGAACCACGACGTCGAGCTGCTCCAACACCAGGAGTCCCCGGCGCGTCTTGGACAGCGTCTCGAACCGTCGAGGGTCGGCCTGGGACTCGAAGAAGCCGTGGCTCGCCACGTGGAGAAACGTCGGCCGGTGCAGCGCGTTCAGGGACGCCTCGGAGGCGTCGCTTCCCCGCAGGGCTCGGACTTCCCCGAAGTGCTCGACGATGCGTTCGCCTTCCACGGCCGTGCCGGGGAGAGGCGCCCAGGGTCGTCCCCCTCCGTAGTCCACGTCGAAGAAGAGCACCGGCTCGGTCGTCTCGGCATCCCAGGCGTCGAGGTGGGGGAGTTCGCGTCCGCTGGTGAGGTACGTCACTCGGGGAACCCGGTCGTTTCCCCCGTCGGCGAGGACGACTTCGAACGGGACGTGGCCGAGCAGGCCGTCCGGGGCCACCACCATCCGGGAGCCGCCGAGCACGGTCGGCAGCTTCCCGAACAGCCGCATCCGCAGGTCCTTCGCCAGGGGGGTGACCTCACGACGATCGGTCAGTGCCCCCCGGAGCGTCCGGACCGAAGCGTCGATGGGGGCGACGGGACCGAGATCGACCCCCTGCACGGTCCCGTCGGGCTCGAGGGCGTAGGCGGCGTAGTGGGGGATAGTCTTTCCAAAGCCGGTCCGGGAAAGCATCGTACCACCGTGGATCCGAGAGTTCTCCGAACACCACGCTCGCCATGGCCATCGGTCGCGCTTCCGGCATTTCCCCCCCTCGGCGAGCCGAGCCTACTGCACGAGCGACCCCTTAGGAAAGCCGGCAATCCCGATCCATCGCGCAGGCTTCGTGGAGACGTCGCGAAGCCGGTCGGCACCGTAGGGCACACCCCAGGGAACCGCCACAGACCCGTGGGGGCACGATGGAGCACGGTGCGACCCGATGCTGAGGATGATGCAGGGCCCACCGTTGTTCGCGAGGATGGCCGAGCGCCCCCCTGCCGTTGGCACCCTCGGTGCCACCGTCAGGGCCCGTTCTCCCAAGTCAGGGATGCGCTGAAGGTCTGGAGATTGATGAAGTCTCGTGATGCAGTGACCGCATCTTCGACGGACACCTTGCGGTGCGTGGAGATCTCCACGTCCATGCCTTCATGAACAATGGGGACCGTCGATCCAACGCTCGGACCGTTCACCAACCACTTCTCCACGATGCCGGCTGCCGTCTCCTCCATAAAAACAACGCCAACACCGCCATCTCCGCCGAACACCGTGAGCCGGATGATATCGGAGGTAGTGGAGTGGGTGGCTTCCAGCGTAACGGTGGTGATGAAGTCACCGTCCAAAGTTCGGATGGCGGCTTCGACCTCGGCCACGGTCGGATCGACGGAGCGATAGTGCGGCGCCTCGTGAATCAGGGCCTCGTCGTAGACGTAGCTCATGGAACGATGATCTCCCCTTGATTCCCTAGT
>CAZZLC010000094.1:0-20000 GCA_964655065.1 uncultured Enterobacteriaceae bacterium | reverse complement strand
GTCCCGGCCGCTGGATCAACACGGACAGCACTTCGGGGTTCGCGTACTAGGACGACGCTCCATCGGCCTACGAAGCCGAGAACTTGGCGCAGCGCTCCTCGCGACCGGAAGGTCGCGTCGTCGCTCACGCCGGCGTTCTCGACGCCGTATGCCAGATGAAGCGTCGCCCTTGCTGGACAGGAGGCTCGACGCCCCTGCCCAGCGTCGGATCCTCTGTGCCAATCGCCGACATCTGTCCCCAGGCCATCCACAGTCAAAGCGCCGCTGTGGGTCGTCCGTCCACAGCTGACCAACGGTATGATGCCGATCATCGGCGAGTTTGCAGCTCGGTCATTGTGACCGGCCTGTCCTAGCGTACCGCCCACGCGGTCTCAAGAATCGAACGTTTGCTGGGACAGGGAGTGTCCGCTTCGCCGAATACGTTGAAGACAGGGTCTCGATGTCTCGAGTTCCCATCTCAACAATCAAGGTCTCATGAACCCGTCTCTTGCCCCAGAATCTGCGACACCTGGCGATGCCACGAGCGGACGACTCATCGGCTACGCGCGAGTGTCCACCGAGGACCAGACCTTGCGAAGCCAGCTCGACCAGCTTCGCTCCGCCGGCTGCACCGAGATCTTCCACGACGTGGCGAGCGGGGCGAAGGCCGAGCGGCGTGGTCTCGATGAGGCTCTGTCGGCGCTCGAAGAGGGCGACACTCTGCTCGTGTGGCGACTGGACCGGTTGGGACGGTCGCTGCCGCACCTGGTGAGCCTGGTCACCGAGCTGCGCGAGCGGGGCGTCCACTTCCGCTCGCTCTCCGACGGTGCGATCGACACCACCACCGCCAGCGGCGAGCTGATCTTCCACCTGTTCGCCGCACTCGCCCAGTTCGAGCGCGCCCTGGTCTCCGAGCGCACCAAGGTGGGCCTTCAGGCAGCTCGGGCGCGCGGTCGACGAGGCGGACGCCGCCCTACGACGGCGTCGGACCCCAAGGTCGAGCTGGCGTGCCCCACGCCCATCGTGGGTACAGCTGGGACCGCGTGGTTCTTCAGAAACCAGGCGAGAGCTGGCTGGAGTTCGCACGGGGCGTCCGCGAGCACAACCGGACCGGTCAGCGACCGCTGTTGATCGGGGTCGCCCACGAGGACCACGAGACCTACCGGTTCCTCGTTGACTGGACACCCGGGCACGGCTCGCTCTACCTCCACGGGCCGCCGGGGGCGGGGAAGTCGCTGTGGCTGGCCGCGATCGTCTCGGGCCTCGTGCGCTCGGTCGACGAGGACGAGCGGTTGCTGGACGTCGACGCGCTGGTACGACGGATGCGGGTGCCCGAGAGAGTGGCGAGGCGCATGGTGGCCGGTGGTCGAAACGTGTGGCGTCGTCCCGGCGGAGGCCAGGCATGGCACCCGCTGGTCGTCGACGAGGACGAGGTCGTCGCGCGCGTGTCACTTGCATGGTCGAAGGACCACGACCCGCTTGCGGAGATGGCGCAGGCGCCAGTGCTGGTCTACGACGACTTCGGCACGAAGCTCGAGGTGGGCGGCAAGGCCGCCGAGCTCGCCGCGACCTGCATCCATCGGCTCGTCGACTACCGCTGGCGGCAGCAGGGGCCCGGACGGCCCATGCCCATGCTTATCAGCTCGAACAGGACGCTGAACGAGGCGGCCGGCCTCCTCGCGAAGGGTGGAGAGTGGTTGGCTCGACGTACGATGGATCGGCTCCGCGAGCTCGTCGGTCCTCGCGAAACGGCGCTGATCGGCATCCCCGAGTCGCTGGCGACAGCAGGGACTTCCTGGCGCAACCTTCCAGCTGACGGCTCGCCGGCTCACCACGCTCCTGTGGCTGTCGCCAGCCCGTCGGCACGATGGTGAGCTGGAAGCATGCCAAGTCGCCAGCTGGCAGCCCCGCTCTGCCCACCGAGCGCACCTCGGGCACAACGTCGAGAACGAGGTCGTCGCGACACAGGGGGTATCCAACGTCCAATTTCCTCGACCCGGACATCCGTTGGCCTGCCCAGGTGTGACGGCGATTACAGCGCTTAGCCTCTGGACTTGACATGATCGTAGAGAACATCACAACTGGCCGCGTGCGCGAAGCACTTCCGGCGATTCGACGGAAGCTGAACGGCTACCTCCGCCACGCTGAGCGCATCAAGATCGGTGCGACCACGAACCCAGAGGCAAGATGGCAGCTGGGCCACAGGCGCGATGGCTGGGGCAAGATGGTGCTCTTGTACGAGTCCGAGTGGCGAGGGTCTGCGGCGAGCATCGAGCGAGCTCTCATCCGGTACGCCCGCCAGGCCAACTTCCTGATCCGCCCGGAGAACGTCCTACCCGGTGGGGAGAGCCTTCCCGACGATGCAGAACTCTACTGGGTCTACATCATCGTCGACGGCTGACGTGCCGACCTTCGGAGTGGGAGGCGTCGCAGCGCATGAGCCGCCTGCTGCAGGCTCAGCCAGAGACCACCGTTGGAGCTCTCGGCTTCGTCCTGAACGGCCACGAGCGAGGTAAGCGCGTGCGTGGGGCAATCGGCCCGGGGCCCGTGGCTTGTCCACGACTCCGTGACCGTCATCATCGAGCTTCTCGATGATGATGTGCCAACTCGCGTACCGAGCACATGACACATTTGTTGCGATGGAGTGTCATCAACGCAAAGTCGGCTACGCACATGCTAAATTTGCACAATCCAAACGGTCGCATTGGTGGGGGCGTCGTGTTGCTCGGTGGTGTGGGACCAGGGTGGTGTCGTCTTCCTGCTTCGCGGTACACGCGGCATCAGCTGCCGGCGGTAGCGGCCAGCACGCACCGGCTACCTGCGCTGGCGGGCGCGGCGTGTAGGCTCCCGACGCCCGAAGCGTCGGCTCACTCGATGCCCGCGGTATCGGGGGCGGATCAGTTGCTGCCCGCGCCCCCCGCGGTCGCCGAACCTGACCCGACCGATCCTGCTCGTCGTGAGCGCTGGCGCCGTGACGTCGCCGCTGACCTTTGGCATAACCGCCAGTGCCCGCTCGATTCGCTGCTCGCCTTTGTCGAAACGGGTGCTCTCGCGTTCGAGTCGCAGCACGCCGGTGTTGACAACCCACCGGCTGGACCATTCGGCAGCGTCGTTGGTGACAGACCGCGCCAGTGACTTGCCATCACCGCCGCGTTACGGCTCGTTGCCACGACCGAGGAGGCCATGTTCGTGGGCGAGGGGTGGCCCCGTCCGGGTGGCTGTTGACAAGAAGGGGGAAACTCTAGTTGTCATTGCTCACGCACCCGACGAGCCGTCGACGCTCGACGGTCTGGCCCGGGTCAGCGGGTGTCGCGGTCGCTGTCCGCGCGGCAATCCTCGAGTGCGTGCGGGAGAGCCCGATGACCTAAGTGCGCCGGTGACGGATGTCGGATGCCGCGCGCCAGCCGGTGGCGCAGCCCGAGCGTTGGAACCACGACTTGCCCAGACATGACGTCACAGACCCATTCAGTGATCCCCTCAACATACAGTACTGCTGGCGATGGGGGGGACCACGGCGTCGAACCCGCAATCTTCGTGAACACGCTCACGCTGACCGAGTGAAGCACATGTAGGACATTCTTCCGCCAGCGGCCGTGAACCGCTTGCACGTCGAGCTTGAGCCGCCCCGCGAACGCGAGCTAACGTGTGACCGAATGGGCAAGGCCGCCGTCCCACGGCCTTGCCTGGAGGACACACCCTTGCCCCAACCGAGCGACAGTCGGCTCTTCGTCGACGATGGCACCGACTTCGAGCGTACTCGCGTGTTCATTTCCTACTCTCGTTTGGACCTGGCCTTTGCCGAGCGTCTTCGAGATGCGCTGAACGCAGGTGGCGTTTCTGCGTTCCTCGACACCGTCGACATCAAGCCCGGCGATCCCTGGCATGAGCGACTTACCGACTTCATCTCCGAGGCAGACGCGGTCGTCTTCGCGTTGAGCCCCGAGGCGGTCGAGTCGACCTATTGTGCATGGGAAGTCGACCAGGCCGAACGCATGGCCAAGCGTGTGTTTCCCGTGATCGCCCGGCCGACGCCAGATGCCGCGATTCCGGAGCGCCTCGGCGCACGCAACTACGTCGACCTTTCGGACTCCACGACGTGGGATGAGCGTCTACCCATGCTCCTCGAGGCGTTGCGTCGGGACAACGAGTGGACCCGCGCGTTCGCCCGACTCGTCGCACAGGCTCGTGTCTGGGAGAAGCAGGGCACACGAGCCCAGCTGCTCGGAATGGAAGGCGTGAACGAGGCCCAGTTGCTCCTCGACCGTTGGCCAGAGGGCTACAAAGCCCGGACGCCAGACGTGCTGTCGACGTTCCTGCACGCGAGCCGTGAGCGGGCCCAGGAGTCTCTCGACGCCATGCGACGTGCGGTTGGTCGAGGTTTCGTCGAGCCCGCTCGGAACGCAGCCGATGAGGGGCATCCCGAACGCGTTTCACGCCTCGTCGCTGCCGGAGCCCTCCTCTCTGAGGACCGCTCTTTAGCGCTCGATGCCCCGCATCCGCTGTGGACGGTCGCCCTGGCTCTCACCAACCACGAGTTCCCCCAGTGGGTGGTCGGAAGAGGGAGCCAACTCCAAGCCTGGGAAATGTCACCCGACGGGACCAAGCTCGCGACCCAGGCCACCGACGGGACGTGTCGGATCTACGATACGGCCAGCTACTCGGAGATCGGCCAATTCGAGAGCCGTGGGGTCGCACTCGTGTGGTCGCCGGACGGACGATGGCTCGCGGCCGGGGCTCGCGACTTCCTTTCTCTCTACGACATGCAGTCCCGAGAGCTGCACAGGCGGACGCCGTCAACGGGCGACGCGATGTACCTGACATGGTCGTCGAGAGGGCAGCTGGCCAGCTACTCCACAGGCGATGGTCTGGTTCGGGTCTGGGATCCCGGTCGGAGCGCTCCCGTTCACACGTTTCGGCCCCCGGACATGCGCCACCCCGGGGTCTCGTGGTCTGCCGACGGGCGCCGCCTTCTCGTCGATTCCGTCTTCGAGTCCGTGGCGCGGGTGCACGACCTTGACGACGGTAGCGTCGAGGCGTTCCAGACCTCGGAGCACGGGTCTCCCGGCGCGAGCTTCTCTCCGGACAATCGGTTCCTCGCGCTGCGTGGTTCGACCTTTCGGGTGGTGTCGTTGGCCTCGGGCGACACGGTGTTCCGCTTGAACGTCACGTTCGACTACTTCCACTGGGAGTGGTCACCCGACGGTCGACGCCTCTTGGTGTACGGAGGGCGCGAGGGGAAGCTCGAGCTCTGCATGCTCGAGGTCGACGGTTGGTCACAGGTTTCGGTGCACGAGGGCGGCTCATCGAGGGGATGGTCTCCCCTGGGGGATCGCTACGCCATCGAGCTGTCTGGCGGCGCGCTGCGCCTATGGTCCGGTGACGATACCGACCCCGTCGTATTGCCGGGTGCGGGTGCCGCCTTGGCAGCGGTTGCCTGGGCACCGGATGGACGGCGTCTCGCCACGGCGGACGCTGCGGGTCGGGTCCGGCTCTGGCGGTCCGATGCGGCCGTCGTCACGGCGGAGTGGACGGGTCACGAACAGCCCGTGGTGGGCCTGTGGTGGTGGCCGGATGGATCTCGCGTGGTCAGTGTCGAAGAGTCTTCCCGCACACTTCGCGCCTGGGATGCCCAGTCCCCTCGGGTCGCGCGGGTTCCCGAGCCCGATCCTGGAAGGATGTGGACGGTCGAGTTTTCGCCATCGGGCCGCACCGTTGCACTCGCGGAGGAGCCCGCGGGTGGCCTGGTCGTCTGCGAATCGTCCACGGGTGCCGAGCTCGTTTCCTTCGCACGTGGAACGGTCTTCGAAGCGTTGGCATGGCTCGACGAAGAGAGGCTGCACGCCGTGACCGAGGATGGGCGCAGCGAAATCTGGTCTCTCACGACGGGGCAGCTCGAATCGAGCGAAAGCGGCGGCGAAGGCGTGCGCTCACCCGACTTTCGCCGGCGCCGCGTGCTCTCGGAATCCGGCGTGCTGGAGGTCTGGGAGAACCAGCCTTCGACACTGCTCTATCGGACCGAGCTCTGCAGTCACACTTGCTGGTCACCTGATTCGCAGACCCTGGCCATCCTCCGCTTGGATCATGCGATCGATTTGGTCGACGTGTCATCGGGCAAGTGCAATCGAACGCTTCGCGGTCATACCAAGCGGGTGTCGGCAATGGCGTGGTCCCCAGATGGGCGGCGACTCGCGACCAAGTCCGAGGATCGTGCGCTGAAGGTTTGGGACACCGAGACAGGAGCCGTCTTCACGGAATTCGAGAACAACTGGCGGTGGAGCATCGGCGACCTGTGGTGGTCCCCGACGGGCACCCGACTGGCGTGTGCGCTCTCCCATCGGCTGCTCGTGTTCGATGTGCCCTCGAGGGAGCTGGCCTACTCGGTCGATCACGACGACGACGACGTACGGAAGATGGCCTGGTCCCCGGACGGGTTGTGTTTCGCGACCGCGGCTGGACCACGCGTCCGGGTGTTCGAAACGGCCTCCGGGGGCAAGATCGCCCAAACGAGCCAGTCGATTGGCTTCGTCACGCGCCTGGCCTGGTCTCCGGACGGTCGCCGCCTCGCGATCCAACCGCAGCAGTGTCGCCCCTTGCTGTGGGACGTTGGCTTCACCCAGCTGGTCACCATGGATCCCCATCTGGTATTGGCGGCCTGTCTCGCGAGGGGCGTTGGCGTGAGAACCTCGGAGGAACGGCGCGACCTGCACATGTCGAATGCTCCCGACGACCTGTTCATCGGCATGATCGACGGGCTGGACGAATCGGAGCGGCAGACGGTCGAGCATCTGGCTGACGTGCTCCGCACGCCCCGTGGCCTGCCGATCGTCTTGCTCGCCGGACCGACGATCGCGCAGAGTGTGCCGTTCACCGCGGAGGCCTCGAGCGGCACGGACGTCGTCGAGCCGGCGCAAGACACGACCACACCCAGTGCCCCGGATTGGCTCGGTCAGTTCGCCTCCCGCCAGCTCGAAGCGGCTCGAGCGCGGGCCCACGACGAGGAGTGGCCCGAAGCTTGGGCCGGCTTCCGGTTGGCCCGGACGGCGCTGCAGGACCCTTCGAGCGGCTTCTCGGACGACTCTCGAATGCTGACGCTGGCGCTGGTGGGATTGGGCGAGGCCGCAGCGCGGCTGGGCCGTCGAGCCGAGGCCCTCGAGGCCCTCGGGGTTGCCCACCGGCACCTCCTCGAGACCACCGCGGAGTCGCCCGAGCTCTGGGGCGCCAAGCTGCGATGCACGAGGGAGCGCGCAGACCTGGGTGATGACGTGGGTTGGGGAACCGTTTTCGACGTGATGGCAGAGGCGGATCCATCTCGCGGGGGGGCGGAGCACGAGGCCCTGATCCTCGAAACCTGTGAGCGCCACGAGGCCCACTTCCTGAAGCGCACAGCCGAGCTCGGCGAAGCACTGTCGGAGCTTCGCGGCGGTCCGTCGACCTGGGTTCAGGCCGAGCGCCGGCTTGCCGTCGCCACGAGGCTCCTCGCCCAGCTTGAGATGGGCGGTGCCGAAACCGACCTGCCATGGCTTCTCGAAGCCCTCGCGCATGCAGTCCTGGGGGTTCCACGTGCGCATGCCCCCGCGCGATGGCGCCGGGCAGCCGAGCTGCTGCTCCGGATCATCGGAGATCAGATGCCAAGTCCGTACCGCGAGTCGGTGCGACCTCCCGAGTGGGTGCAGGCGGTCGTTGGACCCGACGTGATTCGCCAGCTCGTTGCGTTGGGCCGAGTACACCTCCACGCGGGCCAGTTCCGGTGCACCATGACGGCGGCCAGGGTCGTTCAGTGGCTGTGTGACACGTTGGGCGGCGATGATGCCGAGTGGTTGCGGGTTCGCGTGCTCGAAGAGCAGCTGAAGGTGGATCTGCTGTCGGCCCCTGAGGCCGTCGCCCCAGGCTCGACGACCGCAAAGCTGGTCCGCGCGGCCTGGAAGAGGTTGGGCGAAGCAGTAGAACGCTTGGATCATCAGGGGGCGGCCACCGAAGAAGACCTCGACGTGGGCACAGAGGCCTGGAGGACGCTGGCGAATCTCGCCGAGCAAGACCACGACAACCAGGCCGTCCTCGCTGCGTTGGAGCGTGGCCACGCGCTCCAGCGAGTGAGGCTTCGGCGCCTCATCGAGAGCATGGCCGAACGGGTCCGGGAGCAGGCGGCTTCACTCCGTACCGTCGTGGGCGCTTGGTCCAACGATGGTTCACGGTTCGCGATCATGGCGCCGAACGGTGAGATTCACCTTCTGGACCCCTTGACGGGACAACGGGTGCATCGCTGGCCGGCAACCGGAGAAGGGGTCTTGCGCTGGGCTGCGGACGGTCAGCGCCTCGGCAGCGGAACGCCGGACGGCACGGTCGCTATCTACACGATCGAAGGCCACCTCGAGCATCGATGGAGCTTCGGAGGGAGCGTGCTCGACCTTGTCGCCGCGCCCCGTGCCGGAGATGGGCCCGATTGGGCGGTGACGTGCGACGACGGCAGTGTGTGGCTTCTCGACGAGCATGATCCCGACCCGGAACCCCTCCGTGAGGCCGGTTCTCTGGTTTGCCGTTCGCTGGCCTGGTCGCCATCGGGCGATGAGGTGCTGCTGGGTCTCGACGACGGCCAGTGCCTCGGTTGGAGCCGCGGCAACGCTTGGCGTACGATTGGGTCCCTCCACGGTCCGGTGCAGAGAATCGTGGTTGCCCCCGATGGTGGCTCCGTTGCGACGACCGCATTCGACGGCACCGTCCACGTTTGGCCGATCGCAGACGGTGAGCCCAAGACCTTCGACGGGATCGGCTGGCGACTCACCTGGTCCGACGACAGCGAGCAGCTGGCGGTTGTTGGGGGCCATGAGGTCGCGGTCTGGCGGGTTCGGGACGGCGCTCTGGTGCAGCGGTTCGACGGCCATCGAGACGGAATCGCCGACCTCGCGTGGTCGGTTGACGGTTCCATCGCTTCGGGATCACGGGATGTAGGTGTGCTCGTGTGGGACCCCGCGACGGGAAGCCCCCTCGGGGGCCCCCAGCGCGGATCAGTCGAGTATCTGCGGTGGATCGAACCGACCCGTGGCGTGGCGTACACATCGAAGGGCATCTTCGTCCGGTTCGAGCGGCGCGTACCAAGGGCCATCGAGGTCGTGCCGCGTGTCGCGTGGGCCACCCGGATCGGTCGGGTGGCCAGCGCCGTGCCTGGCGGGGTGCTGACCCTGAAAAGCACCATCACGAATCGACTTCGGGCGGCCCTCGAGCCTCCCCTATTGCTCGACGTTCCTGGCGAGGATGTGCTCGCGCTGGCCTGGTCATCATCCGGCCAGCACCTGGCTGCGGCGGTGGTTGACGGTACGCTGCGCATCTGGGGAGTCGACGGTCGACCGGTGACGACCCTCGAGCCAGGCGACGTCAGCGCACTGGCCTGGGCTCCCGAGATGGAACGACTCGTCTTCGTGAATGAGGGCATCGCCCGAGAGTGGGACCCTCACAAGCCCGAACAAGTCGAGCGCTATTGGCCGGCCGCGACGTCTGCGGTCTCCGAGCTCGACTGGTCGACGGATGGGTCACTTCTCGCTGCAGGCTGCGACGACGGTTCGGTTCTGGTTTGGAACACGACGTCGTATCGCCTCGAAAGCCAGATCTCGTCGCACGAGGGCCGCGTGGTCGGACTGGCGTGGTCGCCGCGAGCTCCGCTGCTGGCCACCGCGGGCGACGACGAGACGCTGGGCGTATGGGACCCGGCGTCGGCACGTCGGGTTTGGTCGGTCAACCCTGGATCGGTACGGCACGTGGCCTGGATCTCCGGGGGCTCGCGTCTCGTGGTGTACACGGCGCGGGCCATCGAGGTGCGGGACGTCCGTGATGGCAACCTGATTTGGTCACGCGAGGAGCCAATCACGAGCATCGCATCCAGTCGAGACGGGGCGATCGTGGCCGCCGTCTCTCCCACGGGGCTTGTCCAGCTCCACGACGTGAACACCGGTGAATCGCTGGTCGACTACGACACCGACAACCCTGCGATCCTGGATGTGACCTGGTCTGCGACGGATCGCCTCCTCGTCATCGACCGCAACCTCGAAGTGTCGGCCCTCGGCACGGATTCCACCGACAAGCTTCGGGCGCTGGACCGACACCTTGCCGAGCTCACCGACGAGGAGGCAAAGGAGGCCCTCGGAGTGAGCGTTTCGGAGTTGCCCCTGCAGATGGTCGCCGGGGTGGTCTTGGCAGCCGCCGAGGCCACGGATCGCTTCCGCCAGCTCGGTCGCCTCGACGAGTCACGTCAGGCGATGAAGGACGCCGTGGCAGGACTCCGCTCCTTGCCCGAGGACTTCGTCCCCATGCGCCCGGCGCTCGAACGGTGGGCCGAGGGGCTGAACATGCTCGCCGATCACCTGATGACGGAGGGCCTGCGGGAGAGCGCTGCCGAAGTGCTCGGGCTCGCCGCGCGGTACTACGCCGCCCTGGACGAGGAACAGCCCGGCCGTTGGGCCGGAGAGCGCGGGTTCGCGCTCCATCGTCTCTCCCTGCACCACCACAAATCCGGCAACGCCAGCGCGGCGTTGGCGACCGCGCAAGAAGCGGTCGATGCCTTCAGGTCGGCACAGGCCCACTACGAGGACATCGACCTGCGCATGGAGCTCGCCTCTGCGCTCTCGACGCTGGGATTGCGCCTGTCCGTGCTTCTGCGCCATCACGAGGCCTACGAAGCCACCGCCGAGAGCGTGCGCATTCACCGCGAGCTCTCGGAGGAACCCGATCGTGACGATTCGGCGCTCATGACGGCGCTGAACAACCTCGGGATCCGACTGTCGAAGCTGGACCGCCACGACGAGGCGCTCGAGGTGACCGCGGAGCTTCTCGCCCGACGCCGGCAGCTGGTGAGCCGTGGAGAGCTCGACGAGGGGAAGCTGGCTGGAGACTTGCACAACCTGAGCCTGCGTTTCCTGAAGCTCGACCGACTGGACGACGCGTTGCAGGCCGCGACGGACGCTGTCGAGCTCTACGAGTCCAGCGGCGATGGGCAGGGAACGGCTCGTGCCTACCATCAACGGGCCAACGTTCGGCGGCAGCTCGGAGACGCGGAGGCTCGCGAGGACATGAACCGTGCGGTCGAGCAGTTTCGGGACAACGTCCGGAGAGGGGATCGTCTCGGCCGGCCTGAGCTCGGCCGTGCGCTGCTCTTAGCCGCGACGATCTCGGAGGCCGCCGGGGATCGAGAAGCCGCGGTCTCCGAGCTCGAGGAGGCGTGCTCGTTGTTCCAGGAGCTCGCCACCGAGGAGCCCGAGTTGTACTCGCTACACGTAGGCAATGCCCTACGGCGACTCGGTGGGCTGCACCAGACCCTCGGTCGCCTGAACCAGGCGATCCAGGCGACTGAGGCTTCGATCACCCATTTGCGACAGATCTCCATGGTTCCGGTGGTGAATCGCTCGGAGCTCGCGCAGTCCCTGCACAATCTCGCGTGGTTGCTTCTGCGAGCCGATCGCGCAACCGAGGCCATTGCACCGGCTGAAGAGGCCCTCGCGCTGCATCGGCAGCTCGAGCGGGAGACCAGCCGCAATGCTGGACCGGTGGGGAGCACGCTGGTGACCCTCGCCCAGATTCTGCATGCCACGGGAGCATCGGGTGAGGCCCTCCGTGTCGCGCAAGAAGCGTCAGCGGTCTGGGAGGCCCAGCTTCCGGCGCCGGGGGTCATCGACCGCTTCGGGCAAGCGGTCACGGACCTCCTAGGCTACGCGTGGGCCGTCGGCGACGAGGATCTCGGGCTGGCTCACTCCGAGCAGGCGGCGAGTCGCCTTCGCTCTCTCGTGGAACAAGGTCGTCCGCGGGCCCGTGAGCGCCTTGCCACCTTGCTCGAATCCACCCTCGATCGAGTGGCTGGCCTCGGGGGGGCGACCGTCGAGTACGCGGCCATCCGGCATCGGCTAGTGGCTGACGATCGGCTTCCGTTGGCGGAACGGCTCCTCGCGGAGGCCACGGAGTTGCGCCGAGGAAGCGACGACCGAGGGCTGATCGGAACCCTCCAGCGTCAGACCATGTTGGCCGTGGTGCGCGGCGACCATCAGGCTGCGTTGGCATTCGATCAGGAACGCCTCGAGCGTTTGTCTCGACTCGAACTGTCGGATGCTACGTACTACATCGCCGGTTCCACCGGGAACCTTGCGGTCAGGTTCGCCGAGGTCGGGGATACGCAGCAAGCGCTTGCGTTGTCCCGCAGGGCCATCGAGCTGGTGCAGAGCCTCAAGGACCAGACAGCGACGCGCGTTCGAGCGAGCTTGGCTCGGAACTTCGAAAATCTCGGTCTGTGGCAGTCGGGGCTACCGCGTCGCGAAGCGCGCCTGGCACTGTCGTTCTCGGTGCCCCCACGTGAGCCGGTCGGTGGCGACTTGGATGGCGCGCGAGCATCGTTCGAACGTTCGATCGAGCTACGCCGCCGCCTGCTCGAGACCTCCCCAGACGAGACCCTGCACCTCGCTCGGAGCCTGGACAATCTCGGTGTCGTGCTCGCTGCGCAAGGTGACGTCGCGGCAGCCCTTGAAGCCGCGACAGAAGCCACGCGCCTCAACCGGGAACTGCTCGACGTCTCCCGGGAGGTCGTGGACCTCGCCCTAGCCGGGAGCCGGCTCCACCAAAGCGTGCTCTTCGAGGCGCAAGGGGACGATGAACAGGCCATCGACGCGAGTGCGGATGCCGTCGAACGACTTCGCGAGGCGGCGCGGGTCGATCCGGAGCGATGGCAGGGGGTTCTCGAGGAAGGGTTGCGCGTGCATACCCGTCAGCTCGATGCGGCCCGCTGATGGGGACGCCCCAGGTCTTCGCGTCGACCTCATCTTGCGCGCTTCTGGTCTGGCGCTAGGACCTCGCGCAGTGGCGGCCGCTCAGGGCAACAGAGGTACGGCCTCCAGCGCCAAGTCGGCCCGATCGCTCTGGATACGACGAAGATGCTCCATTGCCCTGGCCCACACCAGGCCCCGTAGTAGGCTCGGTTCCGGACGTTGCCGGTTCGGCGAGCGAGGGTGCGCACTGTCGTACGAACTGTTTATCAGCTACGAATCGGAAGACCTGGTATACGCCGCGTGCCTCGATGAGGCCCTGCGGGCCGAGGGTTTCAGCGTTTGGTTCGACCGTGCTCGACTCGAGACGTGCTTCGAGTGGCGCCGGGCCATCGAAGAGGGAGGGGTGCCGGCAGTCGCGGGTGTTTGTGCCGGTGCTCACGCCGCGGTGACGAAGCCCGTGGACCGAGTTCGAGAGTACAGCGGGCGGGTCGTGGTGCCGCTCGCCGTCGAAGCCACGCTCGGCGACCTGCTGACCCCGCCGCTGTCGCGGTGGCAGGGCCAATCGCTACGTGGCCCACAACGCGGTGTAGCGCGATGCGGAAAGCCAGGTGACGGGCCTTGAGCCTAGTTTCGCGTCCGAGCTCGCCGCCAGGCTACGGCTCGCCGAGGCGAACGCGGAGGCGGGACGCTACCGGTCGGTCCAGCACCAGCTCACCCCCTACTTCGTGGGCCGGGAGCCCGAGCGGCTCGACCTGTGCCACCGGCTGTTCGCGTCGTCGCCGGCGGCCATCGGATCGTCCTGTCGCGGCCAGGAAGACCAGGAATGCGCGAATGGACGTGGTGATGGGCCCAGTCGGACTCTTGGGCCCATCTTGGGCCCACGCGCCGCTGATCCACCACCCAAATCGAGCGATTCCAGCGGTGCAACATCCGATGACAAAACGGAAAAGCCCGCCTTCCGGCTGGCTTCTGATGAGTGGTGACCCCAACGGGATTCGAACCCGTGTTGCCGGGATGAAAACCCGGTGTCCTGGACCTGACTAGACGATAGGGTCAGAAGGAAGTTGTCGGGCTCCGAATGGGTCGCACAGGGCTCGAACCTGTGACCCTCGGCTTAAAAGGCCGGTGCTCTACCAACTGAGCTAGCGACCCGCACAGCACCCGTTCTGTACCGGCCTGCCGCGTGGCTGTCAACGGTCCCCGGAGGGCCGGGGAACTACCCGCCGAACAGGTCGCCCCGCCGGATCGTCGCCTCGCGCGCCGGTCCCACCGAGACGAGCTCGATCGGCACCCCGACCCACTGCTCGATCGTCTCGACGTAGGCCTGGGCCGCCGCCGGCAGCTCCGCCATCGATCGTACGTGCTCGAGCGGCTCCGTCCAGCCGGGCAGGTACTCCAGCCGCGGCCTCACGTCCTCCAGGGAGGCCGGGAAGTCGTCGTCGTCGACGCCCTCGTACCCCACGACCACGGGGATCCGGTCGAAGCCGGTGAGCGTGTCCAGCTTCGTGAGCGCGACCCGCGTGACCCCGTTGAGCCGCACCGCCTGCCGCACCAGCGCCGCGTCGAACCACCCGCACCGCCGGGGACGTCCCGTCGTGGCCCCGAACTCGTGACCGATGCGCTGCAGCTGCTCGGCCTCCTCACCGTGGGCCTCGCTCGGGAACACCCCCGAACCCACGCGCGTGGTGTACGCCTTCGTGACTCCGACCACCTCGTCGATCGCCGTCGGCCCGACGCCCGACCCCGCACACGCCGCCCCCGCGACCGTGTTGCTCGACGTGACGTGCGGGTAGGTGCCGTGGTCGACGTCGAGGAACGTGCCCTGTGCACCCTCGAACAGGATGTGCCCGCCGGAACTCATCACCCGGTGGAGCACCGTGGTGGCGTCCCGAACGTGCGGCCCCAGCCGCTCGGCGAGCGGCCGGAACTGCTCGACGATGGACTCGATCGACAGTGGCTCCCCGCCGTACCACTCGATCTCCCGGTTCTTCAACGCCAGGATCGTGTCGAGCCGAGCCGCGAACGCATGCAGATCGAGAAGGTGCGCCATGGTCAGCCCGCGCCGCGCGACCTTGTCCTCGTAGCAGGGGCCGATTCCACGGTTCGTCGTCCCGATCTTGCGATCCCCGAGCGCCGCCTCCCGCAGCCGGTCGAGCGACAGGTGGTACGGCATGATGACGTGCGCGTGGGGGCTGATCACGAGCTGTGACGGTCCGAGGACGCGTCCCCGCTCGGCCAGCTGGTCCACCTCCCGGGCGAGCACGGCGACGTCGACGACCACCCCGTTGCCGATGACACAGGTGCACGCCTCGCGGAGCGCCCCCGACGGCAGCAAGTGGAGCACGACCTTCTCACCATCGACCACCAGCGTGTGACCCGCGTTGTTCCCGCCCTGGAAGCGCACCACGGCCTGGACGTGCCGAGAGAGGAAGTCGACGACCTTTCCCTTGCCCTCGTCTCCCCACTGCGTCCCGACGACCACGATGTTGGGCACCTTTCCTCCGTGGGCGACCTTCTGCCGCCGCGCGCCGCCCCCCGACCCATCCCGAGGCGGAAATCCAAGCGGCGAAGTGGCCCGAAACGGCCAACAGCCCATTATCCCGCGCCAGGAGGACCGGTGGACACCATCAGTGGCTTCTGGGCAGGCGCCCAGGACCTCGCCGAAAAATTGGATCTCGACAATCTGGTGGAGCGCGCCGGGGGCTGGCTCCCCCTCATCGAAGCGCGCACCGACGACCTCGTGGCCATGGGGGTTCCCCACGAGCACGCCCGGCGCTGGCGCGAGACGCCGCCCCGGTTGACCCGCGGGCGGGCGCTCACGCGGCTCCACCCGGAATACCCGGAGCGTCTGGCCCGCCGACCCAAGGCCCCACCGGTCCTCTACGTCGAGGGCAATGCCGAGGCCCTGTCCGCTCGGTGCATCGCCGTCGTGGGCACCCGGCGCTGCACGCCCTACGGCTCCGCGGTGGCTCGCCACATCGGCGCCGCCTTCGCGCGGTCGGGCTGGACCGTGGTGTCGGGACTCGCGCGAGGGATCGACACCCACGCCCATCGCGGCGCGCTCGAGGCCTTGCCCGTCGAGGGCGCACCGCGAGGCTGCACGGTCGCGGTGCTCGGCCACGGGCTCGACACGACGAGCCCCGCCTCGAACACCCGCTTGCGGCGAGAGGTCGTCGAGACCGGCGGCGCCGTGGTCACGACGTTCCCCGACCCCCACCCACCGGCGCGGTGGACCTTCCCCGATCGCAACCGCTGGATCGTGGGACTGTCCGAGTTCCTCGTCGTGGTCGAGGCGCCGGTGCGGAGCGGCGCGCTGATCTCCGCCCAGCACGCCCTCGACATCGACGTGCCGGTGTTCGTGGTGCCCGGTCACCTCGGCGTGGCGGCCTGCCGAGGGAGCAACGAGCTGATCGAGGCCGGCGCGGCACCGATCGTCGACGTCGACCGGTTCGTCGACGACTGGACGGGCCGTCTCCCGTTCGACGCTCGCCCCCCCGACTGGCTCCAGGAGGTCCTGGCGGGGCACGCTGTCGAGCAGGTCGCCGCCCAGCACGGCCGCTCCACCCTCGACCTGATCGCCCACCTCACCCAGCTCGAGCTCGAAGGCGTAGTGGTTCGAATGCCGGGCGGTCGTTACGCATCTACCGGATTGGACCTCGGAGACGACGGTGTCTGACCCCATCCCCATGGCGCTCACCGGGCGCGCTGCCCGGTGGCTTCACCTGCTCCAGGACCTCGGCCACGTCGACCTGGCCACCGCCGACGAGCTCATCATGGCCGCCAGCGATCTCCACCGAGAGCTCCACCACGAGGGCAACCGGGTCGATCTCGACACGGTGCGTCAGGCCGCGGCGATGCTGCTGTTCACGTCCGACGCCGAACCCACGACCATGCTCGACGACGACTGGCCGCTGCTGTTCAGCTGACGGTCACCGCGTCGCGGTGGCCACCACCTTCGGGGGAGACAGCTCGAAGTCGACCACGACGTCCTGCAGACCTGCCAACCAAGCGGCGGCCTTCTGCCGGTCCGCGTAGGCACCGACGAGAATGCGGGTCTCGTCGAGGTCGCTCACCACCTGGGTGTGCAGGTTCCGACCACGAAGCACCGTCTGCAGATCATCGAGCCGAGATGCGGGCACGGGCCCGAGATCGATGGCGTACCCCCCGCTGGGCGCCCGCTCCTGGGGCTGGCCCCGGAGCTCGTGGGGGTAGCGCAGCTCGGACAGCCCCTTGTCCGCGGCATTCGCGACCTCGATCTGGGCGAGGAGCTCCACGAGCTCGGGGTCCGCAAGCTCGGCGTCGATCCCGCGTGCCTGCTCGATGCCGTGCACCAGGCCGGCCCGGTCGCGGCCCGTGACGTAGCCGAGCCCGAAGCTCACGAGGCTCACGAGGCCCACGGCGACGGTCAACAGCGCGATCTCGCGAATGTGTAGAGCGCCCAGGGGGGAGGGAGAAGGCTCGGACTCAGGCATCGTCATCTCCGGCGTCACTGCCGAGCTCGGCCATCATCCTCGCCGCCCAGTCGTCTTGCGACGGCTCCCAGCGAAACACGTCCGTGTCGACCTGCTCGGCAATGGCTACCGGGTGGGACTGAACCTGGCCGACGCACTGGTCGATCACGCTCCGCACCACCGAGGCGTCGTTGCCTGCGGTCGTCAACACGATCGTCTGACGGGTGGCATCGCTGCCTTGGCCAATCTCGTGCACGGAGATCCCGTAGCGGTGTCTGAGCCGATCGGACACCGACGAAACCACAGTGCGCCTGTCCTTGAGGGTCCGCGCGCCAGGCACGCGGATCCGCACGTAGACAATGCCGATGAAGACGCGATCGTCAGGCGCGGCGCTGCCTCGCGAGCGCGCCATCAGACGACTTCCACCACCTGCTCGGCGTAGGTCTCGATGAGGTCGCCCTCCTCGAGGTCGTTGAAGCCCTCGAGCGACAGACCGCACTCGTACCCAGCCGCGACCTCGCGCACGTCGTCCTTGAAGCGCTTGAGCGTGTCGACCTGGCCTTCCCAGATCACGGAGCCGTTGCGAAGCACCTTGGCATGGTGGTTGCGGCCGACCTTGCCGTCGATGACGTAGCAACCCGCGACGGTCCCGATCTTGGAGATGCGGAACAGCGCCCGGACCTCGAGGGTGCCCTGACGCACCAGCTCGTAGGTCGGCGCCAGCAGGCCCTTCATCTCGCGCTCGATGCGGTCGAGCACGTCGTAGATGATGGAGTAGAACTCCGGCTCGACGCCCAGCTGGGAGGCCTTGGTCCGCGCCTTCGCATCGAACTTGGTGTTGAAGCCGATGACCTTGGCGTTGTCGGACGCGGCGAGCACGATGTCGGACTCGGTGACGTCGCCGACCGCCGACAAGAGGATGCGAACCTCGGCGCCATCGACCTGGATGTCTTCGATGGCTGCCTTGAGCGCCTGCAGAGAACCACCCACGTCGGCCTTGAGGATGAGCAGCAGGGTCTCCCGCTCCTCCTTCTGCGCCTCCGCGATGAGGTCGTCGAGGTTCTTCCGCGTGCCCTTGGCCATCTCGGCCTGACGCTTGGCATCTTCGCGGTGCTGGGCCAGGGTTCGCGCGTTCTTCTCGCTCTTGACCGCGTTGAAGGAGTCGCCGACCTCGGGCAGCCCCGACAGACCGAACAGCTCGACCGGCGTGGACGGTGCCGCGTCCTTGAGCTTCTTGCCGGCATGATCGACGATCGCACGCACGCGCCCGAACGCCGAGCCGAGCACGACGTGGTCGCCGCGCTTCAGGGTGCCCTGCTGAACGAGGACGGAGGCCACCGCGCCGCGGCCACGCTCCATCTTCGCCTCGAGCACCACGCCCTCGGCGTAGCGGTCGGGGTTGGCCTTGAGCTCCAGGATCTCCGCCTGGAGCAGGATCTGTTCGAGCAGCTCCTCGATGCCGTCGCCCTTGAGGGCCGAGATGGGCACGAAGGGGGTGTCACCGCCCCAGTCCTCGGGGATCAGCTCTTCCTGCGAGGCCAGCTGATTCTTGATGGGGTCGTCGCTGACCCCGGGCTTGTCCATCTTGTTGACGGCAACGACCATCGGGGTGCCCGCCGCACGAGCGTGGGCGATGGCCTCGGAGGTCTGCGGCTGCACGCCATCGTCGGCTGCGACCACGATGACCACGAGGTCGGTCACCGCGGCCCCCCGCGCCCGCATGGCAGTGAACGCCTGGTGGCCAGGGGTGTCGATGAACGTGATGAGCTGGCCGTCGAGGTCGACCTGGTAGGCGCCAATGTGCTGCGTGATGCCACCATCCTCGCCTGCCGCCACGCGGCTGTGGCGGATGGTGTCGAGCAGCGTGGTCTTGCCGTGGTCGACGTGACCCATGATGGTCACGACCGGCGGCCTGGACTCGAGGTCCTCATCGGCCGACTCCTCGGTCACGGACTCGAGGTAGTTCTGCTCCTGGAAGCCGACGTTCTCGACCTCGTAGTCGAACTCCGCGGCGACGAGCGCCGCCGTGTCCATGTCGACCATGTCGGTGATGCGGGCGTCAGAGCCGAGATCCATCAGCTGACGGATGACCACCGAGGCCTTGACCCCGAGCTGCATGCCGAGGTCGCGCACGCTGATGACGTTGTCGACCCGGACCTTCCGCTTCTGCGCCTTGGGCGTCGGCGACGCCTGCTTCGGACCGCTGGCCTTGCGCCCTCGCCTGCCCCGTGCGGGACGGCGGTCGCCATAGCCCCCGCGCGACGAGCCGGCCGGAGTACGGCCACGGCCCCCCCGGCCCCGGAAATCGGGCCGGTCACTGCTCGGGGACGCCTCGACCCGGCGACGGGCCCGGCCACCCGTCTGGGCGGGAGCGGGGGCGGGGGCGGGCGTGCGAGACTGCGCCTCCTGCTGGCGCCGGAACGCCTGCGGGTTGTTGGGGTCGTAGCCGGGAGGCGGCACGACGACGGCGGGACCCAGGCCCCGGAAGCGCGGCTTCTCGGCCGACTCCTCGGCCGGGGCGGCAGCCGCGGGAGCGGGCGTCTCCGCGGGCGGCTCGGTCTCGGCAGGCTCCTCGCGCGCAGGGATCGGGGCGGCGCCCCGACCGGTGCGGCGCCGAATGTCCCGGACCGGACGGCCCGCCCGGCGCTCGACGCTCCGCGCCGAACCAGCGGAACCGTTCTCGGCTGGCCGCTTCTTGGAGCTCGCCGAGGGCGCGGCCTTCGCGGAGCTCGCCGAGGGCTCGGCCTTCTTGGCGCTCGCCGAAGGCGCGGCCTTCTTGGCGCTCGCCGAAGGCTCGGCCTTCTCGGTGCTCGCGGAGGGCTCGGCCTTCTCG
>CAZZLC010000093.1:0-20388 GCA_964655065.1 uncultured Enterobacteriaceae bacterium | reverse complement strand
CCAACGCTGCCTGGATCGTCCTGCTGTCGGACAGCGCGTTCAGCGTTCGGGCCGCGGCCGGCCCATGGACACCGCCGGTGACTTGCCACGAGATTCCGCTCGTGTTCCCGGGCCCCGGACCCTCCCCCCGAGTGTGCCGTGGTGTCGAAGTCGATCGTCTTCCTCTTGTGGTTCGGAACCTTCGGCTGCACCAGCGGGGACTCTCCCGTTCCTGCCGACTCCTCGGTGCGCGTCGACCCCGATCCGGATCGAGACGGGCTCACCAACGCCGAGGAGGCGGTGGTCGGCACCGATCCGCAGCGGCCCGATACCGACCAGGACGGGTTGACCGACGGGGCGGAGGTGAAGGAGCACGGCACCGACCCCCTCGACGCTGACACCGACGACGATGACGTCAGCGACGGGGTGGAGGTGGAGCGGGACACGGACCCCCTGGCTCCCGACACCGACGGAGGCGGTGCCACGGACGGTCAGGAGCTCTCCGCGGGCACCGACCCGACCGATCCGACGGACGACGACGAGATCCTCGACGACGACGCCGATGGCCTGACCAATGCCGACGAGGCAGCCCGGGGCACGCGGCCGGACGACCCCGACACCGACGACGACGGGCTCGACGACGGGCACGAGGTCCAGGTGAGCGGGACGGATCCGCTCGTCGCGGACACCGACGGCGATGGGCTCACGGACGGCGCCGAGGTCGACCTTCACGCGACGGACCCCACGGAGGCGGACTCGGATGGAGGCGGCGACCCGGACGGCGAGGAGATCTCGGCGGGAACGGACCCTTGGGACGCGGGCGACGACGACCGCGACGACGACGGGCTGACCAACGACGAGGAGGCCGCAGCGGGCACGCCGGACGACGACCCCGACGGCGACGGCGACGGGCTCCTCGACGGCGAAGAGGTGGCGGCGGGCACGGAGCCGCTCGATGCCGACTCCGACGACGACGACCTGTCCGATGCCACGGAGGTCGGCCTCGGTACCGATCCGCTGCGCCCCGACACGGACGGCGGACGGGCCCTCGACGGAGCCGAGGTCGCGGCAGGAACCGATCCGCTGGACGGGAGCGACGACGGCACCCTGCTCGACGACGACGGGGACGGACTGACCAACGCGGTCGAGGCCGCCATGACCACCGACCCCCGCGACGCGGACACGGACGACGACGGGATTGACGACGGTGCCGAGGTCGGCGTCGGTACCAACCCGCTCAACCCGGACTCCGACGGCGACACGCTGCTGGATGGCGACGAGGTGGGCCGGGGGCTCGATCCGCTCGACCCGGACACCGACGATGGCCGCGCGGACGATGCCCTCGAGGTGGCGGCGGGTACCGACCCGCTCGACCCGAGCGACGACGACACGCTGCTCGACGACGACGCCGACGGCCTCACGAACGCCATCGAGGCGGCCCTCGGGACGAACCCCACCAGTGCGGACACCGACGAGGACAAGCTCGGCGACGGAGTCGAGATCAGCGAGGGGACCGACCCGCTGAACCCCGACACCGACGGGGACACGCTGCTCGATGGGGACGAGGTCGTCCGGGGGCTGGATCCGAACGAGATGGATACCGACGGGGGCCGGGCCGACGATGGCCTCGAGGTGGCGGCGGGCACCGACCCGCTCGACCCGAGCGACGACGACACGCTACTGGACGACGATGGCGACCGCCTGACGAACGCGGTCGAGGCGACGCTCGGCACGAGTCCGACCGACGCCGACACCGACGCCGACCAGCTCGATGACGGCGACGAGGTCGATGCGGGCACCGATCCGCTGGATCCCGACAGCGACGACGACACGCTGCTCGACGGTCAGGAGATCGCGCTCGGCACGGATCCCAACCAATCCGACTCCGACGGGGGCCGGGCCGACGATGGCTGGGAGGTGTCGGCGGGCACCAATCCCCTCGATCCGACCGACGACGACACGCTCCTGGACGACGACGGCGACGGCCTCACCAACGCGGTCGAGGCGACGCTCGGCACGAGCCCGACGGACCCGGACACCGACGACGATCAGCTCGACGATGGCGCCGAGGTCACCGCGGGGACCAATCCGCTGAGTCCCGACACCGACGGCGACACGCTACTCGACGGCCAGGAGGTCGCGCTCGGGACCAGTCCGACCGACCCCGACACCGACGGCGGGCGGGCCGACGACGGCTGGGAGGTGTCGGCGGGAACCGACCCGCTCGATCCGACCGACGACGACACTTTGCTCGATGACGACGGGGATGGACTCACCAACGCGGTCGAGGCGACGCTCGGCACGAGCCCCGTCGATCCCGACACGGACGACGATCAGCTCGACGACGGGGCCGAGGTCGCGGCGGGCAGCGATCCGCTGAACCCCGACACCGACGGCGACACGCTGCTCGACGGCCAGGAGGTGGCGCTCGGGACCAGTCCGACCAACCCCGACACCGACGGGGGGCGAGCCAACGACGCATGGGAGGTGTCGGCGGGCACCAATCCGCTCGATCCGACCGACGACGACACGCTGCTGGACGATGACAGCGACGGTCTCACCAACGCAGTCGAGGCGACGCTCGGTACGAACCCCACCGACCCCGACACGGACGACGACCAGCTCGACGACGGGGCCGAGGTCGCGGCGGGCAGCGATCCGCTGAACCCCGACACCGACGGCGACACGCTGCTCGACGGCCAGGAGGTGGCGCTCGGGACCAGTCCGACCAACCCCGACACCGACGGGGGGCGAGCCAACGACGCATGGGAGGTGTCGGCGGGCACCAATCCGCTCGACCCGACCGACGACGACACGCTGCTCGACGACGACGGAGACGGCCTGACCAACGCGGTCGAGGCGACGCTCGGCACGAGCCCGACCGATGCGGACACCGACGGCGATCAGCTCGACGATGGCGCCGAGGTCACCGCCGGCACCAATCCCCTGGTCGCGGACACCGATAGCGATGGACTGTCGGACGGCGTCGAGGTGAACCAGACCCTGTCGAACCCGCTCGAGGCCGACACCGATGGCGACACGGTCGATGACGGACTCGAGGTCGACACCTACGGCACCAACCCCCTCGTCGCGGGCATCGGTGGGATTCCGTCCCAGACCTACCCCTACACCACGACGTGCCAGCTGCCGGCCGACCCCTCGGCCAACTCGGCGACCGTGAGCTACTCGCCGGCCTTCGTGGGGGCAGGCATCTCGGAGCCCATGATGCTGACGCACGCCAACGACGGCTCGGGTCGGCTGTTCGTGGCCGAGCGGACCGGACGGCTCAAGGTGTTCCCGAACGTCGAACCCACCCCCACCGCCACGACGTTCCTCGACCTCTCGGGCGTCGTGGAGCTCAACGAGGGGGGCCTCGTCGGGGTCGCCTTCCACCCGAACTACGCGACCAACGGCAAGTTCTACACGAGCTACCACTCCCGCACCATCTTCGGAGACGGGCTGTTCTGGGCGATTCTGTCGGAGTGGCAGGTGGACCCGACCAACCCCGACCTCGCGGACACCACGAGCGAGCGCATCCTGCTCGCGGTGGAGCAGCCGACCACCATCCATCACGGCGGTGACGTCACGTTCGGTCCCGACGGCTACCTCTACTTCGGCCTGGGCGACGGTGGCCCGCAGGGCGACCCCTACAACGTGGCCCAGGACACCACGAATCTCTTGGGCACCATCGTGCGCATCGACGTCGACGTGCCGGGAACCCCGCAGCAGCCCTACGGCATTCCGGCCGACAATCCGTTTGCGGCCAACATTCCGGCCAATGCGAACCAGCGACCCGAGATCTGGGCCTGGGGCTTCCGCAATCCCTGGCGGATGAGCTTCGATCCGCTCACCGGTGATTTCTGGGTGGGCGACATCGGCCACAACCGGATCGAAGAGGTGACGCTCGTGACGCTCGGCACGAACGCAGGCTGGGTGAAGATGGAGGGGCCCGAGTGCTTCCCTGGCCCCAACACGACGTGCAACACCGCTGGACTGAAGAGCCCCGAGATCTGGTACTGGCACAACGTCGGCGGACGCCCCGGCGCAGGACGGTCGGTGACGGGGGGCTACGTCTATCGGGGTTCCGCGGTGCCTTCGCTCTACGGCGCCTACGTCTACGCCGACTACATCTACGGCAACGTGTGGGCCCATCGTCCCGGGGTCGAGCCCATGCCGAACCCGAACGACGGCACGGGCGCGATGTTCGTCGGTCCCGGGCAGGTCGCCTCCTTTGGACGCGACGCCGCGGGCGAGATCTACATGCTGAAGCTGTTCGGGCCGAACCCCATCTGGCGGTTCACCGAGACCACGCCGGGCCAGCCGGTGAGCTTCCCGCAGACGCTGACGGATACGGGGTGCTTCACCGATCTCACCACGATGGCTCCGGCGGCCGGTGTGTTCGAGTACGACCTCAACCAGCCGCTGTGGTCCGACGGGGCCGACAAGAAGCGCTGGTTCGTGCTGCCCCCCGGCGGCGTGGTCACGTACCTGCCGAGCGGCCAGTGGCAGTTCCCCGTGGGCACCCTCTTCATCAAGCACTTCGCCATCGAGACCGTCCAGGGGCAGCCCTCGTCGACGGTGCCGCTCGAGACGCGGTTCATGGTGCAGGAGGCCGGCGGGCAGGTCCGAGGCTACACGTACCGCTGGAACAGCGCGGGCACGGAGGCCAACCTGTTGCCCGCGGGGGCCCAGCGCACCCTGTCGATCACCCCCAGCGGCGGCGGTCCGGCCCAGTCCCTGACCTGGGCGTTCCCGAGCCGCGGGGAGTGCCTGGCGTGCCACAACAGTGTGGTGGGTGGGCCGCTCGGCACCGAGACCGCGCAGCTGAACCGCGACTACGACTACCCGGCGCTCTGGCCGTTGCCGCTGAACTCGATCGAGGTGCTGTCGGTGTACGGCCTGCTCGACGTGACCCCCCCCAACGTAGCGACCGAGGCCCGCTTCGCCCGGCTCGACGACACGACGGCTCCGCTCGCGGATCGGGCGCGAGGCTACCTCGACGCGAACTGCGCGATGTGCCATCGACCCAGCAGTCCCTCGGGGGTCACCCTCGACCTTCGCGCCACGACGCCGCTCGCCAACACGTCCGCGTGCAACGTCGTGCCCGCGCGCGGGGATCTCGGTCTGGCCCAGGCCCGCCGCATCGCACCCGGCGACTCGACCCGCAGCGTGTTGCACGCCCGCATGCAGGGAAGCGTTCCCGGCACCAGGATGCCGCCCCTCGGCACCTCCCTCCCGCACAACGAGGCGCTCGGCGTGGTCGGCAGCTGGATCGACGGGTTGACGAACTGCACAGGGCCGTGATGGCGATCCCGACGCCCCCGATGACCACCGGAAACGCCCGATCCGGCTGACAAAGGGATACGCGCCCGCCCAGCACGCACGAGAGGGCGGCAATGTGGATGTTGAGTTGGTCGATCGCGTGTTCCCCGGAGGTCGCGCCGACGCCCCTCGAGGGTCTGCCCCGGGTGGTGGTCGTGGCCGCTGCGCCGGCGGACCCCCTCGTGACGAGGCGACTGCCTGGCGTCCTCGAGGCCGGTCGGGACGCGACCATCGCGGCCCGTGCTGGGGGCACCGTCGTGGAGCGGATCGCGGAGCCTGGCACCCGGGTGGATGGTGGCGACGCGATCCTGCGGTTCGATCGTCGCGAAGCCTGGGCGAACCTGGCGGCGGCCCGCGCTCAGGTGGCTGACGCCGCGGCCCTGGAACGTGATGCCGAGGCCCGAAGGGCGCGCGTCGAGTCGCTGGGTGACGGGGTCAGCCCCCAGGACCTCGACGCGGCGGTGACCGCGGTTGCCCGCGCGAAAGCGGCCCACGAGGCGGCGCTGGCCCAGCGTGACCTCGCCGCGGTCAGGCTCTCCTACCTGTCCGTCACCGCGCCTTTCGACGGGGTCGTCGCCTCCCTCGAGCCCGAGGTCGGGGAGACGGTGCCTCCCGGTGCCCCGGTAGCCCGAGTGGTCGACGACGCCACGCTGACCGTCACCGTGGGCATGCTCGACGAAGTCGCCCGCTCGATGGCCCCTGGCGCATCGTTCGTGGTCGAGGTCAGCGGCACGGAGGTGACCGCCACCGTGCGCCACATCGCCCCGGCGGCCGAGCCCGAGACGCTGACCTGGCCGGTGGAGCTGGAGCTCGATGCCAGCGCGGAGGCCGACCTCCGGCCCGGCCTCCCCGTCACGGTGGTGGCCCGACTGCCCGCAGCCGAAGGCGGCGTGCAGATCCCCGTTCAGGCCGTCGGGCCCTCGCGTGAGGTCTGGACCGTGTCCGATGGCACCCTCACCGTCCGCCGGGTCGAGGTGCTCCGCGAACGAGGCACCTTCGCGGTCGTCCGCGGCCTCGAGCCCGGATCCCAGGTGATGGTGCGGGGCCCGGCCAATCCTGTCGAGGGCATGGCCGTGTCGCCCGTGGCCGAGGGACGCTGATGGCCTCCGTCCTCCGAGCCCTGGTGCGGAACCCCGTCCTCCTCAACATGCTGTTCTTGGCGGTGGTGATCGCGGGCATCGCCACCTGGACCTGGCTCCCGAAGGAGCAGTTCCCCCAGATCTCGGTCGATCAGGTCGCGGTGTCCGTGGTGTGGCCCGGGGCGTCGCCCCAGGATCTCGAGGATCTGGTGGCGCGGCCCATCGAAGACGCTGTCGCGCCGGTGGAGGGCATCAAGCACACGTTCGCGGAGCTCAACGAGGGTCGGGCGCTCGTCACGCTGGAGTTCGTCCGGGGCACCGATGTCGACGAGGCGCTCGACGAGATCCAGCGCGCCGTGACCCAGGTCGACGACCTCCCCGAGGATGCCCTGGAGCCCGTGACCCAGCTCATCAAGGTCTCGGTCCCGATCACGAAGGTGGCCCTGGTCGGCGACACCGCCAGGCTCGACCTCGCCGAGACACTGGCCGACGAGCTGCGCACCGTGCCCGGGGTCAGCGACGTCGAGATTCGGGGAGCCGCCACCCAGTTGGTGCGCATCGAGCTCGATCGCGGCGCGCTGGCCGCGCGGGGTCTGGGCCCGAGCGACGTCGCCGCCGCTCTCGACGCCGCGGGTCAGGGGCTGCCCGCGGGGACGGTGGAGGTGGGCGGCCAGCGGGTGCTGGTGCGGAGCGAGAACCCGCTGCGCACCGTCGAGGACCTCGCAGACGTGCCGCTCGACGCCGCGGGGGCCGTGAGGGTCGGCGATCTCGGCCGCGTCTACGTGGACTTCGAGCCACCCGAGGTACGGCGGCTCGTCGACGGGTTCCCCGCGATCACGCTCACCCTCTTCCGCAGCGACGATGCCGACACGCTGGCCGTGGTGGACCGGGTCGATGCCTGGGCGGCCGAGCGACGCCTCGCCTTGCCCGACGGTCTGTCGCTCCGGACCTACGACGACAGCGCGCTGTTGGTCCGCGACCGGCTCGACGTGGTGCTGTCGAACGCGGTGGTGGGGTTGTTGCTGGTCGCCGGCTGCTTGTGGTGGTTCGTCGGGGGGCGGAACGCGCTGCTCGTGGTGTGGGGCATGCCCGTGGCCTACCTGGGCGCCGTCCTCGCCATGAACGTCGCCGGGGTCACGGTCAACGTGATCAGCACCTTCGCGCTGCTCGTGGTCACCGGGATCATCGTCGACGACGCCATCGTGATCGTCGAGAACGTCCAGCGCTACCTCGAGCAGGGCAAGGACCGGGTCACGGCGGCGATCGAGGGCACGGTGGAGGTGATCCCCGCCGTCGCCGTGTCGACGACCACGACGTGCCTCGCCTTCGCGCCCCTGTTGCTCCTCGAGGGCACCGTGGGGCGGGTGATGTCGATCATCCCGTTGGTGGTCATCTTCAGCCTGGTGGCGTCCCTGCTCGAGGCGTTCGTGATCTTGCCCGGGCACCTCGCCCACTACGCGCAAGAGGGCGTCGATACTGCAGGGGGGGTGACGGGCACGGTCAAGCGCCTCTACGAGCCCGTGCTCAACTGGGTGACGGGTCCGCGGGCCCGATACCTGGCCACCGCGGTGTTGATCGTCGGCTTCCTGGGCACCATGTCGCTCACCCTGTTCATGCGGACCTCGCTTCAGACGCCGGGCAAGCCCTACTTCGCGACGATCAACGTCGATCTGCCGGTCTCGACCTCAGTCGACGAGACGGTGGCGGTGCTGAACGAGCTCGCGGCGTTTGCCAGGGAGGAGGGCCCGCCGCTCACCTGGATGGCCGGCCTCGCGGGGCGGCAGAGCGACCCGAGCGGGTTCCCTGTCGAGGGCTCGAACCACGGACAGCTCAAGCTCGGGTTCGTGCCCGAAGCCGCCGTGTTCGCCGAGGTCCCGGCCTTTCTCGACACGCTGCGGGCCCGTCTCGCGACCACGCCCGAGATCCAGACGTTCGCCATCCAGACGCTGCAGGGCGGACCGCCGGCCGGCCGCGACATCGACGTCAAGGTGCGCTCGCGGACGCCGTCCGAGGTCGTTCCGGTGGCCGCGGCGCTGGAGGACCATCTCCGCCAGCGCGCGGGGGTGCGGGACGTTCGCAACGAGGCCAGCCGGGGCACCGAGGAATTCAGGGTCGAGGTCGACACCGCCAGCGCGGCTCGGCTCGGGCTTCGCGAGGGCCAGATCGCACTGGCGGCGCGGGCCGCTCTCGACGGGCAGGTCGCCCTCGAGCTGCCGCTCGGGGAGCGCACCACCGAGGTCCGGGTGAGCATCGCCGGACTCCAGACCCGGGGAACCGACCTCGAGGCCGTGCGTGACACCCCCGTCGCCACGCCCTCCGGGGCGCTGGTGCGACTGCGGCAGGTGGCGGACGTGGTGCGGACCCGGGGAATCGCGCAGATCAGTCGGGTGGATGGCCAGCGGGCGGTGCGGGTCAGCGCCCTCGTCGACCAGGACGTCACCACGGCCGAGGAGGAGCAGGTCGCGCTCGAGGCGGCGTTCGACGCCGCGAGGCGGGAGCACCCCGGGGTGGATCTGTTCGTGGGCGGCGCGCTCGCGGACTCGGCGGAGAGCTTCGGCCGGCTCCCCGTGATCTTCCTCCTCGCCGTCTTCCTCATCTACGGTGTGCTGGCGGTGCAGTTCCGCAGCTACGTGCAGCCCTTGATCGTGGTGGCGGCCATTCCGCTCGGCGTCGGGGGCGCGGTGGCGGGACTGTTCTTGTTCGGGATGGACCTGTCGCTCATCGCGATGATCGGCGCGGTCGGGCTGACCGGCATCGTCGTGAACGACAGCCTCGTGCTGATCGACTTCGTCAACGCCCGTCGCGAGCGCGGAATGACCTCGCTCGAGGCCGTGCGGGATGCCGCCCTCACGCGCCTGCGTCCCATTCTGATCACGACGATCACGACCGTGCTCGGGCTCGGGCCCCTGGCGCTCGGTCTCGCGGGTAGCGACCCGCTCCTCGCTCCGATGGCCGTGGCGATCGCGGTGGGGCTGACCTTCGCGACCGGGCTCACCTTGGTGCTGATCCCGGTGCTCTACCTCATCCAGGACGACGTCACGCAGCTGTTCGCACGCCGCGGTGGTGCCTGATCAGCGGCTCCCGTACTTGGCGAGCTCGAGGCGCGCGACCATGCCCCGGTGGACCTCGTCCGGACCATCGGCCAGGCGAAGCGCCCGGCCGGAGATGAAGAGCCAGTTGAGTTCGGGGTCCGACATGCCCTCCCCGCCGTGGATCTGCATCGCCGCGTCGGCGACCATCTGCAGGACCTGGGGCGCGACCACCTTGATGGCCGAGATGTCGGTCAGCGCGCCCAGCGTGCCCTTGGTGTCGAGGGCCCAGGCGGCCTTCATGGTCAGCAGGCGCGCCTGATCGATCGCGATCCGCGAGTTGGCGATGATGTCGCGGTTGCCACCGAGCTTGGCCAGGGGCCGTCCGAACGCGATGCGATCGACTGCGCGCTCGCAGAGGCGCTGCAGTGCCCGCTCGGCGGCCCCGATGGCGCGCATGCAGTGATGGATGCGACCGGGCCCCAGTCGGCCTTGAGCGATCTCGAAGCCCCGCCCCGGACCCGCGATGATGCTGCTCACGGGCAAGCGCACGTTGTCGAACAGCAGCTCGCCGTGACCGTGAGGGGCGTCGTAGTGCCCCAGCACGGGCACCATGCGCAGGATCTTCAAACCGGGGGCGTCGGCCGGCACGAGGACCATGGAGTGCTGTTGATGGCGACTCGCGCTCGGGTCGGTGACCCCCATGAAGATGTAGAACGCGCAGCGGGGATCCCCGGCCCCGCTGGTCCACCACTTCTGCCCGTTGAGCACGACCTCGTCCCCGACGACCTCACAGGTCGCGCGCATGTTCGTCGCGTCGCTCGAGGCCACCGCGGGCTCGGTCATCGCGAAGCCAGACCGGATCTCACCCGCCAGGAGTGGCTCGAGCCACCGTTGCTTCTGTTCCTCCGACCCATACTGGACGAGGACCTCGGCGTTACCGGTGTCGGGCGCGCTGCAGTTGAAGACCTCGGGCGCGAGGAAGCTGCGGCCCGTGATCTCGGCCACGGGCGCGTAGTCGCGGTTGTCGAGGCCTGCTCCGTAGGTCTCGTCGGGCAGGAACAGGTTCCAGAGCCCGAGCGCCCTGGCTTCTGCCTTGAGCTCCTCCACGATCGGCGGGATGGTCCACGTGGTCCAGTCGGGCCCGTCCACGAGGGCATCGCGATAGGTTTGGTGGTTGGGAACCACGCGTTCGTCCACGAACTTCTGCACGAGCGCCATCGTGTTCCTGGCGCGCTCCGAGTGTTCGAAATCCACGGCACCTCCTCCTGACCCTGTGGCACCCCACGTAGTCGCCCCGGAGGCCGGCGGCCCCGAGGAACCCTGCAGATCGTTCGACAGATGCCGCGGGCCCGCGGGCAAGCCGCGCGCTTCGCGGTGCTGCATCGGAGCCACCAAAGTACTTTGCAGGGGGTTGACTGACCGAAGGTTGCCCAAAGCGGTATCGTGTGCGCCTCACGAGGAAGGTGACACGTGACCACGATCAAGGACCTGTCCTTGGTTTCCCTCTCGATGCTGACCGCTTGCATCTTCGGCAGCGAAGGCGAGTCCGGGCTCGAACGGCACGACGACGTTCCGGTTCAAGGCGGCCTCCTCGACGGCCTCGAAGCGGACGACGACCTCGATCTGCCGTCGACTGGCTGCCCCGTGAACGAAACTCCGCTCGAGTGTCGTGTCTTCGATCTCGTCAACGAGGAGAGGGCCCTGGTGGGCCTCGCGCCCTACGTCTACAGCGACCGGCTCGCGCAGGCCGCCCACGACCATGCGCTCGACATGTCGGTCAACGACTACTACGACCACGTCTCCCTCGACGGACGGACCGTGCAGGATCGGATCGAGGCAGCGGGCTACGTCGGGCGGGCGTTCGCCGAGAACATCCACCGTGGCCAGCTCACGCCGGAGGACGCGATGGAGGGCTGGATGAACTCGTCGGGGCACCGCGGGAACATCCTCCACGGTCAGTTGGAGGAAATTGGCGTCGGCTACGCCGAGGTCGGCCACTTCTGGGTGCAGAACTTCGGCACGCCGATGTAGCGGGCGGCGGCAGCGAGGCGTCTTCGTGCTCGCGCGCCTCGGGGCTCTGCCCGACTGTGACCCGCCGTGTCGTTCGGCCCTCGACGGCGTCTACGTGACGCGGTCCAGGTCGCAGACGAGCGCGCGGGCATCGGTCTGGGCGACGCAGACGTTGCAGCGATTGCACCGCGTCTCCGCGGGATCCCCCGCGGCAATTCGGGCCACCAGATCGGGGTCCGCGACGAGGGCCCGAGCGAGCACCACGAAGGCGAACCCGTCGGCGAGCGCCTGCCGGATCGTGGCGTCGCCCTCGATCCCACCGAGCAGCCCCACTGGGACGTCGACCGCGTCCCGGAGGACTCCCGCCGCCTCACGGAAGAACATCGGCGTGTAGGGGTAGGCCTTCAGGTACAGCGGCGCGAACAGACGAAGCGCCCACCTCTGCAGCCCGTGCGACTCGTGGCGGACCATCTCGCGTAGCGGCAACTGTCCTCGCAGCAGGAAGAACGCATTGCGCTGGACGAGCCCGCCCGAAGGCACGATCGCGGTGACCCCAGCTTCGACGAGCCAACGGGCGACCTGGGCAGACTCCGTCACGGTGAGTCCGCCGGGAAGGCCGTCCGAGGTGTTCAGCTTCACCAGGATGGGGAACCCTGGCCCCAGGGCCTCGCGCACCGCGCGAACCACGCTCGTCGCGAGCCGGGCGCGGCCCTCCAGGGTTCCCCCCCACCTGTCGCGACGTCGGTTGAACAGCGGTGAGAGAAACTGGGAGATCAGGTAGCCGTGTCCACAGTGGATCTCGACCGCATCGAACCCCGAGCGGCGAGCGACGGTCGCCGCACTCACGAAACGTTGGACGACCTCCTCGATCTCGGATGTCGCGAGGGGCCGGATGCGCGGCAGGCCGTGCATCACGCCGTACGGATTGAAGTCGGCCGAGGGACCACCTGGCGCGCGCCCGTCGGAGGGTCGTCGCTTGGAGAATCCGCCGCAGTGTGCGAGTTGCAGGCTCACCGCCCCGCCCTGGTCGTGAACGGAGGCCGCGAGGCGGGCGAGGCCCGGTCCCGCGCTGTCGTCGACGAGCAGCTGGTGATCGAAGGTCCGCCCGTCGTCGTGCACCGCACCGTACGCGACGGTCGTGAGCGCGACCTCGTGGCGGGCGAGGGTGGTGTGAAGGTCGACGAGCGCGTCGGTGACCCGGCCGTCGCGGGTCATGCTCTCGTTGGCGCCCGCACGAACCGTGCGGTTGCGCAGGGTGAGGTCACCGAGCGCGAGGGGGTGGAGCACGGGGTGCAAGACGTCTCCCGTCGTACGCCGACCGGTGAGGGGCAGGGTGAACTTCCACTACGCCCGCTCCGAGCGCGGAGCGAAGCCGATGACCGTGTACCACACGCGGTTGACGACATGCCTGCTGAAGGGGATGGATCAACCCGCGTCGCTACTCGAAGGAAACCCTCCGACGTCTGGACGAGCCGCCTGCGGCGCTCACCCCACAGGCCACCCGCGCGAAGTGGGAACAGCCCGCATTCTGATTGCGCCGCGTTTCCACAGCGTGACCTTTCCGATCACGCCGGACACGGGTTCGCCGGACATCTACGAAGAGGCTGCGCCGTCCTGGATCAGGTTCCGACGCAGACGTCGGCGCCGGCGTTGTCCACGAAGGTGTTGTCGGACTCCGTGAACGCCGCCTCGCCGTCCGTGGCGAGCCCACAGCCCGCCGAGTTCGCGACCACGGAGTTCGTGACCTCGACCCGACCCTGGCGTCCCGCGAAGTCCACGACGGCGAGATTGGCTCGCTGAACGTTGCGGTCGAAGTCCCCGCCGCCCGCGTCGGAGAGCACGACGTGGTCGAGCTGATTCCTGGCATCCTCGGAGTTCACGAGAATACCCTTCCAGAGCCCGGCGATCGGCTCCTCCCCCACGAAGGAGATGGGGGCGTCCACGGTGCCGAGGGCCTGGAGAAAGCCGTTGTCGTAGTCGACGCGCAGCTCGACGGCGCCGCCCATCTCGAGGGTGACCCCGGGCTCGAGAACGAGCCCCGCGTCCAGCCGGACGTCGTCGGGAAGCCAGTGGTGCACACCCTCACCGAGGAAGCGCCAGGTCTGCGCCTCCGAGGTCTCGAGGACGCCTCCCGCCACCTCCACGCCGTCGAAGTCGTCGCCGCGATAGGTGGAGGCGCGGTCGAGGAGCGCGACGTGCTCGAGGCCAGCTCGCACCGGCGCATCCGCCGTCCGGTCGATCACGTTGACCGCGAAGTCGACGAGATCCGCGCCCACGTCGAGGAACAGCCCGTAGCCGGCCGAGTCCTGGATCACGGTGTTGGTGATGGAGAGCTTGCCGACGCGACCGGCGAAGTCGACCACCGCCACCGCCGAGCGGTCGACGGACCCGAGGTTGAGCTCGGCCCCGCCCGCGTACTCGATCACGCAGTACGACAGCACGTTGCGGACGTCCTCGGAGTTGAACACGAGTCCGCCCCAGGCCCCCGCGGTCGCCTCGGTGGACGTGAACACGCAGGGCTTCTCGAGGGTGCAGCGCGCCTCGAGGTAGCCGTCGTCGTACTCGATCTCGACCGTCACCCCAGGGTCGAACGCGATGACCACGCCCGGCTCCACGACGAGACCGGCGTTGATGAACCAGGTGTCCTTGGTCACCCGGTAGTCGACCTCACCCGACGCCTCGACGCGGTCGGTGAGCACGGTGTCCTCGTCGATATCGGCATCGATGGTGCCGACGTCGGAGGGACGGTCCGGATCGTCGGAGTCGGGACCATCGGGGCCGTCGGTGCAGGCCATCAGGACGAGGCCGAAGGGGAGTGAAGCAAGCAGCGTTCGCATGTCGATTGGTTCCTGCTGGAGTCGGGGTCATCCCGAACGAGTGGCTTGCAAGTTCGGGTCCAGCGGATTGTCGACGTCGGTGCAGCGAGGGCGGTCACACGCGTGTCCACCTCGCTGGCCCGCGCTCACCGATCCGCTGCGGCGAGGGCCTCGAGACGACGGCACAGCGGGGCGTCCGCAGGCAGGGTGGTGGTGGCCAGCACGGCCTCGGCCTCGATGAGCGAGGCCTCCGCCTCGTCGGGGCGACCGACGGCGGTCAGCACCTCGACCCGGTCGAGGAGGTGTCCGCAGCGGCCGAGCCGGTCCGCGAGCGCCCTCGCGGGGCCTTCACCCCGGCGCAGAACCACGAGGGCATCGGCCGAGCGGCGCTTCCCGAGGCGACGCGCCGCCTCGTGGCCCGCGAGCGCACGAGCGTGGGCGGGCAGGCTGTCGTCGTCCAGGATGTCGATCAGCACCTCGTCTGGAACGAGATCGGCGTCGCCCAGCCGTCCGAGTCGGGCCTGGGTCGTGGCGGCGCCGCCGCGGTCGGAGAGCTCGCGCTGGAGCGAGAGGGCGCTGGCGCCCGCGGCCCTCGCAGCCTCGACGTCGCCCGCGTCCACCTCGACCTCCACGAGGTACGACCACCACGCAGCGGCCTCGCGGCGAAACCCGAGCGCCTCGTGGCGTTGCACGGCGGTCTGGAGCGCGGCCCGGGCGGCAGGCAGCTGACCGAGGTGACGTAGCAGCGAACCCCGGTTGCCGAGGGCCAGCGCTTCGCCGAACCCGTCCCCGAGCGCGGCGAAGCTCGCCCGCGCCTCGTCGACCGCCCCGAGGGCCTCGTCCACGAGGCCGAGGTCGAGGGTGTTGGCCGAGAGGTTGAGCGCGACCACCGCGAGGTGTCGCCGATCTCCGGCGTGGCGGAGGGCGCGGGCGGCTTCGGCCCAGGTGGTCGCTGCCCGATCGAGGGCTCCCCGACGCCGGTAGACCGTCCCGAGGTTGGCCTGGACGAGTGCCGCCACGTGGGGCCGGCCCTGGGCGGCGTGGAGCAGGACGGACTCGCCGAGCGCGCGCTCGGCCGCGTCCAACTCCCCGCGCCGCAGCCAGAGCGCACCCTGGTTGGCCAGCACCGTGGCGCGGATCGATGGCTCCACGAGGGCCTGCTCGTAGGCGTTCAAGGCCGCATCGGACTCCTCGAGCCCCACCAGAACGTTGCCCAGGCCCATGGCCGCCCGTCCCCGGACCTGACGGTCCGAAGCGCCGGTCAGCGCCTCCTCGAAGGTGGCTCGTGCAGCGGCCAGCGCCCCGCGATGACGGCGGATCTCCCCGCGCAGCACGAGCGTGCGAGGATCACCTTCGTGGTGGGCGAGTCCGTCCAGGATGGCATCGGCAGCGTCGGGGGGCCCGATCTTGAGCTGCGCGTCGGCGGCGGCGAGGTGGACGTCGATCGCGTCGGTGGCGGCCCGGGCCTCCTCCAGCAACGCCAGGCCTCGCGCGAATGGGCCCCGCTCGCCCAGCACTCGCCAGGCAACCACGGCGAGCTGCCCGGCGATCTCACCGCGGCCGGCCCCGAGAGCCTCGCGGAACGCCTGCTCGATGTCGTCGAGGTCGTCCGGCACCGGCACGGTGAGGCTGGCGAACCAGGCTTGGTGCCGTGCCTTCGTCGCCGAGTCGACCAGGGTGTCGTCTGCGAGGAACAGACGCGCCAGGCAGCGGAGGGCGAAGCGAGGGGGCTCGGACGGGTGGCGGACCAAGAACCCGTGGTCGACGAGCTCGAGGACGACGCGCTCCGCCGCTCCGTCGACGTCGAGAACGTGCTCGGCAGCGTCCAGCTCGAAGGGCCCCGCAAACGACCGGATCTGGACGAGGCCCGTTCGAGCGGCTGCCGACAGGCGGGCGCGGGCGGCGGCGAGCACCATGCGGAGGCTCCGCTGCCGCCCAACGTCGTCCCCCAGCAGGTCGAGGTTCCTGGTCACTCCCTCGACCACCCCGGGCAGCCCGTGGTGTGCGACCTGCCGGGCGGCGAGCTCGATCGCGAGCGGCGTTCCGTCGAGAGCGGCGACGAGCGTGACCAGGTCGGGATCATCGGGGTCGACGAGCGCGGGCGGGTGGCTGCGCGCGGCCTGGGCCACGAACATGGCGCGGGCCGCGACCTCGTCGAGGGGAGGGACGACGACGTCGATCTCACCGTCCACCCTGGCGGGCACGGGGCTCGTCACGAGGAAGGTGCAGTCGGGCGCCTGATCCTTCCAGAGCGTCAGCACGCGGTCCACACCGGGGAACGCCACGAGGTCGTCGATCACCACGAGGAGCCGTCCCCGACCCCTGAGCGCGTCGGCCACGGGGCCTCCGGGTCCCTCGCTCGCGAGTACCCGCACCCCCAGCGCCAGGGCCAGGGCGTGCACGAGGGCGTCCGCTCGGTCCACGCCCTCGGCCCGACACCAGTACACTCCCCCGGGAAAGTCGCGCCCCGCCCCTTCGGCGACGGCGAGCGCGAGTCGCGACTTGCCGATCCCGTCCATGCCGCACAGCGTGACCAGGCGGTGGTCGCGAACCAGGGCCCGGACGCGCGCCTCGTCGGAGTCGCGACCCACCAGAGGCGCCGAGGTGCGGGGCAGCCCCGCCACCAGGGGACCGGAGACCGGCGTGCCGTCGGGTGCGTTGCGGGTCCGGATCCACTCGGCGAGCGGAGCGTCGAGGCCGAGCGACGCCCGCGAGAGCGCCTCGAACGCGGCGATCACCTGTGAGGCCGCGGGGCGGCCGGCCGGATCGGCATCGAGAAGACGGCCGACGAGCTCGTGCAGCCCGCCGGGGAGTGGAGCGGAGAACACCTCGCGCGTGAGCACGCCGAAGCTGTACCAGTCCGCCGGGGCGGCCGCGAGGCTGGAGGTGGTGTGTTGCTCGGGTGGGGCGTAGCCGGGGGTCCCGAACCCACCGCCGGCGGCCTCGCCGCGGTACCGGGCGAGCCCGAAGTCCGCGATGCGGGCGTACACGCCGTCGTGACGCAGGTGCAGGAGGACGTTGCCGGGCTTCAGATCGAGATGGACGAACCCGGCGTCGTGGGCGAACGCGAGCCCCCTGGCGACGCCCAGCAGCAGCGTGGCCGCCTCCTCGGGCGATGGGGGGCGATCGGCGAGGAGCTCCTCGAGACTCGGCCCGTCGACGAAGGGCATGAGCAACGCCGGTCGCCCCGCGACCTCGAGCACGTCGCGCACCGGCAGCGTGTGGGGATGGTCGAGCGCCGCCTGGGCGCGGCCCTCTCGCAGGAGGAGCTCGTCGTCCCCGCGTCCGGGACGGGGGACCTTGAGGGCGTGCAGCGAGCCGAGGACGCCGTGCCGCAGCAGCCACACGTCGGCCATGCCGCCCTGGCCGAGGTGCCGCAGCACGATGTAGCGATCGAGCGGGTCGCCCGGAGCGAGGGACATGGTCAGCCCACGATCCCGTGGTCACGAAGGAGCTTCCGCAGGTGGGTGCGCGACAGGTCGAGAGCGCGTGCGGTGGCCGAGAGGTTCCCCCCGGATCGGGCGAAGGCGGCGGCGAGATAGGCGGCTTCCCACTCCGCGATGACCTGGGCCTTGGCGTCTTTGTACGGCAGGTCGAGGTGCAACGAGCCTGGACCCGGCTCCGGGGCGGATCGCAGCCGTCCGATCACGATGGGCAGGTCGTCCAGCGTCGCCGCGCTGGCCGGAGCGAGGGCCAGGGCGCGCTCGAGGGTGTTGCGGAGCTCTCGGACATTGCCCGGCCACCCGTGGGCGCGCAGACGCTCCATCGCGGGTCCCTCGTCGACGGTGAGGTAGTCGGCCCCGAGCCGGTCGAGCAGGATGCGGACGAGCGCCGGCAGGTCCTCGATGCGATCGGAGAGCCGGGGCATCGTCACCCGGACCACGGCGAGACGGAAGTAGAGGTCCTCCCGGAGTGAGCCGTCGAGCACGGCATCCTCGGGGCTCGAGCGGCTCGCGACGACCACCCGGACGTCGACCGACCGTGGGGTCACCTCGCCGAGTCGAGTGACCTCGTGAGCCTCGAGCACGCGGAGGAGCTGGGGTTGGACCTCGGCAGGGAGGCTGTCGATCTCGTCGAGGAACACCGTGCCTCCTCGAGCCTCCTCGAAGACGCCGACCCGCTCGCGGTCCGCTCCGGTGAACGCGCCCTTGGCGTGCCCGAACAGGTGCGCGGCAGCGAGGGTGGGGGCCACCGCCGATCCATCGAACACGAGGAACGGCCCGCGCGACCTGTGGGACAAGGCGTGCAGGGCCCGGGCGACGAGCTCCTTGCCGGTGCCGGTCTCCCCGTCGACGAACACGCTCGCGTCGGTCGGCGCGACCCGCCCCACGAGGGCGTAGAGGTAGCGCATGGTGACCGAGCCGCCGTGCAGGTCCTCGAGATGGTCCTCGTCGTGTGGCGAGAGGACCATCGTGTGGTCGTCGCCCCGCAGGTGCAGCACCGTCCGACCGATGCGCACGATCGAGCCCAGCGGCACCAGCGCCTTGGTGATGCCGTGACCTCCAACCTGGGTGCCGTTGGTGCTGTCCAGGTCCTCGACGAGGACCTGGGCGCCGGTTCGCGCGAGCAAGACGTGGACGCCCGAGACAGCCTCGTCACGGAGCACCAGGTCACAGCCGGTGTCCGAGCCGACGGTGACGGCAGTTGTCCCCAGTCCGACCTCGGACCCGCGGTCCGGGCCCCGGACCACCGCGACGGTGGCGCGCAGGGGAGGTCGGACAGCGGGACTGGGGAGGCGTTCGGTGAGCGACGACATGCTGCGGGCCATCTATCCGGCCCGACCGCAGAGGACGGCTCGTCACCCGGGCGCGACCGACCCCAGCGTCAGTCGCAGAGCACGTGCAGGACGGCCTCGGGTACGGCGTCACCCGGTTCGGGCGCGTAGCGCACGGTCGTGCGGCACGGCATCTCGGGCGGCAGGAACACGCCGGCCAGCGCCATACCGGCGGCATAGGCGGCCCCCTCGTCCGCGAACGCCACCCGGGCGAGGCAGCGCGTCGAGCGGCACTCGGCGCTCGCGATCTCCCCCTCGACGCGATCCTCGAGGCTGTGGAGGCCCGCCGTGAGCATCTCGGTCGCCCAGGTACCCCACTCCACGTCCACGGGCTCGCTGGCGAACTCGTGCTCGAGCTCCCGCGCCTCGGCGTGGTCGCGAGCGATGCGCGCCTCGACCTGGGCGGGGGTGAGGGTGGCGGCGCGGCTGGGCTCGGCCACACGGGCCGGCTCGGAGGGAGGAGCCAGCGTCCAGTGCGTCGGGGCCGCGGGCGCCTTCTCCGTGCGGTCCGTCCGCGCCTCGAGCTCGGCGACCGACTGTCGAAGGGCGGCGAGCTGTCCCTCGACGTCGCTCGTCGCCCGGGGCGAGAACAGCGCCGAGCTCGACAGGGCCATCCCGAACCCGCCCAGGACCCCGAGGCTCAAGGCCACGAGCACGTCCGTGGGGCGGTGGACGTCAGTCCGCAGCATAGATTCCACCCAGGATGCAGTGGCTGCAGGCCTCACCGCTCCACGCGCTCGACGTGGTGACGAAGAAGTCGTGTTGGACGTAGGCGAAGTCGTGGGGATCGCTCCACGCGCTGACGTCCAGGTTGAAGGCCGCGTTGTTGTAGCCCCACTGCGTCTGGTTGCCGCACGTCGAGGTGTAGGTCCACGGGTCCGTGGCACACGCGATCGAACGAGCGCTCGCCGAGCCGCGGTGCCCGTGCACGTTGATCGTGCGGACCCGGTCGTGGGGCAGGGCGTTCGTGGACGGGAACGGGCAGAGGAGCTCGTCGGTCATGACGTAGAAGCTGTTCGAGTAGTTCACCGCCTTGCCGTCGTTGTGCTGACAGGCGGACTCCCCGTGCAGCCGAAGGTGCGCGGACTGGGCGGTCGCCGCGGTGAACACGAGGAACGTGGCGGCGCAGGCGGCGCCGAACAGGAGGACCGGGTGGATGGTGCGCACGGGTTGTGTCTCCAGACGGTGGGTCTGGCCCGGGCAGAGCAATCGGCGTGCCACGTCGACGATCGAGGTTCGTCCCAACGGGGTGGACGCTGCAGTGTCCACTTCTCCGGCTTGGCTACCAGACGCAGTTGCCGGTGTTGGTGTCGCACACCAGTCGACCCGGGCAGTCCGCCGTGGAGGTGCAGGTGCGGAACAGGCAGACCGCGAGG
>CAZZLC010000092.1:0-20505 GCA_964655065.1 uncultured Enterobacteriaceae bacterium | reverse complement strand
GGCCCGACATCGTGATGGTGTCGCCCGGCTTCAGGTTGAAGACGTACGAGCTGCAGACACCGGGAGGCACGTCCATGCCGCGAGGCGGCGTCGCGATGCGGATGTTGAGCATCACGATGTTGCCCTCGGCGGGGTAGTTCGCCATCGAGTACGCGCGGAAGACCCCTTCCTCGTCGTTCCCCGCCTTGATGTCCCACAATCCGAACCGGTCCCAGTCCTCGCGGTACTGCTCTTCGACGTCGAAGTCGCGGAACGTGCAGGAGAACTTGGGCACGTCGATCTGAATGTAGCCGCCGGGCTCGAAGTCCATCTCGGAGCCCTCGGGCAGCTCGACGACCAGCTCCTTGATGAACGTGGCGACGTTCATGTTGGAGATGACCTTGCCCTCGAACTTCTGGACGCCGAAGACCTCCTCGGGAAGCTCGATCTTCAGGTCCTGCTTGACCTTGAGCTGGCAGGAGAGGCGCACCTGGTCCTTGCGCTCCCGGAGGGAGAGCTGGCCGACCTCGGTGGGCAGGACGTCGCCGCCGCCATCGGTGACCTTGCACTTGCACATGGCACAGGTGCCGCCACCGCCGCAGGCAGACGGAATGAAGATCTGCTGGGATGCCATGGCCGAGAGCAGCGACTGCCCAGGTGCGACCTTGACCTCCTTCTCGCCGTTGATCAGAACCGAGACCTCGCCCTGCGCGACGAGCTGGGACCGCGCGGCGGCCAGGACACCGACGAGTCCGACGATCACGACGGTGAACACCGAGATCGCGAGACCCAGGGTGACGAAATCCATCAGTGTCTCCTTAGAGCTGGATGCCCGCGAAGGTCATGAACGCAATCGCCATGAGACCCGTGGTGATCATGGTGATGCCGAGGCCCCGGAGGCCCTGGGGAACGTTCGAGTAGCGGAGCTTGTAGCGAATGGCGGCCATCGCGATGATCGCGAGAGCCCAGCCGACGCCGGAGGACAGTCCGAACACGAGCGACTCGGCCGCATCGTACTCCCGCTCGACGAGGAACAGCGACGATCCGAGGATCGCGCAGTTCACGGCGATGAGGGGCAGGAAGATGCCGAGGTTCGCGTAGAGCGTCGGCGAGAACTTGTCGATGATCATCTCGACCAGCTGGACCATGGCAGCGATGACCGCGATGAAGCTGATGAACTGGAGGAACGAGAGATCGACCTCCGCGAAGTCCGGCGACAGCCAGGTCAGCGCGCCCTCACGGAGCAGGAACTCGTTGATGGCCCAGTTCGCGGGGGCGGTGATGCCGAGCACGAAGATGACGGCGGCCCCGAGACCGATGGCCGTCTCCACCTTCTTCGACACCGCCAGGAACGAGCACATCCCGAGGAAGTAGGCGAGGAGGATGTTCTCGACGAAGATCGCCTTCGCCGCAAGCGAGAGGTAGTGCTCCACGTCAGCCCTCCTCGACGTAGCCAGTGTAGGTTCGCTGGGCCCAGATCATCAGCCCGAGGATGATGAAGGCACCGGGCGCGAGGACCATCAGCCCGTTGTCGACGTAGCCGAGGTCATAGAGGAACCGCGGCAGCACGTCGAAGCCGAAGAGGGCGCCGGAGCCGAGAAGCTCGCGGAAGAACGCGACCGCGATCAGGATGGCGCCGTAGCCGAGGCCATTGCCGAGGCCGTCGAGGAACGACTGCCAGGGCGGGTTCGCCATCGCGAACGCCTCGGCGCGGCCCATCACGATGCAGTTGGTGATGATGAGGCCGACGAAGACCGACAGCTGCTTGGAGATGTCGTAGAGGTACGCCTGCAGCACCTGGTCGACCACGATGACCAGCGAGGCGATGACCGACAGCTGCACGATGATGCGGATGCTCGGCGGAATGTAGTGGCGGATGAGCGAGATGATCGTGTTCGACGACACGAGCACCGCGACCACCGCCGCCGCCATCACGAAGCTCCGGTTGAGCTGGATCGTGACCGCGAGCGCGGAACAGATGCCGAGCACCTGGACGGTGATGGGGTTGTTGTCCATGAAGGGGTCGACCAGGGCCGTGCGTTCCTTCTTGCCGAAGGGAAGCAGCGGCGCCGACGGCGCGACCTGGGTTTCAATGGCGGGCGAGCTCATGTCGTCAGCCTCCACGAAGGTCGGAAAGGTACGGGTCGTACCAAGCCAGAGCCTGGGCAACCATCTCGTCCACACCGCGCGACGTGATCGTGGCGCCGCTCACGCCATCGACACAGTGCTCGATGTCATCGGGGCACACCGTGGCCGCCTCCCCCTTGGCGACCTTGATCGCCTTGGTCTTACCGTCCTTGACGATGGACTTGCCCTGCCACTGCTGCTCGAACGGCGGCTCCACGATCTCGGCCCCGAGGCCCGGGGTCTCCTTCGGAGCGAAGAAGGTGGCGCCCATGACCTCCGTGCCCTGCGGATCGATCGCCAGGTAGCCAGTGATGGGCCCCCACAGCCCGACACCGTCGAGCGGTACGGCGATGGACTTGGTCACGTCGTCGTCGACGCGGACGTACAGCCCCATGACGGGCGGCGCCGTGGCACCCGCCGCGTCGAGGGCCAAGGCGAGATCCTCGTCGTCGAGCTTGCCATCCCCGTTCTGGTCCACCGACGCCACGTCGGCGGTCTCGCCACTCGGGGTGATGAACCGCTGCTGCACGTGCTTCGCCCAGAGCTCGTCGATCGCCTCGCCCTCGAGGGGAGGACGCTCGCAGTTGCCCGCGGCATCGCACTGCTCCTCGGGCAGGCCGAGCGCGCCGAGGATGCTCTTGCGAGCATCACGCTCTCGGTTGACGTCCTGCCGGTCGGCGAGCGACAGGGACACGCTCGCCACCGACACGCTGCACACCAAGCAGACCGCAGCCGCAAAGCCGAAGATGTAGCCGTTGCTGAAGGCCACCAGAGACCTCCTACGCCGTCGCCGCGAGGCGAGCCGCGCGACGAACGGTGGTGCGACGCACCACGAAGTAGTCGATGAGGGGGGCGAACACGTTCATGAAGAGGATCGCGAGCATGACGCCCTCGGGGTAGGCCGGGTTGACCACCCGCACGAGCACGGTGAGTGCGCCGATGAAGAACCCGTAGATGAGGCGCCCGACGTGCGTGGTGGCCGACGAGACGGGGTCCGTCGCCATGAACACCGCACCGAAGGCGAAGCCGCCCATCACGAGGTGGTACTCGGGTCCGAGGTGGAACATCGCCGGGGACTCCGGCGTGGCCAACACGTTGAGCAGTCCTGCGGTCGCCACGAGGCCCACCACACAGCCGACCATCGTGCGCCACGAGGCGATGCCCGTCGCGATGAGGAAGATGGCGCCAAAGGCGATCGCAACCGCGCTCGTGCTCCCCATCGACCCGGGGATGGTGCCGAGGGCCAGGTCCGAGAAGCTCCATTGCATCACGTCGTGCAGCGGGATGGCAGGGTCGGAGCCCTCGTAGCTCGACACGGAGAGCAGCGGCGTTGCGCCGGTGTAGTTGTCGGCCACCGGGTTCGGGCCCCCGAAGAAGTCGAACGCCCAGGACTGGCCACCCACGTCCCACACCTTCGCGCCCGAGATGGCGGCCGGGTAGGCGAAGAAGACGAAGGCTCGCGCGGTGAGCGCCGGGTTCAGCACGTTCATGCCGACCCCGCCGAACACCTCCTTGCCGATGATCACCCCGAAGATGATGCCCGCGGCGACCATCCACAGTGGCGTCGTGGGGGGCAGGGTCAACGGGTAGAGCATCGCGGTGACGAGGAAGCCCTCGTTGACCTCGTGCTTCCGGACGATGCAGAAGATCAGCTCGGCGATGCCGCCCGCGGCGTAGCTGGTGATGATGATGGGCAGCATGTGCCAGCCACCGCGGATCATGGCCTCCCAGAACGTGTAGTCCGCGATGCCCTCGGCGAGGAACCCCTGGCGCCCGACGTTGTACCAGCCAACGAGGATGGCGGGGGCCATCGCGTAGAGCACCATGGTCATGAGCCGCTTCATGTCGAGGCGGTCGCGAACGTGGGCGCCGGCGTGGGTCTTGTGGTCGGGGGTGAGGAAGAACGTCTCGGCAGCTTCGTAGACGGGCCACGCCCAACCAAGGCGCGCGTCCTTGCCCATGAACCAGGGCCGGAACTGCCCGAACAGCTTCTCGATCTGTGCCTGCACTAGGCCTCCCGGTCGTAGCGCTCGAGTTCGTTGCGCAGCAGCACGTCGAACTCCATCTTCGACGGACAGATGTAGGTACACAGCGCGGCTTCCTCGTCGGTCAGGTCGAGGAGGCCGAGCTGAATGCTCTCTTCGATGTCACCCGAGACCATGGACTTGAACAGGAACTCGGGCACGATGTCTGGGGTCGCGATGACGCGCCGGTACGCATCGATGGGAACGAGCGCCCGCACCCCGCCCCACAGTCCGGGACGGAGATCGACCGCGTGGTCCTTCGCGTCCGTCCCGACCTTGGGCAGGAAGCCGGCCAGGAACGCCCGGTGGACGGACCAGGTGCCGAGCATCGGCAGGGCCCAGCCGAGCAGCGAGCGGGGAACCTCGTCGGGCAGCACGTGAACGGCGCGGGCGAGGAACGAAGCCCAGCGCCCCCGGTCGACCGACTCGCCGGTGAGCACGGAGCCCCGAATCCAGCGGTGCTCGCCGTCGGTGACTTCGCCGACGATGTCCGCGAGCGGCGCCCCGATGAGCGTGCGCACGAAGCGCGGCTTCACCACACCGGCGCCGACCGCCGCGTAGACCCGGGTGCCGTCGAAGGCCCCGGTGAGGAGCGCGCGACCGATGAGCACGGCATCCCACGCCCGGATGGTCCAGACCCGCATGGAGCCTCGCGGGGGGTCGACGAGGTTCACCTGCACCGCGGGGTCGCCAGCCGGATGCGGTCCGCTGAACTCGTGGACCTGAACGTCCTTCAGGCCGACGAACGCGGGAGCCTTGCCCCCCCGGCGCACGCCGAGGTGCACCTTGGGCGCGATTCGCCCGAACACGGTCACCGCGGCCTGCATCGCCGCCTTGTCGTCTTCGGTGAGGAGGACATCGGCGTCGGGCTGCAGCGGGCCGGTCTCCCAGCCCCCGACGAAGATGGACTGCGGGGGCTCCTCACCGGTGGGCATCTTGTTCAGCGGGCGGGTGCGGAAGGCTCCCCAGCCGCCCGTGCCCATGACCGCTTCGAGCGCGGCGTCGTAGTCGAGGCCCGCCAACTGCTCGAGGGTGAACCTCGGCAACTCGGCTACCGCGTCGATCTCGGCCGTCTCGACGACGAGGTCGGTGATCACGCGGCGAGCGCCGCGACGAATCTCCTGCAGCCGACCCGCCGAGGGGGAGCGGAACACGATTCGCGGGTCGTGCTTGTGGAAGAACAGCACCGTGCCACGCTCGACCGCATCGCCCTCCTTGAGAGCGGGCTTCGCGACGAGGCCCTTGAACTCCGTGGGCGCATAGGCCACGGTCGCCGGCCTCGGCAGGTCGACGACGTCGCCGGTCGCCGCACCCTTGATGGGGATGTTCAGGCCGCGCTTGATGACGATTTCAGACATGGTCCGGTCCGGGTTCGTTAGGTGGCGCCGTATCGTCTTCGGCATTTCGGTCCACCGGCCTGGCATGGTGCCATGGCCGGCGTTTCCGACGGAGTAGCCGGTTTGGCCGCCGGAACTGCGCCTCGATCCGGCGCCGCAGCGAGGGGTTGCACGTTCGGCCAGCAACCCCGGCGTTGCCGGGGTGACCGGACGCGGACTCGCATCACTCCCCGGCCGAGGGTTCTCCATCGGCGAGTCGCGCCCGAACTGTCGGCGCAATCGCCCAGCCAATGGCGAGCCCGAGCGCACAGACCACGACGAACCAGTCGCCGAACCGCCGGTAGAACGTCTCGACCTGGCCGAGCCGGACCTCCACGACGCGCGCGACGTCGGTGAACGGCTCGGTCTCGTGCAGGATCGCACCGTGCGGCTCCACCACGAAGCTCACGCCGGTGTAGGCCGAGCGGATCATCGGGATGCCGAGCTCGGTGGCGCGCACCGCCGCCATCATGGCGTGAAGGTGCGGCGCCGAGGTGTCGAGAAACCAGGCGTCGTTGGTCACGGTGACGAACAGCTCGGCGTCGCGGAATCGACGGCACACGTGCGGCAGGATGGCCTCGTAGCAAATCGGGGACGCCATCTTCGCCCGGTCGCCGTCGAAGACCACCGGCGTGTGGCCAGGACGGAAGTTCCCGATGCCGAGGTCGTAGGAGAGATCGCGGAGGAAGTCGCCAAACGGCCAGTACTCCCCAAAGGGGAGCGGCACCATCTTGTCGTAGCGAACGCCCCGGCTACCGTCGCGGTGGAAGTGGTAGACCGAGTTGAAGTTCACGCTGGTCCGGTGGCCCTGGTCGTCCTCCTGCCGGACGTACGTCCCAGCTCCCACCACGAGCTCCAGCTCCTGCTCCTGTGCGATCTGGGAGAGGAACTGGGCCGCCCGCGGGACCCTGCCATTCTGCTCGGCGAGGCTGTAGGGGCAAGCGCCCTCGGGCCACACCGACAGCTCGGTCCCCGGCGGCAGCGTTCGGGTGATCCGGACCCAGTCCTCGAAGGCCTCCCGGGCGGCGTGGGTGAGCCGCCACTCCATGCCCTTGGAGGTCTGGATCTGGCCGTACTTCAGGGTCGGGGCGTCCTGGAGCATCGTCTCGACGCGAGCGACCCGCCAGGCTCCGAACGCGAGCACCACGACGAGCGTTCCGCCGGCGCCGGCGAGCCAGCCCACCGGCCAGCGTCCACCCTCGAGGTATCGATACATCGCCTCGGCGAGCACCGCGTTCACGAACGCGAGCAGGAAGGTGAGGCCCCAGATCCCGGTGATGCTCGCGAGCTGCCAGGTGTAGGCGAATCGGTATTGCGACACGCCGTGGTTGTACGGAAACAGCGTCAGCCACATCGCGAGCCACTCGACGAGCACGAACACGGCGGGCCAGGCGAGGACCCAGGCGCTGCCGAGGCGCCGACGTAGGGGATGCACCGCGGACCAGATGACGATGTGGGGCGTACCGTAGACGATGCCGAACAGGCCCACGATCCCCCACGCGGCGACGGTCGGAACCACCGGCGCGAACGTCGTGATCGTGCCCGCGATCCAGTAGAAGATCGTGACGAGGTGCACGGTGCCGTAGATCCACGACAGCCAGCGGTTCTCGCGCGGCGTCCGCGGGTCGAGGGCCCGGAACATCGGCAGGTACGCCACCCAGTGGAACCAGTGCCAGTTGGCCGGCGGGGCCAGCAGCGCGAGGAACGCGGCCGCTGCAATCACGACCAGGATCCGAACCCGGAAATCCGCGGGAGAGCCGTCCCGCTCCACCCTGTCGTCGCGCATGTCTCCTCCGTGGCGAGGCTACTTAGCGCGCTTCCAGTCGCCGGCGATCCAGGTTCGTGCCGCGGCCGCTCGCTCCTTCTCCAGCAGGGGCGCGAGCTGGTGATCGAGCATGTCGCGGACGGTCAGGAGGGTCTGGAGTCGCGCGGCGGAGCTCACCTCGCGCAGCTCGGCGATCACGTCGAGGGTCGTGGTCAGCGCGGCCCCCGAATCGCACAGTCGGGAGATCAGTCCGAACTGCATCGCGGCATCGGCCGTGAACGCACGCCCGGCGAGCGCGAAGTGCTGGGTCGGCGCTGGGCCGAGGGCGAGGAGCAGCCGGGAGAGCCCACCGAGCCCCGTCACGACGCCCCTGCGGACCGCGGGAAGCCCGAACTGGGCATTGCGCGAAGCGACGACGATGTCCGCGTGCATGGCGAGCTCGAACCCCGCTCCGAGGCACCGACCCTCGACCGCGGCGATGATGGGGCACGGCAGCCGACCGATGGCCGCAAACGCGCCCCCCATGGTCGCGACGACCTCCCCGACCCGATAGGCGTCGCGGTTGGCGAGCATCCCGTCCATCTGCCCGAGCAGGGGCTCGCCCGACTCGAGCGCCAGCCCCAGGCTGAAGTCCGGTCCGGGGCTGCAGAGGACGACGAAGCCCGGTGGGCTGTCGGAGAGTCGCACCGAGAGCTTGCGCAGCTCGTCGAACGTCGCCCCGGTGACCGGATTGCCCGACTTGCCGGATGCAAGCTGGATGAACGCCACGTCTCCTTCCATCGTCAGCTGCACGTCGGCCACGCTTCCTCCTTTGCGACGCTCCTGTATCGGCGGCAGCGTGCGACAGGTGGCGCAAAAGGAAGCGCGGGCCCCGGTCACCCGGAGCCCGCGCCCATCAGGAAGCCGACGGTGAAGGATCACTCGTCGTCGAGGTACTCCTCTTGCTTCTTCTCGGCGATCATGGCCTCGGTGGTGAGCAGCAGCCCCGCCACCGACGCGGCGTTGCGGAGCGCCGTCACCGTGACCTTGGTGGGGTCGATGATGCCGAGCTCGAACATGTCGCCCCAGCTGTCGTCGGCCGCGTTCCAGCCGAACGTGTCGGTGCCCTCGCGCACCTTGTGCACGATGATCGACGCGTCGACGCCGGCGTTGCGGGCGATCCCCCGAAGCGGGGCCTCGCAGGCCTCGCGGATGATGTCCACGCCGAACTGCACGTCCCCATTCGCGTCGATGCCGTCGAGCGACGCCTGCGCGCGGATCAGCGCCACCCCGCCGCCAGGAACGATGCCCATCTCGGCCGCGGCGCGGGTCGCGTTGAGCGCGTCCTCGACCCGGGCCTTCTTCTCCTTCATCTCGACCTCGGTGGCCGCACCGACGTGGATGACCGCCACACCGCCCACGAGCTTGGCGAGGCGCTCCTGGAGCTTCTCGCGGTCGTAGTCGGAGGTCGTCTCCTCGATCTGCATCCGGATCTGCTTGACCCGGTCACCGAGCTCCTTCTTCGGGCCCGCGCCCCCCACGAGCGTGGTCGCGTCCTTGGTGATGACGACGCGCTCGGCCGTGCCGAGGTTCGACAGCTCGACGCTGTCGAGCTTGAGGCCGAGATCCTCCATCACCGCGCTCGCGCCGGTGAGGGTGGCGATGTCGCCGATCATCGCCTTGCGGCGGTCGCCGAAGCCCGGCGCCTTGACCGCGGCCGTCACGAGGGTCTTGCGCAGGGTGTTGACCACCAGCGTGGCCAGCGCCTCGCCCTCGACGTCCTCGGCGATGATGAGGAGGGGGCGGCCGGACTCGGCCACCTTCTCCAGGACCGGCAGGAGGTCCTTCATGTTCGAGATCTTCTTCTCGTGCAGGAGGATGAGGGGGTTCTCGAGCACCGCCTCCATCCGGTCCTGGTCGGTCACGAAGTACGGCGAGAGGTAGCCGCGGTCGAACTGCATCCCCTCGACGACCTCGTACTCGGTCTCCATGCCCTTGGCCTCTTCGACCGTGATGACGCCGTCCTTGCCGACCTTGTCCATACACTTGGCGATGATCTCGCCGATCTCGTTGTCGCCGTTGGCCGAGATGGTCGCGACCTGCGCGATCTGGGCGTGGTCCGAGGACTCCTTCGCCTGCCCCTCGAGGTGGGTCGTGATCGCGGCCACGGCCTTGTCGATGCCCGCCTTGAGGTCCATCGGGTTGGCGCCGGCGGCCACCATCTTGCTGCCCGCCTCGAAGATGGCCTGGGCGAGCACGGTCGCGGTCGTGGTGCCGTCACCCGCAATGTCGCTGGTCTTGGAGGCGACCTCCTTGACCATCTGCGCACCCATGTTCTGGAACCGGTCGCGGAGCTCGATCTCCTTGGCGACCGTGACCCCGTCCTTCGTCACCACGGGGGCGCCGAAGCTCTTCTGGAGCACGACGTTGCGACCCTTGGGTCCGAGCGTGACGCGCACTGCGTTGGCCAGGGTGTTGACGCCCTTGAGGACCTCGCCACGGGCAGACTCGCGGAACTCGATGATCTTGGCGCTCATGGCTCCCTCCTCACTGCTCGATGATCGCGAGGATGTCGGACTCGCGCAGGATGATGTGCTCTTCGCCGTCGAGCTTGATCTCGTCGCCGGCGTACTTGCCGAACAGCACGCGGTCACCGACCTTGACGGTCAGCGCGATCGTCTCGTTGTCCTTGCCGATCCGGCCCGTGCCGACGGCGATCACCTCGGCCTGCTGGGGCTTCTCCTTGGCCGTCTCGGGGATGAAGAGCCCACCCGCGGACTTCTGCTCGCTCTCGACGCGCTTCACGAGGATGCGGTCGTACAGGGGACGAAAGTTGGCCATCGCCTTCCTCCGGGGATTCAATGCCTGGGGCCCGGAGACGTCCCGTTACGACGCCCCCGGCTCGCGGCTGGAGGTAGACACCCCGTCCGCACCGTCAACCCTCCCCGATCCCCGAACGGGACAATCTCTCGAAACCTTCGGTCCCAAGTGATTCAGCGAGGAGGATCGCGAAGAATGCACTAACCACGGTCGCTCCACGATAGAGTGGGGTCGTGAAGCAGCGACCGGCCCCCACCATCCGAGGCTTCCTCCATCCCCAGTGTGGACCGGTGCTGCGGGCGGAGGTCAGGGCGCCGTCGGGCCTGCGAACCCACGGCCTCGCGGTGCTCGACACCGGAGCGTCCCTGTCCGCCATCGACAAGGAGGTCGCCCACAGCCTCGGCCTGCCGTCCCACGGGGCCGCGAGGTGGTCTGCGGTCACCGACACGGGCGATTCCCATCCCGCCGCTCCCCTGCGCCGGGCCGCGCTGGCGCTCTCCGACGACCCGCGGCTGTGGGAGCTCGACCTCATCGAGATCCCCAAGCTCCGACAGGCGGTTCCCGGCAAGCCGGTGGTCGCCTTGCTCGGGTGGAACTTCCTCGATCAGTGCGTGCTGAGCTGCGACGGTCCTGCGCGCACCTTCACGCTCCAGCTTCCGCAGTGGGCCCGAGCGAGCTCGTGAGCGCCCGAGAGCTCGCGACCGACACGCTCTACGCGATCACTTCTCCCACACCGCCGGGAGCACCAATGCGAGCAGCGTCATGAACTCGAGCCTCCCCAGCACCATCGCATAGCTGAACACGAGCTTGGCGAGGTCCGAGTACACCGCGAAGGTGTCGGTCCCTCCGTGGAACGGAGCGGGGCCCATGTTCGAGATGCAGGTGAGCGTCGCGCCGAAGGCCGTGCCGAGCGGCACGCCGTCGATGAGCGTGGTCACCCAGGTGACCGCCCCGAGCGAGGCGACGTAGAGGCAGAGGAACGCAGCCACCTCGAGCAGCAGGGGCTCGTCGACGGGTCGTCCCTCCATGCGCACCACTTGCACGACGTTCGGACGAACCGACCGCCGAATCTGGGTTCCCAGCGTCTCGATGATCAGCATCACCCGACTGATCTTCATGCCGCCGGCCGTAGAGCCCGCACAGCCGCCCACCAGCATGAGCAGGAACACCATCGCGAGGGCGGGCGGGGCGAACTGCATGTAGTCCTCGATGCCGTAGCCGGTCGAGGTGACGAAGGTGGCGGTCGTGAACAGGGCGTAGCGTGCGCTCTCGAGCCACCCGCGCTCGGGCAGGCCCGTCTCCGAAGGCAGGAAGCGATTCGTCACGGTCAAGAACGCGGCGACTGCGATCACGAGCCCCGCGTAGGACCGGAACTCGGAAGACCGCAGGAACAGCGAGAGCCGCTGGCTGCGCACGACGCCGTAGTACAGCCCGAAGTTGACGCCCGCAGCGAGCATGAACAGCGCGATCACGACCTCGATCGTGGGGTTGCCGAAGGCCCCCACCGACGCGTCGCGGGTCGAGAACCCGCCGGTGCTCACGGTCGTGAAGGCGTGGCAGATCGCCTCGAACCACGGCATCCCCAACGCCGCGAGCAGCACGACCTCCAGGACGGTGAGCGCGACGTACATGCCGTAGAGCCACGTCGCGGTCTCGGCGATTCGCGGGGCCAGTGCTCCCGCGGTGGGGCCCGGGACCTCGGCCTTGAACATCTTCTTGCCGCCGGCCCCGACGCGGGGGAAGAACGCCACGAACAGCACGACGATGCCCATGCCGCCCATCCACTGCGTGAGCGAGCGCCACAGGAGCACGGGCCGGGACAGCGTCGTCTCGATGTGGTCGACCACGGTGGCGCCGGTGGTCGTGAAGCCGCTGGTGGCCTCGAAGAGGGCGTCGACGGGGGACATCCCCGCATCGAGCACGTACGGCAGGGCGCCGAACGTGGAGGCGACGAGCCAGATGGCGGCCGTCAGCACGAAGGCGTCCCGTCGCGTGAGCTCGGCGATGTCGACGGGCGCACCCACGCGATGAAGCACGAACCCGGCCGTCGCCGTGATGGCCGCGGACAGGAACAGGTTCAGCACGGAGCCCTCGTCGATGCCCGGTCGCACGAACCCCGTGGCCTGGAACAGGCTGCCGGCGAGCGCGCAAAGGGCAATCGCGGCTGCCAGGCCGTACAACGAGAAACCGACGGGCCGGGAGACCCGCCGCAGCACCGAGGCTGGTGCGATCTTCATGGCACTCCTCCGGGCTCCGACCCGCCGGTCGTCCCGACCTCCCGCGACCATCCCGGCGCGGGAGCGCATCCTACCGACTTACCGATGTTCGGGCAGCAGGGTGCCGGATTGCGCGTAGAGCGTCGTGAGCATCGCCGTCACCAGGGTCGCCACCGCGAGGTGCATCTCCCGCTCGCCGCCCGGCCGGTCGAGACACGCCCGCTCGGAATCGTGGAGCACGAGCTCGTCGGCTCGGAGCACCATCTGCAGGTACGGCATGGCGAGCATCGCCTTGACGACACGGGGATTCGTGAGGAGCGCCATCGTCTGGGCGGCGAGCGGCGAGCGGACGACGAACCGCGCGTCGATCTCGGGAACCTCGGTGAGAAAGACCCCTGGACCCGTGGGCGCACCCTGGGCAGCTCGCTCCGCGACCTCGAGGGTCAGGGTGTTGTACCGCGGCAGCTGGACCGACCAGCGGAACCCCTTCTGCTTCGGGGCTCCCGTGTCGTGGAACACGATGACCGCGCCAACCGTCGGTCGGGACCACTGGTGGGGGCCCGTCGGTCGGTACGAGAGGTCTTCGAGCCACTCCTGGCGCTTGTCGAGACGCTCCGCGGGTCCCCGGGACCACACGACCAACGCGACCGACGCGAGAACGAGCCCCACTCCGACCACGATCGCGCTCAGCGCGACAGCACCCGTGACGACCCAACCGGCGGCAATGTCTTCCATGCCCAGCATCCTGACACGGTTCGGAGACCCGCGCTCAGTCTTCGTAGGGCTCCTGAACGTCGGGCCCTTGGTTGCGCACGTTGCCCACTCTGGTGGAGACCCGACGCTCCTGCATCCCCTCGGGATCGAAGGGCACGAGCATCTCCTGCAGCTGGTCCTTGTCCTGCAGCCCTGGATCGAGCCAGCGCTCCCAGTGGACCTTCGGCAGGATCACCGGCATGCGGTCGTGGATCGGCTTCATCAAGGCGTTGCCCTCGGTGGTCACGATCGTGCAGGACCGGATCTCCTCGTCGGTCTCGGGATCGATCCACCGCTCCCACAGCCCCGCCATGCCGAACGGCACGCCGTCCTTCAGCTGGACGAGGTGCGGGATCTTCTTGGCCGCGCGACCGGTACCGATGCGCTCCCACTCGTAGAACCCGTCCGCGACGACGAGAAGACGCCGACGCTTGAACGCCGCCCGGAACGAAGGCTTCGTCGCCACCGTCTCGGCGCGGGCGTTGATGAGGCGGGCCGAGCCCTTGGCATCCTTCGCCCAGCTCGGAACCAGGCCCCACTTGAAGAGCGACAGCCGCCGTGTGCCCTCGTCGTCCACCACCACCGCGGGCACCTGGGTGGTGGGCGCGATGTTGTACCGCGGCAGCACCTCGGGAAGCTCCTCGACCGAGAAGACATCGGCCAGGGCCTGGGCAGACGAGGTCATCGCATAGCGACCGCACACGACGCCCACGTACCTCGACCGGGCGAGCGTCACCAGATGTCTCCGCACGTCACGATCGCGGAGGTTCCCACAGGATCGAGCCGTCCAGCAGACGACCGGGGGCGTTCGATCCCGATCCGTGACGGACATTGACACTTACCAGATGAAGTCGTTCATACTGACCAATCAAAGATCCGAAATGGCCTTCGGATGGGAAGGGTCTCCCACGGGGCGCTGTTTCGAGCCACATGGCACACCGCAAGACGCTGTGAGAGGAAGAGCACGATGAAGCGACTGGGCGCATGGACCCTGGCGATATTCCTGGCTTTCGGGCTGGGTTGGTCCGGTCTCCCGGGCAGGGCGGCGGCCTGGGCGACCACCCGCCTGCTCGACGACGGCACCATCGCGCTCCACAGCTCGGTCGAGAAGGGCGTTCGGCAGGCCCTCGTGCTCGAGGAGGCCGCGGCCCCCGAGGCTTCGACGGCCCCGACCCGCTGATCCGTTAAACCTGCGGCAGGATGGTCCTGCTCCTCGCCGCGCTCGACGTCAGCCTCGCGACCCCTTGGGTGGTGGACGGAACCTCTCTCGGGCCGGTCCGGGGCGCCGAGCCCGTTCGCACGTCGGTCCACTGTCCGCCGCCGCCCGAAGGCGGTCCCGAGCTGCGGGGGCGAGCCCTGCGTACGCTCGGCGTCGCGGCCGTCGCGTACTCCAAGAAGCAGGGCACCATGACGTGGGGCCACGCCTCGCTCCGGATCCTCCACTGCCTCGACGACGAGCTGTTCGACGCGGAGTACGAGGCGTATCGGCTGTCGGGCTGGAACGAGCGACAGCTGCGGGACGAGCACGAGGGCGAGGCCTTTGCCGAGAGCGCCTCGCTGACCGAGCAGCGGGGCCGCCTCGTGCTGTTTCGGAACGACCGACCGGTGGACGGGGGCTGGTACGCCACCGAGCAGGCGTCGAACCGTGAGATCTACGAGGTCTGGCTCGATCTGCGAGACGACGAGCTCGACGAGGTGACGCTCGCCATCCATCGACGCTACGCAGACCAGCTCGAACGGCTGCGGCGCGGTGAGGACCTCGCGCGGGGCTACGTCGCTTGGACGCCGAGGAACTGCACCACCGTCTTCGAGGCGCTGCCCGAGCGTCTCCGAGACGACACCGGGCATCCCGTGACCCCGTTCGCCTGGGTGCGCCGGCTCGAGGACGGAGGCTGGGTGAAGGGGCGGGTGCTCTACCCCTCCCATCACCTCGTGCGCCGCTGGAAGGGCGACCTGCCGTCGACCAGCCGTCGCCTGCACCCCGTCTTTCGGCGGCCGCGTCACCTCCCTCTGCCCCTGGTGGGGCGCCTCCACCGGACGGTGCTGGGCGAGGAGCCCGCGATCGTCGACCTCGTCATCCAGAGCCCCGATCCCGTCGCCTCTGGTATCGTCCGACCATGACAGAGGGCCGCTGACCATGATTCCCATTCGACCGCCCCTCGCGATGCTGCTCGCGCTCTTCTTGCCCGGGGCGGGCCACCTCTACGCCGGCTGGCCGCGCCATGCGCTGGGGTTCGCCGCGGTGCTGCCGCTGTCGCTGGTGGTGCTCTGCGTGGCCACGGCGACCGAGGTGCTGTCGGTCGCGGCGTTCGTGCCGCTGATCTGCCTCGTGCCGATCACCATCCAGGTCGCGGCGGCCATCGACGCTGGCCGCAGAGCCCGGACGCCGGTTCTCGCCCCGCACCGGATCTCCAACCGTGGCGTGGTGGTGGGCTTTGCCCTCGCGAGCTTCGCGGTGACGCTGTTCACGGTGGTGGCTCTCGAGGGGACGACGCTGTCGGCGCGTCGCATGTCCTCGGCGACCATGACCCCGAGCCTGCTCGTGGGCGACTACGTCGTGCTGCGCCGCTCGGCGTTCGTGCCCGAGATCGTGGCCGGAGACATCCTCGAGTTCCGCTTCCCGCGGGACCGGCGGTTCACCTACCTCCAGCGCGTGGTGGCGACCGGCGGCCAGGTCTTGTCGATGGACGCGACGTCGCCGCCCGTGGTCGACGGGGTCGCGAGCGAGTGGTCCGAGCGACGGTCGGAGCCGTGGCTGTCCGCCGATTGTTCGCTGCAGGACGGCACCGCGGTAAAGGAGACCGCGGGCGCCGAGGAGGCGGCTCGGACGTACGGCGTGCTCGTCGCCGAGCCCGGGCCCTCCGAGGACGTCGTCGTGCCCGACGGTGCGCTCTTCGTGGCCAACGACAATCGGACCTACCGCACCGACTCCCGGAGCTTCGGGTCCATCGGGCGCGACGAGGTCTCCGGTCAGGTGCTCGGCATCGGATTCTCGTGGGACCCGTGCGCGGGGAGCGTGCGGCTCGACCGGGTGGGCAGCCTCGACTGATCCGCGGAACGACGAGTCAAGCCGGGGTGGTGCCGCGTCGATGGAGGAGCGACTGGCTCGCGCCTCGGAAGCTCGGATGGCTCAAGACACGGAATCCCTCGAGTCCACGCACGCCCCGGCGGAGGCCCTGCTCCGCTACGAGGCGCTCTGGCAGACCCTGTGGATCGTCCACGTCAACACGCGGCGGCGCGTCGTCGCGGTGAGCCCGTGTCTGGCGCAGGAGATCGGATTCACGAGCGACGAGCTCGCCGACCGGCCGTTCGCGACGCTCCTCGCCTCGGACGACCGCACGTTCTCGTCGGGGGACTGGCCACCCGACGACGGCGAAGAGCGCGAGATGATCCTCGTGTCGGCGACGCGCGAGCGGGTGACGGTGCGGGCCCGCTACGTCTTCCTCGCCGACTCCCAGGTGCTGCTGGTCGCGCGGCGGGCATCCGAGGTCTCTGCGCCGGCGCGCTTGGCGAAGCCGAGCGCGGAGCAGGCGACGGAGTCGACTGCCGGCCGAGACCGAGACCGCCCGGACATCGCGGTCGAGACGTCGGGGGAGCCTCAGGGGCTGGTCGAGATTGCCGAGCCCGAGCCCTGGAGGGAGACCGAGACCTGGTCGTCCGCCCCCGGAGCCGAGCCGGTCGAGGACCTCGCTCCGGCGGTGCCACTCGAGGATTACGAGCCCCTCGGCGAGGTCGAGGAGCCGTCGGCCGAGACGATCGAGGACGTCCCCGCCGCCCTCGAGGGGGTCGACGCGGACGAGGAGGTCGAGGAGCCCGTCGCAGACCTGCCCGAGCCCGACGAGCTGGAGCCTTCGCAGTCCCACGATGTAGCGCTCGCGCGTGACGTCGTCCCCGCACCTCCGTCCGGGTCGTCGCCGGCCGCGACATCGGACGAGACGACGCCCGAGACCGCGCTGGCCGAGTTCCTCGCTGTAGTGCGCTACGACGCCGACGGACGCTACGTCTCGGCCACCGACGCCGTGCGACGCCTGTTGCTCCTGCCGCATCCGCACCCACTGGACGCGCACCTCGATCTCGACTTCGTCCGGAAGGCGATCCAGAGCTACCGCTCGGCCACTCCCGTGCGGCAACGGACGCTGCGTTCGGCCAGCGGGGAGGCCGTCGAGGTCGCGAGCCAGCTCGTCCCCGTTCGAGACGGGGACGACGCCATCGTCGGATGGTGGGAGGTCCTCGTCGACCGTACCGTGGACGCGGACACCGTCCGCGACGCCGCTGCCTTCCGCCAGATGTCCGAGCTCGCGGAGGGCGCGCTGTTGCTCGCGGACCGCAGCGGCACCATCCGCTACGTGAACGCGGCGTTCCGCCGGCTCGCGCACCGTCTGGCCAGCGCGTTCCCCGTGGCCCCCCACGCCTGGGTGGGCCAGCCCCTGGCGGCCTGGGTCGAGTCCACCGCGAAGGTGAGCGTTCGCGCGGTGGGCGACGAGTCGATTCGGTGCACCGTCGAGCCATTCGTGGATGCCCAGGGAGCGCCCGGTGGCACCGTGGTGTCGATCCAGTGTGTCACCGACGAGGAGGCGACCCGCGGAGCGCTGGTCGAGCAGGTGGACCTGTTCCGGCAGGCGAGCGGACGCCTGCACGAGGTCTCGAGCCAGAGCCGAGAGGCCGCGAGAGCGCTCGAGCGAGACACCCAGCTCGTGGTGTCGCGTTCCGACGAGGTGGTGACCCGAGTGCGGGCGGTCGCCGAGAACGCAGGCCAGATGACCACGACGGTCAAGGAGATCTCCCGCAACGCCGGCGATGCGGCGCGGATCGCCGGCGAGGGAGTCGAGGCAGCGTCTCGAACCAACGCGACCGTCGCGCAGCTCGGCGCCAGCTCCGAGGAGATCGGCAACGTGATCAAGGTGATCACCGCCATCGCCCAGCAGACCAATCTGCTCGCGCTGAACGCGACCATCGAGGCGGCGCGAGCCGGGGAGTCCGGCAAGGGGTTCGCCGTCGTCGCCAACGAAGTCAAGGAACTCGCCAAGCAGACCGCCATCGCCACCGACGACATCGGCAAGCGCGTCGTGGCCATCCAGGACGACACCCAACGCGCGGTGGAGGCCATCGAGCGGATCGATGGGATCATCAGGCGAATCGCCGACTACCAGACCACGATCGCGGGGGCGGTCGAGGAGCAGGCGGTGACCATCGACGCCATCGCCAACGACGCGAGCCGGGCTGCGGGCGACAGTGCCGCGATCGCCGACGGGGTTCGGCAGATGAGCGAGGCCATGGCTCTCCAGACCGGCAACGACGAGCAGGTGGGGAGCCTCGCGGAGCAGCTGGGCCAGCTCACCCACACCGCGCGCGAGCTGCTCGACGCGTGGGCGAGGGGGGTCGGCGCGCCACAATGACGGGCGTTCCAGCGAAGTAGCGTGCCGAACTGTCCACGTACGATAGGTGTGCGGTGGTCCAGTCCGGAGGCGTACCGCGATGTCCGCAGACCGCCGCAAGAGCCCGCCCCAGGGGGACGAGCGCCCGAACGCCGAGGGCGCCAACGATCCGCGGTCCGGCATTCCAAAGCTTCCTGCCGCGTTCGTGGGCCGACGCCGATTCTCCGTCCGCCAGCCCGAGCCCGAGCCCGAGCCCGACGATCCCATCGCAAAGGCGAGGGAGTGGGTCGACGCCCAGGGATTCGGACTCGACGAGGAAGGCGAGGACGAGGCGCTCGAGTCCGACGAGCCCGACTGGGTGGTGCCGGAGAAGCCAACCTCGTTCCTGCAGTCTTCCGGGTATGTCATCGACGACGATGGTTCGGTGCCTCCGGCCGAGGAGCCGACGGCGGACGACCTGCCTCGTCTGCGGGTGGCCGGTGCCGAGGACCAGGGTTCGATCGAGCTGCCGCGTCCTCGTGGAGGGGACTGGCCGACCGAGACGCCGCCGCACACCGGTCACGCGCGCGGGGCTGACGACTCGTTCGAGTCGCGGCCGTCGATTGACGACTCGTCTCCCGCGTTCGACTCCTTCGTCGAGCCGTCGCCGAGCGACGAGGCGCTCGGGCACACGCTGGCTCCGCGCGCGGCGCCTGCATTTCGGAGGGCGCCGCCGCGGACCGAGCCGCGGCCCACGCTCGGGGAGGCGGGCCGGTTCCCTCTGCCCGACCGTCCGGCGACCGACCGCGAGACCCCGGAGTCGCTGCGGACGCACATCACGCCGAGCCCGTTCGTCGAGGACGACGAGGAGGTCGAGCTCGAAGTGGCCGAGGTGGAGGTCGAGGAGTCCGCGGTGTTGGACGCGGAGGCGACCCAGCATCGGCCGATGTCGGTCCCCGTGCCTCGGAGGCCGGCCATCGATCACAGCATCGCGCCGCTCGACTTTGGGCTCGACCCCAGCATCTCGTCGTCGTCCGCGCCCTGGACGACGCCGCCGCCTCCCAGCCTCGGGCCGAGCACGCCTGCTCTTGCCGCGCTCGGCTGCGCGATCGGCTTCTTCGTGCTCGCGACGGTCGGCGCACTCGGGATCGTCTACGCGTTCACCACCGGGGTGTGACCCCCGCAGGGTCGGCCAGAAGCCGACCCCACGGCGGTACGTTCGGAGAGAGTGTGAAGCGATGCGGGTCTGCAAGCTTCGCCCGGGTCGGCTGCAACCCACGTGCCACTACGACGAGGTCGAGGCGACGGCCTCCCGCGGCCGTGTGAGGGCGACCAGGCAGCCGAAACCGCGACAGCCGTGTCGGTCGGTTCTTACTCTGGGGCCATGACCACGCTCGACGTCTTCGCCTATGGCTCGCTGATGTCCGAACCTGCTGCGCCGCGACACGTCGTGGGCACGCAACGAGCGGTGCTCGTCGGGTGGCGACGGGCCTTCCACCAATGCTCGTACACCCGCGGCGCGCCCCCGGACGCAGCACCAGACGTGCCGCCGGTGGCAGGATTCGTGAGTGAGGAGGGGGGGCGGTACTCGCTCGCGCTGGGTCTGGTCGAGGATCCCGCGAGTCGGGTGGTCGGAGTCTGCGTCCACTACGACGTCGATCATGCCGACGAGGTGCTGGCCGAGCTGGAGCGGCGGGAGGGCCCGGGGTACCGAGGGTGTCGCCTCGACGTGGAGACGACGACGGAGCGACGGAACGCGTGGGCGTGGGTGAGCCGACCGGGGCATCCGCGGGTGGTGGATCTGCCGGTGGCCGAGCAGGTCCGCGTGTTGGCAGCGGGAACCCCGACCCGCGACATCGATGGCCGAGCCCGAGGCGTGCACTACGTCCTGGACGTCGCGCAGACGTTGGAGAGCATGGGAGAGCAGGACCCGAGCCTGGCGGAGCTTCTGAAGCACGCGCGGTCGTTGCCTGTTCGCTGAGGTGCGGTTACCAGCGTTGGGTCAGGGCGGTCGAGGGTTCGGCGCACGATGTGCCGTCTCGCCGATTGACGAGCTTCTTCCCGCTTAGCTCAGTTGGTTAGAGCATCGGACTGTTAATCCGAGTGTCGCTG
>CAZZLC010000091.1:0-20522 GCA_964655065.1 uncultured Enterobacteriaceae bacterium | reverse complement strand
GCTCCCATCTCGGTCTCGGCCAAAGGCCTGCGCTCTACGGGAAGAGCCTCGAGCGGAGCTCGGCGTACCGGGCCTCCCGCCCCGCACACTCCCGCACGGAGGCGAAGATCGCGCAACCGTCGAGCCACTCGGCTCGATAGGCGTTCCCCGGCGGACCCAGGGTGGCCTCCCAGGTGACGACCTCCGCGGGCAGGCCGAGGCGCACGTACCGGCTGACCTCGTCGAGATCCCCCATGGTCACGAGCAGGCCATCTGCGAGCTCGTCGACGTCCCCCAACACCGGGAGCGACCATCCGGGCTCTGTCCACTGCCAGGTCAGCGTCGCGCTGCGGGCGTCCGGATCGAGGGTGTAGCGCACGATCCGGCTCGAAGGCCTGCCACGTCCATTGTCGTACACCAGCCACTCCTCGCCGTCGGCCGAAACCTCGAGCCCGTGCTGGCAGTGGGGAAAGCCCTCGGCACCGAGCTCGTTGCCCTCGAGGTCGAAGACCGCGAAGTCTCCGCCCTCGCCGAACGTCCACACGATCTGCTCGGTGGCGACGTCGATGGCCACGATGGACTCGGCGCCGCAGAGGCTGACGTAGACGAGGCCGTCGCGATAGTCGGCCCAGTTGGCGTGCCAGGGATCGAGGTCGTCGGCATTCCGAGGCGGGGGCAGGCGGCCCGCGTCCACGTCGGCCTGGGACGAATACTCCAGGTCGAAGCGGTTGGTCTTCGGGTCGTGGATCCGGATGCCGAACCCGTCGAAGGTCACGGCCCCGACCTGGTTGGGGCGGACCTCGAGGGACAGGAGCCGCCCGTCGGCGAGCCGCTTGCCGTCGTGGTGGGACTCGTGGCCGCCGGGCCAGGTCTCCGCGAAGGTCACGCCCTCCCAGAAGTCCACGCGTCGGGGCGAGCTCACGATCTCACCGCCGCCCCACCACAGTCCACTCGGGTAGTCGGGGAGGGCCTCGACGGAGAGCTTCACCCCATCGGGAAGCGCGTGTCCCCACCGCAGGGTACCGTCGGGGTCGAACAGCGCCAGCATCGATGGCCGCGCCCGGAACCGTCCGACGTTGGTGAGGAGGTAGCCGCGAGGCCGCGCGTGACCCGGAAGCACCCGGGCCTCTCGAATCGAGGGGTACGTCACGTCGGCGGTGTCGAACGCGAACCTCACGGGAGCCGACGGCGGATCGAGCGCCACGGCCGCGCACTGCCAGCTCGTGGCACCGCGAAGACCGAGCAGGCGCAGGTCGTGGGTGGTCGCGGCCGGGGACTCCAGCAGGTGGGCCTCGGTCGGGTCGTCGACCGCCTCGCACGCCACGGCGACGGGGCTCGGCCCGGAGAGCTCCACCACGATGCCCCGCGCGAGGGGGCCTGGGCCCTCGACGACCGCGGCGCGGGTGATCGCGACCGTGCCGGCGGGGAGCTCGACGGGCCGAACCTCGTCGGTCGGAGAGCCAATCGGCGGCTCGCTGCACGCCATCAGGGGGAACAGTACCATGCTGACCCGTCACTTCTGGCTTCGAAACAGGCAAACGTTGCTTCGGGCTCGCGTCCGGGGTCGCTTCGGCGCTCCACGACATCCGGACTCGCTACGGAGCCAGGTACGCTGTTGCGCGGAGGAACCGTGGAGACGACGCAGCTCACCGTCCGCCGGAACGAGGGCTACCTCACGGCGCTCTGGCGGGCGCACGGAGGCGCGGGGTCGTGGTTCCTCGTGCGATTGCTCGGGGCGCAGGGGGTGCTGGCTGCGGTCCTGCTGCTCGTGGCCGGTTGGGTCGGGCCCGGGCTGGTCGCGCTCGGGGTGGGAACCGGGTTCGAGGTGCTCTACTGGACGGTGCGGTCCTGGTGGCTCGACATCGCTCGGCAACGCATCGGCGACGGCTGGTCGGCGGACGTACGCCTCGACGACGACGGGATCGTCCACACCACGACCCGCGCCCGCACCATCGTTCCCTGGACCGCGCCGGTGACGCTGAGTGGTGAGATCCTGACCGTCCGTCTTCGGGGAGCTCCGCTCGTGATCCCGCTCGGTGCGCTCGCGTCGGTGGTGCGGGAGCGGCTCGCCCCGCGACGTCGGGGAGGCCGGCCCGTACGGACGATGGCCCCGAAGGTGACCCCTCGCGTGCGACTACTCCTCGCTCATGCCGCGGCCCGAGGCGCGGCCGGCGCAGGCCAGCTCTTCCACGCCATCTTGAGCGATCCCGATCAAGTGTTGGCCCTTGCCGACGCGGGCTTCGATCCCGACATCCTCGAGGCGGCGATGGAGCAGTCGGCGGGGCCCGGCGCGACGTGGCTGACGTCGTTCCTCGACTGGCTCTACGAGGACCACGAAGAGCACCTGACCATGGCGGACCTCGTGGCCTGGGCGCAGGAACAGCCCGAGCTCGCCCCCGTGTGGCTGGCGGCGCTCGAGCCCGTGGAGGACCGGAGCGAGCTCGTGCCCGAAGCGGGACCGGGGCGGGCGCTCGTCGTGCTGAACGACGACCGGACCGCGCTCGACTTCGTCGCGGAGCAGATCCAGGAGGTCACCGGGCTCGGTCCCCTCGAGGCGGTGCGGCTCGCCATGGTCGCCCACGACCGAGGCCACGTGAGGGTGTCGGTCCCCGACCCGGAGCGAGCGGTCCGCCGTATCGCCCGAGCGGCGCGAGTCGCCGGATACCCGCTGCAGACGCAGGTGGGGCTGTAGGCGGGTTGCAGAAGGCCTCTCAGAACACCATGATGACGGGGTGCAAAGATCCATACAGGTGGTCGGTTCCGGCCTCTATCATCCCGATTTCGAACACGATGCCTGCGGCATGGGGTTCGTGGCCCAGTTGCAGGGTCGCAAGTCTCGCCAGGTGCTTCAGGACGCCCTCCAGATCCTGACGCGGCTCTCCCACCGCGCCGCGGCGGGGGCCGACGCGAAGACCGGTGACGGCGCCGGAGTGTTGCTGCAGCTCCCTCATCGCTTCTTCAAGCGCGTGGGGCTCGAGCTGGGCTTCGACATGCCGCGTCGGCGCCGCTACGCCGTCGGACAGCTCTTCCTCCCCGCCGAGCCCGACGCTCGCGCCGCCTGCGAGCGCATCGTCGAGGAGGTCATCGCCGAAGAGGGCCAGCATCTGCTCGGCTGGCGCGACGTGCCCACCGACGACTCGGTCCTCGGGGTCATCGCCCGCGAGGTCCGGCCGGTGTTCCGACAGGTCTACGTGGGTCGGCACCGGCTGCCACCGACCGCCTTCCAGCGGGTGCTCTACGTCATCCGCAAGCGGTTCGAGGACCGCATCCGAACCGAAGGCGTCGACCCCCAGGGTCGCTTTCACTGCGCGAGTCTCTCGGCGGAGACCATCGTCTACAAGGGCCTGCTGCAGCCGTCGGAGCTCGGCAACTTCTACGACGACCTGCGCGCCGACGACATGGTGACCGCCATCGCGCTCGTCCACTCCCGGTTCTCGACCAACACCTTCCCCACCTGGGACCTCGCCCAGCCGTTCCACCACGTCTGCCACAACGGCGAGATCAACACGCTGCGCGGCAACCGGAACTGGACCCGTGCTCGGCGATCGATGCTGCAGTCCGCGAAGTTCCCCGGGGGCCTCGACCGTCTCGGGCCGCTGATCGTCGACGGGCGCAGCGACTCCGCACAGTTCGACAACCTCCTCGAGCTCCTGCACCTCGGCGGCCGCAGCCTGCCCCACGCGATCATGATGATGATCCCCGAGGCGTGGCAGGGCGATCCCACGATGCCCGCCGAGCGACGGGACTTCTACCGGTACGCCGAGTCTCTGGTCGAGCCGTGGGACGGACCGGCGGCCATGGCGTTCACCGACGGCTTCGTCGTGGGGGCGACGCTCGACCGCAACGGGCTGCGTCCGGCCCGGTACCTCGTGACCGACGACGACCGGGTCGTGCTCGCCTCGGAGACCGGAGTCATCGACATCGCGCCCGAGCGCATCAAGGCCAAGGGCCGGCTCCAGCCCGGCCGCATGCTCGTCATCGACACCGAAGAGGGGCGCATCCTCGACGATGCCGAGGTCAAGGACGACATCTGCTCTCGCTACCCCTACGGCCGCTGGCTCGCGAAGAACGTGTACCAGGTGGACCAGTCGGAGAGCGACATCCGGGTGGGCTCGGGTCAGCCGTTCTACGGGATTCCGCCCTTCCCCGACGTGCCTCCGCCTCCGGTCCCCGGGTCGGACGCCCTGCGACGGCTCCAGCTCGCCTTCGGCTACACCGACGAAGACATCGACGTGATCGTCGAGCCCATGGCCCGCAACGGGGCGGAGCCCATCGGGGCGATGGGTAACGACGCACCGCTGGCCTGCCTCTCCGAGCAGGCGCCGCCGCTCGCGCGCTACTTCCACCAGTTGTTCGCCCAGGTCACGAACCCGCCCATCGATCCCATTCGCGAGGCGGTGGTGATGTCGCTCGACACCGCGCTGGGGCCGGCGGGCAACACGTTCGACGAGACGCCCGAGCAGTGCCACTCGCTCGCCCTCGAGTCGCCGATCCTCACCAACGCGAAGCTCGCGAAGATCGTGAGCATTCGTGAGGGCGTCTTCGAGTCCTGCCGCATCGACGCCACCTTCCCGGTCGCAGATGGCCCCGAGGGCCTCGCGGCGGCGGTCGATCGCCTCTGCGCGGCGGCCACCGCCCGGGTGGACGATGGATTCAGCATCCTCGTGCTCACCGACCGCCAGGTCTCGGCCGAGCGCGCCGCCATTCCCGCGCTGCTCGCCGTGTCCGCCGTGCACCAGCACCTCGTCCGCGAGGGGTCACGCCTGCAGGCCGGGCTGGTGATCGAGACCGGAGAGGCGCGCGAGGTGCACGACTTCGCCTGCCTCCTCGGGTATGGCGTCGGGGCCATCAACCCCTACGTCGCCCTCGACACCGTGCACGACCTCGCCCGCGCCGGTCGCCTCGACCTCGAGCCCGACGAGGCGACGGCCCGGTACGTGAAGGCGGTCGAGAAGGGGCTGCTCAAGGTGCTCTCCAAGATGGGCATCTCGACGCTCCGCTCCTATCGGGGGGCCCAGATCTTCGAGGCGCTGGGGCTCGACGCCGAGCTCGTCGAGCGTCACTTCACGGGGACGCCTTCGCGCATCGGCGGACTCGACCTCGTCGACCTCGGACGCGAGGCGCTGGCCCGACACGCACGGGCCCGCTTCGACGAACCGGTGGTGCCGGAGCTGCCGTCGGGCGGCGACTACCGCTGGCGGCGGCGCGGCGAACGCCACGTGTGGACGCCGGCCACCATCACCGCGCTCCAGCAGGCCACCCGGGCTCCCGAGCCGGACGCCGAGGCGTTTGCTCGGTTCTGCGCTCTCGTCGACGACGAGGACGAGGCCCGTTGCACGCTGCGAGGCCTGCTCGACTTCGATCGCGACGGTGTCGAGCCCGTCGCGCTCGACGAGGTCGAGCCCGTGGAGGCCATCGCGCGGCGCTTCGTCACGGGGGCGATGTCGTTCGGGTCCCTGTCGGCGGAGGCCCACGAGACGCTCGCCATCGCCATGAACCGCATCGGCGGTCGGTCGAACTCGGGCGAGGGCGGCGAGGAGCCGCACCGATTCTCGGTCGATCCCGACGGCGCCGACCGGGGCTCGCGCATCAAGCAGGTCGCGTCGGGTCGCTTCGGCGTGACCGCGCACTACCTGGTCAGCGCCGAGGACTTGCAGATCAAGATGGCCCAGGGCGCGAAGCCCGGCGAGGGCGGTCAGCTCCCCGGACACAAGGTCGACGCGCGCATCGCGCGCGTGAGGCACTCCACGCCCGGGGTGTCGTTGATCTCACCGCCTCCTCACCACGACATCTACTCGATCGAGGACCTCGCCCAGCTCATCTACGACCTGCAGGCGATCAACCCGCGCGCGCGGGTCAGCGTGAAGCTGGTGAGCGAGGTCGGCGTGGGCACGGTGGCCGCTGGCGTCGCCAAGGCGCACGCGGGCTGCGTGGTCATCGCCGGTCACGACGGAGGCACGGGGGCTTCGCCCCTGTCGAGCCTCAAGCGCGCGGGTCTCCCGTGGGAGCTCGGCCTGTCGGAGGCCCATCAGGTGCTGACCCGCAACCGCCTGCGCGGGCGCATCCGGGTCCAGGTCGACGGCGGCATCCGGACGGGACGCGACCTCGCGGTGGCGACGCTGCTCGGGGCCGAGGAGTGGGGCGTGGCCACCGCGGCACTCGTGGTCGAGGGCTGCATCATGCTCCGAAAGTGCCACGCGAACACCTGCTCGGTGGGCATCGCGACCCAGAACCCCGCGCTCCGGGCACGGTTCGCGGGGTCTGCCGATCACGTCGTCAACTACTTTGTGCTGCTCGCCGAGCACCTACGGTCCATCATGGCCGAGCTCGGGTTCCGCACCGTCGACGAGATGGTGGGGCGCGTGGACCGGCTCCGCCTGCGCGACGTCGATCCCGAGAGCAAGGCGGCCCGGCTCGACCTGCGGCCCGTGATGGCGCCGGTGGACGTGCCGGCGGACTGGCCCCGCACCTGCGCCGAGCCGCAGCGGGTCGATCAGGCCGACCACCTCGACCACGACTTGCTCGCGGCCACCGCGCCCCTGTGGGTGGACGCCCCGAATCCCGAGGTCATCCGCGTGGAGCGAAGGATTCGCAACGTCGACCGTGCGGTGGGGGCCATGCTGTCGGGCGAGGTGGCGCGTCGCTACGGCGCAGATGGCCTGCCCGACGGCACCATCGACGTGACGTTGACCGGTTCGGCCGGCCAGAGCCTCGGGGCCTTCCTCGCTCGGGGGATCACGCTGCGGCTCGTCGGTGACGCGAACGACTACGTCGGCAAGGGCCTCTGCGGAGGCGTGATCAGCGCCCGTCCGCCGGCCGCCTCCCGCTTCGCCCCCGAGGACCAGATCCTCATCGGGAACGTCGGGCTCTACGGCGCCACCTCGGGCCACGCGTTCGTCAACGGGCGGGCGGGCGAGCGCTTCGCGGTCCGCAACAGCGGGGCGCGCGCCGTCGTCGAGGGTACGGGAGACCACGCCTGCGAGTACATGACCGGCGGCGAGGTGGTGATCCTCGGGCGCACCGGTCGCAACTTCGGAGCAGGGATGTCCGGCGGCTTTGCCTACGTCTACGACGTCGACCAGCGCTTCCGAGAGCGGTGCAACCTCCAGACGATCCGGCTCGATCCGGTCGACGAGGCCGACTGGGCCACCGTCGTCGCGCTCGTCGCCTCTCACGTCGCCTACACGAGCAGCCCGCTGGGTCAGCGCGTCCTCGACGAGGGCCACGCCCTGCGTCCCGCGTTCGTCAAGGTGGTGCCGCTCGAGTACGAGCGAGCGCTGAAGGCGCAGCGGGAGACCAGGACGGGCGAGACCCAGCGCCAGGAGGTGTCGCGTGGGTCGTGACGACGGATTCCTTCGATGGTCGCGGACCGCTGCGGCGAAGCGACCGGTAGCCGAGCGCCTCGGCGACTCCCGCGAGCTGCTCGAGCCCCGTTCGTCCGAGGAGAGCCAGGAGCAGGCCGGGCGCTGCATGGACTGCGGGATCCCCTTCTGCCACCAGGGTTGTCCGCTGGGCAACGAGATCCCCGACTTCAACGACGCGGTCCACCGGGGACGCTGGCGGGCGGCCTGGGAGCGGCTCGCCGGCACGAACAACTTCCCCGAGTTCACGGGAAGGCTGTGTCCCGCGCCCTGCGAGGCCGCGTGTACGCTCGCCATCAACGACGACGCCGTGACGATCGAGCAGATCGAGATGGACATCGCCGAGCGGGCCTTCGCCGAGGGCTGGGTGACCCCCCGACTGCCCGAGCGACGCACCGGCCACACCGTCGCCGTGGTGGGCAGCGGTCCGGCGGGCCTGGCGGCGGCCGCCCAGCTGAACGCGGCCGGCCACGCGGTGACGGTGTTCGAAGCCGCGGACCGCATCGGGGGACTGCTACGGTACGGGATCCCCGACTTCAAGCTCGACAAGGCCGTCCTCGACCGTCGACTCGCCGTGATGGAGGCCGAGGGCATCACCTTCCGGGCCCGCTGTCGAGTGGGGGTCGACGTCACGTACGATGCCCTCCACGCCGAGCACGACGCAGTGTTGCTCGCGACCGGGGCGACCGTCCCGCGGGACCTCCCGCTCGACGGACGCGAGCTGTCAGGGATCCACTTCGCGATGGACTTCCTCGGCCACCACAACCGACGGGTGGCGGGGCTCGACGAGCCCGACGAGTCGTATGACTGCGAGGGCCGCCGGGTGGTGATTCTCGGCGGCGGGGACACCGGGTCCGACTGTCTCGGGACCGCACTCCGAGCCGGAGCCGCGCACGTCACGCAGATCGAGCTGATGCCGCGCGCTCCCGACACGCGGGCCGACGGCAATCCCTGGCCCCACTGGCCGATGATCCACCGGACCTCGTCGAGCCAGGAGGAAGGCGGTGAGCGGGACTTCGCGGTCCGCTCGGAGCGCTTCGTCGGCGAGGATGGCCGGCTGACGGCGATCGAGGCGGTCCGTCTGGAGCCTCGCGACGGACGACTCGTGCCGATCGAGGGATCCACGTTCCAGATCGAGGCCGACCTCGTGTTGCTCGCGGTCGGCTTCCTCGGACCCGACCCCGAGGCCCTCACCGCCCAGCTCGGCGTGGCGCTCGATCGCCGCGGCAACGTGGCCACGACCCGCTTCGCGACCAGCGTGCCGCGTGTCTACGCGGCCGGGGATGCTCGGCGCGGCCAGAGCCTGATCGTGTGGGCGATCGCGGAGGGTCGAGAAGCGGCGCGGATCATCGACGCGGATCTCCGCGACGATGGCCGGAGCTCCTTGCCCACCCGGGGTCGGGACGCCGCGTTCGTCTGATCAGCTGCGTGGGGAGATTGGAGCGGCCGACAGCCGTCCCCACGCCACGAAGGCGGACATCACCGCGAGCACGATGGTGACGTTCACGGGCTCGCTGGCCACGATGTGGTCGACCGTCGCCACGACCATGGCGAGGCAGAGCCCGGCGCCCGCCCAGCCGGTGAGCGACGGGGCGATCCGCAGGGCGGCGGGCAGGATCAGCCCGATCGCGCCTGCCACCTCGGCCACGCCGATGAACCAGGCTCCGGGCTGTCCGTAGCGGCTCACGAACGTCATCCCCTGCGCGAGGAGCTCGTTGGGGGGAAAGGCGAGCTTCGTGCCCCCGGCCATGAGGAAGAGGAGGGCGAGCAGGACCTGCACGACCCAGAGGACGATGTTGAGGACGGGGCTCGGCTTGCTTTCGGACACGGGCTCTCCTGCGAAGAGGTGCGGCGACGCTTAGCAACCCGAGACGGTAGGTGGATTGGACAGGTCTTGCCCAGCGATGATCCAGATCCCGCCCGGAGGGCGTGGAGCTCGGCCAGGGTCCCCGTGAGGGCATCGCCGTGCGGCCCTGCGTCGACCGAACATCACCGGACCGACACGAGGGGAAACAGCTGCAGGTTGACGGCGACGAGGCGCTCGGGCTTGTCGGACGTGGTCGCGAGGTGGCGCAGCTTCTGGTAGGCCTCGGCGATGATGCCGCGCGCGGCCTCGTAGTCGTCCTCCGAGACCGTGAAGACAGCGTAGCTGAAGATGCCCTCGGCATCGGCCTCTCGGACGCGGTTCGTGCCCAGCTCGGCGACGTGCGCCTTGAGCCCGGGCCCCACGCGCCGGGTCTCGGCCTCGACCGGCGTGAGGTCGCCCACGGCGTAGCCGTCGTCGCGTGGGGTGAGCTGCCCGGACTCGACGAGCAGCGCCAGGCACCGCTCGATGTCGGCGAGCGGCAGTCCGAGCTGGGAGGCGAGCCAGGGTGCGATGGGCGGTCGGTCCGAGGTGCGCGGCCAGAGCTCGACGCCCAGGCGCACGAGCTGCGCCGACGGATCCTGGGCCAGCGCGTGACGCGCCGTCTCGAGCCGGACCCACCGCTGGGTGAGGCTGGGGAGCTTCTCGGGGTCGACCCAGCAGGCGGCGAAGTCGGCGAGCCGGAAGGTGGTCGCCTGGACGAAGCGCAGCAGGTCCGGGAGCCGGGGGGCCGACTCGCCTCGCAGCCAGCGGATGGCGGCGTGTCGGGTGAACCCGCTGTCCCGACACAGCTCGGTGAGCGGCCCCGCGCGATGAAGCTGCGTGAGCAGGCGCCCGAGGTTGGCCTTGTCGGTGGGGTCGAAGTCGTCGTCGAGCCAGGGTGGCGACTGGCCGGCGAGGAAGGAGCGCCAGGCCTCGACCGGGGAGACCCCGACCCTCGCCGCGACGCGGTGGAACTCGATGGCCGAGGGGAAGCGGTGGCCGTTCTCCCAGGTGTGCGCCACATTGCTGCGCCGACCGAGCAAGCGGCGGAAGGCCTCCTGCGAGCGATCGCCCCTGAGGGCGCGGAGCAGGTCCGAAGCGGTCTTCTCGGCATCCACTCCGCACCCTTAGCACGGAGGTGGGATGGGCCGCGGAGGGCCCATCGCCGATCTCGAGCTCGACGACCCTGCTTCGTGCCTTCGGGAACGACCGACTCGTCCGTGGTCCAACAGAATCGCACATCCACTGCGAGCTGGTAGGAGAGTTTGTGCCTCTCTGATGGCGCGGGGGGTCCACGGACCGCGTACTATGGACGTGCGAGGTCGAGGGAGGCCGCAATGCGACACGTACTCGTAGGGGGAGTCCTGATGGGCTGCTCCGGCTTCATCGGGAGCCGGGGGCTCGTCCTGGAGTGCCCGGGCACGGAGGCCGCGCCAATCGGGCTCGACCAGACGGTGGCGTCGCTGGACCTCGCGGTTCGCGACCTGCCCATGTTCGCCGTCTCCCCCGCCCGGAGCACCCTCGAGTACGGCGACGGGACCAGCACGGGGGTCTCGCTGCGCATCGAGCCCGAGCGGGCCCTCCTCCGCGCGGCCCAGAATCCCGTCCTCGGCGACATCGAGGTCGCACGCTGCGAGGAGGTCCTCACGACCTACCGCGTCGAGCTGTTCTCCGACGACGGGGCGTTCGACTGGAGCGGCGGGGGCGAGCTCGTCGTGGAGGTCCCCGAGGATGCGGCTTCCGTGACGCTCGCGGTGCCGTACGCCGCGAACCTGGGCGACGCCACTGCGGCCATCGAGCCCCGGATCGAGGCGTTCCTCGAAGCGCATCCGGACCTCGACCCCGACTCGCTCGTCCCGGTGGCCTACCAGCTCGACCTCGATGTGTCCGATCGAGCCCCCCAGGGCACCCTCGCCCTCGTCCTGACCCACGATCCCGTTCCTTCCGCGCCCCGCCCCGTCACGGAGTGGGTCGTGGGCACCTTCTGACCACGGAGGCTCCGTGAATGCCCGAACACTACGCCACCCCCTGTGGGTGGGCAGTCTGGTCTTGCTGGTCGTCAACGACCACCTGCTGAAGGGGGCCGCGGTCCTTCCGGCCGTGGTCACCGGGAAGCTCTCCGACGTGGCGGGCCTGATCGTCGCTCCCGCCCTGCTCGCGTCCTTCCTGCCCGGCACGCGGAGGGCGAGGATTGCCGCCCACGTCGCGGTTGCCGTGGTGTTCGCTGCGCTCCAGCTGGCTCCCGGTCTCGCTGCGGCCTGGGACGCCTCGTTCGCGGCGGTCGGGGTGCCCTGGCGCACGGTCCCCGATCCGACCGACCTCCTGGCGCTGCCCGTGTTGCTGCTGTCGTGGTGGATGATGGAGTCGTCGGACCGCGCTGTCCGGCTCGCTCGGGGCGAGTCCGCGCCCTGGCTACAGGCGGCCGGCCTCGCCGCGTGCATCGCGACCGGGCCGGGCCCTGGAGGCGAGACCGAGTGGCCCACGCTGCCGGAGCTCGAGTACCAGGTCGCCCTCGTGAACGATGGCGAGGAAGTGCTGACCGTCCTCACCCGGGAGTTGTTGCCGGACGTCGCCGTGGACTGCGCGCGACTGCGGGGGGACAGCCCGGGTGAGCTGCTGGCCGACGGGGTTTTCGGTGTCGCGGTGGAGTGGGAGATGCCGCCGCTCTCCGCCATTCCCGCGCTCGCCGACCCGTTCGCGGAGGCCGCGTGCCACGCTGTCCTGGTGGATGGGCCCGAGCTCGAGCCGCACGTCGTGTTCTGGGAGGGACGACTCGCCGACTGGCAGATCGCCGACCCCGAGGACAGCTCCGGCTTCGCGATCTCGCTCGTCACCTTCGACGATCTCGACCGAGACCTGGTGTTCCCCTTCGCACCGCGCGAGGACCCCGAGTGTCTGCGACCGTCCCCCCTCGACGGGGTGGACTGGGCGGGGCCGGGGAGCGGCACCTTCACCCTCGGGCCGGTGACGTCCTCGCCCGACGGCTGCCTGGCGGTCGAGCTGGGGGCGTCCGAGCCGCTCTACCTGTGCATGCCCGAGGCGCAGTTCGGCTTCGCGGAGGGTGACGAGGTCGAGATCGTGGAGACGGCCGAGCAGCTCGTCGTGGCCGGCAGTCTCCGGACGCTCACCCTGGCTCGCCTCACGAGCCGGCTGTCCTCCGTCGACGAGCTGACCTTCCGACTCACCTTCGACGAGGGTTGCGGCTGGCGGGTCGACGAGACCTGCGGTCACGTCACGGGCGAGGCGACGGTCGAGGTCGGCATCGGCGACACCCCGAATGCCCTCGTGACGGCCGGAGGACCCGCGGTCGGCGTCGAGGGCGTCGGCCAGACCCACGTCGTCACCGTCACGCGCGCCGAGAGCCGCATCGTCAGCGTTCCCGAGTGTGGTCGGGACGCTGGACCCTTCGACATCGACGTCATCGTCGAGACCACCCTGGAGCCCTGACCATGTCCCGACTCACTTTCGTCATCGGCCTGCTGCTCGTGGGGTGCGGAGGAGGCGACTCCGACAAGGAGGGGGGTGCCTATGCGGGCCCCGGCCTCTCCGGAGTCGGCCAGGGCGGGGCCCAGGACTTCGGCCGCTTCCGCCAGATCCTCGACGACGGAGGGATTCCCGGTCCCGAGACACTCGACGACGTGGGCTTCTTCGCGGAGCACAAGTTCGAGCTCCCCGCCCCGACCTGCGGCGAGGACGTCTGCATCCACGGCCTGTACGGCGCCATGGACAACATGATCGACGGAGGGGTGTGCACCGTCGTGGTGATCGGGATGAACACGACGATCACGCCCGACACGGTGGTCCGTCCGCCGCTCGATCTCACCGTGGTGGTCGACACGAGCGGCAGCATGACCGGCACGCCGATCGCCGACGTCCGGCAGGGGCTCGCCGCGATGCTCGGCGTGCTGGAGCCCGAAGACACCGTCTCCATCGTGAGCTTCGGCTCGAGCGCCTCGGTGGTGGCCTCCCGGGAGGCCCCGGACAGCGAGGCCCTCGGCACGGCGATCTCCGCGCTCACCGCCCAGGGGTCGACGGACCTCTACGCGGGCCTGCGGGTCGGCTTCGAGCTGGCGACGGAAGGGGCGCAGCTGGACCGCCAGAACCGCACGCTGCTGTTGTCGGACGGGGTGGCGACCAACGGCATCGAAGACGGCGACCGCATGGTTGCGCTCGCGGAGGCCTACCAGGGGCTGGGCGTCTCGCTGTCCACCATCGGTCTCGGCAGCAGCTTCGACGTGCCGCTCCTGCGCTCGCTCGCCGAGGAGGGCGCGGGAGCGTTCTACTTCGTCGAGGACTCCGCCGCGCTCGAGGAGGTCTTCGTCGAGGAGGCCAGCGTGTTCCTGGTGCCGCTCGCCGAGGATGCGCGAATCACGCTCCTGCCCGAGTCCGCGTGGGAGGTTCGCGGGGTGTACGGCACCCGGTTGTTCGACTTCGGCAAGACCGTTGCGGGGATCGAGGTTCCGCGGCTGCAGATCGCCGGCCGCACCGACGAGCCGGACGAGGTTCCGGACACGCGGCGCGGAGGTGGCGGTGGGATCGTGATCGAGCTCCTGCCGACCACGCCCGACGCCGAGCTCGCGGGCACCGTCGGCACGATCGACCTGTCCTGGCGCGTGCCCGGCACCGGGGAGCGGGTCGAGCAGACCGTACGCGTCGACGGTCCTGGCACCTTCGTCGACGGGGACCGCTTCTTCGTGGACCAGACAGCGGAGAAGGGCTTCGTGACGCTCAACCTCTACGTGGCGTTCCGCATGGCCGCCGAGGCGGCGGCGCGCGGCGACGACGGAGCGGCGATCGGGGTGCTGAACGCGGTCGGGGTCAACGTGGCCGACTGGCTGCAGGACAACCCGGACAGCGACATCCAGGACGACCTCGTCTACGTGGATCGCTTCCGCGAGAACCTGCTGGAGCGCACGCCCGAGCCACGCGTCCCCGAGGACAACGCGCCGCCCTGGCCGCAGGACTGACCCCCGGGTAGCGCCGATGCGGTCAGCGTCTTGGCCGCCACGCCAGCGCCCACAGGCCGCCCAGGCACAGGGCGATCGTCGCGTAGAGGAGCGGGGTTCGCTGCAGCGCCGCGTGTTGGTCGGCGGGGAAGGCGGCGAGCACGATGGCCAGGGCCGCGGGCAGGTTCTGCACCCCGGTCTCGAGTCCCATCGCGAGCCACTGGGCTCTGGGGACGCCGAGGACGCGCCCCACGCCGCTGCCGACCGCCAGCCCAACGCCCGAGACGGCGACGCAGGCGGTGAACACCCGGGCGGGCGCCGTCGCGATGGAGTCGAGCACGTCGGCGGCACCCGAGGCGAGGATCACCACGAGGAGGGCCAGGCCAGCGAGCCGTCCCGCGCGGTCCATCGTGCCCGCCACGGCCGGCGCTCGCGCCCGAAGCCACATCCCCAGGGGCACCGGCACCGCCATCATCGCCACCGTGAGCGCGACCGCACGCAGGGGAACCGGGGGGCCCGACTCCGCGAGCAGGGCGAGCCACGCCGGGGTGAGCGCGATCGAGGCGAACGTCGCGGTCACCGTCATGGACAGCGACAGCGCGACGTCGGCTCGCACGAGGTAGGACAGCAGGTTGCTCGCGTTGCCCCCGCCCACGGTGACCATCAACACGAGGCCCAGGCTGTCGGCGGACGACAGCTGGAACCCCCGCGCAGCCGCGAGCCCGAGCAGCGGCAGGACCACGAACTGGCTGGTGAGCCCTCCGAGGAACGCCGCGGGTCGACGCAGGGCTTGCCGGAACGCGTGCGGGGTGAGCGAAGCCCCCATCCCGAACATCAGGACGAGGGTGAGGACCGCATAGAGCACGGTCTGCCAGACGGGAAGAGCCACGACCGCGAGGCTACCTCAGCGGGTCTCGTGGAAGTCGACGGTGACCATGCCGCCCATCGAGCCATCCGCGCCGGGCAGGGGCATCGCGCTGACCATCCCCTGCCAACCGTCGATCCTCAGGCGGCCGAGGCCCCCGAGGCGCGGCGCTCGGTCGTTCTTGCCCACCGCAGCCACCACGCCGCCGGTGATCAGTCCCGCCGTGCTCCCGGCGAGGGTGGAGATGACGAGCGGATCGAAGTTGTCGGGGTCGTACAGGAACACGGCGCCCACGAGCCCGCCGGCCGCCGCACCCACGAGGCCGAGGCCGTCGATGGCACCGAGATCGGTCCAGGTGGGCCGCCAGCCCGCACCGAGCGCCACGCCCGTCGCGAGCAGCGTGCCGTTGCCGGCTGCGAGCGTGGTCAGCCAGGTGTCCTCCGCGTCGAAGCCGGCGAGCTGGGAGCCCCAGGCGCCGTACCAGGTGCCCCAGCCGCCGCCAGACAGCAGCATGAGCGAGCCGGAGGGGGGAACGTCGAGGAGCGGCGTGAGGCCCAGCGTCACGAGCGAGCCCGCGCCTGCCGCAGCGAGGCCGTAGCCGAACGGCTGCCGGGTGCTGGTGAGCGTGGCGTTGGCGTACACGCCCCAGCCGATGGCCTGGTAGGTCGTCCACGCGCCCAGGGTGCCGAGAAGCAGGCCGTCTTCGGCGTCGATGTCGTAGTGGGGCGACAAGGCGGCGCCGAGGAGCTGGCCCCCGATCCCGCCCGCGAGCATCGGCCCGACGATCTGTCTCGTGGGGGCCTCGTCATCGAGCAACGCGAGCGGCAGGCCAGCGCCGAGCGCGCTCCCCGCGGCCCAGCCCGCGGTCTGCATGCCTGCCGAACGCGCCGACGGCTCTCCAAAGGCCGACATCAACAGCGCGCTCGCGTAGCCGGCGCCGAGCCCGACCCGGAGGCCGCCGCTGATCTGCCGGCCCGCGGGCGAGTCGTCGAACAACAGCGGAGACCAACCGCCGATCCAGGCGCCGTGGGCGAGCGACAAGGCGAGCGACGTGGGGCCCGGGCGGGTGCCGGTCTGGTTGGCGAGGGCTCCGAGTCCGCCGAACAACGCGGTGGTGCCGAGTACGACGGCGGCACGAGACCGATCGTCGCCGCTCTCCTCGCCGAGGCTGGCCAGGTCGTTGATGCCGGTGGCCGTCATCCACCCCACGCCGGACGCCAACGTGAACAGGGCCTGGTCCTCGAGGGGCGCCGCCTTCTTCCCGAAGGCCGTACCGAGCCCGACCCCGAGCATGGAGCCCGCCAGGCCGGCGGCGTGGATGCGCTCGCGGCGTCCGGGGTCGCCAGGCGGAATGAGGGCCCGAGCGACCTCCGCACCGTACAAGATCCCGTGACTCGTGGTCGTGAAGAGCAGCACCTGCGACTCGAGGGTCGGCTCCTTCGCGCGGCTCAGCACATAGGCGGTGGTCAGCCCGATGGCGCTTCCCCCCAGGAGCCCGGGAGCGATGCCCTGCGTGGTGTGAGCGAGCTCGTCCTCCTCGAGGAACTCGCCGATCAGGAAGCCGGTCTCCGCGCCTGCGTAGGCTCCGTAGGTGGCCCCGAAGGCCATGAGCACACCCTTGGCGACCGACTGGCGCTCGCGCTCCTTGCGCCGGTCCGTCACCACCGTCACGACGTCGTAGGTGGAGTCTTCGTCCCGTGCGGGCTCGTCGGGAGCGGGGGCGTAGATGGGCTCCGGCTCGGCTTCGGGCGGCGGGTCCGGCTCGGCGTGCGGCTCCGGTTCCGGCGGGACCTCGGGCTCCACGACGACGGGATCCTCGGTGATGACCGTGGGCTCTGGTGCGTCCTGGGCGAATGCAGCGTGAAGGATCGCGATCCACATGTTTCCCTCCGGTCTCTCGGGATTCACACTCCGTGCCACACGTCCTGGACCGGGGAGAGGGAGCGCGCGCGCTTCCGGCGTCGTGGTGCGGCGTCAGCGTGACAACGATCGTGGACGCAGCGATGAGGGTGAAGGATTGGGGCGCGTGACCGATTGCAGCCCATGCCTGCTCCGACTTTCCTCGAACGCGCCCGGGACCGACTTCGTCACGGTGACTCCGACTCTGCCGAGCAGCTCCTGCGTGCCGGGCTCGAGGCCTCTCCCGAGTCCGTGGTCGGATGGTGCAGCCTCGCCGATGCGCTGACCCGACGCCGGGCCTACGAAGAGGCGCTCGACGCGTCGAGCCGGGCGCTCGCGCTCGCCCCGGGCGATCCGCGGGCGCTGATCAGCCGTGCGCGTACGCTCCGTGCGTTCGGAGACGGCGACGCTGCCGTCGAGGCGCTCGCGCTCGCCGTGCGACGCCCCGGGCTGCCGCCCGCGCTGCGAGCCCACGGGCTCATGGAGCTCGGTCAGGCGCTGGACCAGATCGGCAAGGTCGACGAGGCGTGGACGACGATCGGTCTGGGCCAGCAGATCCGCCGCGCCCTGGCCGTCGCGCAGGGCCTTCGCTCGCACTGGCTGGCCGCCCACCTCGGCGCGATGCGTCACTGGCTCGACGGCCGGCGGCCCTCGCCCCAGCATCCCTGGGACGACCCTCGTCCACGGCCGATCTTCCTCGTCGGGGTCCCCCGATCGGGCGCCACCCTCGTGCAGCGAATCCTCGTCGCCGCCGGCGCGCAGAGCACCTCGGAGCGACCGGTGCTCGCACAGGCCATCGCCGACGCGGTGGAGTCGCAGCCCGGCGTCGTGTACCCCGGAGAGCTCGATCGATGGTCCCCGACGATGGTGCAGGACGTCCGCGATCGCTTCTTCGAGCGCGCAGGGTTCGACGAGGGCGTTCGCGTGCTGCACAAGCTGCCGCTCGATCTCGTCCACGTGGGGGCCATTCACCGCTGCTTCGCGGGCGCACCCGTGATCCAGGTGCTGCGGGACCCTCGGGACACCTTGTTGAGCGGCTACTTCCAGAACTTCCTCCTCAACCCGGCCATGGTGGAGTGGACGGATCCGCGCCGACTCGCCGAGGCGACCCGGGGCCTGCTGGAGCTCGGAGATCGCTGGGGGAGCGAGTTGGACGGCCTCACCCTCAGGGTCCAGCGCTACGAGAGGCTGGTCGACGACCCCGACACCGAGATCGCTGCGCTCGTCGAGCACGCCGGGCTGCAGGGCGGAACGGTGACGGAGCCCGTCCACCGACGGGCCCGCGGACGGTGGAGGCGCTACGAACGCCAGCTCGGGCCGGTGCTCCCCTTGCTCGAACCCCTGCGCTCCCGGCTCCGCTTCGCGTAGATCGGCGCCGGTGGCGATCGCCTGGGGGACGACTGCGGTAGCATCGGCAATCGCCACGGAGTCGCCCATGGGACCCACGCTCGTCCACCGCCTGCTCCACCTCGCCGCGGAGCGCCCCGACGCCCCCGCGCTGCACGGCCTCGACCCTGCCGGCAAGCCCTTCGTGCTCACGTTCGGCGACTATGGGACGCGGGTGCGCGAGGTCGCGGCCGGGCTCGCCGCCCTCGGCGTGGACGCGGGCCATCGAGTCGGCATCATCGGTGACAACCGGCCCGAGTGGGTCATCTCCCAGCTCGGGATCATGGCGACGGGCGCCGTGCCTGCCCCGATGTACGCGACGTTGGTCGCCGACCAGGTCGCTTTCTGCCTCGCCCACGCCGACATCGACGTCGTGTTCTGCGACTCTCGCGAGCAGGCCGACAAGCTGACCACCGCCGCCGGCGCGCGGCCCCTCCGCATCGTGTCCATGGTCCCGTTCGACCACGAGGAGGCGATGACGTTCGACGAGCTCCGGGCCCTCGGTCGCTCCGACCTCGATGTGGCCGATGCTCGAATCGCCAGGATCGATCCGGACGAGATGGGGCTGCTGATCTACACGTCGGGCACCACCGGGGAGCCCAAGGGCGTGATGCTGAGGCACCGCGGGCTCACGATCATGGCCGACTCGACGTTCGCGCGGTTCGACCACCTGAAGGAAGGCTTTCGCTACGTCTCCTACTTGCCCCTGTGTCACGTCGCCGAGCAGCTGATGACCAACTACGCGCAGCTCACGGCGGGGAGCGAGGTCTGGTTCATCGACGACCCCAAGAACCTCCGCGACGCCCTGGTCGAGGTGCGTCCGCAGGTCGTCCTCGGGGTGCCACGGGTGTGGGAGAAGATGCAGGCCGCCCTCGAGGCCCGGCTCCGCGAGGCGACCGGAGCCCGGGCGTGGCTCGCGAAGTGGGCGCTCGCAACCGAGCTCGCGGCTTTCGACGCCGACGTGCGCCGGGACGATGGCCGACGCCGCATGGGGGTTCGTCGTCGGCTCGCGCGGCGACTGGTCATCGATCGCGTCCAGGCGGCGATCGGCCTCGATCAGGTGTCCGTGGCCGTCACGGGGGCCGCCCCGATCAGCGAGTCGACCCTGCGCTTCTTCGCCTCGCTCGGCATCCCGATCTACGAGGGCTACGGCATGACCGAGACGTCGGGAGTCGCCACCGCGGCGTCGTACCTGCGACCCCGCTTCGGCACCGTCGGTCGACCCCTCGACGGGGTCGAGGTGCAGATCGCCGACGACGGCGAGATCCTGCTGCGGGGTCCCATCATGACCATGGGCTACCTGGATCGTCCCGCGCTCACGGCGGAGCTCCTCGAGGACGACGGCTGGGTGCACACCGGGGATCTCGGGTCGCTCGACGACGAAGGCAACCTGCGCATCACGGGCCGCAAGAAGGACATCCTCATCACGGCGGGGGGCAAGAACATCGCCCCTGCCGAGCTCGAGGCTTACATCCAGAGCATCGAGGGCGTGGGGCAGGCGATGGTGGTCGGGGACCGCCGGCCCTACCTCGGCGCGCTGGTGACCCTCGATCCGGAGGCGCTGCCCGCGGTCGCCGCAGGGGCCGGCGTGCCGGACGGCGACATCGCCATGCTGGCTGCGTCGCCCGAGGTCGGCGCCTGGGTCCAGGGACAGATCGACGAGGTCTGCAACGCCAAGGTGGCGCGAGTGCAGACCGTCAAGCGGTGTCGGGTGCTTCCCGTGGAGTTCACTCCCGAGTCCGGCGAGCTCACCCCGACCATGAAGCTCAAGCGCAACGTCATCGCGCAGCGCTTCGCGACCGCGATCGAGTCGTTGTACGCCGAATGACTCCAAGATGGACCCGAGCTGCGACACTCGCGGCTGGGCCTGGCAGATTGCTGGTGGTAATTCCGCGCCGCAGGAGGGTCCAATGGGGGTCCGCGTCAAGACGGCCAGCTCGCCCGAGGAGATCCGGTCGCTCGTCGAGGTCCGGCACCGCGTCTTCGTGGAGGAGGACGGGTACCTCCCCGCTCATCCCGACGGGGTGATCGCGGACTTCTACGACGCGCTGCCGACGACGGTGAACCTGATCGCGATCGTGCACGGGGAAGTGTGCGGCGGCCTCCGCATGACCATCGACAGCGCGGCCGGCATGCCGTCGGACGGCTTCTACCCCTTTCGGACGCACCTCGGCGACATCGCGCACTCGGTCTCTGCGCCGGCGCGCTTGGCGAAGCCGAGCGCGGAGCAGGCGACGGAG
>CAZZLC010000090.1:11682-20597 GCA_964655065.1 uncultured Enterobacteriaceae bacterium | reverse complement strand
TCCGCGGCGTCAAGAAGTACGACGGCGAGATCGTCAAGGGCGGCGGCATCATCGTGCGCCAGGTCGGCTCGACGTTCCACCCCGGCACCAACGTCGGACAGGGTCGCGACTACACCCTCTACTCCACCGTCGAGGGTCGGGTCCGCTTCCACGTCCGCAACAACCGGAAGCTCGTGTCGGTCGAGCCGCTGACCACCGACGAGGCCGCGCCCGCCGCGAAGTGACCGTGGCGGGCCAGTAGGCCCATGCGCTTCATCGACGAGATCCGCTTCTTTGCCGCGTCGGGCCACGGGGGCCCGGGGGCGGTGACCTTTCTGCGCGAGAAGTTCGTGCCGCGCGGGGGTCCGGACGGCGGAGACGGCGGCAAGGGCGGTGCGGTGGTCTTCCGCGCAACCCCCCAACGGAACACGCTCGTCGACTTTCGCTTCGGCAAGAGCTACCGCGCCCCCAACGGGGAGCCAGGCGGCAAGCGGAACATGACGGGGGCGTCGGGCAAGCCACTCGAGCTGCTCGTGCCGGTCGGAACGCTGATCTTCGACGAAGAAACAGGCGAGCAGCTCGCCGACCTCGCCAACGAAGACGACACCTTCGTGATGGAAGGTGGCCGCGGGGGCAAGGGCAACGCGCACTTCAAGACGTCGACCCACCGCACCCCCCGCTTCGCGCAAGACGGTGAGCCCGGTGTGGAACACCACCTGCGGCTGGAGCTCCGCCTGCTCGCCGACGTGGGGCTCCTCGGGCTGCCCAATGCGGGGAAGTCCACGTTGATCTCTCGCATCTCGGCCGCCAAGCCCAAGATCGCCGACTACCCCTTCACGACCCTGGTCCCGAACCTCGGGGTGGTCGATGTCGGCGAAGGGCGGTCCTTCGTGATGGCCGACATTCCCGGGCTCATCGAGGGGGCCAGCGAGGGCGCGGGTCTCGGGCACCGGTTCTTGCGACATCTCCAGCGCTGTCGCCTCATCGTCCACCTCGTCTCTGCCGACGAGCCCGACTCGCCGTCCGAGCGGGTGCTCACCTTGCGACGGGAGCTCGCGGCCTATGACCCTGGCCTCGCGTCGAGGCCCGAGCTGGTCGTGCTGTCGAAGACCGACACGGTGGACGACGAGGAGCGGATGTCGTTGCTTGCCGACCTCGCCGACGCAGGCATCGAGACCCGCACGATCTCCGCCGTCACGGGCGACGGCCTCACCCCGCTCGTCTACGCCATCTGGGAGTACGTTCGACCGGCCACCGACGAGGCCGACCGCCGCCCCGACCTCGAGCCTCCGCCCGAGGATCCCTGGGACGACTGGGGCGACTGAAGCTCACTCGTCGGTGTCGTCTCGGGCGGGCACCTCCGACAGCCGCTCCAGCACCACCGACACGGCCCGGGTCTGCCCGTGGCCGACCGTCACCGACATCGGCGAGGCGCGATAGCCGTCGGCCGTCACGACGAGGGCGTGCTCGCCCGTACGCACGGTGACGGGCTCTCCCCCGGTGGGCTGGGCGTCGAGCCCGTCGATCGTGAACCGGGCGGGAACGCGGTTGCCCGTCACGTCGACGGCCCAGACCCGGAGCTGGCCCTGCCTCGGTGCGACTTCGACCTTGATCTCGTGACCCTGGACGGCGGGCACGTCGACCTCGGCCACGTAGGAGTCGTAGCCATCGACCTTGGCGATCAGGCGATAGAGGCCGGGATGCACGGTCGCCACCCGGTCGCCCAGCTCGAGGTGGTGGCTCTCCACCCCGTCGAGCACCACCAGGGCGTCGAGGGGCTCGCCGTCGGGATCGGTGACGAGCACCTGCACCGAGTACGATGGATCGGGGCACCCGTCGTAGTCCTCGTAGCCATCGGGATCCTCGGCGTCCTTGGGACACCCGTCCTCGCGGTCGACGAGCCCGTCCTTGTCGTCGTCGGGTGAGGGATCGGGTTCGTAGGACACCCCGACCAGGCCGCGGAACAGCGGGGAGCCGGGGCTGCCCGACAGGCCGGTGGACACGCCGCCACGAATCGTCCAGCGGTCGGTCACCGCGAAATGGCCAGCGAGCATGGCCTCGGCCGCGATGCCCGAAGGGTTCACGCCCCCCGAGAAGTTGGTCTGCGCGGCGAGCTCGAGGGACCCGCCGAAGCGATCCCTGGACAGCGCGCCGGCGAGTCTGCCGAAGATCTGGTCGTTCCAGACCACGTCGCCGATCGCGGCGCGGGGGATGTCCCGAATCCCGAGATTCCCCACGATCGTGAATTGGTCGATGTCGCGGTCGACCACCGCGAAGATTTCGGTCCCGAGACCCGTGCTTCCGAGCGGCACCTCGACCGAGGCGGTGGGGAGGAGCAACCGCGCGACCACCGCCGCCCCCACCGGGTTCTTCTTCTGGTCGAGCAGGGTCGCCTTGACGTCGAAGGCGATGTCGCCGAGCCCGGGCTGGGTCGCGAAGTCGTCGCCGCTCGCCAGCGCGAACACCGGCACGTGGGCGCCGAGCCGCAGCCCGCGCCAGTTCCAGGCCCCCAGCAGGTCGAACTCGACGAGATCGTCCACGAGTCGCTCGGTCACGGCCCCCGAGCGGTCCCGCACCACGCCGTTGGCGTACTGTGTGAAGACCCGAAAGGTCGCGTAGCCGTCGGGTGCGGTCGCGCTCTGCTCCGTCCACAACGTCTTGTCGGCGTCGATGCTCGGTCGGAGCACCTGACCGTTGAACCGGTCGGGGACCTGTTGGGCCAGCGCCAGCGACACGAATGCCCAGATCATCTGCTCTCCTCCCCTCGGCGCACTATCGCGTCACAGGGTCTCGACGAAGCGCCGAAGCGAACGCGCGAGCCGCCCCGGCGACTCCAGGTGGGGACAGTGTCCGATGCCCGGAATCAGCTCCAGGCGGGCGTACGGGATCTGACGCGCCAGCACCTGCGCATGAGACACCGGAAACAGCGTGTCGCGATCCCCCCACAAGACGAGGGTGGGCACCTCGATCGCCGTCAGGTCCACCGCCGACGTCCAGCCGTCTCCCCCGAACCGCTCCTCGCTCGCCGCGAGGTCGGCGGTGACCCGCGCGAACCAGTCGGCCTGGCTCGCGTACTCGTTGAACAGGAACGCCTCGAGGAAGGGCGGGACCTTGACGGGGGCGGCGAAGAGCCGGCGCATCAGACCGTGGTAGTCCTCGAGGCCCCGAATCTCGAAGAGGTTGTCGCCCGACTCGAACTCCTCGAGCACCGAGGGGGCCTCGAGCGTGCGGACTCCCGCCGAGTTCAGGGGCACGAGCGAGCTCAGCCAGTGCGGCCTGCGGGCGGCGATCGCCATGGCCGTCACCCCGCCGAGCGAGTTGCCGACGAGGTGCACGGGCCCTTCGCCGACGATCGCGTCGAGGACGCCGTGCATCCATCCGCCATAGGCGTCGACCGTGTGGGTGGCTCCGGGATCGCGCCACCCATCCCCGAACGCCGGCATGGCCGGCGCCACCACGCGGAAGCGGTCGAGCAGCCGAGGCGCCACGCGCAGAAACGTGTCGGGTCGATCCGCGAAGCCGTGGATCCACACGATGGTGCCCTGGTGGGGAGCCCCGAGATCGAGCCACGGGGTGCGCCGACCGCGATCGTCGACGTGCTCTCTGACGCTCACCCCGAGCCGCCGGTGCTGCAGCACGGTGAGCGCGCGGAGCATCCAGCCGCCGATGGTCGCCTGAATCCTCGTCCACATGGCGACCCCAATAGCGTCTGGGCCGCCGAGTTACCCTCCCGGGGCAACGGGAGACAGCGTGGGAATGGTGCAACGGTGGCTTTGGGGACTCTGCTTCGTGGGCCTCGTAGGCTGTTCTGCCGCCAAGAGCCCCGCGCCGCCCGTGGCGGACGGAGGCTCGGACCCGGAGGCCCGTCCGTCCGCGAGCGCGGTGGAGCTCGAGCGATACCCGCGGATGGTGATGCCCGGTGAGGTCGTCAAGGCCAAGCCCATCTCGGTGTTCGTCGGGCTGCGGGAGACGCCGGGCGACTCGGCGCAGGCGGTGGTCCTCGAGGACGCACAGGGGGAGTCCGGCTCGGCGGGCCTGACGCTCCAGCTCCCCGAGCTCGCGGCGGGCGAGAAGGCGTGGCCGCTCGACGTGATCCTCTCGGCGCCCGACTTCACGATCGACGGCGACGATCTGGCGACCATCCAGCTCCCGCAGACGGGCCCCTCGACGATGGCCCGCTTCCGCCTCACCCTCGACGAGGTGCCGGCCTCGGGCGAGACCCAGGTGGGCGCGTACCTCTTCCACGACGGTGTCTTCGTGGGACACATCGGGCGCACCGTGCGGGCTGCAGCCGCGCCGTCACCGGAGCCATCCCCCACCACGGAGACCGTGGCGTCCGCCGCGGGCGTGCGCGAAGCGGGAGACAGCCACGAGCTGCACCTCCTGGCCCTCGACGACACCCAGGCGCTCGTCGTCGTCAACCAGCCCGGCAAGACCATGGCCCACGCCGTGGTGCCGTTCGATCGGACCGTGCTGCCGGCCTTTCTCGGGCCCAAGCTCGCGGCCATCCGCCGCCGGGGCCTCGAGCGGGTGGGGCCCGATCCGGTGGGGATGAACATGGTCCAGGGCCTCGGCGCGAAGGTCTGGGAGCTCGTGCCGGCTCCGCTGCGCACCCACCTCCTCGCCATCCACGGCGACCCGGAGGTCGAGGCGCTGCGCATCTACACCAACGTGCCGGCCTTCCCCTGGGAGCTCGTGCGACCCGTGACGGAGGACGGCACCGCGCTCGAGGCGCTCGGATCGCGCTTCCGGTTCGGTCGCTGGCACCTCCGCGTGGGCATGGCCGGACGCCCGGTCCCTCCGACCCGCATCGACTACCGCGAGCTCGTCGCCATGGTCCCCGAGTACGAGGGGGTCGCGGCGCTCCCGGCCGTGGAGCGTGAGCTGGCAGCTCTCTCCAACGTCGCGGGCTTTCGGCGGGTCCCCGGTCGCTCCTCCTCGATGGCCGCAGTCGTCGCCAACCCGCCCAACGGCGTGCTCCACTTTGCCGGCCACGGCGACGCCACGCAGACCGAGGGGGCCTCGACCCGGTTCGCCCTGCGGCTCGAAGACGGCCCCTTCGACTCCACCGCGTTCGTGGGGCTCGACGGCAAGCGGCTACGCGAGCGTCAGACCCTGATCTTCTTCAACGCCTGCGAGCTCGGCCAGGCCGACACCACCGCGAACATCGTCGAAGGGTGGGCGCCGGTGATGCTGGACGCCGGCGCCTCGGGCTACATCGGCGCGCTCTGGCCGGTAGGCGACGACGAGGCCGCGGCCTTCGCCGAGGCGTTCTACGACGAGGTCGAGCGCAGCATCGCCCGCTTCGGTCAGGCCGAAGTCACCGAGATCCTGCGCTGCCTGCGCGATCGTGGCGCCGAGCGGACCGACCCGACCTGGCAAGCCTACGTGTTCTACGGCGATCCGAGCACCGTGCTCGAGCGCGAGGGCGTGGAGCCGACCGAGCCCGGGGGCCGCTACCGCTGCGAGTGAGGTATGGTCACCCCTCGCTGTGGGAGGGGCAGTGCCCGACCTCGACACCATCGCCGGTTTCTTCGCGCCCTGGGTGATGACCCTCGGCATCACCGTCCTGCACCTGGTCCTGCCCGGGCGCTGGTACGTCGGGTACGTCGACGACGAGCGCACCGGCGAGAAGCTCTCCTACCGCCTCAACGGCTGGCTCGTGCTGCTCGTGAGCGTCGCGGCCTGGGGCGTGCTCGGGTACACCGACCTGCTCTCGTGGGGCTGGCTCTTCGAGCACCGCTGGGAGAGCCTGCTCGGGGCGTTCACGCTCGGGATGGTCTTCACCTTCGCGATCGTGCTCCCCGTGCCCTCCACCGGTCGCGCCTTCGTGGTGGACGTCTTCCTCGGTCGGCTCGTGAACCCGCAGCTGTGGGGGGGACGGCTCGACGCGAAGATGTGGCTCTACATGGTGGGGGCGGTGATCCTGGAGCTCAACGCCCTTTCGTTCTGCGCCTGGCACCTCATCGCCTTCCCCGAGGACCCGAACCTCGGCATCGTCCTGTGCACCGCGCTGCTCACCTACTTCGTGTGCGACTACATGACGTTCGAGCGCGTCCACCTCTACACCTACGACATCTTCGCGGAGCGGGTCGGCTTCAAGCTCGGCTGGGGTTGTCTGGTCTTCTACCCCTACTTCTACACGGTGCCGCTGTGGTTCACCGCCGAGGACCCGGACCCCGGCACGCCGGTGTGGTTCCTCGTGGGGGCCGCCGTGACCTTCCTCCTGGGGTGGTCGCTCGCTCGGGGCGCGAACATGCAGAAGTTCGTGTTCAAGCGGGATCCCGAGGCGTCGTTCCTGGGAATTCGGCCCGAGGTGGTGACCGACGGCGAGCGCAGGCTGCTCGCGAGTGGCTTCTGGGGGGTGAGCCGCCACGTGAACTACCTCGGTGAGGTGCTGATGGGCTCGGGCATCGCCCTGTCGGTCTCGTGGGGGGGCGCGCTGACCCCGTGGCTCTACCCGCTGTACTACGTGCTCCTGCTGTTTCCCCGGCAGGTGGACGACGATCGTCGCTGCGCCGCAAAGTACGGGCCGCTGTGGGACGAGTACGTGGCACGGGTCCGCTGGCGCATCATCCCGTTCGTGTGGTGATCGCGTGGGGTTTGCGGACCGGTACGGGCCCTGGGCCGTCGTGGCCGGCGCGTCCGAGGGCATCGGGGCGGCGTTCTGTGACGCCATCGCCCAGCACGGGGTGAACCTGGTGATGATCGCGCGACGCCAGGGTCCGCTCGAGGCCACGGCCGCACGGCTTCGGGAGGCCCACGACGTCGACGTGCGGACCGTCTCGGCCGACCTCGGCGCGAGCGACGTGGGCGAGCGACTCGGGCCCGTGCTGGAGGACCTCGACGTGGGGCTCCTCGTCTACAACGCCTGCGCCTCGACGATCGGCGGCTTCCTCGAGACGTCGCTCGACTCCAAGCTCGCCTCGGTCCACGTCAACTGCGCGGGACCGCTCCGGGTCCTCGCCCTCGTCCAGGACCGACTCGTGCGTCGGGGCCGTGGGGGTGTGGTGCTGGTGGGCTCGCTGTCCGGCGTGGTGGGGACCGCGATGGTCGCGACCTATGCCGCGACCAAGGCCTACACCCAGATCCTGGGCGAGGGGCTCTGGGAGGAGCTCGCACCGCACGGCATCGACGTGCTGGTGACCACGCCGGGCGCCACGCGTACGCCCAACTGGCGAGAGGTCACCCCAGAGCACCAGTGGGAGAAGGCGTTCCCCATGACCCCCGACGACGTCGCGAGCCAGACGCTGGCTCGGCTGGGCCGTGGACCGCTGATGGTGCCCGGCTGGATCAACAAGCTCGTCTTCGTGCTGATGTCGCGGGTGCTGGGGCGACGGGTCGCAGTTCGGTTCATGAGTGCCAACACGCGAGCCATCTACGCGGGATAGAGCACGGCCGTGAACACGCGAACCCTCTCGAGAGCCGACCGCGAGCGCACCGAAGGTGCCTACGGGACCGATCGTACGCTCGAGCACCACACCATTCGGACTGCCGACGGGTGGTCGCTGAAGCTGACCCGCGTGGTGCGCCCCGGGGGGCGGGCGGGGCAGCCGGTGCTGTTCATCCCGGGCTACGGGATGAACGCCTGGATCGTGCAGTACCACCCGCGAGGTCGGAGCTTCGCGGACGTGCTGCTCGAGGGCGGCTTCGACCCCTGGGGCATCGATCTGCGGGGAACCTCGACCTCCCAGGGGCCCACTCGGCCGAGCTTCCAGGCCATGGCGACCCACGACCTCCCCGCCGCGCTCGACTACATCCGCGCCTTGCGGAGCGCGGAGCGGGTGCACGCGATCGGCTGCAGCCTCGGTGGCGCCCTGCTCCTCGGGCACGCGGCCTTCGCACCGGCTCCCGGGCTCGACCGGGTGGTCACCATCGGGACACCGCTGCACTGGCCGCGAGACCTCCGCACCCAGCTGCTCTCGGCTCTGATGCGCACCGCGGGCTCGATCCCGATGCGGGGGACCCGGGCGTGGACCGCCGTGGCGCTGCCGATCGTGAGCCGCCTCGTCCCCAGCGCCCTGTCGATCTACCTCAACCCGCGAATCACCGACGTGCGCATGGCCTCCGAGCTCACCCGCACCGTCGAGGACCCGCTGCCGGTCATCAACCGCGCGCTGGGCCACTGGATGCGCTCCGATCTCCGGATCCAGGGCCGGCCGGTCGCGCCGGCCCTCAAGCGCTTCGATCGCCCGCTGATGGTGATGTACGGCTCGGGTGACGGCATCGTGCCCCGGGCGGCGGCGCTGTCGCTGGTGGGAACCACTCGCGGTCCCGTGGAGGTGCTCGAGGTGGCCCACCCCCACGGAGAGCCGGTCGGCCACGCGGACCTCTTCATCTCCGACATCGCCCCCACTCGAGTCTTCGAGCCCGTCACGCGGTTCCTGCTCGCGCCGCATCCCGCCTGAGGACCCCTTCATGGCTACCGACCTGCCTGCGATCCGCGTGGACGACTTCTTCCGTCGGGCCTCTTGGCAGTGCGTGAGGACCTCCGACGTGAAGGCGGTAGCCGCGGTCCTGGATCTGCCGCACCTGGAGCCCGCCGCCATCCCGGAGGACCTGGCCGAGGTCGATCCGCACACCATGCCCTGTCTCGTCGTGGCCGACGGAGAGTGGACCTGGATCTTCGGCAACGCGATGGGGCTCAAGGGAGGGCGCCGGCTCTCCACCCAGTTCGGAGAGGCGCTGGCGTTCCACACCGACGACGAAGCGGGAACCCATCTTGCCGAGCGCGCGCTGCAGGGCGAGGCTCGGCGTCGGGTGTACGCGAGTCGGAGTGACGGCGAGTACCACAGCCGAGGCACGGCCGCGGACGGCGAACCACGGGTGGCCTGGCTCGACGAGCCGTCGGAGGCGGCGGAGCTCGGCCTGACGTCCGCGGACGTGCTGCACTTCGCTCGGGCGTGGGGGGTCGACCCGCAGGGGATCCTGACCAT
>CAZZLC010000090.1:0-11582 GCA_964655065.1 uncultured Enterobacteriaceae bacterium | reverse complement strand
GAGGACGAGGACTGTCGGGCGCTCTCGGAGTGCTTCACGAGCTGTCTGGGGCCTCCGGCCGGGCTCGGACTCGCGCGCCCCTCCGACGACGCCGTGTCGTGCATCGACGACTGCCGCGATGGCAATCCTCGGGGTGAAGCGGCGTGGTGTCGGTTCAGCGCCTGTGCCTACGACAGCGCGTGCGCGGAGGCCTGTGATGCGGCCGCCTACCGCGCCATCGCCACCTGCGACTGACCGCTCGGGTCCGACGACGCGGAATCGCCGAACAGGCGCACGCTCTGCCACGACGAGAGGCGACGCTCGGGATCCCACCGGTCGCGAACCGCCTCGAACTCGGCGAGCCGTGGGTACATGGCCGCGAAGTGGTCGGGCCGGGTGAACGCGTCCTTGGCGAGGTAGATGCGGCCACCATGGCCGACGACGAAGTCGTTCAGGCCATCGACGAGGCGCTGCATCCGGTCGAGCGTGGTGATGGGAATGTCGAGCGCGATGGAGGTCCCGTACTTGGGGAAGGAGAGGAGCCCCGGTCCGACCTCACCGCAGTCCTTGTAGACGTTGATGAACGAGCAACCACCGAGCTTCTGGAAGAGCCGCACGAACTCCCCGTGCACCTTCACGTCGCGGGGGAGGACACACTGGTACTGGGTGAAGCCCCGCCGACCGTAGCCGCGGAACCAGTTGGTGGCCATGTCGAGCTGCCAGAAGTGGTTCGCGGGGTGAGTGACGTGCTGCTTCTTCTTCGCGCCGTGGCGGTGGAACCAGACGTTGCTCAGGAGCTGGATGGTCAGCGGGTTCATCACCCCCGACGGGAAGATCGGGGGCACCTCGATGCTCGGCCGCCGGCCTGGCGGGTGCGCGGGGGCCTCGTCGGGCTCGGCCCAGCGCCCGCGAATGACGAGGCCTCGGCCGAAGCTCGTGCCCTTGGTGGAGGTGTCGACCCAGGCCGCGGTCATCGGCCAGTTCGACGACTCCGCGAGACCGTCGAACAAGGCTTCGAGCGTGGGAGCTTGCCAGCTCTCCTCGTAGATCCACGGGCTCGGGATCCTCGCGAGCTCGACCTCGACCTCGAGCACGTGGCCGGTCAGCCCCATGCCGCCCAGCGTGGCGAAGAAGAGGTCGGGGTTCTCGCTCGGCGAGGCGGTCACGATGCGGCCGTCCGCCACCATCATGCGCAGGGACCGCACGGCCTGCCCGAAGGTGCCGTAGGAGTGGTGGTTCTTGCCGTGTACGTCGGCGGCGACCATGCCGCCGAGGGTGACGTACTGGGTCCCCGTGCTCACGGGGCTGAACCACCGGCGGGGCAGGAAGATCCGCGCGAGCTCGCCGAGCGACAGTCCCGCCTCGGCGCGAAGCAACCCCGTCGACTCGTCGAAGGCGAGGATGCGGTCGGCCTGCGGCGTGACGAGTACGGGCCGGGAGGACCCCGGTGGGGGCAGGGCGGCATCGCCATAGCTGCGCGCGAGTCCCCGCGAGAGCACCGCCTCGGCGGCGTGCCGCTCGAGTGACGTGGGACGGAGGGTGGGGGCGGCCACGACGGGGTGGCGGCCCCAGCCGTGCAGCGTCTCGAGCGCGGGCGTGGTCATGCTGGACGCTTAACTGGCGCCCGGCCTCGCGGCGGGGGTACCCTCGCTCCATGCTCCGCCCCCTCTTCGCCCCAGCGCTGGTGCTCCTCGGCTGCGCGTCCGAGCGTCCTCGACGGGACTGCGCCGTCGAGGACAACGCGCTCCGGATCGTCTGCCGGTTCGAGCTCTCGCATCCGGCCGAGGCCACGCTGACGTGGGCGGCCGACGGCGAGCCTCCGCGCACGGAGACCGCGACAGGTGCGCGCCTCACCTTCACCCTCTGGGACCTGCCTCCCGACACCGACGTCGAGTGGACGCTCACCTGGCAGGGGCCGGCCGGTGGGGCGCAGGAGCGGCGAGGAACCGCCCGCACGGACCCGCTGCCGCCCGAGGTCGCCGTGACCTTCACCGACCTCGTGCCCGGTCCGGACGCCATCGACCGCTTGCTCTTCGTCTCCGCGTGCCCCGCGCCGACCGACGGCGGAGGGGTCATCGTCGGGAACCGGCAGCTCGTGGTCAGCGACCGGAACGGCGTCGTGCGCTGGTACGCGCCCTCTCCTGTGGGTGGGGACGTTCGCGCGTACGATGCCTCCGAGGACGGGTCGATGTGGATGCTCGTGGAGCGCCGCACCCTGCACGAGGTGGCGCTCGACGGGACGCCCCTGCACACCCTCCGTCACCCGACGGACTACCCCTACATCGGGCACCACGACGTCACCTCGCGCTACGGCCAGACGCTCCTCGTGCACGCCCGCACCGAGGAGATCGGACCTGCCACCTGGGTGGTCGACGGGCTCACCGAGATCCGGGACGGGGAGGCCGAGCCCATCTTCTCGGTCTCCGAGGTGATCGAACCTCGCCTCACCAGCTTCGAGCTGCCTGGGTACTGGGGCGCGAGCAGCGGTGTGCAGGGCATCGACTTCGGACACGCGAACTCGATCGACGTCGATCCCGCTGGGCGCTGGCTCATGTCGTTCAAGCACCTCGACACCATCTTCGCGTTCGAGGGCCATCCCGACCGCGCGGACCGAGGCGCGCTCTCGTTCAGCCTGGTGGGCGGCAACCGCGGACTCGATGGCGGCGACTACACGCTCGTGGACTCGGACGGCGTCCGGCTCGAGGGCTTCGAGTATCCCCACCACGCCCGTTGGATCGGGGAGAACCAGGTGTCGGTGTTCGACAACGGAAGAGTGGCGCCAGAGGGGGAGAGGCAGGCGACCTCCCGCGCGCTCGTGATCGAGCTCGACGACGGACAGGCGATCGCCCGGGTGGTGCGCGACCTCGATCTGGGCTCCTTCTGCCGCATCCAAGGGAGCGCCTACAACCTCGCCGATGGCTCGATGCTCGTCTACTGCCACACGAACACCCAGTTCTGGGTGTTCGACGACGACGACCGGGTGCAACGGCGGTCGCAGATCGCTTGCGCGGACGGGAGCGAGAGCGTGCGCTTCGCCCGCATCGTGCCGCTGGACCTGGACTACCGGCCGATCCCTCCCCGCTAGCCCGAGTCGGCCTGCGCTTCTTCGATCTTGGCCAGCCGCTCGTGGAACTCCTCGGTCGGTAACGGAGCGAGCCAGCCGAGGAAGCTCCAGCGTTCCTCGCTCACCTCGTCGAGCAGGGAGACCGCCTGCTGCTGGACCTCGTAGGCGGCAGCGTACTCGCCCTTCACGTAGAGCACCTCCCCGAGCGTGTCGAGGTAGGTGGCCCGCTGCACCTGCTGCTCCGGAGTGAGCTCTCGCAGGCTCCTGCGCGAGAGCTCCTCGGCGCGGTCCGGGTCTCGCAGCCCGACGTTCGACTCGGGGATGACCAGGAACCAGGCGAGGCTGTTCAGGGCGTCGGGATTGTCCGGCTCGAGCTCCCACCAGCGCTCGGCCGCCACGATCTGCGCCGGCTCGGCGACACGGGGCGGAAGCTCGGCCTGGAGAAGCGCGGCCACGAGCACCTGCGGCGAGCTGGCGCGGGCGTAGCGGTCCACCTGACGCTCGAACGTCTCGAGCCCCTCGTCGAGCGCCGAGGCGCGCTCGAACCAATCGAGCATCCGCACGAGCGTGCCCTGGTTGGACTCGGGCTGTCGGCTCGCGGCCTCGGCGTGGAGGCGGGCGAAGTCGAGCGCGGCGGTCGTCCGCGAGGCGCCGCCCGAGATCGCCATCCAGGCGACCGCTCCCCCCATCGCGAGCAAGGCTACGGCGGCCCCGGCGGTCGCCGTGCGAGGATCATCGGGCTCGGTGGGACTCGGCAGAGTCACGGCCACGAGCATGCCGCAGAGCCAGCCCCCGAAGTGCGCCCAGTTGTCGAGCAGCGGCCCGACGAACAACACGAGCGCGATGCCGATGCCGAACGTGAGCAGCACCGCGTTGAGAAGCCTGCGACCGAGCAGGTCGGAGAGCCACTGTGCGGTCGAAGGCGGGCCGAACCACATCGTGCCCATCAGGACCCCCGCGAGCCCCAGGATGGCGCCGCTCGCCCCCACCGCGAGGGGAGGGGACGGGTCGTTGAGCGCCGCGGAACACAGCGACCCCGCGAGCCCGCACACGGCGTAGGCCAGCAGCAGCCGACGACCTCCCCACAGCATCTCCACCAGCGCTCCGAGCTGGAGGAGCGCGAACATGTTGAGCAGCAGGTGCAGCCACCCTCCGTGCAGGAACACCGGGGTGAGCAGGCGGAAGTACTCGCCATCGGCCACGAGGTCAGCCCGCAGTGCGCCCATGCGCAGCATCACGAGCCAGTCGTCGACCCCGTCTCCGAACAGCAGACCGGACACGAAGCTCGACACACTGTCGGTGGGGCTGGCGAGCCCGCGCTGCACCACGAACATCGCGACCGTGAACAGCGTGAGACCAAGCGTAATCGGGAAGCGGCGGAGGAGGTCCGTCCAGCGCAGGGAACGCGACATGGCGAACCCTTATCCCGACCGCCACGCTCGTCGGGCGGCTGGCCCCAGCGAGTCCAATGCCGTAAGTGCCGAGAGGATGCGGACGTCGACGACGATCATGGGAATGATGGGGGGCGTAGCGCTGGCGCTCGCTCTCGTCGCTCCTCTCTACGTCGGGCTCCCCTCCCACCACGTCTCCGACTGGATGTACATGACCGCGGGCGGCGGCCAGGCCGGCGTCATCCTCGCGGGGCTCGTCTTGCTGGGGACGGGGTTCCTGGCGGCTGCGCTCGCGCCGACGGACGCGATTCGTGCCGGTACCGCCGCGTCGCTCGTCGCCGCTTTCCTCGGGGCGACCTGGATGCTGTCCCCGGGGTTCGTGGTCGAGGCGCTGGGCGAGCTGCTCGACATGGACAGCCGCGCCGGCGAGCCGACGCAGATGGTGGCCTCGGCGCTCGAGCGCGTGCTGTGGTACCCCGCCACCGCGTCGCTCGGGTTGCTCGTCGCCGGTCCCGGCCTCGGCGCGCTCGGTGGGATCACCTTCGACCTGTGGTACGCGGAGCCTTCGCGGCCCCTGCGGGTCATTCGCCCCTCGCCGGTGCCCTTCGTCGGGATGTTCGCGACCACCCTCTGGGGGGTTGCCCTGGCCTACCTGTGGACGGGGGCCATCGACCAGCTCGAGACCCTCGATGGGACGATCGGAGCCATCAAGCAGTCCGCGGCTCCGGCGATATTGGGACTGTGGAACACCTTCTTCCTCTGCTGGGCGCTTCGCGATGCCGTACTCTGGTTGCGCGGCGGCGTGCGGCTGCGCGGGGTCGTCTGGGCGCTGGGTGCCGTCGCCTTCGGCCTGTTGACGCTCACGCCCCTGGCCTACTCCCCCACGGTCGCGGCGTCGCCGGTGGTGCTCGCGCTCGTCGCCGCGAGTCTCGTGGCGGCGATCGGGACGCTGGTGGGTGCGGGCCGGGGCAACATCGCCCTCGACACCGCGAGGCGGACGATCAGCGACCTGCTCGTGGAGGCGATGCTGATCGGCGGGCTCACCGTGGGAATCGGGCTGCTGACCGTCGGCCCGCTGGTGCTGGCGAATCACCTGATCCTCGAGCCCGCGCTCCAGCTCCTCGCGGGTCAGGACACCGACGAGGTCCAGTCCGTGTCGGTGGTCCGGCTCTTGTTCACCTACCACTGGATGTCCGTGATCCCCATGGCGGGTCTGGCGGCGGGCTGGTCGGTCATCCGACTCCCCACGGCCTGGATGCACCGCGCGCTCCAGGACTGACGCGGAGGGGGCGATGAGCCGCCGTCGATGGCCGGAGGAGGGGCTCGCCGAGGGCGTCGAGCCCGCGGCGATCCGGCGGATGCTCAAGGCGTCCACCCTGCGCGAGGCCGTCGACGGGACGGTGCTCGGCTACCCGGGAGAGTCGGCGACCACCGTGTTCTGGGTGACCGCGGGAGCGCTGTCGATCCACTTGACGGGGCCGGACTCTCCGCCGGTGGCCATCATCGAGACCGGCCGCTGCGCCGGAGAGCTCGCCGTGCTGCACACCTCGCCCCGGACCGCGTGGATCGTGGCCCACGGTACGGTCGAGGTCCAGGAGATTCCCGACACGGCCTTCGTGGCGTTGCTCCACGGCTCCCACCAGGCCGCGCTCAATCTGCTCTCGATGCAGTCCGACCGGGTGCGCGCGAGCAGTCACGCGATGCTCTCCACGACGCGGGAGCGCGACCGCATCCAGCGGGACCGGATCGTCGACCCGCTGACCAAGCTGTTCAACCGCCGCTGGCTCGACGAGATGCTGCCTCGGTTCCTGAACCGTGCCCTGACCGACGGGGAGCCGCTGTCCGTGGTCCTGGGCGACGTCGACCACTTCAAGACGTTCAACGACGACTTCGGCCACGACGCTGGCGACCACGTGCTCGCGCAGGTCGCGCTGCACGTTCGCCGGCGCTTCCGTCCGGGCGACCATCACTGTCGGTACGGCGGGGAGGAGTTCGTCGCCGTGCTGCCCCAGACCGACCGCCAGGGCGCGTGGCAGGCCGCCGAGCGCCTCCGGCAGGCTCTGGAGTTCACCGGGTTCGTGATGCCCGACGGGCGGAGCCTCCCCCGCGTGACGATCTCGGCTGGCGTCGCGGAGGCTCGCGCCGGGGATACCGCCACCGAGCTCCTGCGCCGGGCCGACCAGGCGATGTACGCGGCGAAGCGTGCAGGTCGCAACCGCGTCTTCACTGACGAGGAGGAGACGACGGCTGGTTAAGCTCCGGGTGCGCCGAACCAGGAGCCACCCTTGCCCGTCGTCGATGCCGTGGCCACCCGTGCCGAGGGTCTGATTCCCGAGGCCCTCGAGCAGCTCTCCGCCTACCTCGCAATCCCCGCGATCTCCTGCGAGGAGGAGCACTTCGACGACGTGCGGGCGCTGGCGGCGCGCGTGAGGGACGACCTCGAGGCTGTCGGCCTCGAGCATGCCCAGGTGGTCGAGGTCGACGGCGCCTTGCCGATGGTCGTGGCCGACTGGCTCCACGCGGGCGCCGACAAGCCCACGGTGCTGATCTATGGGCACCTCGACCTGCAGCCGGTCGCGGGGGAGGTCTGGCGCACGGACCCCCACGAAGCCACGGTCGTGGGCGACCGCCTCTACGCGCGGGGCTCGGCCGACGACATGGGGGGCTGGGTGTCGCACCTCGTCGCGTTGAGGGCGTGGTTCGCGGAGGGTGGACCGCCTTGCAACGTGCGACTCGTGCTCGAGGGTGAGGAGGAGATCGGCTCTCCGAACCTCGAGGCGTACATGGACGCGTTTCCCGTGGCGTTCGAGGCCGATGCCATGGTGCTCACGGACTGTGAGAACCCCTCGCCCGACGTTCCCGGCCTCACCGTGTCGCTGCGCGGGCTGCTCGAGGTCGAGCTGACGGTGCGGGCGCTCGAGGCCGACGTCCACTCCGGGCTCTGGGGAGGCATGGTGCCCGACGTCTCCACCGCTCTCGTGAAGCTGATCTCGAGGCTGGTCGACGACGACGGACGGCTCCAGGTGGGTCGCGTGGACGTGGACGCGGCGCGGCGAGAGGCTGGGGCACGGGTGCCGCTCACGACCGACGTGATCCGCGAGGGCGCGCACCTGATCGACGGGGTGGAGCCGCTACCGGAGCGGGGAACCTCGGCCGCGGAGTGGATGTGGTGGCAGCCGGCGCTCACCATCGTCGCCACGACGCTGCCGACGCCCGACCGCAAGAAGAACGCGCTGCGGCAATCGGCGTCGGCGCTGCTCTCGGTTCGCCTCGCTCCCGACCAGGCGGCCGAAGACATGCTCGCGGCGCTGAAGGAGGTCTTGCTCGCCTCTCCGCCCGGCGGGGTTCAGGTGGCGGTCGAGTCCAAGGGGGCGTGGGGCGCAGGATGGCTGTACACGCCACAGGGTCCGGCGTTCGAGGCGGCTGACCGAGCCTACGAGCGGGCCTGGGGCTCGAGGCTCGTGCAGGTGGGTGTGGGGGGCTCGATTCCCTTCGTGGCGCTGTTCGGCGAGCGATTCGGTGACCGCCCGCTGATCCTCAACGGCGTCATGGACCCGCTCACGACGGCGCACGGGCCCAACGAGTCGCTCCACCTGGGGATCTTCCGCAAGGCGGTGCTCGCGAACGTGTACCTGCTCGAGGAGCTCGGCGCGCTTGGCCAGGCGGGTCTCCGAGGGCGGTAGGGTCCGACGATCCGACGGGCGACGACGGCGCTGTCACCGCCGATGTGTCGGAGTTCCGGTCGCTTACCGCGACGGTGATGGTCGGCGGTTGACAGCCAGGGTGGAGCGTGAGAGGTTCGCCCACGCCGAAGCGGCCGGTCCGAAACGGGGTGTTTCAGGAACTAGGCTCGTTTCGAGGTGCGGCCTCTCCCAGCACGCACGGGGACCCCATGACTGCAATCCTCTGGGTACTGTTCGCTCTCCTGCAGCCGGCGTGGGCCGGCAACTCCGCAGACGAGGCCGAGGTCAACTTCCAGATCGCGCGGAAGGCCTACGCGGCGGGAGACTACGAGAAGGCGCTGGTCCACTTCATGGTCAGCAACCGGTTGTCCGAGAACCGGAACGTCACGTTCAACATCGGACTGACCTACGAGCAGCTTCGGCGGCTCCCCGAGGCCTATCGCTGGTATCAGGACGCCTACGACGAGACCCTCGAGGACGACGAGACCAACCGTCGCATCGAGCAGACGCTCGCCCAGCTCCGCCGCAGTGTGGCCATCGTGACGGTCGACTCCGACCCGCCGGGGGCGACCGTGTACCTGAATCGGAAGAACCTCGGTGCGGTCGGCACGACGCCGCTCGAGATTCCCGTGCGTCCCGGTCGCTACACCCTCATCCTCGAGCGATCCGGCTACCAGGATGCCACCTACGGGCCGAGCATGTTCGCCGCCGGTGACATGGCGGAGCCCATCTCGCTCGCCATGACGCCCATCGTGGGCATGCTGGAGCTGACGGGGACCGATGGAGCGAACGTCAGGATCGGGACCGAGGACGCCGAGCCCAGCTGTCAGGTGCCCTGCAACCTGGACCTGCCCGAGGGGCGCCAGTTCCTGTTCTTCGACAAGCCCGGCTATCGGCCGCTCACCAAGATCGTCGAGCTCGTGGAGGGCAAGGTCCTTCCCCTGGACGCGGAGCTCGTGCCGATCACCGGGGCCCTGGTCGTCGACGCCGACCTGCGAGCCGCGCTCGTCGAGGTCGACGGCAAGCCCATGGGGTACACGCCGCTCGTCATCCCGGACATCACCATCGGTGACCACGAGGTGCGGGTCTCGGCCCGAGGCTACGAGGCCTACTCGACCGACGTGACCATCATCGAGGGTGAGTCCACGGACCTGGGCCGGCTGTCGCTCGACCCCATCTTCACGGTCACCGCGGCGAGCCGTTTCGCGCAGGACGTCGCCGAGGCGCCGGCGAGCGTCAACGTCATCCCTCAGGAGGAGCTCCGGGCGTTCGGCTACCAGACGGTGCTGGAGTCGCTGGAGGGGCTCCGCGGGGTCTTCACGACGAACGATCTCTCGTACGAGTACCTGGGCGTGCGTGGGTTCGGGCGGCTCGGCGACTACGGCAACCGTGTGCTCGTCACGCTCGACGGGCACCGCATGAACGACAACATCTTCGGCGCCTCTCAGCTCAACGACGATTTCCTTTCCGACATCGAGGACGTCACGCGGATCGAGCTCGTGCGAGGGCCTGGTTCCGCGCTGTATGGCTCGAACGCGATCTTTGGTGTGATCAACGTCGTCACCAAGGGCGCCGAAGACGAGATCACCAATCACGCCGCGGTCTCCGCCAACGAGGGCTTCTTCCGCGCTCGCGCGTCGGGTGGCATGAAGAAGGACGACCGCGGCTTCTTCGTGAGCGCGGCCGGAACCTACGGGCACCGGCGCACCTTCTTCTTCGACGAGTTCGCCAATGATGATTTCTCCGGCGGATTCTCCGACAATGACGACACGTACACCCGGACCCTCTCCGGCAAGGCGTGGAGTGGCGACTTCGTGATCCAGGGGCACTACCACGAGCGGGACCGTTCGGTGCCCACCGGGTTCTTCGACACGCGGCTCGGCGACGACCGTGCTCGCACCTTCGACCGGCGAGCGTTCCTCGAAGCCCGCTACGTCGGGGAGGTCAACGACACCCGCCTCAACCTGCGGGCGTTCTACGATCACTATCGGAACATCACCGATCTGCCCTCCGAGCGCGACTACGTCTTCCAGGACAACATCTTCGAGAACGGCCTCGGGGCGATCGCCCAGGTCAACCAGCGGTTCGGCGACGTGTTCGACCTCACGGTCGGCGGGTCCACCCGACATTACTTCATGACCGAATTGAACACCTTCGAGTACGAGGACCTCGACGAGGAGCCCTTCAATCAGGATCTGGACACGCCGGTTCCCACCCAGATCTACTCGGGCTACCTCATCGGCGACCTTCACCCCGGTCGGGTCGTGCGCGCGAACCTCGGGGCACGCGTCGACCGCTACAGCATCATCGACGAGGATTTCACCACCGTGAACCCTCGCGCGTCGCTGATCCTGAGCCCGGGCAAGGAGGTCATCAAGCTGCTCGGTGGTACCGCGTTCCGAGCACCGTCGCCCTACGAGTTCGAGTACAACGACGGGGGGGTCACGCAAGTTCGCTCGTTCGAGCTCGAACCCGAGACCATCGAAACGGCGGAGATCGAGTGGACCCACCGCTTCAACCAGGTGACCACGTCCACCGTGAACGCCTATGCGAACCGCATTCGCGACCTGGTCGAGACCGAGATCGTTCCCGACGATGTGCTCAAGGGCAAGGTCGACCCCAAGAAGTTCAAGCCCGACTCCGGCGTCTTCCGATTTACGTCAGCCGACGAGCCGGTGGTCACGCTGGGTGCCGAGGCCGAGGTTCGTCGCTGGTGGCGCTCCGGCTGGATGGTCGCGGCCCAGGTCTCGTACCAGCGCACTCGACAGAATCGCTTGTTCGAGCAGGAGGGCCTGACCCGCGCCGAGCAGCCCATGGAGCTCACGAACTCGCCCGTCTGGATGGCGTCCATTCTCAGTTCGTTCCCCCTGTCGAGCCAGCTTCAGCTCTCCCAGAAGCTGCGGGCGGAGACGAACCGGCTCACCGCGAGCGGGAATACGACGCAGGGCGCGTTCGTGTGGGACGTTACGCTCATCGGCCGCGTCCCGAATCCGAACGTGCGCTACGGAATTGGCGTCAGGAACCTCCTGGATTACCCCATCTTCCATCCGGGCGGCGGAGACCTGGCCATCGATCAGCTGCCACAGCAGGGGCGGAATTTCTTCGCGTCGCTTCGGGTCGACCTCTGATCAATCTCGGCGCGCGGTGCCGAGCGAGGAACTCGCAGAGGAAAGCGAGTGGCTCGGATGATCTGGCCTGTCGGGTTCACCAGCTGTGAACCGCGATCGTCTCGGTACCGAGGGGCTCGGACTCGACAAGGGGCTCGCGTTCTTCCTGGCCGACGTGTAAGTTCGGACTCGTCGAAGACCGTCGCCCCCTCCAGGCCACACGTGGGGAGTCCGCTTTGGGGGGCGTGACTTGGGGGGGGGGGATGAGTGAGACGACAGGGTCGCCGGCGGGCGCTGCACGAAAGCGAAGAGCGAGCGGCCCCACCGTTCAATGATTCGATGGTCGTGCGTGGTCGCG
>CAZZLC010000089.1:0-20861 GCA_964655065.1 uncultured Enterobacteriaceae bacterium | reverse complement strand
GGAGTGGCCCCCGAGAAGGGGGGCGTGGAAACTGTCCACGCGCTTTAGTTTAGTCACCACCATCGTGCGCTTCGAGGTGGACGAGGCGGGCGAGCTGTCCCTCGACGAGGGCTGGCGCGTCGCGGACTACCTCGACGAAGGACAGACCCCGGCTTCGGCCCCGGTCGCCATGGGGGACTGGATCGTCTTCCAGACCAACGCGTCGCTCTCGAGCGCACCGCTGAGCGTGTTCGCCGTCGCCCAGGCCGACGCCTCGACCCGGCTCGAGACCAAGCCGTTCACCCCGGGGTTCCCGCCCGTGAGTGCGATTCCGTCGGCCCTCACCGTCGATCCCGACAACCTGCGCATCTACGCCATGGACGGGGGGCGGGGCCAGATTGGCTGCATCGAGCTGGTCGATGGCGAGCGCCTCGAGACGCGCTGGGTGGTCGACCAGGTGACGCTCAACCACACCTCGCTCGTCGGGCCCGCCGATGCGCGCGTGTTCGTCTCGACCGATGCCCCAGACCTGCTGCCCGCCATCCTCGGGCGGGTGGAGGGCTACGAGGAGCAGGTCGTCTGGCGCTCCGCGGGGACCGGCGAGGAGCTGGCCCGCAGCGAGCTCCTCTCGCCCATGCTACCCGGTGACCCCCTGGCGCCGGGCTTCTTCGGCGTCTGGTTCTACCCGGGTGCCGATGGCACGCTGACGGAGCTGGAGGTCGAGGGTCCCGAGCTCGCGGCGTGCCGCGAGGAGCAGGCGGACGACGGAGTGTGAGGAAGCCGGAGACCCGTCGACCGGGACTCGGTGCCGCCGCGCGACGGTGAGCGACGAGGGGTCCGGATTGACACGACCGAGGTGGATGGGGGGCCGGTCGACACTGCGGTCTCCGGCTTCCCTCCCGCCTACTCGAACTCGACGAGCAGCTGGCCCTTCTTCACCGCGTCGCGGATCTGTACGTGGATCGCGGCCACCGTCCCGTCGGTCGGCGCCGTGATCGCGGTTTCCATCTTCATCGCCTCGAGTACGAGCAGCTCGTCTCCCGCCGCGACGGCCTGACCGACCTCGGTCGAGAGCCGCGCGACCATGCCGGCGAGGGGGCTCCGGACCGCCTTGGCTTCGTCCGCGGCCTCGACCCCTCCGCCACCCGACGCGGGGGCCGCAGCCGCGGCAGGCGCCGCCGAGCCGGGGACGTGCGCATTCTGCGGCGGATAGTACGAGGGAAAGCGGTAATCCGGCTCCTCGACCTCGACGTCGACCTCGTACAGCCGACCTTCGACTTCGATCTTCAGCTTCATGACCTCACTCCGACCGTGCCCTGGAGGACACCGAGTACCAGCCCTGGGAGGTGACGCGTCCCTGCTGTGACCACGACCCCTCCCGGACGAGGCGCACCTGCCGAATCCGCGACTTGGTGCCCAGGTAGGCGGCCACCGCGGCCGCGATGAACGTCAGGGTCTCCTCGTCCACGCTGGGCGCCGGGACCTTCTGAGAGGGCAAGGCCTCCGCGGGGGCCACCGTCGCGGGACGCGTGGACTCCAGCGCACTGACCCGGGCGGTCAGCGCCTCTACCTGCTTCGTGAGCGCCTCGATGGCGCTCACCAGATCGCTCGACTTGTCGTCACTCACGTGAGCTCTCCGTCGATCACAGCGGAATCAGGCCGTGCTTCTTGGGCGGTCGGCGGTCGCGCTTGGACACCAGGTACTCGAGGGCCCGCGCGAGGTGTTGGCGGGTGTACGCCGGATCGATGACGTCGTCGACCAGACGACGCGACGCAGCGACGTAGGGGTTGGCGAAGGCCTCGCGGTACCTCTCGAGGAGCTCTGCCCGCGTGGCCTCCGGATCCGTGGCGTCGCGCATCTCCTTGCGGAACACGATCTCCACGGCGCCCTCGGCCCCCATCACCGCCACCTCGCCGGTAGGCCAGGCGTAAGCGCGGTCGGCGCCCAGGTCCTTCGAGCCCATCGCGAGGTGGGCCCCGCCGTAGGACTTGCGCAGGATGAGCTGAATCTTCGGGACGGTGGCCGCGCTGTACGCGTAGAGGAGCTTGGCCCCGTGGCGGATGATCCCGCCGTGCTCCTGTGAAACTCCGGGGAGGAACCCCGGCACGTCGACGAAGGTGAGCAGCGGCACGTTGAAGGCGTTGCAGAAGCGGATGAAGCGGCTTGCCTTCACGCTGGCATCGATGTCGAGGACGCCGCCGAGCACCGCAGGCTGGTTCGCGATGATGCCCACGGAGCGGCCGACGAGGCGCGCGAAGCCGACGACGATGTTCGGGGCGTGGCCCGCGTGCACCTCGAGGAGGTCGCCGCGGTCCACGACGTGACCGATGACGTGCCGGACGTCGTAGCTCTTCTTGGAGTCGACCGGCACGACCTCGCGCAGCTCGGGATTCGGCTCGACGTGGTACTGCCCCTCGAGGAACGGAGGGTCCTGAAGGTTGTTCGAGGGCAGGAAGGACAGCAGGCGCCGGCAGAGGTAGAGCGCCTCCTCGTCGTTCTCGGCCACGAAGTGGGTGACCCCCGAGTACTGCGCGTGCGCATCGGGTCCCCCGAGCGCCTCGTCGGTGATCTCTTCGCCGGTCACCTGCTTGATGACCTGAGGCCCGGTGATGAACATGCGCGACGGACGCGTCTGGATGACGAAGTCGGTGAGCGCTGGGCTGTAGGCCGCACCGCCGGCGCAGGGGCCGCAGATGATGGAGACCTGCGGGACCGCGCCGGACAGCTCGGTATTGGCGAAGAACACCCGCCCGTAGCCGCTCAGCGAGTCGATTCCCTCTTGCACGCGTGCGCCGCCCGAGTCGTTGATGAACACGAAGGGGCTGCCCGTCTGCAGCGACTCCTCCATCGCCTCGGCGATCTTGCTGCAGTGCACCTCGCCGGCCGAGCCGCCCATCACCGTGAAGTCCTGGCTCGCGACGTGGACGGGGCGTCGGTCGATGGACGCTGCACCGGTCACCACGCCGTCAGCAGGGATCTCGCGGCCGCCGAGGTCGAAGTTCGTCGCGCGATGCTGGGCGAAGATGCCCAGCTCCTCGAAGCTCCCCGGATCGACGAGCGCGGCGATGCGCTCGCGCGCGGTCAGCTTCCCCTGGGCCCGGTGCTTGTCCAGCCGGGCCTCGCCGCCCCCCTCTCGGACGCGCGCTCGGCGCTCCTCGAGGTCGGCCACGAGATCGGTCATCGTCTTCGAATTGCCGTCGTCCACCATCTCGGGATCTCCGGTTCGTCGTGGGGAGTGCGAGCGCTCAGGCTCGTTCGACGCTCACCTTCCGGGTCGTCTCGCCGACCCGGATCCTGTAGCTGACCTTTCCGTCAATCGGCGTGTTGTCGCCCGGGCTTGCCGCGGTCTCTCCCGCACTTGCGGGATCCCGGCCCAGGTTCTTCGGCCCCTGATCGCGAGTGGCGAAGAACGTCGATGCCACCTGCGGGAACATCGCGTAGGTCAGCACGTCTTCGTCGGACCCGTCGAAGCCGTCGAGGGCAGCCGCCTGTTCGCGAAGGGTGTCCCACTCCGGCTCGAGCAGATCGGCCGGGCGGTGGTCGATCTCGTCCTTGCCGGCCTTGGCACGGGCCTTGGCCAGGACCTCGGGGTCGCGCTCCCCCAGCGCTGCGCCGTAGTAGCCGAGCATCAAGTCGGCGAACTCGCCGGTCAGGATCTGGTAGGGCCCCATCAGCACGTTGAACACCGCCTGAGAGCCGACGATCTGGCTCGATGGCGTGACGAGCGGCGGAAATCCCGCGGCCTCGCGCACTCGAGGCACCTCTGCGAGCACCTCTTCGACTCGGTCGCCAGCCCCCTGCTGCTTGAGCTGGCTCTCCATGTTGGAGATCATCCCGCCGGGGATCTGGCTGTCGAAGATGCTCGTCTCGACCCCGACGAAGTTGCTCTCGAACTCTGCGTAGCGAGGGCGAACCTCGGCGAAGTGCCGCTTGATGTTCCACAGCCGTGCCTTGTCGAGGCGGGTGGTCAGGCCCGTTCCCTCGAGCATCTCGACGAGCGCCTCCGTCGGGTTGTGCCCCGGACCCAGCGACAGCGAGGAGATCGAGGTGTCGACGATGTCGGCGCCTGCCTCGATGGCCGCGAACAGGCTCACCAGGGTCACCCCCGTGGTGGCGTGAACGTGGACGTGGACGAGCATGTCGTCGCCGCACGCCTCCTTGATGCCACGGACGATGTCCCGCGCTGGCTGCGGCCGCAGCAGCGCCGCCATGTCCTTGATGCAGATGGAGTCGACGCCGAGGTCCTGCAGCTGCTTCGCCATGTCGACGAAGTGCTGGGGGGTGTGCAGGGGCGAGAGGGTGTAGCAGATGGTGCCCTGGGCGTGCTTGCCGGTGCGAGTCACCGCAGCGAGGGCGCGCTCGAGGTTGCGTACGTCGTTCAGGGCGTCGAACACGCGGAAGACGTCGATACCCGCCTCGGCCGACTTCTCCACGAAGCGCTCGACCACGGTGTCCTCGTAGTGCCGGTAGCCGAGCAGGTTCTGCCCGCGGAGGAGCATCTGCAGGCGGCTGTTGGGCATGAGCTCACGGAAGGTCCGCAGGCGCACCCACGGGTCCTCGTTGAGGAAGCGGATGCAGGAATCGTAGGTCGCGCCGCCCCAACACTCCACGCTCCAGTACCCGGCCTGATCGATGTCTTCGCAGGCGGGGATCATGTCCTCGAGCGCCATGCGAGTGGCGAGGAGGCTCTGATGGCCATCGCGGAGCACGAGCTCCGTCACTTCCACGGTGCGAGACATCGGTTTCTTCCAGGTTGGGCCGAGGGTGGGAAGGCGACGACCGAGAAGGCGTTGCCGTGCGCCTTGAGACTAGCCAGACCGGCATGGTGCGGGGACGTGCGGATGGTTGCAGGGGGGTTCAATTCCTCGTCACCGAGTTGCGCACCGAGCGCCGGTCCGGCGCGCCCGTACGTGGTCCCGCCGGCCAGCCGCTCCACACCTGCGACCACCACGGCTGCCTCCGCGTCCCGGCCGTGGTCGACGAGCCACCAGGCGGTGGACGAGCAGGATGCCTTTCCTCTTGACCGCGACCCGCGGACGCGTTCCAATGAAAATGAATTTCACTTTCATTAGACTGGAGGTTCCCATGGTGGCCAAGCCCGGACGGTACGAGAGGCCGGACTCCCCCCACGACGACGATCTCGCCCTGCCCGTCCGCTGGGCGGCGTGGGTCCTGACGGAGCTCGGCCAACACGGGATCGAGGTCGCGGGGGCCCATCGCGCCCCGGACGGCGTCTGGTGCCCCTGCGACCCGCGCGATCTGGTCCGGGACACCGGGCCCGGCGGCCTCGCGAGCATCGGCCAGCGTCCTTCCTGCGGGGGCGTGGTCACCACGGTTCACCTCTGGGACCGGCAGGGGCTGAAAGGCGCATTCTGGCTCGATCGCGCCCCGGGCGGCACCGAGTCCCCCACCTTCCGGGTCCTCCTGCTGCAGGCCTTGCTCCGCGCCTCTCCGCGCGAGCTCGCGGACTGAGGCCCGACCAGGGACGCCAGGTTCGTGGCCGGGCTCGCGCGCGTCAGGCGGCCGCAGGGGCGCTTCCCGCAAGGGGGCCTACCGGTCCTCGGGGTTCGCGGAGGACAAGCTGATCGACCCCACACCTGCGAAGTCCACCATGTCGATCACGACAGTCCAGTCACCGGCCTCCCCGACGAGAAATGTGTCATGCTCGACCTCGAGGCCGTTCGGGTCGGCGACGAGCTCGGTGGCGTCGAGCAGCGTGCCCGATCCGTCGTAGATCTCGACGCGCGTGGAGCCCGCGTAGCCCACGGTCGACGCTGCACTCGGCGCCTCGATGTCGATCGAGTAGTCGGCCGCCCCCTCTAGGTTGGTCCAGGTGAAGGTCCCGGTCAACGCGCCGCCGTCCCCGAGGAAGTCGGCGTCGAAGTCAGAGTCGTCGTTGTCGCTGACGTAGACGCCGGCCACGCAGTCGTCCTCGTCGAGATCGTCGTCGTCGGGATCGATACAGCCGGCGAGCTCGTCAGGGGTCAGCCCGTCGGCATCGTAGTTGTCATCCGGATCCTCAGCGTCGAGATCGAGCGAGCCCACACCTGCGAAGCCCACCATTTCGATCACGATGGTCCAGTCGCCCGCGTCTCCTACGAGGAACGTCTCGTATTCGACCTCGAGACGGTTCGGGTCGGCGACGAGCTGGGTGGAGTCGAGCAAGTTGCCAGAGCCGTCGTAGATCTCGACGAGCGTGGAGCCCGCGTAGCCCACGACCGACGCCGCACTCGGCGCCTCGATCTCGAACGAGTACTCGGCCGCGCCCTCGCGGTTGGTCCAGGTGAAGGTCTCGGTCAGCGCGCTCCCGTCCCCGAGGAAGTCGGCGTCGAAGTCAGAGTCATCGTTGTCGCTGACGTAGATGCCGGCCACGCAGTCGTCCTCGTCGAGGTCGTCTTCGTCGGGGTCGATGCAGGCCGCGATCTGCTCGGGGGTCAGCCGGTCGGCGACCGCGTTCAGGTCGGACGCGTCACCGTCGAAGATGTCGTCGATGTCGCAGGCGATGGCCGTCAGCGAGATGAGCGTGAAGCGAAGCATTGGGTCCTCCTTCCGAGCGATGAGCGCAGTGTCGTTGCTCAGTCCTCGAACGACCGTGGGCGAGAAAGGGGTACGCCGATTCGTGAATCGGAGATCATTTCTGCCGGTCGGAGCGCGGGGGCGCAGAACCGCACGCCACCCGACCACGCTACGGTCGCGGGGCTCGCCGTCCGAGCAGCAGCGTGAGCGGCAGCAACGCCACGCCGAAGGTCCCCCCCGAGCCCAAGCACCCGCGGATTGCAGGGCAGTCGTCGTTGCCGTCACAGTCTGCATCGACGCCATCCCCGCAGACCTCGGGAGCGCCCGGAAACACGTCGGCCCGAGCGTCGTCACAGTCCGATGCGTCGGCCACGCTGTCGGGTTCGCAGTCGGCGGGCGACGACGCATCACCGAAGCCGTCACCGTCGAGGTCGGCGAAGCGAGGTGCGTCGATCTCGTCGATGATCGAGTCGCAGTCGTCGTCGATGCCGTTGCAGGGATCTTCGATCCGATTTGGACTGCGCGTCGCGTCGAGGTCGTCGCAGTCCTCGTCGGCGCTTGCCCCGTCGCGATCCACGTCTCGCACGGGCGGACAGAAGCCGCCGCGTACCAGCGCCACCGTCCCCGAGGAGCCGAACCCGGGCGCCCCCACCAGGGTGTCGGGGTAGCTGTCGAGATCGCGGTCGCCGACCACGGCCAGGGCGGCCCCCACCGCGTCGCCCGCCCGCGTACCCTCGACGCGGCCGTCTCCTTGGCTCACGAGCAGGGACCCGATGGCGGGACCGAGCAGGAGGTAGGCGATACCGCCCCCGAGCTCGGGAGCGCCGACCCACAGGTCCGCAAAGCCGTCTGCGTTGACGTCGCCCGAGGCCAGCGACTCGCCCACCGCCCCACCCGGCTCGTCGCCCCAGATGCAGGTAGGCGCGTCCTCGAGCCGGACGATGCCTTCCATGCGCCCCCCGGGGAACCAGCAGGCCCGGCCCATCGCCTCACCGCGAGGGTTCTGCGCGAGCGGGGCGCCCACCGCGAGCCCCCCGGGCGACCCGTCGAACCCCGGGAGACCGACGACCGCCGTCCCAGTGCGGTCGCCGGCCTGGTCGCCCTCGATGGTGACGTCGGCCACGCGCACGTCGAGGTCCCCCGGCGGCAGCGGTCCATAGAAGACGTACACCCGACCCGGGCCGACCGCGGGCGCCCCCAGCGCGAGATCACCCAGACCGTCTCCATCGAAGTCCCCGAGCGCCAGCGCCGTCCCCAGCTGCTCGCCCGGCGTGACGTCGGACACGATGAGGGCTGCATCGGCGAGCGACGCCGGTGTGGGCCCACCGCCCTCGAATACGTAGGCGCGACCGCCGGTGCCCGCCTCGGGCGCTCCGGCCACGATCGCGGTACCGAAACCAAGGGGTGAGGGGCCCGCGGTCAGAGCCTTGCCGAGACCGCTCGCGGTGTCCTCGCCGACGATCCGGGTGGCCAACTTCAGGGTGGGCTCGTCGGCCGGCCAGTCGAGCACGAACAGGCCCCCGCGCCCTCCCAGATCGCCGGGAGCTCCGATCCACAGGCGGTCGTCAGCCGCTACGGTGCTCCCCGACAACTGACCGGCCTGGTCGCCCGTCACCTTCACCGAGATCTCGGAGATGTCGAGGGATGCCGGAAAGACGCCGCCCACCACGTGGGTGGCGCCGGCATTGGTATCGCCGTCCTCGTCGGACGGCGCACCCACCAGCAGCGGCGTCCGCGACGACCCTGCGAGCTGCGGTCCGGCTGCGATGGCGCGCCCGATGTTGGCCGGGGGCCCTTCGCCGAGCAGCCGAGCGTCGGTATCGGCGATCGACGTCACGGAACAGGGGACCGCGAACGAGGGCGTTGACGCGAGCAGACCAATGACCATGCAGGTCCTCCCTTGCCTCGAACGTGCGACGACCGGCCCGGGGTATACCTCGTACCCCGAACCTGGACTCGCCCGTTGAAGGGTCAGTCGGGGGAGCACGCTCGGTGCACGCGATTTCCGGGGACGAGGACGAGGCCACGCTGGTCGCTGCGTGGGAGCGAGGCGAGGTCGCCGCCTTCGATGCGCTGTACCGGCGTCACGCGGGGCCGCTGACCGGCTATTGCCAGCGCATGCTGCGCCGGCTCGAGGAGGCCGAGGACGTGGTGACCGAGGTCTTCGAGGTGATAGCCCGCGGGCGATTCCAGCCGGGCGGCTCGTTCCGCTCGTACCTCTTTACGGTTGCCCACCGGCGCTGCATCGACGTGCTCCGTCGCCGCAAGACGCGTGAGCTCGCGGCACCTCGTCTCGCCGTGGTCTCGGGAGGCCCACCCGCGCCAGACGAGCAGGTCGAGCTGCTCGCCGACATCCAGCGCATGGAGGACGCTCTCGCGCGTCTGCCCGAGGCGAACCGCGCTGCGCTGCTGCTCTACTACCATCAGCACCTGTCGGTGAAGGAGGTGGCAGAGGTCACGGCTTCCACCACCGAACAGGTGAAGTCGAAGCTCGCCTATGGCCGCCGGCTGCTGCGGCGATATCTGGAGGACGCTTGAGCGGACAGTCTCCTCACGACCTGGGACTGCGAGACGACGACCTCACGGCGGCCGAGCGTGAGGCGCGCGACGTGCGGCTCGCCGAGGACGCGGAGGCCCGCGACGAGCACGCCTTTGGTCTCGACCTTTTCGACCGGCTGGCCGCGCTCTCCGAGCCCGAGGTGCGAGTCACCGCCAGCGCGGTGCGCGACAGGGTGCGGAAGCGACCGACCCGCTGGTGGACCGTCGCGGTTCCGGTCGCCCTCGCCGCGGCGGCACTCTTCGTGGTCCGGCTTCCTGGCGACCCGGAGGTGCGCAATCGCGGTGGGGGAACTGGCGCGGGAGGCGTCTCCCTCGAGGCCGTGGCGAAGCGGCCGGACGGGGCGCTGCGTCCGTTGGGGTCGGGTGGGGTCGTGGCGCCCGAGGAGCAGGTGCTGTTCCGCATCGAGACCCAGGGCGCTGGTGCGCTCACCCTGCGGGAGGACGGCGTGGCGATCCATCCCGTCGTCGGCGACTGGCGCGTGAACGCTGGCCGTCACAGCCCCGGCGGCGACGAGGTGCTCGGCTTCCGCACCGATGCGGGACCGGGTCTCCATCGCTACACCGTCATCTTGTGTCCGAACGACACACCCACCGACTGCGTCCACAGCGCGCTCGAGCTGGAGTGGGCCGAGTGATCGTACTACTCGCCGCCTCGGTTCTCCTCGGCTGTAGTCCGGCGCAGCGCCAGCGGGCCAAGGGCTTCGGTGACTCGGGCACCACCGCCGCGGAGCTCGAGCGGGCCCTCACTCCCCGCCGCGTCGCGGTCGTGATCGGCATCGACTCGTGGGAAGACCCGGCTTTCCCACCCCTGCGGCACGCGCAACGTGATGCAAGTGCGATGGGCGACGTGCTGGGGCTGCCCGACACGGGTGGCTTCGACGAGGTGATTCGACTCGTCGGTCCCGACTCGGCAATCCGTACGCGCATCCTCGAGACGCTGCGCGATCTGCGGGCGCGGCTGCGCCAACAGGACAGCCTGCTCGTCTACTTTTCGGGCCACGGCACCCGACGTCTCGTCGACGGGGCCTGGCGTCGCTTCCTGCTCCCCCACGACGCCCGGGTCGCCGACCTTCCGCGCACGTCGATCGATCTCGCCGACCTCCAGGCGTTCCTCCGTACGCTGCGCTCGGAGCGCATCGGGCTCGTCGTTGACGCCTGCTTTCACGGCGGCGGCAAGTCCGTGGGGGGGCGGACGCGCGAGTCGAGCGACCCGCTGGTGCCGGGGCTCGCGCCGGGCGCGGGCATCGTGCACGTGGGCGAGGCACACCTCTTCGCGACCTCGTCGGGGCGCCCGGCGCGAGAAGACGACCGCCTCGGCCACGGGGTCTACACTCACTACCTGCTCGAGGCGATGCAGTGGGGCTTCGACAAGGCCGATGTCGACGGGGATGGGGTGCTGTCCGCCTGGGAGGCCCACGACCACGCGCGTGCTCGCACGTTGGAGCGCACCGACGGGGTCCAGGTACCCGAGGCCGCCATCCGCACCGTTGGCGAGGCGGACCTCGTGCTCGCGGGCAGCGTGGGCCGTCGCCGCGACGTGGAGCGTTCGCTCGTCTACCTCTACGACGGCGCAGCAGATCTCGACGGCGCGCGGGTGTTCGTGGATGGCCGGGAGCGCGGGGTGTTTCCCGGCACGCTGGTGGTGTCCCCCACGACCCACCACGTGGTGGTGCGGCAGCCTGACGGCAAACTTCTCGTGGACGGGGACGTCCCCTTTCGCTCCGGAGCCGCCTACCGTATCGAGGACCTGGTGCGCATCACCGCCGGTCCCTCCCGAGCGCTCGGAGCCCGAGCCACGACGTGGGTGACGCCCGCCTTCGACGAGGTCGGTCCGGTCGTCGCGGGCATCGAGGCCTTTGTCCAGGGCCGCCTGCCCCGGGGGCCCTTGCGCGGACTGTACGTCGAGGGCGCGATCGGCTTCGGTGGAAGCCCCGGTCGGACCTCGGTGGCCGGTCCCGTCCGAGATGCGCGCACCGCGGTCTCGGGCGCGCTGACGGGCGGGCTGCAGCGCGACGTGGGCGCCCTCAGGCTCCGAGGCAACCTCTCGGTGGCGGCCCGCGTCTTCCCCCCCAACGAGGTCGACGGCTCGGGCGGTGGTCTCACCGAGGTCGGCCTCTGGCACGTCGCGGCGGGCCCCGGGGGCGGGGTCGGGCTGGCCCGGGGCCGATGGGCGGGGCTGCTCGAAGCCCGGCTCCTGGGCAGCTGGCTCGACCTCGAGGGGACCGGCCAGCCTCGTCTCGTCCCCACGGGCTGGGTCGGGCTGACGCTCGAGTCGTCCGCCCTGCCCCTCCCGCGACGTCGCGCGTCGAGGGAGTGACCGCCACGCACGCGGCGCGACATCGAGGGAGTCGGATGACGCGCGTGGTCTCGACGGGTCTGCCTGAGCCCCGCACCAGGCGGAGCGACGCCGTGTCGTCACGACGGGGGGCGACGGTGTCGGGGTTCCCGGCAATGACCGAGCGCGAGGCCGCCGAGGCTGGCAACGGTCAGCGCCTCTGCGGTGTCCTCCAGGTCGGCGGCCGACTCGGGAACGAGCCCTCCGCTCCGTACGAGGGCGGCGACCCCGTAGAGCAGGGCCTGGACGAGGAGCCTCGCGATGGACCGATCGGGACCGACGAGCCCGTCACGGATGGGGCGCTCGAGGGTCGCGTCGAGCTCGGCGAGCGGTGGATCCGCCGCCGCGTCGGGCGAGTCGAGGGCGCCGGCGGCCATGCGATCTCGATCCCGGCCTGCACAAAGGTCGAAGAGGTGCGGTTCGTCGCGAGCGTAGGCGACGAAGGCCCGCGCGGCTGCGCGAAGCGGGTCCCACGGTCGAGGGCCCGCTCGCGCCCTCGCCCGGGCCAGACGCGCCGTGAGTTGCTCGCAGCCTGCGTCCGCCACCAACCGGAGCAGGTCGTCGTTCGACACCGACGCTCGCCACAGCCCCTCGGGGTCGACGTCGAGCGACCGTGCGAGCGAAGCGACAGTGAGCCCGCTGGCGCCGCGCTCGCGAACCAGCTCGACGGCAGCTCGCACCCACGCCGACGGCAGCGTCGCGACCACAGCCGGCCGCAGACGCGGAAGTCGTGTGCGCTTCATCGGATCTCCTCCCGGCGGAATCTAACGTTGATAAAGATTCTTTCGCTCGTTAAGATTCAACCAAGCTGTTGTCAACTGACGGCGGGTGGAGGAGACCGATGAGAGACCGCTACCATCACGGCGAACTGCGGCAGGCGATGCTCGACGCCGCCATCGAGGAGCTCGCGGAGCACGGCGAGGAAGGACTCTCCGTTCGGTCGCTCGCCGATCGGGTCGGGGTTTCGCACGCGGCGCCCTACCATCACTTCGGAAAGCGCGACGACCTGCTCGGCAGCATTGCCGAAGAAGGCTTTCGACGAGCCCACGCCGCGCTCGATCAGGTCGAAGAGGTCGAACCTCGTGAGCGGCTCGTTCAGCTCGGCCTCGCGTACGTCCACTTTGGTTGGGAGAATCCCGCTCTGTTCCGGCTCATGTTCGGCCACGGCCTCCGCTTCAGCGATCGCCACGAGGGGCTCGCGGTGGCGGTGGGTGGCTTCTGGCAGCTCCTGCTCGGGCCCGTCGGCGAACTCGTGCGCAGCGGCCACCTCGGTCCAGACGACGATGCAGTGGAGCTGGTGGCGTTTTCCTTGTGGGCGCAGGTCCATGGTTTGTCCTCGATTTTCGCCAATCGCGACCGGTGGTCGATCGACGGCATCGAAGTGTCGCCTGGCACCGACGACGGCTGGCTGCGCATCAGCCTCGAGGCGACGCTGCGCGGCTTCGACCGAAGGCATCAACCCACGAGTTGATTGTAGAGACCTCAATCTAGACAGGCGAACACCCCAAATCCTCGACAAATGGCCTTGCAACTCGTGTGTGGAACAGTACGGATCCCTGTGTCGCACGTTGAGCTCGTGCCGGAGGAGAATGTCGAGATGCTTTCTGTCATCGTGATGCTGATGGCCGCACCCCATGCCGAGGCCGGGGGTCATCCGTTCGGTTGGGGATGGGGCAAGGGCTTCGCCAAGCCATGGGTCGCGAAGGGCGGCTGGGGCGTAGGAGGCTGGGGCTTGGGCGGCTGGGGCTTCCGTGGCGCCGTGGTTCCGCCAGGTTTCGTGTGGGAGGCTCCCTGTGCGGGTCTGCACGCCGGATTCTGGCGGCCACGCGTCCGGCCTGGGTTCGTGTGGATCGCCGCACAGCCCGTGCCGGGCGCTCCGGTAGCTGGCTACTGGTCGCCAGTGGATCCCCGGCCGGGCTACGTCTGGCAGCCGGGCTGGTTCGATGGCCGCAACTGGGTCGAGGGGAGCTGGGTTCGCCCCGGGCCAAGTCCCGCGGAGCCTGCCCCCGGTGGCGAGCTGGCCATCCCGGCCCGATAGCTCCGCCGCCTCCTGCCACGGGCCAGCTATGGTGGCAGGGGAGGACGCGTGCGTGCAAGCCGGAGCCGCCCCGGTGCGCGGCGCCGGGCCCTCGTCGACGCCGTGAGTGCCGTACTCCTGGAGGAGGGCTTCAGCGGTCTCGGACCCAATGCGGTGGCTCGACGGGCGGAGGCCAACAAGCAGCTGGTCTACCACCACTTCGGCTCGTTCGAGGCGTTGCTCGACACCTGGGCCGACGAGCAGGACTTGTGGCCTTCGGTGGACGACCTGGTGGGCGGCGACCCCGAGCGCTTTCGCACCATGCTGCCCGCCGCACGCTGGTCCACGGTGGTGCGGCGCTACCTGCGCGGGCTCCGCGCCAGACCGGTCACCCAGCGACTCCTCGTGTGGACGCTCGCCGAACGAACGCCGATCGACGACCGGGTGGTCGGCGGTAGAGATGCTCTTCTGGGGGAGATCGCCGAGCTCTTTCCCGAGGTGCCACGCCAGCCGCGCGAGTCGCTGGTCGTGTTGCTCGGGAGCGCGGTCGAGACGTTGGTGCTCGCGGCTTGGGCCCGTGGGCGCTTCGGGCCGCTCGCCCTCGGTAGCGACGCCGACTGGGACGAGATCGAGGCCTTGCTCGCGATCGCCGGCCGCGGGCTTCTCGACGTGTCCTCGGCCTGACGAGGGCGTCGGACTCGTCTCGCCAAGGCTGACGGTTCGGCCCACGACGATGGGCGATCTCGTCCACTGACCGGTTCCCCGAGCCGAGACTTCGCGCACGGCGCGAATCTTCCTTGACCAGGCCACAGGCTCATCTTACACTTATTTAGAAACTGAAGAGACGTAAGATCAACTTACCGGTTGGTTCGGCACGCGTCCTGCAGACGAGTTTCGCGACAACAGGAGGTCGTCATGAAGCGAACGAGGAACATCCTTCGTTGGATCCACATCGCGGGCGCTGGGGTGCTGGGCACCTACATCTACAGCCCCTGGTCGAGCGATCCCACGTTCCAGCTGCTCGTCCAGGCCGTCGTGTTCCCGGGTCTGTTGGGAGTGACCGGCATCGCGCTGTGGCAGCAGGGTCGAATCAAGCGGCTGCTCCGGGGCCGCACGACCCCCACTGCGGGAGGCAACGGTGCTTGATCGAACCTTGATTCTCGCCGGCTTGTGGAGCCTCCTTGCGCCGACGTCGTCGCACGCGTCCGACCCGGTGGTCGTGACCGTCGAGTTGATCGACGCGCAATCGCGCCCGGGTCGGCTCCAGTGCGCGGCCTGGGCCACCGAGCAGGGCTTTCCCTTCGACCACGCCAAGGCCGTCGCCCACGCGGATGCTTCCGTGCAGGGCACACGCGTCTCCTGTGCGCTCGAGCTGCCTCCTGGCCGCTACGCGGTGGCGGTGATGCACGACGAGAACGGCAACGGCCGGATCGACAAGAACTTCGTAGGCATGCCCACCGAGGGTTGGGCGACCTCCAACAATGTCGTCCATCGCTTCCGTGGGCCCACCTTCGACGAATCGGCTGTTCAGATCGACGGCCCGACGACCCTCCGCCTCGAGCTCCACTACTGACCGGACCCAACCACAGGGAGAGATCACCATGACCCACTCGCATCCGACCCCCGAGTCTGGCTGGGACGCCATCGTGGTGGGGTCCGGCATCGGAGGCCTCACGGTCGCGGCGCTGCTCGCGCGGCTCTACCAACGTCGGGTCCTCCTCCTCGAGCGGCACACTTCGCTCGGGGGCTTCACCCACGCGTTCCGGCGCCCCGGCGGATTTCATTGGGACGTCGGTCTACACTACGTCGGCACGATGGGCGAGCCCCGCCGCGAGTCGGACGCGATGCTCGCCGTCACGGGCGGCGAGGTCGAGTGGGCGCCCCTTCCTGATCCGTTCGAGGACCTCGTGTTTCCTGGGATCCGCTTCTCCGTCCCGGTGGGCGGGACGCGGTACCGTGACGCTCTCGTCGAGGCCTTCCCGGCCGAGGCGCGGGCCATCGATGGCTACTTCGCCGACGTGAGGCGCGTCCGGGGTGCCATGGGTCTGTACGGCGCCAAGGGGCTGATGCCCGAGCCGCTGCGCCGAGGACTGTTGGCCCTTCGAGGTCCCTTGGTGCGCCTCGCCCGAACGACGGTGCGTGACTACCTGACCGCTCGTTTTCAGGATCCTGTGCTGCGCGCGATCCTCGCTGCGCGGTGGGGGGACTACGGGGTACCTCCCGCCGACAGCCCCTTCCTGATCCACGCCGTGATCGTCGACCACTATCTCGACGGAGCCTGGTTCCCCGCGGGAGGGGCGTCGGGCATCGCGAAGAGCGTGGCTCGCGCCGTCGAGCACGCGGGGGGCATGGCACGCACGAACGCTGCGGTGCGGCGCATCCTCGTCGAGAACGGCCGTGCGGTGGGCGTCGAGCTCGAGACGGGCGAGGTGTACCGGGCACCCGTGGTCGTCTCGGCGACGGGCGTGCGCTCGACCTTCGGCAAGCTGCTGCCCGAGGAGCTCGCGGCGCCCTACCTGCGCGATCTCGAGGGGTTCCCGCCGGGCTACGCGTGCGCGTCGGCGCACCTCGGTCTCCGCGACGATCCTCGGCAGCTCGGGGTTCGTGGCGAGAACGTGTGGTTCCACGACGCTCTCGATCACGACGCGATGTGGGACCGACGGGCGGAGGCCCTCGACGGTCACGTACCGAGCGGGTTCCTCTCGTTCCCTTCGCTTCGGGATCCCCTGGCGAGCGCGCACACGGCCGAGGTGATGTGCCCCGTCGACCTCGCCCCGTTCGACAGTCTGGCCACCGGCGGCTGGAAGCGGCGAGGACCTGCCTACGACAACCTCAAGCAGCGCATCGGCGACGGACTGCTGCGGGCCGCCGAGCGCGCGGTGCCTGGGCTCGGAGACCTCGTCGTCCACGCCGAGGTTTCGTCGCCGCTGACCATTCGCCGGTTCGGAAGCCACGCCCGTGGCGAGATCTACGGACTGCCCTTCGTGAACCGTCGGCTCGACCTCGACTGGCTGTCGCCCCGGGGCCCCGTGCCCGGACTGTTCCTCTCCGGAGTGGACGTCATGACCCCCGGCGTGGTCGGCGGCCTGATGGGCGGGGTCATGACCGTCGCCGCGATCGAGGGGATGCGGACGTTCCCCCGCGTGACGAAGCACGCTCGCAGACTGCGTCGCGAAGGCCGAACGGGCGTCTTCGGAGGAGTACCCACGGCTCTTCGGCCGACGAAGCGCGTCCGGGAGTCGCTGGTTGCGGTTCGCGTGGTGTCCCACGAGTCCACCAGCCGCGACGCGGCAGTGATGAGCCTGGCCGCGGTCGACGGCTCCGAGCTGCCAGCGTTCGAAGCGGGCAGCCACGTCTCCGTCTACACGCCGGGTGGCTGGGTCCGTCCCTACAGCCTCTGTGGCGACCCCGACGACCGGTCGATCTACCGGCTCGGCGTGCTGGCGCTTCCCGAGGGGCGAGCCTCTCGGGAGCTCGTCGAGCACCTCGCGCCGGGGCAGCTCCTGCGGGTGTCGCGTCCAGTACAGCACTTTGCCCTGCCTGACGAGGCCCGGCAGCTGGTCCTCGTGGGGGGAGGCATCGGGATCACGCCGCTCGTGGCTATGGCTTGGCGGCTGAACGCCGAGGGGCGACCGTTCGTGATCCACCACTTCGCTCGCGACGACAGCCGCGTGCCCCTTCGCGCCGAGCTCACCGCCGCGTTCGGTGACCGCTACGTCGTGCACCTCGACGAAGAAGGCCCCGTCGACCTCGATGCCGTGTTCGAGCCCGGACCGGGGCGACACCTGATGCTGTGCGGTCCCGAAGGGTTCATGACGTTCGTGGACCGCACCTGCTCCGCCCGCGGCTGGCCCGAGGACCACGTTCACCGCGAGTCCTTCACCGCGACGGGACGTCCCGACGACCGGGCGTTTCAGGTCCACCTCGCCCGCTCGGGGCGGGTCGTGGACGTGGCGGCGGACCAGACCCTCGCGGATGCCCTCGAAGGCGCCGGCGTTCCCGTGCTCGTGCAGTGCGGCAGCGGGACGTGTGGGTCGTGCACTTGCGGGGTCGTCGAGGGCGAGGTCGATCATCGCGACGCCTTCCAGACGACCGTGGAGCGCCGCGAGAACCAGCAGATCGCCATCTGCGTCTCCCGTGCCGCCGGGGGAGCGCTCACGCTCGATCTGTGACGTCAGTGCGAGTGTGCCACGTCTTCGCGCTCGATTCGGACGACGCCGGTAGGCCTACGGCACCGAGGAGCGCGGGAAGCCAAAGACGACGTAGGTGACTCCCGAGTTCTCGCCGTTCCTGTCGGCGGAGGAGGCGCCCACGAGCAGGTCGTCGAGCCCGTCGTCGTTGACGTCACCGGCGATGCTGACCCCGCTGCCGGCGACGTCGTTCTCCCCACCGCGGAGCTCGAAGCCGGCCGGGTTGTCGACGGCGGAGAGGTCGGCCAAGTCGAGGCCCGCGCCATCGCCCTTCCCGAACACGACGAAGGCACCGCCGCGGAAGGTGCCGTCGACAAAGGAGTCGGGGGTAGCCACGATGATGTCGTCGAGTCCATCTCCGTCGACGTCGCCGCCGCAGCCGACGGACCGACCGGCTTGAACGCCGACGGGGACGGTGGGTCCTTCGCTGCTGAAGGCATCACGAACCCCCTCGGGTCAGTGTCGAGGGCCACCTGCTCGAGGTCGACCGAGACCCCGTCCGTCTTGCCGAACACCACGTAGGCGGCGCCGGAGTCGATACCGTCGAACGTCGCGCCCGGGGCACCGATCACGAGGTCGAGGAGATTGTCGCCATCGAGGTTCCCCGTGGCGAGTGACCTCCCCGCGAACCCGAAGAGGGCTGGGACCCCGCCGATCACGTACCCTCGAGCGTCGGTGTCGAGGGCAACCTCCGACAGCTCGACGGGAGCACCGTCTGCCTTGCCGAACACGACGTAGACAGCGCCTGACGCGTTGAGGTTTCCGAAGTCCGTGCGCGAAGCCCCGATGACGACGTCGTCGAATCCGTCGTTGTCGAGGTCGCCAATGCCGCGCACCGCCGAGCCCGTCACGTCGCCCGAGGAAGCACCGCGCAGCTCATAGCCTGCCGAGTTGGAGGCCTCGGCGACGTCCGCGAGGTCGACCGAGCCACCGTCGGTCTTGCCGAACACCACGTACGACGTCCCCGAGAAGTTGCCGTTCGGATCGGCGCCCGTCGCGCCGACCAGGATGTCGTCCAGCCCATCGTTGTTGACGTCGCCGGCAATCGCGACGCTCGCGCCCGCGCTGTCGTCGCGGCTCGCGCCGCGGATCACGAACCCGCCTCCGTCGTCGTCGGCCTCGATGTCGGCCAGATCGACAGGCGTCCCCGTGCCCTTCCCGAAGACCACGTAGGCCTTGCCTTCGTTGATGATGGCGGTGTCCGCGAACTGTGCACCGAGCACGATGTCGTCGAAGCCGTCTCCGTTGACGTCCCCACCGCCGGCGACCACTCCCGCGGAGTCGTCCTCCTCAGCCCCGTAGATCGCGAACCCGAGCGCGCTGTCCTGCTCGATCGTGGTCAGATCGATCGCGGTTCCATCGACAGGTCCAAAGACCACGAAGAAGGTGCCGGACGCGTTCCGGTTTCGGCTCGAGTTCGGTGCACTGAGCACGAAGTCGTCGATGCCGTCCCCGTTGACGTCGCCGGCCGGGCTGACCCCCCGGCCCGATCCCTCTCCGGGCAATCCGAACAGGACCAGGCCGCGAGGGTCTGCGTCCGGAGCAACATCGGGCAGGTCGATCACGCCGACATCTCCTGCGGGTGGGGCGGCGGTGTCCGCAGTAGCGGCCGTGGTGTCGCCCGTCGCTGCGGTCGTCGCGGAGCCGGTCTCGATCACCGTTGCCGTGTCACCGGTGGGATCCGGAGCTCCCGAATCGGATGGATCCGGGTCGCCGCACTGTCCTTCGCAGGCGGACACGAAGGCCAGAATCAAGCTCGTCAGTACACGTCGGTTCACGCTCACCTCCACCGGCAGTGTGGTGGGCGAGCCTCTCTCGAACCTTCGCGAGGGCTTCGCGTCGTCTTTCCGGGCCCTTGGGCGAGACTCTCCAGACGGCCCGCGTCCGCTGTGGCACAACGGTCGATGACCAAGCGGTCGTGGTGGGGGCGACCCGCAAGCTGGACGCCGACGCTCGTGCTGAGATGGTCGAGCAGGCTGCCCACTACCTTCGTGGTGACACACACCCCCACGTCGAACCATCGCGCACCCTGGCGCAAGGGGACGACGACTACCAGTCGGTCAGCTCGCGGATCCGCGCGACCAGGTGCTCGGCGAGCTGCTCGTGCCCGGCCGTCGTCAGGTGGAAGTCCTCACCGAAGGGCGGCCCCTCGACGTGCGGAAAGGCCACGATGTGGACGTCGTCGTCGCCCGCGGCCCGACGCGTTTCGACGATCGTGATCAGATCCTCGCGAATGCGGGCGGCGACCTCGGGCGACGGGCCACGCCAGTCCTCGGTCGGACTCTCGACCAGCACCACGGCGTGGGGGTAGTTGCCGCGAATTCGACCGAGGAACGACACATAGGCCTCGCGGAAGTCCTGGCGATCGAACTCGGGGGCAGTGACGTCGTTCGACCCCAGCCCCACCACCACGACCTGGGGGACCCAGCGCGCGAAGTCCCAGCGGGGCGAGTCGGGCTCGTCGGGCAGGACCCGGTCGTACATCTCGGGCAGCGTGTCGCCGGGTGCGCCCTCGTAGTTGGCGGTCATGCCGCGGCCCGAGTACACCACCGCGAGGTACTCCGCTCCGAGCTCGCGAGCGGCCAACGCACCCAACGCGAGGTTTCCGTTGGCGTTTCGGCTCGTATAGGGGGCATGACCGTCCACGGCGGCTTCGATTCCGTACCCGGCAGCGAGCGAGTCGCCGACGACCTCGAGGCGACGCGAGGGTCGCTCGATGGGGAGCAACCTCGCATCACCAGCCACCCGGAAGCCGCGGAACGTCGTCAGCCCCGAGTTGGGGACCTTGGGGCCGCTCTCGGTGCGCTTGGCCACGACCACGGTGTGGACGCGGGGCTCGAGATCCCGGGCGAGTACGTAGCGGGTCCGATCGGGGCTGACTTCGAGGACCGTGGCCGGGCCGCCGTCGATGACGACGTCGAAGTAGTTGGTCGTCTCGACGGTGCCCAGGCCGCCGTCCTGCAGCTCCAGGTCGAGGGAAGTGCCCTCGAAGCGCACGGCGACGGTCACCGACGGATGGCTGAAGCGGGGACCGGAGGGATCGGAGCAGTCGATGCGACCGACGTACACGATGTGGGGATGGTCGGGAGGGACCCTCCGCAGCCCATCCGCTTCGACGGGCTCGTCCGCCACGGGCTCGTCGAACCGACAGTCACCGGAGACCGTAGGAGCGTCCGCCACTGGCGGTGGGGGGGCGGCGGAGGGCCCGCGCGACGCGCAGCCCCACAGCGAGGAGAAGAGCCAGATCCCAACCATGCTTCGACC
>CAZZLC010000088.1:15871-20924 GCA_964655065.1 uncultured Enterobacteriaceae bacterium | reverse complement strand
TGTAGGTGGGGTCGACCTTCATCGCCATGTCGGCGTCGGTCATGATGGGGTTGCGTCGGATCGACGGGTCGGTCGCATCGACGGGCTTGACGTCGTCGGGCATGTCGACGGGCTCCCACTGCCAGGCCCCCGCCGGGGACTTCTTCAGCGCCCACTCGTAGTTGAAGAGGTAGTCGAAGTACCCCATGTCCCACTGCGTGGGATGCTGGGTCCAGGCTCCCTCGATGCCCGAGGTGAAGGCGTTGGCGGCCTTGCCGTCCATCCCGGGGTTGGCCCAGCCGAGGCCCTGGGCTTCGACCCCGGTGGCCTCCGGTTCGACACCGATCTCGTCCATCGCTCCGCGACCGTGGGCCTTGCCGACGGTGTGGCCGCCGCAGGTTAGCGCGGCGGTCTCTTCGTCGTTCATCGCCATGCGGGCGAAGGTCTCGCGGACGTGCCGCGCGGTCTTGGCGGGGTCCGGGGTGCCGTTGACCCCCTCCGGGTTCACGTAGATGAGGCCCATGTGCACGGCAGCGAGCGGATTGTAGAGGGTCGAGGCGTCGTCGAGGCTCTCGTAGCGGTTCTCGCTCGGCGCGAGCCACTGCTCCTCGGCGCCCCAGTCGATGTCCTCCTCGGGTCCCCAGATGTCCTCGCGACCAAACCCGAAGCCGAACGTCTTCAGGCCCATCGACTCGTAGGCCACCGTGCCCGCGAGCACGATCAGATCCGCCCACGACAGCGCGTTGCCGTGCTTCTTCTTGACGGGCCACAGGAGGCGGCGGGCCTTGTCGAGGCTCGCGTTGTCGGGCCACGAGTTGAGGGGCGCGAACCGGATGTTGCCAGAGGCGGCGCCGCCGCGTCCGTCGCCCATCCGATACGACCCCGCCGCGTGCCACGCGAGCCGAATCATCAGGCCGCCGTAGTGGCCCCAGTCCGCCGGCCACCAGCTCTGGCTGTCCGTCAGCAGGGCTGCCACGTCGGCCTTGACGGCTTCGAAGTCCAGTCCCTTCACGGCCTCGCGGTGGGAGTAGTCCGGGTCCATCGGGTTGGTGCGGGCCCCGTGCTGGTGGAGGATGCCCAGGTTCAGGGAACGCGGCCACCACTTCGTGACCGGGCGGCCCATCGAGGTGTTGCCGCCGTGTGCGACGGGGCAGCCTCCCGAGGGATTGGCGTTGTCGTGGTCCATGAAAGCCTCCTTGCGCGGCGAGGGAATGAGGTTCGACCCCTCCCGCGGATTCCATACCGAGCCGTCGATCGCGGATGCTCAGGCGATCCCACCCGCTCGAGGCCCCCTTCCCACCGGCTGGGACACGGGCGCGCTCGGGCGCCCGTGGGCGCGCCCTCGTCCGACAATCAACGGCTCCTCTACGATCTGCACCAGCTCGGCATCGTTGACCCGGGGCGGACTGGCACGACGGTTGCGTTGGCACGTCGCACACCCTCGGAGGACCCATGCTGTACCTGCTCGCCCTTCTCGCCCCGTCTGCCAGTGCCTGGACCCTCGGCATTCACGTCATCCGCGACTACGAGGTCGAGCGCGTCCCGACCCTCGTCGACGTCCACGCGCTCCACGGCTTCGTCGACGGTCGGCACTTCGGCGAGGGCCAGTTCGCCGCCTCGCTCGGCGACCGCCTCTACTACTGGAACGTCGCCGGCGACGAGATGTTCTTCTACGACGACATCGCGGACTTCGGGGGGGCGGTCAACCTTCCCCCCGGCGCGACCCGGGCGGGCAACGTCGCGGTCTACAATCAGCAGGTCGTCGTGCCCCTGCACACCGCGAACGGCACCGAGCTCTACGGAGTCCAGGGCAACCAGGCGACGTGGCTCGCCACCCTTCCGTCGACCCTGCTCACCGATACGCTCCACGATCTCACGGTGTTCGACGGCGAGCTGTACTTCGTGCGCTCGCCCGCGGCAGGCATCTTGTCCACGGGAGACGTGTATACCTTGAGCGGATCGACGCTCACGCAGTCCAGCACCATCACGATGCCGGTGTCCCACCGGGGCAACGCGTTCCAGCCCGTCGGGTCGCGGCTGTACTTCCGAACGGGTGACTCCCTGCTGGCCTACCTGGAAACGACCGGGAACGTGAACATCCTCACCACCCCTCCGGTGAACCCGGGCATGGGGGAGCACGAGGGCGATCTCTACGCGAGCATCACCCCCGTCGACCTGCCGAATCGCCAGGAGCACACCATCTGGCGCGTCCGGGAGCCGGTGGGGGGGCTCGGGGCCACCATCGATCCGGTCGTCAAGGTGGAGACCGCTCGCAGTGTGCGTCCAGGGCACTTCCGCTCCCGCGGCGGTCGGCTGTACTTCGCCGCGGGGGGTCATCTGTACGCCACCCACGCCTTCGTGTCCACGACGTCGGGCACGCCGCCGACAGCGCTGCCGCTCACCGCTTTCGCGGGCAAGACCGAGGTCCTCGGCCTCAACCAGCACGGTCGTCACGGCGTCTTCGCCGTCCGTGGGGTTCCCACGTCGTCTGGCGTCAGCAGCCAGTTCGAGCCCTGGGTCGTCGACCCTCGCATCGCCTCCGCCGCCAATGGTCCGCTCGTCTCCGCCACGGGTAGCGACGAGGACATCACCGGGGTGGGGATCCCGGGGGCTCACTCGTTCTTCTTCACGGCCAACCGGGACCTCTACCGCTACGCCGAGACCTCGGTCGTGTTCTACGACGCCGTGGTGATGGAGATCCTCGAGCTCGAGTTCGATTGGCCCTTTCACGACGAAGTGTTCAGCGGCACCTGGCTGCTCGCCCCGGGCCACGATCCCATGCTCGTCGGCCGTGACGTGTTCGGTCCCGGGCAGGTCAGTGCCGAGGGCAGGGCCACGTTGTTCGAGGTGGACGAGGCGACCACCGCGCTGCCCGAGACCTTCGGTTTGATGACGGTGGGCTTCGGCAACGAGTGGCAGGAGCCGCTGGGGTCGTCGGTGCACGTGATCGGCGAGCCCGACACGGCCGCGCTGGTGCACATCGAGGAGCTCTCCCACCTCGTGGCCGACCTCGGCTACGAAGAGCTCCAGTACGCCGAGCTCACCGATCTGTCGCTCGCGTTCCCGGTGGAGGAGGAGCGCGTTCCGCGACGGTAGCGCAGGCTCCGGGGCGCCGTCGGCGTCCGGGACGCGAGGATTCCGCCAAGGCACGCACGTCGAGGACGTCCTGCCCCAGCCCCGGACGGCGACCGCGGAGTCGGCGGTCCCGACCTCGGCGAGCACTACGTCCTCGGGCTGCGGTCGCTCCGGGGAGCGGTTGCGGGTAGGTGACCAGACGAGGAGGACCCTTGATGCGAACTGCCTTCTTCTTTCTTGCCCTCGGCGTGCTCACCGCCTGCCTCGAGGAGCCCGACGTCGACGACACGCGCGTCGAGGTCGAGGACGAAGGAGTGGCCTGTCTCGGCTCCTTCGAGGGTGGCCAGGTGAGCTTCGAAGCGGGCGAGGCCGCCACCGTGTACGTCACCCTCGACGGATGCGCGTCGGGCTGTGCGAGCGGCATCGAGACCGAGTGCACCGCGACCGCGAGCGGGAACACCATCGAGGTCACGGGCAGCGCGAGCTACGACGTGCCGAGCGGCACCGTGGACTGTCCAGCGGTTTGCGTGTTCGTGCAAGCCTCCTGCGAGACCGGCCCGCTCGCCGCCGGCTCCTACACGGTGTCGTACGCCGGAGGCTCCGTGGACTTCGACGTGCCGTCCACGGATGCCGACGTCTGCACCGCAGACTTGTTCTGACCCTCGTCATTCCGGACCGAGCGCGCCCCGCGCGAGCCCGTCCAGCCACCACTGACGGCTCCGGTCGGGCAGCGCTTCGAACGCCTCGCGGTCGAACGACTCGAGGGCGAGGTGGGTGACGAAGCGCGCGCGGGCCTCGGGCTCGCTCTCTGGCGAGGCGCCGGTCACGGCTCGCTCGAAGGCGCCTGCCAGGACGCCCTCGTCGTCGTCCCACTGCGCGAGGAGCCACACCACTCGGGCCGCCCGTCCCGTGAGGTGGGGGTCGACGTGGGCGTCGGCTTCGGCGATCCGCGCGTCGAGCGCCGCGGGCAGCGCCGCGAACGACATGGGCGCGAGCCAACCGTGCACGAGCTCGCGCGCGTGGGGTGGGTTGGCTCGATGCCAGAAGTGCGCCACGACGGTGCGTCGCGGCGTTCGGCATTCCGTCACCTCGTGGTGCGACGCCTCGCAGAGCTCGAGAGCGACGGCCTGGTTCCGTACCGCGGGCCGATCCAGCCAGGCTCGCCAGCCGTCCGAGCCGTCGGGCTCGAGCACCCTGAAGCGGCCACCGTCGGGCGTGTCGAGCTGAGCGACGAGACGGGCGGCTTCGTAGCCGACGAGCGGTCGATCGGTGTGGCGATCGGCCCCGTCGCCGACCGCCATGTGCTGCGCGGTGACGCGAACGGGGCCTGCGAGATCGAGCCCCAGGACCTCCCCCACCTCGTCCCGGAGTCGCGAGCGCGCGGACGGTGCCAGGGCATCGTCGCACTCGGCGATGAAGCAGCGATAGAACGAGGCGTCGTGGCGAACCCAGTCCGTCGTGGCCGCGAACCGTGCGTCCAGACGGTGGAGAACCACTTCTTCGAAGGCCTCGTCCGTGGTGGCCAGGGGGATGCGACCGTGGACCCGTACGAGCTTCAAGGGGAGCAGTCCTCCGCGAAGGGTGGAGGCGGTGAGGTTAGCGTGACGACCCCTGGAACACACCGTTCGACCACCGGCCGGCTTGCAGCAGCGTTCCCTGGGGATCGTAGAAGGCGCCCAGCCCGTGAGGCTCGCCGTTCACGCGCTCGCCCTCGTAGCGGTACCCGAGCTGGTCTTCGAAGACGCCGAAGCCGTTCTCGCTGCCGAGGAGGAACTGACCACGGTATCGCATGCCTCCCGCCCAGGTGAAGACCCCGTGCCCGGACATCGCGTCGTAGGACCACTCTCCTTCGTACCTCAGGCGTCGGGAGGGACCGTCGGGGTTGTTCGCATTGATGTTGAAAGTGTAGACGCCGAGCCCGTGCAGCATGCTCGACGCGAACTCCCCCTCGTACCGGTCCCCATCGTGGGGAGCGGGCCACTCGAGCCACCCGACCCCG
>CAZZLC010000088.1:10197-15771 GCA_964655065.1 uncultured Enterobacteriaceae bacterium | reverse complement strand
TCGAACGCGGGGTCCATCGACAGATGGGAGGGCCTCGGCGCAAAGGGATTGTCGAGACCGAAGAACGGGCCGACCTCCTGGAGGGCGACGCTCCCGCCCAGCATCCCGACGACGGAGGCGGTGAGCAGACCTACGCCGATGAAGACGTTGCCGCCCTCCCCCCGGACCCACGCCGGGGCGGTACGCATCAGCGGGTAGGTCCCCCCGGCAATCTGGAAGCTCGGGTTCATGTTCACGAACTGCTCGTGCTGGTCCGGAAAGCGCCTCTCGGCAAAGCCGATGAGCTGCGTGTAGCGGGCGATGTTGTGGGGGAGCGGGCTGGCGATGCGGACGAGGAATCCAAAGAAGGAGCTGCGGATTCGGCGATACTGCTTCACGAGTCCCGACGGATTGACAGAGTAGCCGAGCTCCCGACCCACGATGAGCTTGTTCATGGCGGCGATGGCGGCCGTGATGTTGCCGTCGATGGCGGCGAGTGCGATGCGATCGCCAGTGTGAGCGGTGCTGCGCACGTAGGGGAAGATCAGCAAGTTGAAGACGAGCAGACGCTCCGCGAGGGCCACGAGGTGCTCGAGGGGTCTGAGCCGCTGCTTCGCGCGGATTTGTCCCACGAAACGGCCGAGCAACCAGCGGAGCTCGTCGTCGGTGACGCCGTCCTGGAGCAACTCGGAGTTCAGGAACACCGCGCGGCGGGCAAAGAGGATGCCGAAGTAGGCGTTGAACTGTCCCTGTTCGTAGACGATGGCGTCGATCCGCTTGTGGACCCCGATTCGAGCCTTCATCTCCTCGAGCAACTCGTGGACCTTCGGGTAGTTGTCTTGTGACACCACGATCCAGTTGGCGACGAAGGTGGCGTAGGACACCTCGAAGCCGAACCAGACCAGGAACGCGATCAGCAGATAGCCGCCGAACGCAAGGCCGGACGTCGCCCAGGCCAACCCGACCAGGCCCAGGGTTGCCGGGACCGCGACCAGTAGCGCGAGGAGGAAACGGGACCACTCCTTGGGGTGAACACTTCGCCTGATGTCCGAGGCCTTCAGTTTCATGCCAGTCCCCGACGCGGTAGGGTTGCACGGCGGCCAGAGAGGGCCACCGACGCGGGGAAGTATGCCATGGCGGACATCTTCGTCAGCTACAAGCGCGAGGACCGCGAGATCGCGGACCGGGTCACCCGAGCGCTAGCAGGAGGTGGCTTCTCGGCGTGGTGGGACACGCGGCTCCTCCCCGCCCAGCAGTGGGACGAGGAGATCGAGCGCGAGATTGCGGACGCGAAGGCGGTGCTCGTGCTGTGGACGCCGCGTTCGGTCTCCTCCAAGTGGGTCCGCAGCGAGGCGACCTTCGCCATGGAGCGGAACAAGCTCGTGCCCGTTGTCCTCGAGGACTGCGAGCCTCCGCTCGCTTTCCGGCTCGTCCAGTCGGTCGATCTCCGTGGGTGGGACGGCACCCTCGAGCACCCGGGGTGGCGGCGGCTCGACGGCTGGCTCAGGGACCTCGTCGACGGTCGCGACATGCAGGTCACCGAGCCCTTGATCCGCAAGCGGGACGCCGACTGGCGCGTCTTTGGTGAGCACCTGGGAGAGCCCGTGTTCCGCGGGGCGACCATCACCCGTACCGCGCCGCCGGGCACCTTCTTCCGGGACGGAGAGCACTTCCCCTTGATGTGCGTTCTTCCACCTGGCTCCTTCGTCATGGGAGCCGAGGTGACCGACCCGGGGCTCCATCCAACGGAGTGCCCCGCCCGTACCGTGGGGGTCGCCTTTCCATTCGCGATGGCGGTCTATCCCACGACCTTCGACGAGTGGGATCTCGCGGTGGACAGCGGGGCTCCGCTACATCGTCCGAACGACCACGGGTGGGGACGCGGAAACCGGCCCGTGGTGGACGTCTCCTACAACGACGCCCAGAAGTTGGCGCAATGGCTCTCCTCGACGACCGACGAGGCCTACCGATTGCCCACGGAAGCAGAGTGGGAGTACGCCTGTCGGGCGGGAACCACCACGCCCTGGTCGACACCGCGCGAGCCAACGCCCGACGACGCGCGGTTCGCCGCAACGTCGACGAGCCCGGTCGGGTCGTTCGCGCCGAACGCGTTCGGCCTGTACGACATGCACGGCAACGTTCGGGAGTGGGTCGTGGACGCGTGGCACGACAGCTATGCGGGTGCCCCGCTGGACGTCGCGGCGTGGAACACCGGCCACAGCGCCATGCGGGTGACACGCGGCGGAGCGTGGATCGACGGCGCCAGGTTCCTGCGTTCGGCCGCACGCTCCCGGGGCGCTGCCAACGATCGCGCGAACTTCATTGGCTTTCGTCTGGTTCGCGAGATCCGGTAGCGCTGATTCGGGGATCGACGGTGTCCCCTCGCTGAAGTCAGGTGACTCGCGGGTTCGTTCGTGCACGCTACTCGGCGATGCCGAACTGGTCGAGCAGGAAGGCGTACTCGAAGGCGACCTCCCGGTACGAGGCGTCGCGCGCCGCCGCCCCCGAGTGGCCTGCCTCCATCTCGGTCTTCAACAGCAGCAGATCGTCGCCGGTCTTCGTCGCGCGGAGCTTCGCCACCCACTTTGCGGGCTCGAAGTACTGCACCTGGGAGTCGTGAAGCCCCGCGGTGACGAGCATGGCCGGATAGTCCTGCGGACTCACGTTGTCGTAGGGGGAGTACGCCTTGATGTACTGGTAGTACTCGAGGTCGGCCGGATTCCCCCACTCGTCGTACTCACTCGTGGTGAGCGGAATGCTCGGATCGCTCATGGTGGTGACCACGTCGACGAAGGGCACCGAGGCGATGGCGGCCGAGAACAAGTCGGGGGCCAGGTTCACCACCGCGCCCACGAGGAGTCCCCCCGCGGAGCCCCCCGAGCACGCCAGTCGGTCGGGCGAGGTGTAGCCGCGCTCGACGAGACCCTTCGCCACGTCGACGAAATCGGTGAAGGTGTTCATCTTCTTCAACTGCCGGCCGTCCTCGTACCAGGCGCGCCCGAGCTCGCTGCCCCCCCGAACGTGCGCCGTGGCGGCGATCACACCTCGGTCGAGCAAGCTCACGCGCTGGGCCGAGAACCACGGCTCGGTGCTGAAGCCGTACGAGCCGTAGCCCGAGAGGAGAAGGGGGTTGGTGCCGTCGCGCTCCAGGCCCTTGCGGTACACCACCGTGACCGGAACCTCCGCCCCGTCTCGGGCCGCGACCACGAAGCGCTCGGTCACGTAGTTCGCCGGATCGAACCCCGCTCCGAGCTCGTCTTGCTTGAGCAGGGTGCGCTCGTCGGTGGTCAGGTCGATGTCGTAGACCGAGGGTGGGGTGGTCGGCGACTGGTAGGAGTACCGGAAGACGGTCGTGTCGTAGACGCGATTGTCGCCCGGGTAGGCGACGAAGGCGGCCTCGCCGAAGTCGAGCCGACGTCGCTCCCCGCTCGACAGGTCCATCACGCTGATCTGGCGCAGTCCCCCCTCGCGCTCGAACAGCACGAGATGGTCGGCGAAGGCGCCAACCCCGTCGAGGAGCACGTCCTCGCGATGAGGAAGCACCTGGGTCCAGTTCTCCCGGCCGGGGGAGTCCACGGGCGTCTTCAAGAGCTCGAAGTTGCGCCCTCCGTCGTTGGAGACGACGTAGAAGTGCTCGCCTCGGTGAGCGATCGAGTACTCGTGGCCTCGCTCGCGAGGCGCGATGACCCGCCAGGTGCCCTCGGGCTCGCCGGCTGGGAGGACCCGGACCTCGCTGGACAGCGTCTGGTTGCACTCGATGGCGAGGTAGGCACCCGAGCGGGTGCGCCCGACGCCGCACGAGAAGGTCTCGTCGGCCTCGTCGTGCACGACCACGTCGGCTTCCGCGTCGCTGCCGAGCCGGTGGCGGCGGATCTGGGACCAGCGGAGGGTCTCGGGCTCCTGCCACGCGTAGAACAGGGTGGCGTTGTCGTCGGCCCACACGAGGTTCGGGGTCACGTCGGGGATGCGGTCGGGCAGGGTCTCGCCGGTCTCGAGATCCTTGATCTCGATGGTGTAGACGCGGCGCCCGACCTTGTCGACGGCGTAGGCGACGCGGCGATGATCGGGGCTCACCGTGACCCCGCGCACCGCGAAGTAGCCGTCGTGACCCTCGGCCAGGGCGTTGATGTCGAGCACGACCTGCTCGGCACCGCCATCGACGGGGGTGCGGGTGAAGATGCCGTAGTCCTTGCCTTCCTCGACTCGCCAGGTGTAGAGCCACGGCCCGTGTCGGTAGGGCACCTGGGCGTCGGTCTGCGGAATGCGGGCCTTGAACTCGTCGAACAAGGTCTGCTGCAGGGGCTCGGTGTGCGCCATCTTCGTGGCGGTGTAGGCGTTCTCGGCCTCGAGGTAGGCGATGACGGCCGGGTCGTCGCGCTGATTGAGCCAGTAGTAGTCGTCGACGCGAACGTCGTCGTGGAGCACGAGCTCGGTGGGCCGAACCTCGGCGACCGGGGCAAGGGGGCCCGACGTCTTGGCGGCACAACCGACGAGGACGAGGGCAACGCTGATGGATCCGACCTGCACGACCACCCCTGCTGGCTCGCCACCGTAACGCCGAACGGGACGGTAAACATCGCGGCGTCGCCGTCCGATCGATGCCCGTGACGGTGGCCGGGTCCCGAGCTACTCCCCGCCGCCCCTGGAGGTCATGCGTTGCGCCAGTCACCCCACGCACTTCTCGCCGGCGTCACGAAAGCCGTCGCCTATTCCGGCTACCGCGCCGGACAGTTTCCCGACCGCGGAGAATCGGGGGAGTCGTCCCCCACCGACGAGCAGATCCGCGAGGACCTCACCCTCCTCGAAGAAGCCGGCTTCGGGCTCGTCCGCCTCTACGACTCGGGCTCGAACTCGCGGGACGTGCTGCGCATCATCGCCAACGACGGTCGGCCGATCCGGGTCCTCCTCGGAGCCTGGCTCGACGCCGAGGTCAGCAACCACGAAGGCTGCCCCTGGCTCCACGCGCCCATCCCCGAGGACGCGCTCGAGGCAGGTCGCGCTCACAACCGGGCCGAGGTCGAGCGGACCATCGCGCTGGCCAAGGCCTACCCGGACCAGGTGGTCGCCGTGAACATCGGCAACGAGGCCCTGGTCTCCTGGAGCGACCACGTGGTCCCGCTCGACTCCATGATGGCCCACATCGAACGCGTGAGGTCGTCGATCGGGCAGCCCGTCTCCACCGCAGACAACTACGTCGTGTGGGTAGAGCACGCCGCGACGCTCCGCACGCTGGACTTCGCGATGGTGCACACCTACCCCCAGTGGGAGGGAAAGTCGCTCGACGAGGCTCTGCCGTTCACCCTCGAGAACCTCCGCCAGGTCCACGAAGCGCTGCCCGAGACGCCCATCGTGATCGGCGAGGCGGGGTGGGCGACCGAGGCCTCGGAGTTCGGCGACCGAGCCAACGAATCGCACCAGGCGCGCTACGTGGGGGAGCTGCTGGCGTGGGCGGCAGAGGCGAACGTCACCACCCTCTTGTTCGAGGCGTTCGACGAGCCCTGGAAGGGGGATCCCAACGATCCGTCCGGCGCCGAGAAGCACTGGGGGTTGTTCGACGTGGATCGTCGTCCCAAGGCGCTCCTCCGGGGCTGACGA
>CAZZLC010000088.1:0-10097 GCA_964655065.1 uncultured Enterobacteriaceae bacterium | reverse complement strand
CTGGGGGTTGTTCGACGTGGATCGTCGTCCCAAGGCGCTCCTCCGGGGCTGACGACGCGCCCTCGGGCGTCGGTGTTCGGTCACGAGACGAGGTGGCGAGCTGGCTCGCCGGACCCCTTCGTCACGCGGGCAGTCCGGGTCGAGGGTCCTCGTCCGGGGGCGTTCGAGATCGTGCAAGTGCATCCCAGAAGATGGTGGAAGGTCGTCCGGCCCCAGCGGAGTTGTGGTAGCGTTCGGCCTCCCTTGACTGGTTGGAGAACCGCAATGCTTCGTATGCTTCTCGTCCTCGCGCCCCTCGCCCTCGTCGGCTGCTACAAGACCGAGCTCACCAACTTCACTTCCGAGGGCTCGCCCGGGAAGGAGGTTCGCGTGTGGAGCCACAGCGTGATCGTGGGCCTGATTCCGCTCACCGACGTCGACGTCCGCAAGGAGTGCGGCGCCAAGGGCGCCTACTCCATCTCCACCCGCCAGAACTTCTGGAACGTGCTCCTGGCCGGCGTCACGAGCGGGATCTACACGCCCACCATCGCCAAGATCACCTGCAAGCAGTGACCGGTGGGTCCTGGGGACCGTGGGTGGTCGGTGCGATCGTCGCGTGGATGCTCCTCACGGCGATCGTCTCGGCGTTCGTGGTCCCCTCGAACTGGACGGCGCGCAACGTGCCTCCGCACCTGCGGGCGGACCGCTGGGAGCTGTCGCCCGATGGGCGCCGCGCTCACGAGCTGATCGAGAAGCACTGCGGCACGCTGGGTGACGACGCCTGGATCGACTTTCCTCGCGACGCCCTCCAACCGCAGCTCGAGAACGCGTCCGACGAGCTGACGACCTGCTTCGAGACGAACATCGCCCCTCGCTTCGTGCGCTGAGGCACTCCAGAGACGACCTGGGGTGATGGCCGGCCGTCCGCAGTGTGCGCGGACCGGCCCACGGTTTGCTCGTGCGACGGATCGTGAGCCATCGGGCCCCTCGCCGACGATCCGCTCCACGACGATACGCGTCACGGCCATCACTCGCGGCTACACTGTCTCGGTGTGGATCCTCTTCGTCGGATGGGCGTCCGGAGGCCCCGGGTCCTGTACGAGTCCCTGGCTGCAGGCGCTTCCCGGCGAACTGCGCGGGGCGATCGAGAGCGGAGCCCCCGACGGTCGGGATCGGGCGCTGGCCTGGCTCCGAGAGGGTCCCGAGGACCCGGATCGATGGGCGGCCCTCGCAGCAGCGAGCCCGAGGTCCGAGGAGCAGCGTTGGGCGAGGGGGCAGGCGCTCGATCGTGACTTCGACCATCCCATGGCCCAGCTTCTCCAGGCCGCCGCGCGGTGGTCGTCGGGCGACGAGCCGGGGGCGCGGTCGTCGCTCCGTCGGCTGGAGGGGCACCCCGACTGGGCAGTCGAGGTGGCGTTCCTGGCCGCCCGGATGTCCGGAGACGCCGACGCACTCGCCGACCTGAGACGAGCGTGCCCGGACCGCAGCGACATCGCGCTCGCGTGGGCCGACCACGTGCCTCCCGAGGTGGCGCGGAACGGCCTGGCCGAGCTCTCTCGGCCCAGCGCGGCAGCCGTGCGCAGGAGGGTGGAGCTGGAGGTCGAGACGGGCTCCGTCGATCCGGCAGCCGCACGCGACGCCCTGACCGCGGGCGACCCTGCCACACGGTTGCTTCGCTCCTGGATGGCGTGCCTCGCCGTGGGCTCCGTGACCCTGACCGAGGTCTCGGCCCACTGGGCCAGGCTGCGCTCGCGGAGGCTCGATCCGCGGGGCACGACTCGTCCCGAGGGACCGCTGCCCGACTGTCCCGCAGCCTGGAGGCCGCCCCCCGAGCCCTCCGGGGAGCCGTTCGAGCCCCCAGAGGTCGGGGGGATCCGATTCGATGGTGACGTGGCCGAGATCGTGGTCGTCGCCGAGGGCCCCGATGCGCTGCGAGAGCGCCTCGAGCGGCGGCTCGCGGATCTCGGCTACGGCGAGCCCCGCCGCAAGGGCGATCGAATCGTGTTCCCGAGCGACGGGCTCGCGCGACCGAAGGTGATCCTCCGCAACGATGGTCGGTTCGAGATCGTCCCGGTGACGGTGGTGCCGCCGGACCCCGACAATCCGGCGCTGGGGGCGCACGTGGCGGGGCCACGTCAGCGCAGGGCGTCCCGGGCGAGGCTGTTCGACGCGATCTCCGACGATCTGCGCACCTGGCGTCGCGCGGTCTTCGATCGCGCGACCAGCGACGGTCTGTCGCAGCGCCTCGGGCGAGAGCTCCGCGAGCTGTGGGAGGACGGGCGTGGGGGCGCCATTCCGACGGCAGAGGCCCGGCGAGAAGCCCTGCTCGAGCTCTGGGTCTCCCGCCCGTGCACCGGACTCGGCAACCAGGCGCGCGACGTCATCGAAGCCTACCTCGACCTCGTGGTGATGTCGTCCGACCAGCCCGTCACGGCGGCCGAGCTCGCCGAACACGACGAGGCCTGTGGGCGTCAGCTCGAGTTGTACGGCGTCGAGTAGTCGATCGCCCGATGGGGAGCCTCGGTCGGGTCGGCGCCGAGCGAGGGGGACCACGCAGAGGTTACCTGGAGCCATGCGGCGATTCGAGAGGATCTGCGTCTACTGTGGTTCGAGCGTCGGCGCCCGTCCGGCCTATGCCGAGGCGGCCCGTCGCCTCGGGACGCTGCTCGCCGAGCGCGGGGTGGGTCTCGTCTATGGCGGCGGCTCGATCGGCCTGATGAACGAGGTCGCGGATGCCGCTCTCGCGCGCGGCGGCGAGGTCATCGGGGTCATTCCCGACAAGCTGCAGGCCTTGGAGCTCGGAAAGGTCGAGTGCACCGAGCTGCGCGTCGTGCCCGACATGCACACCCGGAAGAAGGTCATGGCCGACCTCTCCGACGGGTTCGTGGCGCTGCCGGGTGGCTACGGCACGCTCGAGGAGCTGTTCGAGGCCGTGACCTGGACCCAGCTCGGCTACCACGCGAAGCCGGTCGGCCTGCTCGACGTCGATGGGTACTTTCAGCACCTCCTCGACTTTCTCGCCCACGTACGACGCGAGGGGTTCGTACGACCCGAGCACCCTCGGCTCGAGGTCTCGAACGACCCCGAGGCCCTGCTCGAGGCGCTCGCGAACGCCGAGTGGCCCACGCTGGAGTCCTGGATCGACGACATCTGACGCTCGGCGGTCTGCCCCGGAACCCCCTTCGATCTCGGGCGCGACGATGGGTCGAATGCGCGGACGACCGGGGACGTCCATTGGGTCACGCGAGAGAGGAGACCCATCCATGCAGAACGTCCTGATCCTGTCCTCGATTGGCGCGCTCGCCTCCGGATGCATCGTGTACGACGACTTCGGCAACGCCCCTCGCCCTCGCCCGGGCCCCGGCCCGGGAACCGACTGCTGCACCAATGCGCCTCCGGAGTTCGTGGCCATCGGCGCGGAGATCTTCATTGCCGACCGTCCGTCGGGCGACCGGCTCTTCGTGTCGGCCGAGGTGTTCGATCCCGACGGGCTCTTCGACATCTACGACGTGTACGTCGAGATCTACGACGACTACGACCCGTTCTACGCCGACACGCCGCTCTCGGCCTTCTCGCTCGTGCCCAGCGCGGGCGGGCAGTTCTGGGACGAGAGCATCCCACTCGTGGACGCGGGGATCGATCCCTTCTACGCCGATGTCTACTCGGTGGACTTCATCGTCGAGGACTCACAGGGGATCGGCGAGATCGTGAACGTGCTGCCTGATCTCGCGGAGCCCTTTTGACGGACGACGGACCCGGGGGGGCGCGCTCAACGGCGGGGCGGATTGATCATGATGTGGGCCCCCGGGGTGCCGGGGAACATGATCCACGGCCCCCCGTCCGTGGTGGGGGCGAGGGGTAGCCCAGTGGACTCCGCGGTCGCGCCCGGGATGTAGACGACGTATCGAAGGTAGGGGTCGCTCACCGTGTTGGTGGTCGCGTCGAAGCCCGAACCGGTGAGCACGTAGAGCGTAGCTGGACCGTCGGGCATCGCGAGCTGGCCTGCCTTCGCCTCGGCCCACCGCTGATCGAGGCGCGGCTGCCCCGTCACGCCCTGCGAGGCCAGCTCTCGGCCCCGCGCCATGTACGGGGCGAGCGAGGCGTGGTAGCAGGCGGCGCTGAAGCGGTCGTCACCGGGCTCGTCCGCGGTGCACTCGAGGTCGTTCGTGCCGGGGCGAATCACCTGGAGCGCGCCGCTCGCCCCGTAGCCGAGCACCTTGGCGCCCTCGCGACGGTCCTCGGGCGCGGCCTGCAGGGCACCGGCGATCTGGTGCTCGAAAGGTACGGGCGGTTCCGAGGTCTGGGCACACGCCGACCCCAACGCAATCAACAGCATGCGGGCAGCCTACCACGCTCCGGGTGGCGACCCGCATCCTCCTCAGACGGCGCGTCGAACGAGCACCGAGCCCACCGAGTAGCCGGCTCCGAACGAGCAGACGAGGCCTCGGTCTCCCACCGCGAGGTCTTCCGAGTGCTGGGAGAACGCAATGATCGAACCGGCGGACGACGTGTTCGCGTATTCCTGGAGGATGTTGGGCTGCTCGCCGGGCTCGGGCTCCCTTCCGAGGACGTGCCGGCCGATGTAGGCGTTCATTGTCTTGTTGGCCTGGTGGAGCCACAGTCGGCGCAGGTCACCGGCGTCGACGCCCTCCTCCTGGAGGTGACGCCCAATGTGCTCCACCACGAGGGGAAGGACCTCCTTGAAGACCTTGCGTCCGTTCTGGACGAACTGCATGTCGCGACGGTCCTCCATCTGGTCGTGGGTGCGCCGAAGGAAGCCGTCGTTGTTGCGGATGTTGTTCGAGAACTTCGTGGAGCACCGAGTCGAGAGGATCTCGAAGTGAGGCCGTGACAGTCCCTCGCGACGCTCGACCACCACCGCGGTGCCGACGTCGCCGAAGATGAAGTGGCAGTCTCGGTCGCGCCACTCGAGGTGGGCCGAGCAGATCTCGGGGTTCACGATCAGCGCCCGGCGGACGGCGCCGGTGCGCACCATCTGGACGGCCGTCTGGATGCCGAACGTGGCCGAGGAGCAGGCGACGTTCATGTCGTAGGCGAAGCCGCCCGCGCCGAGCAGCGACTGGATCTCGACGGCGATGGCCGGGTAGGCCCGCTCGTGGTTCGACGCGGCGCAGAGCACGAGGTCGATGTCGGAACCCTCGAGACCGGCCTCCTCGAGGGCGACCGAGGCCGCCTTCAGCGCCATCTCGGCCATCATCGAGGGCTCGTCGTCGCGCCGCGGAGCGAGCCGCGGGAACATCCGCGTGGGGTCGAGAACCCCCTCCTTGTCCAGCACGTGTCGGCGCTCGATCCCGGAGGCCGACAGGATGAAGTCCGCATCCGAGTGGGGCTTCGCTTCGATCTCACCGGCGGCGATGGCCTCGGCGTGCTCGGCGTTGAAGCGGTCGGCGTACGCGTTGAACGCCTCGACGAGCTCGTCGTTGGTGATGACCTGCGATGGCGTGAACACGCCAGTGCCGGTGATGGCCGCGTCGAACATTCGATCCTCTCAGATGCGCGATGGTCGGGCCTGCTAACCGGCGCGCGCCGTGCTCGACGACAGACGGTAGGCAACGTTCTCCGCGGCGGGTCGTCAGACGCGCTCGCCCGCGGCGGCGACGCGGTCCCCGGGACCCACCCGGACCTTCGTGCCGGCGCCATCGAAGACCACCAGGTCCTCGTCGCCGGCGGCCCACATCCGCCAGTGGCCCTGGTCGGCCTCGAGGGCCAGCGTGGAGCCCGCGTTCAGCCCCACGCACAGCCGATGGCGGAACCGGGCTGCAAGGTATGCCAGGTTGAACGGGTCTTCGGTGTGCAGTCGGTCGTGGACGTGCGGAAAGATCTGCAAGCCCCGCGTGAGTCCGAGTCCCCGGTCGAGGAGCAGGAACTCCTGCCGAGGCGACCGCCGGTCGTGGAAGATGATCACGCGCTGGCCCAGCACCATGGCCCCGGCCGACGAGCCGAACACGTGGACCCCGCGCCGCACCGCCTCCACGAACACCGTCTCGAGCTGGTAGAAGCGCAGCGCGGTCAAGAGGGTGAACGGGTCACCGCCTGTCAGCGCGACGAGCGAGGCGTGCAGGAGTCGACCGGCGAGCGCCCGGCGTTGTTCCTGCCACAGCGAGTCGAAGGCGAGCCCCGCGGCGAGATGGAAGTGGTCCCAGAGCTCCTCGAGTGCCTTCGCGCGCAGATCGTCGGCCTGGACCAGGGCCTCGATGTGCCGCTGAACGGCCTGAGCGAGTGCATGCTCGACGAGGTGGTCGACCGGGCGGGTGGGGGGCCCGGGTACCTGGCGGTCGCCTCGGGTCAGGAGCCGCGGAAAGTGGTCGATGCCCAGCGACTCGCGGGCCCGCGCCCAGGCATCGCGCATCGTGTTGGTCAACGCCGCGTTCTCGACGGCGTAGGCGTCGTGCAGGGCCGTCCACGCCGCCTGGTGCTCCTTCAGGATCCCGTCGACGAGGGGGCGTTCTCGCAGGAAGGTGGCCATGGCGGTCCACAGGGCCAGGTTCTCGATCGCGTCGCGTCCCTGCGCGGCGAACCCGCTGCGGATCGACCCGTCGTCGAGCTCACCATCACCCCACGCGGCGGTCACCACCATCACCTGGTCGACCTCGCGGGCGCCGGGATCGCGGTGGCGCGAGGGCCCTGCGGCCCGCACGGCGAGCTCGCAGAAGCGCGCCGAGGTCTCCGCGTTGCCGTTGACCAGGATGCGACCGGTCATCGGGACCGTCGCGCTCCCGCGACCACGGCCACGAGCGCCAGGAGGAGCCCGAGGTGCGAGCCCAGTGGCGACGCGATCGCGCACCCGGACGACTCGCAGGCGAACATCTCCCCCCCAAACGCCTCGAGGACCAGCGTGCCGGTCTGGTCTCCCAGCGTCCAGGGGACGTCGATGACCTCGGTCACGCCCTCGTCGGGACGGCCGATGGACAGCGATCGCTCCCGGCCGGGCTCGACGGTCGCGAACGTCGCCAGCGCGAACGGCTCGGTGCACGAGTTCGCGAAGCCGAGCGAGACGAAGTCGTCGCTCGAACCCAAGGGCGAAACCTCCACGCAGGGCGGGAGGTCACCCTCGGACACGAAGAGGCCGGCTTCGACAGAGGGGGGACAGCCCCAGGCCGCGTGGGCAGCGATGATCAAGGTCGACACAGTTTCCTCCTCGCCAGGTCAGCGTACCTTCCCGAGCGCCCAGACCTCGACCTTCTCTCTGGTGCGTCTTCGCGTCCCGTCGGGGGCGGTCGTGGGCTCGACGCGGCGCTGGAGCTTCTCGACGAGCCGGAACCGCCCACGGTCCAGCTCGGTGAGGATGGGATGCGGGACCTCGGGCTGCACCAGGGTGCCGATGGTCGAGAACAAGAGCACGACCCTACCGTCGTCGGCGAGGCGCCGGTGGACCTGGTCGAAGAAGCGCGGGAACAAGTCGTCGTCGTCCCAGATCAGCGCCGCGTCGATCGGGTCGAAGACCTCGCCCTTGACCCACGGCGGGTTGAAGACCACCAGATCGACTTCGTCGCTGCCGTCGCCGAGCAAGTCGGTGTGCTCGAGCTGGATGGGAGGTGGATTCGCCGGGTGCCTCGCGAGCTGTCGGCGGACGCTCTCGATGGCGTTGGGGTTGTCGTCGGTGGCCAGGATCGAGCCAACCCCCGCTCGAGCCAGCATCAAGGCCAGCACGCCGCATCCCGTCCCGACGTCGATCGCTCGGTCCCGTGGCCCATCGTAGCCGTGCAGCCACGTGGCGAAGAGCTCGAGGTGCGACGTCCGGGTGGGCACGTAGGTTCCGAAGAAGGGGTGCACGCGGTAGCCGAGGACCGCGAGGTAGACGCCCTCGCGGTAGAGCTCCCAGGCGTGCTTCAGCTCTTGCACCTGGACGAACGGGAGCACGAAGTCGCGGCGACTCGGATAGAGCTCGGCGAGAAGACCGTTCTCTCCCGCCCCCTCGAGCGTCGAGCGATGGTCCTGGACGCGTTCGAGCAGGCGGACCGCTGCCTCACGGTAGCCGAGACGTTCGGCCCGCGTGGGGCCTCCGCGCAGCGTCCACAGGGCTTCGACGATGCCGAGGCCGGTGGTGGTGGAGTCGACGACGATCAGGCATTCTCCGCCTGCGAGCCGCGCGGCCGCGTCGGCGGGCGCCGTGTCGCGGTCGACGGGGCTGGCGGCGGGCGCCTCGATGATCGCCGGGCGAAGGATGGGCAGATCGTCCTCCGTCAGAGCGCTTCGATCGACAGGGAGAAGGGACCGGCGTCGGTGTCCAGAAAGCCGTCGAGCTGAACCACCACGAACTGCCCTTCCTCGAGGGGGAGCGTGATCTGCGACTGGCGCGACCCGCCGAGGTCGTCGTTGCAGGCGAGCTCGACGCCGGAGCAACCCGTGAGAACGGCGAGCACCGTATCGAACTCGTTGTCGGGCTGGTCGACCAGGTCGAACTGCCAGACGCCCGGCGAGGGCGCAGTGAACGCGATCATCGCTTCGGGGCCGTCAGCTCCCCCGCCGTCCCGACACGAGGGCCGTCGGAGGTTGGCCAGGGAGCTGGTGTCGCCCTCGACCACCTGAGAGGCCACTCGAGCGGCGTCGTGGGTGACGCAGGCGCGGTCCTCGGAGCCGAGTCCCGTGTGAGAGTCCGTTCGGTCGAGCCCCGGGTCGTGGGTGTCCGTGCTCGGACGAGCGGGCTCGGGGTCGACGAGGATGGGCCCGGTGGGCAGGCAGCCCCCGGCGAGCAAGGCCAGCATCACCATGCGCGTCCCCATCGCAGCTGCACTCCGTGCTCGGTCGGCATGGCGACCGTGACGCCTCCGAGGGCGGTCAGCGCGACCCCTGCTCCCACCATTCCCCACCCGACCTGCTGCAGGGTGCGGCGGGTGCGGAATTGCTCGGCGAACTCGGCGTCGTCGGCTACGATCCCCGCGTCGGTGAGCTCCAGTCCGTCGCCCTCGCTGCGCTTCCACCAGGCGGCGCTCGAGGCCACGAGAGCGGTTCCCGTCACCGCGACGGCCGCGCCCGAGGTGAGCAGGGCGACCGGCGCCGTTCTCCGCCGTGGGGCGGGTGACTCGACACGGGTCGGCGGCTCGAAAGGGGGCTCTGCGAACGTCGCCAGCAGGGCCTGGACCTCCGCGATGACCGGCGACGACACCGGCTGCTCGACGGCGGGGATCAGCACCTCGCACTGGACACCGCGAGCGACCGTGTAGGATGGGAACTCCTCGACTCGAGCCGCCAGCGCCTCGGCCTCTTCGAGGAACGCCTCTGCCTCGTACTTGCACTGGACGCGGTCGGTACAGACTTCGAGCTGGGGTCGCAGCCGGTCCCACCGAGCTCCGAGGGAGGCCGAGACGTTCGCGACCTCGGCCTGCAGCAGCTCGAGCTGCTTGGCCTCACCCTTGGCTCGCGCCATGCCCAGGCACGTGCGCGACGGGCAGGCCGAGATCACGGTGCGACGGAGCATCATGCCAGTCGAGTCCTCGGTCCAGGGTCGCTGGCCCGTCTCGGCGACGAGGCCGTCGCGCACCTGACGAAAGACCTCGTCGAGATCGCGGCAAGGCGCGCGAAGATGCTCGACGAGGAGCTCCGCGTATGCGCCGTTGTCCTTGGCGACGCCGTCGGCGTCGGTGGAGTAGGCGAGCAAGAAGCCGGGCGGGAGCCTCTCGGCGTCGATGCGGGCCAAGCCGCGGTTGCCCACCGAGCGACCGGTCCCCTGCCAGTTGGAGGCAAAGGGATTCTCCCGGCAGGCGTCGAGCACGACCACGTTGAGGGGGACGTCCGCGCGAGCAAGCTCGACGAGCAGCTCGTCGGCAGAGAGGGTCTGGTAGCGGACCTGGTCGGCGACGGACAGGGTGGCGTCGATGGGCACGAGGTAGTTCGTGCCATCGACCTGCAGCCCGTGACCCGCGAAGTAGACGAAGCTGACCTCGGCGCCACGGGCCGCCTCGGCGAAGGCGAGGAGGTCGCGTCGGAAGGTGGCCAGGTCGGCGTCGAGGGTGAGCCGAACCTCGAATCCCAGCTTGTCGAGCTCCGTGGCGACGAGCCGGGCATCCCGTGGTGCCTGGAGGATCTGGGGGGTGTGGTCGTAGGCGCCGTTGCCGATCACCATCGCGACCTTGTCGGGTCCGGCAAGCGCGCTCGAC